>NZ_LIUQ01000006.1:86747-196555 GCF_001276715.1 Planktothricoides sp. SR001 | reverse complement strand
CAGCCTTAGTCAACCGTGACCAATCGCGCTTGACAATGCCTAGTCTGGACTGGAAAAAGTTGCGAGTGACTTTGAAGGCAGTCCGACTTAGACGGGACACCTTAGCCTTTAACTGACGGATCGTGAGGGTCACATACAGTCTTTTCATACCGCGTGCCCCCCGTGTTTTTGTGCTATTCTCATAAAAGAACCCCTTTTGTAAGGTGTTTGAATAACCCGTGTCAGCGAGACTCGCCAAAGTTAAGCGCTGACGCGGGTTTTGTTTTATATTTCAAAAATGTATCAGATAAATAAACAAATGTCAACAAATTATCAGTGAAGATGTTAAAATAATTTGAACACTGAATCTGCTATGATGTACAAACAAACGCAAATTTGATACACTTGATTATGAATACTTCACTAACCTCAAAAACCTTGATACAGTGGCGATTACGCGAATTAATGGCACGACACAAAATTCAAGTCAACCAACTTGCTGACTGGCTTCAGTGTTCGCGTACAACGGCATCCAGACTAAAAAACTGCGATAGGATGCCGTCTAATTTAGATGAAGAGAAACTAAGTATCATTTGTAAGCACCTAAATTGTCAGCCCGGTGACTTACTGCGATGGACTCCAGACAATGACGCGGCATAACCGCAACGCTCGATCGCTGACCAATTACCTACCCCTAACCGGGTAGGTTTTTTGTTGGGAACCGGGGCCGCTGGCGGCCCGTGTAGCGGGGCCGCGTTACCTCGTGTGATGTGGGAAAAATGTCATTATGCCCATCCCTAGTTTTAATAGGTGTCATTCTGCCCATCCCTAGTGTTTTTATAATTTTGCTGTCACTCCGTGCGTCATGCTGAGAGCCAAAAACATTATCTGGCAAGCATCACAAGCTTTTTGACAAAATTTTCATTAAGCTTAAAACTTAGACGCTGCAAAGGTTTCAAGCTTTGTATAGCCACGGGGTGATGTAAGGTTTGTCACCCCGTGTGGCGGTGTAAGACGTGGTTTTAAAGCTTGTGACCTGATCTGACCTGATATGGCACTTAACAGCCACAAATAGCCACAAATAGCCCAAAATAGCCCTAATTAACCCTAAAAAACGGGTTTTTTTATCAAAATCGTGACCCAACGTGACCCAAAATAACCCAAAATGGCACTAAGTGGACTTGCCATAGCCACCTAGTGCCATTACAACTCTGTAATTTTGCCCGCTTATTTTGCCCTATAAGGTGCCTGAAATTTTTCCGGCTTGTGTTTGTACCCTGCAAAAACTTAATTCCCTAACTCTGGCAAGGTGATATTTTGGGCTAAATTTTCGTAATAACGACGGTCATCTCGGTAATGCTTACGAATCATGGCCGGGGATGTGTCCAGCAACGCGGCGATCGCTTCTTCCGACATCCCAGACTCTAACCAACGATTCTGGGTAGTGTGACGGGCATGGTACGTCGGAAGATACTCGGTGACTTTTCCCATCTCTACCAGTGCCTTAACCACTTGAGTCAGTCGAAACCGGATAAGTATCGATCCAGATTTCTAGGCTTAGGGGTGATTTTAGGAATCATATATTATTTATTAGGGAACAATGGATCTGACTCCGATAATACCCCAAGTGGCTATGAAGGTGGCGGTAACGGGGAAACAAACAGCTTACAACCTATATATAACAAGACTTGTAAAGAACTGTTTGAAAGACACTCAAATTTCTGAGGATAGCCAAATAGGCGATCGCAGGCGGTTGGTCTGGGAAATCGTCAATCAGCAAGCCGAAGGCGCTAACTTAGAAGGAGTCAACCTCGCAGGAGCAAATCTAAAAGGGGCTAACTTAGAAGCTGCTTATCTCAAGAATGCCACTCTGGACAATGCCAAGCTAGAAAATGCCAACCTCACTGGGGCCAACCTAATGAATGCGAACCTTCAACGAGCCACACTCAAGCAAGCCAAGCTGATTAGCGCTACTTTAAAAGGGGCGAATTTGGCCAATGCCGACTTAGAAGCCGCAAACTTATATATAGCAAATCTCCGAGATGCCCAGCTTCAAGGAATTAACCTCAAAGATGCCAATGTCCAAGGAGCCATATTGCCCGGTGGGGAATCAAAAGAGGCATTCGATGAATCCGATGAATCCGATGAGTCCGATGAATCCGATGAATCCGATGAATCCACATCTAATTGATTTCAACCAAGAAACCGGAGCATAAATCCCCCGCCTCACAAACCGGCGGGGATTAAAATCCCCGCCTCATAGCTAAAGTCCGATGAATCGGACTGAAATCAAATCAGGTAATTGTAGAGAGTCGGTTTTAACCGACTTGCGCTGTGAGACGGGGATTTTAATCCCCGGCGGTTTTTGGGCGGATTTCAAATAGTGCAAGATTTCGGTTTTAACTGACTTGAACTATGAGACGGGGAATTGATTCCCCGACGGCTGTGGTCTATTCAGGAGAAAACCCCTGTAAGAAACCTGGTTTCTATCACCCAATTAGCCCATTGCTTCCATCACGGGATGGAAGAAAAAGGCTAATCCCAAAACCGTATAAGCGGCGAGTAACAGGGTGCCTTCTAACCAGTCCGATCGCCCATCAGAACTGACAGAGTTAGCAATCAACACTGCCACGGCCACGGCGACTAACTCAAAGGGGTTAAAGTTCAAATCCATTGGTTGTCCCAGAATCAACCCAGCCAACACCAACACTGGGGCGACAAACAAAGCAATTTGCAAACTGGAACCCACCGCCACGGACACGGACAAATCCATTTTATTTTTCATCGCCACGGTGACAGCAGTGGCGTGTTCGGCGGCGTTGCCAATAATCGGCACCAAAATCACCCCGGTAAATAGGGCGGTCAGACCTAAACTGGCAGTGGCTTCTTCCAGAGAATCCACTAATAATTCTGATTCGATCGCCACCAAAAGAGTACAAACCAGCAGCACCACAGTCCACAAAAGACCATTGGGTTTTTCTGAATGTCCCTCTGAAGAGGACTCATTTTCCGCCTCCCCCACATCACAGAGATAGGCATGAGTTTTCATGGAAAACAGCAGAGTTAATCCGTAGACCAAAATTAAGACCACCGCCACCCAACCAGAAAGGGTTTGCATGGTGCTTTCTTCAATTCCTTGGGAGGTATAGTTCACCGCCGTGGGTAACAGAATCGCAATCACCGCCAGATTCATGGCCGAAGCATTACTTCGGGCAACCACCGGCTGAAAGGTTTGTTCTTTGAATCGCAACCCCCCCAGAAACATAGACAAACCCATAACCAGGAGTAAGTTGCCGATAATCGATCCGGTCAAACTGGCTTTCACCACTTCCACCAGTCCCGCATTCAGGGCAACCAAGGCGATAATTAATTCTGTGGCGTTGCCAAAGGTGGCATTCAGCAATCCGCCAATGGTCGGGCCGACCAAAACCGCAATTTCCTCCGTAGCGGTTCCCATCCAAGCCGCCAGGGGAATGATCGCCAAACAAGCGGTAATAAACACAGTCACGGATCCCCATTCCAGGAAATGAGCGGCAATGGAAACCGGGACAAACAGCAGCAAAACAATAAAAATCAGGTTTTTCGTAGACATTAAGGTATTTCTTGAGGTTGCTACGGGTTGATCTTAAGAAACCGGGTTTCTTTTTGGCCATCCACGGTTAACTCTGGTATCTCACCACAGAAACCCGGTTTCTCATCGCTTTATTTTAAAGAAACCCGATTCGTTGGCGCATGGGAATATTGGCATCTACGATATTTTTGCCGATGCCTAAGTCAGGATTTCTTGATATAGAGGCGGTTTGATTTTTTTCTAAGTAATTTTACTGAAAATGTTGTTTAAAAAACTTAATAAAAATTTAATAATTTTTGTAGCAAAATTTGCCATAAGTTTGTTATTGAAGGCAGACAAAAAGAATTGTTAGCCAGCGATATGCCATCCGGCACGCTTCGCGATCGCAATTTTGTTAACAAACATTTTATATTTACGCCAAATCCAGTAAATTGCTAGAAAAATCAAGCATTTTCCCATGAGACGCGACTGGCTATTTTCAGATTCCAGATTTTGCCCGATCTGCATTGTCAAAAAATCTGTCATCAAATATACATATTTTGTCACATATTTTTGTAAAGAATTGAAAAGATTAAAGTTTTATGTTCAACTGTTAATTTATCAGTTAAATTAGATAAAATACTCTGAGAAATCAGTTATATTGCTCAGGTAGTCATCGGCCATAACCCAACCATAAGACTTGATTAGGGAAAACCGCAGAATTTGATGAGTGTAAATTGACGCAAAGATTGGCAAAGATTTCCGGTCATTTTTTCGGGAAATCTGTAGATCATGTTAGATGATTTTATTAAGGTGATTAATTATGTCCCCAAATCCTCAAACTACAGACCAGTTTGTATCTCAATTGCCTGAACTCTGGGCAGAAGATTTAGAGTCGATGGAAGATGAAGTAGAAGCTGCCCCCAATCCCTTGCAAACCGCTCATGGGATTTACATTACGGTTCATGGGCATTTTTATCAACCGCCACGGGAAAACCCTTATTTAGATGCGATTGAACGGCAACCCGGTGCAGAACCTTATCACGATTGGAATGAGCGGATTAATCACGAATGTTATCGACCTAATGCTTTTGCCCGCGTCTATAACGATCGCGGAGAAGTGGTCGATATTGTTAATAATTACGAGTATCTCAGTTTTAATATTGGCCCAACTTTAATGAGTTGGTTGGAACGGTACGATCCACAAGTTTATCAGCGGATTTTAGAAGCAGATCGCAAAAGTGCAGAACGTCTGAATGGTCACGGAAATGCGATCGCCCAAGTTTACAATCACATCATCATGCCGTTAGCGAATAAACGGGACAAATATACTCAAATTCGCTGGGGCAAAGCGGACTTTCGCCAACGGTTTGGCCGAGAACCGGAAGGGATGTGGTTGGCAGAAACAGCGGTAGACTATCCTACTTTGGAAGTATTGCACGAGGAAGGGATTAAATTTATTATCTTGGCCCCGTCCCAAGCAGAACGTTGCCGTCTATTGCCCACGGAAGATCAGCCAAAACCGGAATGGAATGCGGTGGGTGGCGGTCAAATTGACCCGACTCGTCCCTATCGATGTTTTCTCCCCAGTCGTGACAAGTTGCCCGAAGCCGTTTCAGAAGCAGAGAGCGAACGCAAATACATCGATATTTTCTTTTATGATGGCCCGATTTCTCGCGACATGGGCTTTAACGATGTGCTGAAAAGTTCCCACCATTTAGCCGGACGCTTATCATTAGCCATTCACGGGGATCATCGTCCCAGTCAACTGATTTCCGTAGCCACCGACGGGGAAACCTTCGGACACCATAAACGGGATGCGGAAAAATGCCTGACCTACGCTTTTATTGCGGAATTTCCCCGTCGCGGCTGGACTTTGACCAATTTTGCTCATTACCTGAGTATCTGTCAACCAACTTGGGAAGTGGAACTAAAGCCCGTCACCGCTTGGAGTTGTTCTCATGGGGTTGACCGTTGGCAAGACAACTGCGGTTGTGGTGGGGGTGGGGAATGGCACCAACTGTGGCGCCGTCCCCTGCGAAATGCCCTCAACTGGTTGCGGGATCAACTGATTTCGATTTATCAAGAAGAGGGTGGCCGCTTGTTGCTCGATCCTTGGCAAGCCCGGGATGAGTATATTCAGGTGATCCGCGATCGCTCCCCAGAAAATGTGGCGAAGTTTTTCCTGCGGCAGCAAAAACACAGCCTCACCCCCTCGGAACAAGTGGACGCCCTGCGGTTATTGGAAATGCAGCGTCATGCCCTATTAATGTTTACCAGTTGTGGTTGGTTTTTTGAAGAACTGTCTCGACCGGAAGGGACGCAGATTTTGCGTTATGCAGCCCGGGCGATCGAATTAGCGGGTGATGTGGCGGGAATTCAACTGGAAAAAGAATTTATCGATCGCCTCTCCCAGGCACAGAGTAACGTTGACTTCTTCCAAGACGGGGCGGGAGTTTATCAACATCAAGTGATTCCCTCGCAAATTAACCTGGAACAAGTCGCCGCCCACTATGCCATCAGCGGCCTATTTACCACCTATTCCACCGAACAGCGCATCTATTGCTACACGGTTTATCAGCGGGATTATCAGTTGCAGCGCATGGGGCCATTGACTTTGGCGGTGGGACAAGTGCAGCTTGCCTCAGGAATTACCCGCGAAAATTTGGAATTAGTCTTTGCGGTGCTTCATTTGGGCGGTTGGGATTTCCACTGCTGCATTCAACCCTTCTCCGGTCGTCGGGCTTACACCCAGATGAAAGAACATCTGATGGGGATTTTACAACAAGGCAGCGCCGCCCAAGCGATTCTGGGGATGAACCAGTATTTTGATGGCAAGTCTTTCAGTTTGCGTGACTTATTTGCCGAAGAACGGCATCGGATTATGCGCTTGCTGAGTCAAGAAACCTTGTTGCGCTTGGATCAACTTTATACCCAAGTATATCGGGATAATTATGGGGTAGTGATGGCTTTCCACCGGGATGAGTTGCCGGTGCCGAAAGAATTACAAGTGGCGGCAGAAATTGCTTTAGGAAATCGCTGTTTGGCGGCGGCAAAAGCCTTGGAAGCGGAAATCGGCGACGATCCAGAAAATGTTCTTAATGCTACAGGAGATAGTTTTTTGGGCTTGACTCAGTTGGTGGAGTTAGAAACTTGTGCCACAGAAGCGGGACATTTACGCTGCCATTTGGATATTCCCGAAGTTAAGCAAATTTTGGAAAAACTGATTGTGCGATCGCTCTCTCACCTGCTTTATCAAGCCAACCCGGAAACCGCCGAACCTCAGCTAGAACGCTTAGAACGAATGATTGCCGTGGGCAAACAACTGAATCTGCATTTGGCTACGGATCAAATCCAAGAATTGTACTTCTACTGGCTGCATGGGGACATCGGGGATCAATGCTTTTATGCCGCTTATGGGAATCAAAACGGCGATCAAAATCGCGATCGCAGCGGTGATGATGCCAACAATACCTCGATTTGCTGGACGGTTTCTCAATTCCGTCGTCTCTTGCAACTGGGCAAAAAACTCTCGGTCAATGTCAGCACTCACTTAGAATCCCTCTAAATCGGAGGTTTTCTGTTGAGTAAATCACAAATATCCGTAGGGGCGATGTAGGGGCGATGTAGTGGCGATGTAGGGGCGAATCGCCCCTACATACATCTTTTGTCTGTGGTCGATCGGAAAGAAAATATCAACAACCCTCACCGGGTGGTAATTGGGCGTTATTTCCCCCGGATGTGTACGAGTATTTTTGCTTACTCATATGTCCGTCTATTTACTTAAGTGTAATATCCGTAAATACACGGAGAAAAAAATCCTGGTTACCACTGATGTGAAATTTCAATTTCACGATTACTATCGTGAATAGAAAAATGTCAACATAAAAATCTAGTAAAGTCTCTAAATTAGAATTTTCTATAAACAAAAGATAAATAATTTATTGAACTTACATTCAGAATCAATTCGGGGGTAAATTGCAACCATGACACAAGCTACTTCAATTAAGACTCAAGCGATAGAATCTGCGAAATCAAATCAAGCACAAAAAAATTTAATCTCTCCAGGGCAAATTCTGCAAAATATTGTCACAAAAAAAATTACTGGCAAATTAACCATCAGCGACCCAAACGATGAGTCAATTTTTTGGCGCGTGTATGTAGGCAATGGACAAATTCATTTTGCCACCAGTGCAATGGGGCAAAAAGAACGTTTGGAATACTTCCTACAATGGTATTACCCGGAATTAGAATTTAATGGTAAGGAATTTAAGTCCGACTATCAGCAAATTTGCCACTACTGGAAATCCGGTAATTTGTCAGTTCAACAAGTTAGAAAATTGCTATTCTGGTTAACCCAGGATGCGTTAATTCAATTGCTGGCTTTGCCCAAAGGCGTGGTTCAATTTGAAAAAACCGTAGGGTTAGATCCGATATTGTTATCGGTTTCCCTGAAAGAATTGGTATGGCCCATGCGCGGGGTGATCGGTCAATGGCAAAAATTGCAACCAGAAATTACTTCACCGTTTCAACGGGTGATGATTAAAAATATCAAAGAACTGCCCAAGCTGTTGTGGGAAAAAGTCAGAGATATCGATTTTATCAAAGCTTTGTGCCAAGTTTTGAGTCAAAATCCTTCTTTGTATGAAGCCGCCAAATATTTAAAAGCGGATGCTTTAGGATTAGCGGCTTTATTACAACCCTTAGTCCGGGCTGGAGTTATAGAAATTCAGCCTTATTACTCACCCAAAACCCAGGAAAAACCAATTATTGCTTGCATTGATGATAGTAAAACCGTGCAACGCAATGTGAAAATGGTTTTAGAAGCCAGTGGGTATCGGGTGCTGAGTATTACCGAACCGGCAAAAGCTCTGAGTACAATGGTGAGATATAAGCCAGCTTTGGTGCTGATGGATATCAATATGCCAGAGATTAATGGCTATGAATTATCGCGGATGCTGCGTCAGTCTAAGCAATTCCATACCCTGCCGATTGTGATGTTGACTGGGCGGGATGGTTTAATTGATAAGATGCGATCGCAAATGGTGGGGGCAAATGACTATATTACTAAGCCTGTCCCACCCCTGATGCTGCTCAGTACCATTGAAAAAAATCTGCAATCAGCGCAAACCGTGACCCAGCCAAAAAAATCTTTGGCTCAAGAAAACGCGATGCTACAAATGGCCTAATTTTTCACCATTCATCTTCCTAGACTATATCAGTTTTGACTGGTTTTTGACTCGTCGATGGCTTTCCAGAGAATTCTGAGAACACGCTCGCATTTGGATCGCATTTACCTAAACGCCGATCGCTCATATATCTCTGATATATCGCTGATATACTTCTGATATACCTTATATATTTTGGTATTTTTTTGATATCTTGGAGAAGATCGGCAGCGTAAATGGGATAGATGCGGATAAAGTGAAAGATTACTTAGGCTTTCAGGTAAAAAATTCTGTGCGCTTGGTAGTGCCTGCGGATTGGGTGGTGGAAGCGATCGCCTTGAATTGCCATGAAATTTGTCCCATTCCCGGTGTCACCGATGGGATTTTGGGAGTGATTGATTACCAAGGACAGTTAGTTTGGGTGATTGACTTAGGGGAATACTTGACTCATGTACTCGGTTTAGCCTCTGCCCCTTTGCTCGATGAAAATTATCCGATAGAAAATAAATCAGCCAATCAATTAACCAATCAATTAACCAATAAATCAACCAATCAATCAACCAATCAATCAACCAATCAATTAACCAATCAATTAACCGGGGTGGCGATCGCATTGCCTCGTTCCCAGTCCCAGAAACCAATTAACTCGCAACCATTAATCTGGGTTTTCTCGGAACTACACGGCATCGTCTCCTTAAATCCCGCCAAGTTCAGACCCTTGCCTAGTCAGTTTACCTCCTTACTCGGTGCTTATTTCAGCGGTTTAACGGAAATTTTCTCCACTTCAGCGACCACAAACTCCACAACTGTGGCAATTTTAAATATGAATAGTTTATTCTCTGCTTTAGAATATCAAAGAGGCTATCAGCTATCAGCGATTAGCGATTAGGGATCGGCTTTTAGGGATCCGGGAACTTTAAGGGCAGGGAATTTCTGAAAAGTCGGCAGTCAGTAGGGTTGATAAAGCGAATCACCCCTACTGGTAATAGCTGATGGCGAATAGCTAATGACGAATAGCTGATAGCCGATTAATTGACACTTGAGGCATAGTAAAGGGGATGAATGGTTTGCTGGCACCACTCGATTTAGAGGCGATCGCCCAAGAATCGCGCAATTGTTTTTTATACGAAGAAGCGCCAGATTATTTGGTGATTTTAGAGCAAGGGATTGCTCAGTTAGGCAATCCCAAAGGGACGATTAATCTGGATGAGCAATATCAAAAATTAATTCGGGTGGCGCATTCCCTGAAAGGAGGCGCAAGTTTAGCGGAAATGCCAGCCCTTTCTCAGTTGTCTCATAAGTTAGAAGATTTACTGATTGCTATCCAAGAAAAGCGGGTTAGCTTGCATGAACAAGTTTCAAGCAATCGCACTTCCGTTAAATCTGAAGTCACATCTGGTGGAGCCGATCGCACCACTTCCGCGTATCAATTATTGTTGATGAGTCTGGATCGAGTGAGTGCGTTACTATTTGAAGCCCTAAATCAGCCAGAATTACCCAATGAAACTGCCCCACAAATGGCCGATCTGCTGTGTGATGCGATCGATCAGTTTTTAGCTTCTCAGGGTTGTGCTAAGTCTGAGGAATTGGCGGATTTGGAGAATGTAACTCCTTTAGATCGTCATCCCCAGGTGAGTAGTTTTATTAAAACTTCTCTGGAAGTGGATTTAGAAGATTGTTTGCAAAGAATTGAATCTAGCTTGAGGGAAAATCAAGCCAGTGACAGTATTTCTACAGAGGCTACCAAAGAGGCTACCAGAGAAGCGATCGCGACTTTTGCTGAAGAATGCACATTGCTCGGAGACGCATTAGGGGTGAATTGGTTAAGTGAAATCGGTTCTCAGCTTGAACAATCGTCACAAAATACTGATATTTCTTTGCAACAGGTGACAGAGGCGATCGCCCAAATTCGGCAGCAAAGAAATCAAACCCTTTATGGTTCGGAAACCGAATCATTGAACTCAGACGAGGAGGAAAATTCTGCGGTCAGTGCGGAAACCGAGTGGCAATCTCCAGAAGAATTTTCTGATTTAGATTCTGATTTAGATTCTGATTTGCCAGAACCGCCACCACTATCTTCCCCGGTGCCCCAGCGATTTCTAAAGTATTTGATTCGTCAACCAGAGAAGGCGCGATCGCCAGAAAATATTAATCTGCGAGTTTCCTTATCCCGCATTGACCGGATGACCAATACCGTAGGCGAACTGCTGATTAATTATGAACAACTAGAACAATGCGAACAACAATTAAAAGATGCCATTCTCGGCCAAAAGTTATTACCCAAAAGTGCAAATGGCACCGCCGCACATAATCTAAAATCATCCCCAGAAGCTACCGACTTGCTAAAAACTGTTTTTCAAATTAATCAGCGATTCGATCAAAATCGGATTGACATGGTTTTGGGGGCGCGTAACCTGCGGAACACCCTGGCAAATATGCGCTCATCCTTAGAACAGTTGTACCGGGATTTAACCGCAGCGCGAATGGTGCCTTTTCGGGAAATGACCGAACGCTTTTTTGTGTTAATTGAAGACTTAAAAAAACAGTACCAAAAATCTGTTAATTTAGTAGTTTCTGGGCAAGATGTTTTAATCGATCGCTGGATTGTAGAACAATTACAAACCCCCTTAACTCACTTATTACGCAATGCCTTTGACCACGGCATTGAATTGCCCGGAGAACGATCTAACCACGGCAAATCTAATCAGGCAACTATTCATTTGTCTGCGGTCTCTAACGGCACTTATGTGGTGATTTCGATTGCCGATGATGGTCGAGGCATTAATCCAGAAAAAATTTACCAAAAAGCCTTGGAAAAAGGACTGATTTCTCCAGACCAAAAAACCTGGTCAGCGGATGAAATTTTGAAATTTTTGTTTACTCCTGGGTTTTCCACAGCGGAGCGGTTGACAGATATTTCCGGTCGGGGTGTGGGATTAGATATTGTGGTGCAAGAAGTGGCGAAATTAGGCGGTTCGCTCGCGGTAAAGACCACATTAGGAATCGGCACCCAATTTACTATAACTATTCCTTTAACCCTGAGTATTTTACCCATGCATATTTTTCGCTGTCAAGGGCAAACTTTTGCCATACCTGCGGCTAACGTTTTGGAGACGATCCGTTTAGCCGATAGTTTAGCCGAAGTTACAGGCAATCGGGTCAACAATGCGGCAGAAAATCAGTCAAATATTCAGTGGCAAAATCAATTTATTCCAGTATTTCATTTAAATGAATTGTTGCCTGTTCGGTCATGCTGTCCCAGTGAGCGATCGGCCAATTCCTCAGAAGCATCTAATTTAGGTAGTTTAGGGAGTTTAGGATTGGTGGTTAAAGTCAAAGAAAATCCCATTATTTTAGTTGTTGATGCTTTATTAGGTGAACGGCGATTAGTTCTAAAGCCCTTAGATTACCGGGTTCCAGTTCCGCCTTATGTCGCCGGGTGTACCGTCCTAGGAAATCGTCAGATTGTTCCGGTGCTTTCACCGGATCATTTTGTCAGTTTAATCAAAAATTTGTCCCATAACAATTCGTCAAAAATCACCCCAGAAAATATAAGCCCAGAAAATATAAGCCCAGAAAATATAAGCCCAGAAAATATAAGCCCAAAAAATCTAGATCAAATAGAGCCAAAAAACGGCGCGATCGCACATCATCCATCAGGGCGAATTTTAATTGTCGATGATTCGCGCACCGTGCGTTGTTTGTTGCAACAAACTTTGTCTCAAGCCGGTTTTTTGGTGGAAGAAGCGAGTGATGGTGCAGCGGGTTTTGCTAAGGTAGCAGAAGCCCAGGGTGAATTTGATTTAGTGATTTCCGATTTGGAAATGCCGCATCTGGATGGGTTGGGATTTTTGCAGAAAATTCGGGCATCTCAATGGTCAGATTTGCCTGTAGGGATGTTAACTTCGCAGGCCAAGGAAATTTATGTGAAAACCGCGAAAAAGTTGGGGGTCAAATTTTATTTGACTAAGCCATTTAAACCAGCAGAAATTATTAAGTTAATTGAAAAAAATGTATCAAAAAATTCATAAGTTTTACCTATTTATCGCTGGTTTACCTGTTGGTTTCGCATCTGGTTTCGGCTAAAACTTGTCTCACCCAAGCCCGAAAAGAACGCAATAAAGTTGTTTCTCCTAAAGTTTGGCTTTGGCTGAAAAATTTCGTTAGTTCTGTCACCGATAACAGGGGAAAAGCAAGCGATCGCTCCACCATGATATATTTTCCCGCTTCTAACTGTAAGAACTTGACCACCCCGCGATCGCAGCGCCAAATTTCTGGCACCCCCATTGCCGCATAAATCCCTTCTCGATCCACAGAACTACTGGAAACATCAATTTCAATTACCAAATCCGGGGGCGGATCGGTAGTTAAATCAATCCGGGATTTTCCCTTAACCAATCGTTCATTTTGAATATAAAAACTTGAATCCGGTTCAGCCCCTTTTGCTAAATCTGGGCGCTTCAAAGTTGTCGAACCGACACTTAAAATTTCTATATTTCCTTCTTCTGCTAAAGCATCAACAAATTTTTCTAAAATTCGTTTTGGGTTTTCGTGGTCTAACAGCGGCGTCATAATTTCTAATAATTCTCGGTCATAGCATAAGCGAACAGTCCGATTATCTCCCATTTCCGCTAACAGTTGTTCATAGGTATGCCAGCTAATATGATGGAGGACAACTCTACCGATCGCAGTCGGAGTTAAAGTCGGTGCAGTTATGGTCATAAAAAATCTGCTTCAATTTAAATTATTTTTTTAACCAAAAGTCAGTCCGTAGGTTGGGTTGAGGCACGAAACCCAACGGAGGAGAGAGAATAGAGAAGAGACAATAGAGAATAGAGGTTCGTAGGAGAGGAAAAATTGAAATCTCCACTTTTCACTCTTTCATCAGCATCTATTTCCTAGGCATCTCTGTTGGGTTTTGCTTCGCTCAACCCAACCTACAAATACTATGTCATATTATGTAATATAATATATGTAATAGATATTGCCATCTAATTGCTGGTTTCGCTGTTGCTTTCCGCTAAAACTTGTCTCACCCAAGCCCGAAAAGAACGCAATAAATTTGTTTCTCCTAAAGTTTGGCTTTGGCTGAAAAATTTCGTTAGTTCTGTCACCGATAACAGGGGAAAAGCAAGCGATCGCTCCACCATGATATATTTTCCTGCTTCTAACTGTAAGAACTTGACCACCCCGCGATCGCAGCGCCAAATTTCTGGCACCCCCATTGCCGCATAAATCCCTTCTCGATCCACAGAACTACTGGAAACATAAATTTCAATTACCAAATCCGGGGGCGGATCGGTAGTTAAATCAATTCGGGATTTTCCCTTAACCAATCGTTCATTTTGAATATAAAAACTTGAATCCGGTTCAGCCCCTTTTGCTAAATCTGGGCGCTTCAAAGTTGTCGAACCCGCTCGCATTATTTCTATATTTAACTCTTCGGCTAATACCCCCACCAAAGCCGTTAAAATTTCTTTTGGGTTTTCGTGGTCTAACAGCGGCGTCATAATTTCTAGTAATCCTCGGTCATAGCATAAGCGAATCGTCCGATTATCTCCCATTTCCGCTAACAGTTGTTCATAGGTATGCCAGCTAATCTGATTGAGGACTACTCTTCCGGGTACAGTCGGGGTTAAAGTCGGCGCAGTTATGGTCATAAAAAATCTGCTCCAATTTAAATTATTTTTTTAACCAGAAGTCAGTCACATCATAACCTAAATCAGTAATCATCTGCCGCAGCAACGGTAAACTTAACCCAATCACGTTAGTATGACAGCCCTCAAGTTTTTCCACAAACAGTCCCCCTTGACCATCAATAGCAAAACAACCGGCACAGTTTAGGGGTTCTCCCGTTGCCACATAAGAAACAATTTGTCGATCGCTCATGGGGGCAAAATAAACTTTGGTCACTTGGCAACGAACTAAAGTATTGCCTTTAGTTAAATCTATCAGTGCATGACCTGTGTAAAGTTCGCCCACAGAACTCCGCATTTTTTGCCAACGAGCGATCGCCACTTCGGGAGTTTCTGGTTTCCCATGAATTTCCCCATCTAATACCAACACTGAATCACATCCTAATACTAACATCGGGGAATGGTTCGGATCGTGCGGGGTAAATTCTTGGGCGACCACTTCTGCCTTACAGCGGGCTAAAGTCTCAACTAATTCACTGGGTTCATCAATCTGAACTTGTGACTCATCAAAATTACTCCGACAAACAATTGGTTCAAATCCCGCTTGTTTTAATAACATTAAGCGAGCGGGAGAAGTTGAAGCTAAAATCAACGCTGGATTCTTCATAATCAGTATAATCAGTTAATCGTTAATTCTGTTACAGCGGATAGGGTGGGATTTTGCCCACCCTAATTAATCTACTATTGATTTTCTTTACTTTCTTTAATCGGTCGCATAGTTGGGAACATAATCGCATCGCGAATACTCAGGGTATTCGTGAGTAACATAATCACCCGGTCAATACCAATTCCCCAGCCCGCACAATTGGGCATTCCTAATGATAAAGCTTGGATAAAATCTTCATCCATTGGATGCGCTTCATCATCCCCCGCTTCTCTTTGTTGCCGTTGTTGTTCAAACCGTTTGCGCTGTTCTTGGGGGTCATTCAACTCAGAAAAGCCGTTAGCAAATTCTGTGCCATTAATAAACAGTTCAAACCGTTCCACAAATCCCGGTTTGCTGCGATGAGATTTCGCCAGTGGGCTAATTTCAATGGGGAAATCAATGATAAAGGTGGGTTCAATTAAGGTGGATTCCACTAATTTATCAAAGACCCCATAGAGAACATAGCCTAAACTCTGTTTTTCTAGTCCTGATAAGTGGATTCCCAGGCTTTCCGCTTTGGCGATCGCATCCTCTAATTCTAAACAATCAAAATCTAGACCAGTTTGGTCTTTGACCGCTTCCACCATTGTTTTAATTTGCCAATGTTTGCCGGTCAAATTGGGATATTTGGCACTATAGTCGTATGGGCGATCGAGATTAATGGTTTGACCTTGATATTCCACTGCGGTGCGATCGCCCAAAACTTGCTGTACCGTATAGGTAATCACATCTTCAATCGTCCCCATAATATCAAAATAATCCGCATAAGCCTGATAAACTTCCAGGGAAGTAAATTCTGGGTTATGGGTGCTATCAATCCCTTCGTTTCTAAATACCCGACCTAACTCATAAACCCGCTCAAAACCGCCACAAATAGCCCGTTTTAAGAATAATTCTGGAGCAATCCGTAAAAACAAATCCACATCTAAAGCATTATGATGGGTGATAAACGGTCTAGCCGCAGCCCCTCCATAAATTGCTTGCAACACTGGAGTTTCAATTTCATAAAATTGTTGCTGATTCAGATAATTTCTAATACTCTGAATAATCCGACTCCGCATCATATACCGTTGCAAAGATTGGGGATTTCCGGCCATATCCATTTCCCGATTGCGGCGGCAGATTTCTGGGTCGCCAACACCATAATATAAATCAGGAAAAGGAATGGTAGCTTTTGAGATCAATGTGATGCTATCTACCTGGAGAGAAAGTTCACCCCGATTCGTCCGACAAGCAATCCCTTCTGCCCCAATAAAGTCCCCTTCATCTAATAGTTTTTGAATCTGTTTGAAGCTTAAACCAGAATCTTCTTTAACCAGTTTTTTCTCGATTTTTAGTTGAAGTTTCCCACTAATATCCGTCAGGTCAATAAAGCAAATGCTGCCACTACTGCGAAAAGAGGTAATCCGACCGGATAAGCGAATGTTTAAGCCTTCCGGATCCGCTTGACCATTTTCTAGTTCTTTTCCCGGTTGGGCGAAATGCTGGCGCACTTGCTCTGTGGTGTGAGTGCGCTGGTAAGATTGGCTAGGATAAGGTTCTATCCCTTGCGATCGCAGTTGTTCCACTTTTTGGGCGCGAACTTCTGCTTCATTGCGAGTAGTCTGAGTCATGCTGTGTTTTTTTTATTTTAGAGAAACTTTCCATTATAACATACTCGGTTCCATCTGTTGGCAAAAAACAAAAGCATTCTCTTGAACCGGGGGCGGGAGAATTGATTGATCGATTGCCTGGAATGACCGCGATCGCCATTCGACAAAGGAAAGAAGAGAAAGAAAAGAAAAAGTAAAATGAATAAAATGAATAAAATGAATAAAATGAATAAAATGAATAAAATGAGTAAAATGAAGAAAATGAAGAAAACGAAAAAAATGAAAAAAATGAAAAAAATGAAAATATTGCTATAGACCGCCCTGATGGATAAATCTCAACTATCCCTGGCTTTAAAAATAAAATCAAACTACCTTTGTTAAAAAATTATGCTACCTAACAATTTTTCCCAACTGATTCCTTACATACAACCGGAACTGGAAATTTTAGAAACTTACCAAGTTACTCAGCAATTTTACCAGGAAGTGAAATATAGACAAGAGTTTGAAAGCTATTGCCAATGGTATGAGGATACTGCCGAATTCCATCGTCAAGAATTGCAGAAAATGCGGGGGGATTTGAACTTATTCGGTTGGTTCATGCGGCAAAAATCCTGAAAAGTTTAGCAACAGTCTGGGCCAGCAAATTGCCAGGGGGCGAACTCACTCAATCGCCCCTATTTGGTATTTGGTGTTTGGCTGTCCGTTAATTATGACAATATTTCGAGTTCTTCTTCCCGAAAATGAGCTTTGAACTTTTTGTCAAATTGGACTTGTACTGGCAAGTTGGCGCTGATGGGTTTGCCTTGCCAGTCGTTTACCAAAGCCACCACTTCTCCTTCCAAACCCTTGAGGTCAAAGGCTTGATTCCGAGATTCAGGATGATGGTAAACAATCACAGATTCTTGAACACGAACACGAACGCCTGCTTCCATAAACAAATCCATTAGCTAATGTATCTACAAATTTGGCTCCAAGAGGTTTGGCATTTCGGTGATGCCAACAATGTCACTCTATCATCTCACATTATGTAACCACGATATGTAACCACGATATGTAACCAAGATATGTAACCACGATGAGTTTGGGGTTGAGGGGTTGGGTTTAAGGCTTTGGGTTTAAGGCTTTGGGGTTGAGGCTTTGGGGTTGAGGGGTTGGGGTTGAGGCTTTAGGGTTGAGGCTTTGGGGTTGAGGCTTTGGGGTTGAGGGGTTGGGGTTGAGGGGTTGGGGTGATGCCATCAGCGTAACTTGATCGCCTACTCCTTTGACCCTAAACAAAGGCAAAGAGCCTAAAAAAACTGTTAAATTTTATGAAGTTTACCAAGTTGATCGCCTCAAATGGTAAAGAAGGATCGTCAAGGAAATATGCTGGAGTGAAAGCGGGCAAAGGATATCGACCGGGCTGTACCAGCAACTTCTTCACCTTTGGCCAAGATGTAAATTCTGTCACACTCTCTGGGTGAAAAAGTGCTATCACATAAATATAAATCAAAAATAATAAATAGCTTGGCGAGGTCGCTATGTCATCATATACATTCGACATTTTAGGAGTTTCTCCTCTATTAGATTTTTTCACACAACAGGAAAAAATTAAGGAAAAAACTGCTCATCTCGATTTGGAATATTTAGGTAGCTATACCTGCACCCTGGATAGTTTCCTCTCCTCGGTGGAAAGCGTTTCATTGTATAAAAACTGGCAAAGAGATAAAGTGTTGGATACGGTGATTAATTTCTGGATGAAAAACGGCGAAAGTATTGAGTATTGGACTGAACGGTTACACGATGCTGGGGCTGAAAACCTTTTGGTGGCACGAGTTGGTGATATTCAGGGTTTAAAGTACACTTTTGAGTCTTTGATGAATTCTAGCCTGTAACATCATTATTGAAGAGATTTTGGCTCAAACACGAGCAAGTTTCCCTCCAACCCAATTGGTATGGAGGGTTTTTTTGTTCCCTTTTTCTCAAATCCAAGCAAATGGTAATCGGTGGGCTGATTTTAGCCCATGGGCGATCGCCCATTACCGGGAAAGACCTTGGCACTGGGTTGATTCCCCTGACCACGGGGGTCAATCATCCAGGCCGCCGCTGAATTGTTCCGGTCTTAACCAGGTCGCTCGATCTGACCCTTGATGAAATCTAGAAAATTTGTTGCAAAAATTTATACAATAATAACCCAGTTTTTTATACAATGAGAGCATAACAAGAGATTAAGTCAATTATCTCAGTGATGAACAGCACAGAGGAAATTGACCTAGATCACATTGTCCAGAAACATCAACAAAAAACTATTGATAGATTACCAGAATCTTGATCTGAAGAGATTGATCGCCTCCGGTAATGCAAAAAATGTTTTAAAGTAATAATATTAGGAGTTGAGAGTGGGAGTGAGTATGAAGTTTGGGAACTGGGCGATCGCGGTACTAATCGGCACAATCTCTGTAGGGACTCCGGCTAAAGCCGAAAATCCCGCAGATCTGCAACAATTACTAGAAACCAAGCAATGTAGCAGATGTGATTTAAGCGGGGCAAATTTAGCCGGGGTGGATTTACAAGGCGCCAACTTGGAAGAAGCCAATCTCAGTGGCACAAACCTAGAAGGCGCAAACCTGAATCAAGCGAATTTAATCCGAGCCAATTTGACCGACGCGAAATTAATCCGAGCCAGCCTGATTGCCGCTAAACTGCATGGTGCAAACATGGAACGGGCTAATTTAATTGCCGCGAATTTAACTTTAGCCGGGTTGGTAATTACTCGCTTGAATTATGCCAACCTGACCTCGGCGAATCTGGTTGGGGCGAATCTAGAAAGTGCCGATTTAGTGGGAGCCAATCTTCGTCTGGCATCTCAGTCAATCTTCAGCTTGAGGGAAGTCAGCCTCAGAGAGGGTACTCCGTTTGGTATGGAAATGGCTGGAGTTAACCTACGGGATGCGGATTTAACCAATGCCAACCTCATGGGAGCCAACTTGAATTGGTCTGATTTGACCAATGCCAAGTTAGAGAATGCGGATATGCGGTATGTGCAACTTCAAGGAGCGCAAATTTCGCCCCAAAGTGCCTATTCGATCCCTTCAGTGGTTCAAGCGGAACCGTAAGAAAAAAAAGATTGTTAGTAATTGATTTTTTTGTGGGATGACCACCAGGAAATCGAGCCGGATCTCAGACGACTATCTCCCTAAAGACTAGACCTAGATTCGACTCCCGTGGCGGCAAAATCTCTCAAGTAAAACATGAAAACATCAGTAATCATCAGGAATAATTTATAGGCGATCCCTTCTGGAAGGTTATCAAGAGGGGATCGCCTATAAATTATTCCTGATGAATTGCTAATGATGAATTGCCAATGATGAATTGCTAATGATGAATTGCTAATGATGAATTGCTAATGATATGAAATCATGGGCGGGCGATCGCTTATGGGTCTGGATCAGCCATCAAACCAACTCGACCACTGTAATCGCAATTTGAGCAATTCTTGATTTGGTTTAAACTTTTCCATAGTCGTTAAACGTAGTGGCTGTTGATGAAGCGATCCATAGATCGTATCTCGTAAATTTGGCGCCACCATAATCTGGAAAGTTTCTGGCTCAACTACAATCAAATGCAGATCAAATAGAGTATGAACATCCGCCCGCAGCAGTAAACCATAAGAAGGATCGCTACTTTGGGTGGGTTGATTAGGTTGCAAAAACGCCACTTCTAAAATCGGTTCGACATCGCAATCAGTCATCGAACAACGTCCCTGATAAGCTTCTAGCAATTGTTGTCGAAGTGTAGAAGGGCCTCTTCGCTTGGCGATCGCCAAACTCACAGAGGTAAAATACCCATTCTCACCCATTCGCTGTTTAATCAACTCCAAAAATTCTTCCGGTTCAGCATTCCCTCTCGTTCGATAATGATGACTCCGATTCAGATCCTTTTGACTCAGATGCGCTTTACTCGGACTCCTACTGACAGACTTTAACGGTAGATCCAAAGATTTCGGCTCAGGACTTGGCACAGAAACCTCTGCAACCGGGGCTTCCGATTTCCCGGACAACTCACTGACCGTCAAGGGAAAACCAGAATCCATCTTGCCATTGCTTTCTTCCCTCAAGGAAATCAAAGGCGGATCTAACAGCGGATCTAACATTTGTTCCGTCACCCCTGTCGATAGATCGGGGCTAATCGCTGCTTGACTATCTGGTAGTCTATCTGGCAGCAAAGACAATAAAATTGGTGATTCAATCTCTGGAGCTTGTGGCAAACTTGGCAAACTTTTCACCCCCTTAACCGAATCCAACACAAAACCATCCTCAAGAATTGCGGGATCTAATACTTTTCCTTTGGGCAATAGAGTCCCCAGCAATTGTGCTCCCTTGAGAGAAGCCCCTTGCATATTTTCCAGAGAAGGTAATCTGGTTTTTTGCAGATTTGCCCCTTGAAGATTTGCCGCAAACAGCTTGGCTTCCGTCAAATCCGCCTCTTCCAGATTCGCCTGTTGTAGGTTAGCATTTTGCAGATTCGCACCAAAAAGATTAGCCCCCCGCAGATTAGCCCCTTGAAGATTCACCCCTTCTAAATTGGCTCCAGTCAAGTTAGCTTTTGACAGGTTAGCTCCTTGTAGTTTTCCCTGTTTAAGGTCAGCATTGCGTAACTGTGCTTGAATCAAATTGGCAACCCGCAAGTCCACTCCGGACAATTCAGCCTTGTCCAAATCTGCCGCTTCTAAATTCGCCAAACGCAGACTAGCTCCCCGAAAGTTGGCACACATTAACCGACATTGAAACAAATTTGCCCCCTGAAGTTGTGCCTCTTGTAAATCAGCCCATTGCAAATTTGCTTTTCGCAGATTAGCTTCTTTCAGCGTTGCCCGTTGTAGGGTTGCATCAGACAAATTTGCTTTTTGCAAGTCTGCCCAAGGAAGATTCGCCAATTTTAAGTTCGCACCTTGGAAATCTATCCAACGCATATAGGCACCCTGGAGGTCGATTTCTGGTAATTGTGCTCGTTTCAGTTCCAAGCCACTTAAATTGGCATTGCGAAAATTGCGCTGGCCGCTCGTATAAAATTTGATCAATTCACTGGCACTTTTACTTTCCTCGATCATGGTTTCTCTCCTAGTCCCAAATTGTTGGAGTTTGATAACTTAAGTTGCGATGCCCCTGATTTTTCTCTGGCAAAAGTTATACTTATTGCTTCTAAATTCAGTATATTTTAATCTGCGTGCGGATGCAATCCAATTTGATGGCGATCCATTGCCATGATTGGTACACCAATTTTAAAATAAATGAAAATTATATAAAAATCAGATTTCTTTTATAATTCACGAAACTGTTAATAGTTAAACTATTGACAAAAAAATTTTTTTTGTATATATTAATCGAGAAAATTAATCTTGTTATTCAAAAACTATTATTTATATTCCAATACCTTCGCCATTTTCATGTAGAGCCTGCCCCCGCGAATGTGGGGGTTGGGTTGAGCGAGGGGAAACCCAACGGAGGAAAGAGGTTCTTAGGAAAGAGGTTCTTAGGAAAAATTTCAGAGTGGAGATTTCAATTTTCACCCTTATACGAAAATCCTAAGAACCTTTATTTTATATTCTCTATCCTGCGTTGGGTAACAGCCAAAGAACCAACCTACTTTTCAAGGCAATGCATGATTTTGGCGAAGGTATTGATATTTAAGATAGATATTTACAGCCCTTGGCGATGTAATAAGGTACATTAAGCCAGCCCCCGCGCGGGCGGGGGATCCCCCCTAGCCCCCCTGAAAAAGGGGGGGACAAAGAAAGCCGATGGCGGGATCCGAAAGCTACGAAAGCCCCCACCTCCCCTTCAAAGGCGACGGGGTGGTGGGGGGCTAAAACGTACCTCATAATATCGAAAAGTGCTGTATAATATAACTAATAGGTTGAAAATATGAATAATCAAAAAACCTTTATTTTGAGCAAGGACTATGAGAAAAGATTTACCTTTACCTCCCGGCAGTTCCGGTTTGCCTTTGATTGGGGAAACCCTTTCCTTTGTGTTTGATAAAAATTTTGCCGATAAGCGGATAAAAAAATATGGCAATATTTTCCGCACCAATATTTTGGGGCAGCCTACGGTGGTGATGTCCGGGACAGACGCGAATCAATTTATTCTTTCTAGCCATTTTGACTATTTTTCTTGGCGGGAAGGTTGGCCGCCCAATTTTGGCGAATTGTTAGGAGAATCTCTGTTTTTGCAGGAGGGAGAAGAACACCGCAGGAATCGCAAATTACTGATGCCCGCATTTCATGGGCCGGCATTACAAAATTATTTTCAGACAATGGTGGAGATTTGCGATCGCTCCCTGGAAAAATGGTCAGAATTAGGAGAATTCTCCTGGTTTCCTTTAATGAAACAGATGACATTTGCGATCGCCAGTATATTATTACTCGGAAGTGAACCCGGTCAGGAAACTGAACGCTTATCAAAGCTTTTTACCCAACTCACCCAGGGTTTATTTGCCTTTCCCATTCCTCTCCCTTGGGCAACCTATCCTAAAGCCCTGAAAGCCAGAGATCAACTTTTAGCTCATATTGAAACCGCCATCCAAGATCGTCTGGAAAATCCCCGGAATGATGCATTAGGATTATTATTACAAAGTCGAGATGAAGAGGGCAATGCGCTGTCAGAAGCGGAAATTAAAGTCCAAGCTTTGTTAATGTTATTTGCCGGTCACGAAACCACCACTTCTATGTTAATTTCTCTAGCCATGAGTCTGGCACAATATCCAGATGTTTGGCAAAAAGCGCGGGCAGAACAAGAGGCCATATCCTCGGAAACCCTAACATTTGAACATCTCAAACAAATGCCCTATCTGGGTCAAATCCTCAAAGAAATTGAACGACTTTATCCCCCAGTGGGGGGAGGCTTTCGCGGGGTGGTGAAGCCTTTTAAATTTCAAGGCTATCATGTACCCGCAGGCTGGAAAGTTCTGTATCATATGAAAGGAGCACATCAAGATAGTAACATTTATTCTCATCCAGAGAAATTCGATCCCGATCGCTTTAGTCCAGAAAGGAACGAGAACAAAAAAGTTGAGTATAGTTTAGTCGGTTTTGGTGGTGGCCCAAGAATTTGTTTGGGCATGGCTTTTGCCCAGATGGAAATGAAAATATTTGCCGCCCGTTTACTGCAAAATTATCATTGGGAATTGTTGCCAAACCAAGACTTAACAATGGATCCCATTCCGACCCTTCACCCGCGTTCTGGTCTGAAAGTGAAACTCTGGAAACGTTAATTTTTTATAGCCGCCCATGCTATTTTGAACCGCTTTTATTGCGATCTAAAACTGTAGGTTTTTTTTTGCATTAAAATAGTTCCTGTTCGCGAGGGGGAATTCATCCCGATAGGACTCGAAAGCGGGGAAATCAGAGACTCCTTGATAAGACAAAATCGTCTCTGACCATTGGGAAACTGAAGTCGATGGCGGTTGCATTTGATGGCGTAAAACTTGCAGAATCAATGTTGGCAGGGGAATATTAGATTGTGTCGCTTGACGGATGAGGTCTTGTTCGAGGTCTGGCGGTAGGTCGATTGTAATTTGCATCGGTAATTTCCCTCAATTGATCCGGTTTAGATATTTTATCACACCCCCACATCCCCGTCGCCTCCCACCGACCAACCCAGAAACCACCCAGAAACCGGGACTTGATAATTGTAGCAATAATTTTTAAAGTTGCTATTAGCTGATGTGATTTATCTATAAATACGTGAAGGAATATATTCAGGATAGCCAAAAAGCCATGAATACCGTGAAGTAAGAAAAACGGAAAAACCCCGGTTTGAAGAAACCGGGGTTTTTCCCACCAATTAATTAATCGATTAATTAATTAATCTTTAGAACCAGACTCACAAAGAGTTTTATCAGAAATGCTTTCAGTCGAATTTGATTCAGACATAATCGGGTCGCGAACCATCACCTCGACACGGCGAATCTGACGATTTTGATAAGCAATGAAAGTAGCCAAAATATTGATCAGACCCATCAATATTAAGAAGAAAGCGCTACCCCGACCTGGGCCTGTACCGATCGCCCGGCCAATAGTTCCGGCCAACAATCCATCACTTAACAGTAACGGTTCAAAGATATGATCTACAATCGGCCCGGTGAGGATATAAGCCAAAATCGAGGCAGATTTTTCCATCGCTTGTTGTAAGGCAAATACTCGTCCTTGTAAATCCGTGGGGACTTTTGTTTGCCAAATGGTTTGATTACAACTAATCACAATGGGATAGGCAAAGAGGAAACCAAATACGGCTAAACCAGCCAAAGTTACGGAACTGTTAAAGACACCAAGACATAATAAGAGTCCTTGGAATGGGACAAAGAAATAAATCCCGGAAATCTTCCGTCTTGGTCCACCCCAAGCACTCATAGTGATACTGCCCAGTAACCAGCCAAAACCGCCAATAGACAGAACCATTCCTAGTTCTTGACTAGAGGAGAAATTCAGCATTAAAGGCCAGAATAATACCTCTAAAATCCCCATTGTGAAGTAAACAACGGTGAAGAAAGTTAGCAAACCTCGCAAACCGGGACGGAAGGTAATGTAATTCCAACCAGAGACAATTTCTTGGGATAGATCGCGGGATAGGTCGCGCCATTGGGCTGATTTTTTATTGGTTTTTTCCGGTTGCGGAAAGCGAACCATCAGCATAATGGCTAAGGCAACCAAAAAAGTAGTAAAGTCAATGATGAGGATGCCTTCTAAGTGAATTACGGCAACGAGTACCCCAGCTAATGCCGGAGACAAAATTTTCGCCGTAGCGCGGGATATCTGCACCGCACCATTAGCCCTAGGCAGGTGTTGTTTGGGCACCAGTAAGCTGATAGTGGCGGAGTAAGCAGGCCATTGAAAGGCGTTGAAGATGGAGTTAAAGCCCACCGCTACATAGATATGCCAGATTTCTAGGCGATCAAAAAATAGCAACATCCAGATCGCTAGGGTGCCAATTCCGGCTACGGAGTCACTGAGAATCATCGCCCAGCGACGATCCCAGCGATCGACGATCGCACCGACTACGGGTGAGATGATGATGTTTGGTAGATGAATGAACAAAGAAATCAAGGCAAACTGTGTAACCGATCCGGTGGTTTGATATACCCAAACCCCCAGGGCAAAGCTGGTTAGACCAGACCCCACTAGGGATATCAGTTGTCCAAAGCAAATAAAAAGAAAAGTCTGCATGATGAATGCGATTTTTTGTAATCTTTTGAGTGAGTGAAAGGAGGAACATCAACCATCAGACCCAATAGCGGTTGAAGCCGATCGGGGAGTCGTGAAGGTGGGATTACAGCCAATTGATTAAAGCAGCAACCCTTGTGAGTTTATACTTATCTGAACATACCCTGTTTTTGAAGCTGTCGCTACATCAGGGGGGTAATGAGGATCGCCCCATGAGTCGATCGCCGAAATTTTGCCGAAATTTTGCCGAAATTTTGCCGAAATTTTGCCGAAATTTTGCGGATGGCCATTTGTCAGGGAAATATTTACCGGCGGAGTTTTCGCCCATCGTAGGGGCGCGATCTTTCCGGCGGTTCACTTAATATTTCCATTAATAACCTATATGCCGGAAAGATCGCGCCCTAGGCTGAAAATTCATGCGATCGCGATGCAGTACCGTGGGGCGATCCCGAATCTTGATGGGAAATACAGTTGTGAGAGTGGTAAATCCGCAAAAATAAATCTTAAATTTTTCTGACACAAAAAAATCTGCATCCTTCACTGGGTTTTTGCAGTGGTAAGTCCGATTATGTCTTGATTTGGCGGAGCAGTCCCCGGGTAATCTCAGTGATACTGGCAATTTATCATAGACAAGAAGGTTTTCATACTGGCGTTGCTCCCCCGCGCCGCCCTTACAAATACGAGATAATCCCTGATTTTTTTCTCTATGTTTGAGATTCTAAACTGTTAAAAGTTTATCCTGTTTATCGTGAAAAAAAATTATAAATGCAAGTTAGAATAGGTTAGGATTCGCGCTTGTTGTTAACATTTTGATTTGAAATGACTGTATATGCCGATTCAGCTACGGCAACGGCAATGGTTACGGCTCCTGGTTCGGTTTCTAGGCGAAAAATTTGTTTCGGCACTAGGAGCGATATTGCATCCGCAACGCTTCGCGAACGCACAGTTTCTCCCGTTTGGGCTATTTTATCCGTTGCCGGACTCACGGTGGCAACAGCACAGAGGGCAGCGGCTTCAGCCACGCTAGGGGTGAGGATTTTTTCGGCGATCGCGGCTTCAGGGTTGGGTACTGCCTGGGATCGCAACTTTTCGGCGGGAAAAGTGCGTAACGGCCATTGGCGATCGCGGCAAAGTTCCACCAGTCCCGCTTCCGTGGCTTTGGTATCAATGGTGGCAATACCGGCGATCGCCTCCACCGCCAAATGATTCTTTTGAAATACTTCCTCTATCCCCGTTTCTATCGCCTTTCTAGAGGTAAACCGTTGGCAACCCACTCCGACCCACAAAACTCGCGGTGGTAAAAGCACTTGCGGCATTTCTGATTTTGGGGCAATTTGATGTTGGTTATGGTAAAACTTCATTCAAGTTATAGATATTAATCAGCGATATTAGTGTAGTTTCTTCAGAGAGTATCGGCTAGAAATTCGCACTTTAACTATTAATTAATCGCTGCGCTTCCCGAATTCCTGATAAGTAAGCCCCATGTACCGTGGAGGGATAGTCACGGGAGGTTGCTTCTCCGGCAAATAAGAGGCGCTGGTTCACGGGTTCAGCGAGGAGATCGCGATCGCCACTATCCCCACCCACGGGAATATAGGAATAAGACCCGAAAGCAAAGGGATCTTGAGTCCATCGAGTCATCATCACCATTTCCGGTTCAGGAATGGGTTGGCCATAATTCTGCCGCAAAACCCGCATAATGCGATCGCTAATTTGCGTTTCTGATAACTGTTCGATCTGGCGGGCAAAACTACCGCCAGTAAATGCCATTAATGCCGGTTTTTGACTGTAGAGTGACCAATTTAAAAATTCACCAAAATCCGCTTTTCCTTCAGATAGACAACCAAATCCGTGATATTCTTCTGGCCAAAATTCCTGGGGAAATTTTAACACTACCTTATTTAAAACTCCCATACTTAGGCGATCTATTGCCCCTTGTTTGTTGGCAGGCAATGGGGGAGAAAACTTAATATTTCCAGATTTTAAGACTCCCAAAGGTAAGGTGACGATCGCCGCATCAGCGGTAAAATTGCCTCGATCAGTGGTGACGAATACCCCTGAATTGCTGGTGGTAATTTCCATCACTGTTTGTTGCCGCTGAATTTCCAGATTTTTCGCTAATCCGTTAATAATTTGGTCATATCCTTGGGGAAAAATATAATCATCGCCGTCAAAACTTTCTCCCTCATCAAACCACCAAGCGGAAAGATTTTCTAAGTCCGCACCCCGGTCAATAATCAGTTCAGAATTCAACCACCATTGGACTAACTGAGATTCTTGGGGTTTCAGGGTTTGGGATTTTAAAATCTGTTGAATTGTGGCTGCCAGGGAGAGGTCTTTTTCTGAATTTTCCGCTAAGGCTTCCGCCCGTTCGATAATTTTTTCATAGATTTCATAACTACTATCAATATCCTCATCGCTAATTAATTTGCCATTGCTGCCGTACAAGAGAATATTATCGAAATCTGTGGGCTTAATAGCAATATTCCATTCTCGCGCTAAATTGCCAATAGGATTATCGGTAATCCCATGAATCCAAGACGCCCCCAAATCTACGGGAAAGCCCAGGGTGCGATCGGTATAAATGCGCCCCCCAATGCGATCGCGCCCTTCCAAAACCGTCACTTGAAACCCATTTTGCTGAAGTTCTTGGGCTGCCGCTAATCCGGCAATTCCCGCCCCAATCACCAACACTTTTTGCTGTTGAGATTGTACCCGATTTTCCGCACAAGCCCAAGACAGACCGACGGTACTAGCGAATAAACTGACCTGAAGGAAACGACGACGGTTAAGCAACGATTTAATTGAGGACATAGAGGATTTAACCAGTTAAATTATCAAGCATAAAGTCCGGGTCACCATTAACAGTTACTTCGAGAAACTTATTGTCTCTGTGACTCTGTGGTTTTTCCCCGTTTGAAACAAATCTTTTTTCTGACGATAAAGCGATCGCAAACTTTCTAATCCTTCGGGGGTCAAGAGATGTTTGATCGAACCCACTAATTTACCCCAAGCAAATAATTGACCCATTGAGGTGGCTTGCTGGAAATGCTGTTGATAAAATTCAACCCAAAAGTCCGGGGCATATTTTCCTGGCCAACGCCGCCGCCAGTAATCATAATCCCGTCCTTGGGGTAAGTCAACGCCGAGAATGGGGGGCAAGTCAGCGTAGCTGACAAAACGGCTGATTCCTTTACCCACAACGAGGATCACCCGAAACCAGAGGCGCACCCGATAGATATGCTTGACTGGGACTTTTAATAATCGGGCGATCGCTTCTTTGGTGACAAACCGGCATAAAGGATGCCAGCTAATTGACTTTGGCTTAAAAGTTGTTATCATAGTAAGTGCGTTCTTATCATAGTAAGTACGTTCCCATTTTTGTGGGATCTAGTAAGTCCCTTCCCCTTTTTGTGGGATTTGGATTGGATTGGCGATCGCCCTTCAGTTTTCCAGTCCGGAGGCGTCGCCATTTATATTTTTACCACTATATGATAAATATTTATCACTTGTCAATACATGGGTCTAGTTAAGCTAAAAATTCGCGAGTTAGCAGAGGAAAAAGGCTGGAGCATGAAGGAAGTGGCCGATCGCTCTGGGTTGGTCTATAGCACGATTCGCCATTATGCGCGATCGCCCGGAATGGCTACAGTAGATTTAGTCGCCATCATCAAGTTAGCTCGCACCTTTGATGTGATGGTAGAAGACTTGGTGGAAGTGGTGAAGGAGTAGCCATTCCCATTCCCAAAAGTTCCGCAAATTTTCCTTAAAAGTTTTTTCAGGATATCCCATAACCTGTATAGGGACGAACTTCTGGGGGCTGAAATCCTAGGACAATATCGGATTTTGGTATTCCCGCTTCTAGCAATTCTTCCGTAATGCCATCTTCAATACCATCTCTTTGAATCCAAATTTTCCCATCAATAATTTGGACGTGGGTAATACAGCCGTGAACGCGGCGTCTTTTGCCGTCTTCCTGTTGCCATCCCACATCAAATAATAAAAAGTGGTTGCGATCGCGATCGACGATCGCATATTCATCAATTTGGCCATAGGAATAAGGCAAATCAGCGTGTCTTTTCAGGATTTTTTCAATAGTGTCTCGATAAAAATCTAAGCGATCCATTGGCATACCTCCTGACTTTCTGGATTAAAAACTAACAACTTAATCTGATTTATTTCCACGATTAACTTGGGTAATTCCTCAGAAAAAAAATCATAAAATACGACTTGAGGAATTGCAAGATATAATAGACGATTCTGTTGCAGTTTTGCCAAAACCTGGGAATACATGATGTATTGCCCCAAGGCTTGTTCTAAATCTTTAACGGGAGAAGGATTTAAAAAGCTTTTTACCTCTACGGCAATTTGCTGACCTTCTTTTTGTGCTGCTAACAACTTTTCTGCCCCCAAATCTACATAAGTCATCCGACCACCAAACTTCAACCGTAGCGGATCCTCTGTAATTGTCCAGCCATCTTTGATTAAAGCTATTTTAACCGCTTCGTGGTAGATATCTTTGGCCATTCTATCTGCCCCTAAATGAGCGCGATAAGTAGGTGTACATAATTAATTGTACTCATTGTACTTTGATTTGGCTGAGATAAATCTCTGGATTTAGCCAAGCTGGTCTTTGTTGAGTTGATATTGCTTGATTTAAGAAGTGCCGATCGCACTGCGGACTAAAATCACCGTACAATTACAACCGCGAGAAATTTCTTCGGGAATATTGCCCTTAATCACCTGTTGTAATAATCCTTCCCGACTGGCGCCGAGTAACACTACATCGTAATTATACTCTTGTGCGAGGGTACTAATCACATCAGGAACAGAATCGCCATATATGGGAGTAGCGGAGATGGGACAATTCACCCGCTGATTCAGAAATTCACGGGCTTGATATAATGGGGTTTTATCCGGTTGAAATTGATTAGGATCGAATACTTCACAAAGGCGAATTTCTGGTTGATTCCCAAGCTTTAATAAGCCCGGTAAAAGTTTGAGGGCTTGTTGAGAATTAGGGCCGCCACCGATGCAAAGTAACCACCGATTAAATAAAGGCACCGGACAGCTTTTAGTATTCGGAACCTCTTCTATAGGATTGTCTAAGCTGTTCATCTGTAAAGATTGACTCCATTTCACCACTACCACATGACAAGAAGCTTGGCGAATTACCGTATCAACCACGTTACTAAAAATCCGCCCAGGGCTTAAGGTGGCACCTTTCCAACCCATTAAAATTAAATCAATATGTCGCTCTTTGATAGTATCTAAAATCGCTTGGGAGACATCGTGAGTCACGCGCACTTGTGTATGCACCGGCACTCCGTAACTGCGGGCAATTCTTACCGCTTGTTTTAACAACCGACGACTCTGAGTGGTGCGTACTGGGGTTTCTGATGGGGGTTGATCCCGGTGGACTAACAGCACTTGCAGGCATTCTAGTTCTGAATTTTGCTCACGGGCGATCGCTGCTGCCAACCTAATCAAAGTTCCGGCAGTTTCTGGGTTAGCCAATGGCACCAAAATCCGAGTTTTTCCCACCGCTGGATCGCGAGTTTGATACACCACATAAGAGGGAGTAGGATTGCTTTTACCGGAAGTTTCTCTGGCTAAATGAGTGCTTTCGGTTCTAATAATATCGCTACGAGTAATAATCCCTACTAATTTACGTCCTTCGACTACCGGCAAGCGACTCAAACCAAACCGATTTAACTGATATAAAACCTCGCTTAAACTATCGTCTGAATTTACCGTTACCGGCTGTGGGGTCATAATTTCTCGGACTAATTGATGTTCGTGATAGCCTTTGGTGCCTATTTTGGCTAAATCCGCTTGACCGACAATTCCTACCAATTGACCATTGTTGACCACGGGAAAGCCGCGATGATGAGACGATGCAAACTTATGCAAAGCTTCACCGAGAGTTTGTTCGGCGCTGAGGGTTTCCACTTGCCGCTGCATCACGTCTACGGCATGGATTTCCGATAAAAAACCGCCCACTGGTTTTTCTTTTTTTAGTTCAATGCCATTTAATGCCAAAAGCTCATCATAAAGTGAACCGCGATTGATGCGTTCCGAGACTAAGTAAGACACCACGCTGACAATCATCAAAGGCAAGACTAGGTTAAAGTCCGTGGTAATTTCAAATATCATTACCACGCTGGTAATTGGCGCACGAGATACGGCGCAAAAAAATGCCCCCATTCCCGCAAAGGCGTAACTGGTAGGTTTTGCCAAAGCCACAATTTCCCATTCCCATAAACCAACTAGATAACCGAGGGCAGATCCGAGAATTAAGGATGGGGCAAATAGTCCCCCTGGGGCGCGAGAACTGGCGGCGATAATGGTGAGACAGAAGTGAGTGATAAAGGCGATCGCGCAACTTTTCGCATCAGGTTCCCCAGTCAACATAAACTCTCGTAACCCGGCGTAATTTCTAAATAGCGGCGGTAAGAGGGAGACAACAATGCCGCCAATTAAGCCAGCTAAGGCCATTTGCAGGGGCAAACCGATTCGCAGCCATCGCCGATTAAAAATAGTGGTTTGGACAATGCCTTTTTGAAACAATACCCCCAGCAACCCCGCGAGAATGCCCAACAGCAGGTAAAAAGGAATCTCTTGGGCGGAAAAGGTGGTATATCTGGCGGTGAGACTTTGATCTAGGTTGAGGCTTTGTCCCCCCAGGATCCGAGAAACTACCGCCCCGATAAAGGAAGCAATAATCGCCGGACCGAGGGTAATATTGGAAAAATCTCTAATTAGTTCTTCCACTACAAATAAGACTCCGGCAATGGGGGCATTAAACCCCGCTGCGAGTCCGGCAGCAGCCCCACAAGCAATTAACTGACGGCGATAGTCGGGAGAGGTTGGAACCCAGCGACTGAGTTGGGCTGCCAATGCAGCGCCAATTTGCACCGTCGGACCTTGTCTGCCCAAGGTGACACCAGAGGCAATGGTGAGCATACTGCCCAGTAACTTGACCGCTGCGACTCGACCATCGAGGTTGCCACCGAGTCCAGCTAAGGCAACTTTTACCTGGGGAATACCACTACCAGAGGTTTCTGGGGCGACCCGCTGGACGAGTAAACCGGCGAGAAAGGTTCCGCAGCAGGCGATCGCGGGTAGTACCAACCAGACTGGATATTGTTGGGTGAGGATTAGGCGAATGCTGCCCAGCCATTCCACTCCTTGTTTGAGTAAAACCGCTGCCAGCCCTGATACCAAACCAATTAAACAGGCTTCAAAAATCGCCAGGTTTTTCGGGCTGAGGGATTTCCCTAGGCGATCGCGAATCTTAGCCAATGGCATAAAGCAATTAAAAATTCACAATAATTTTACAGTAAACAAAAAATCGGAAATTAAGATAATTTTGCCATTGAATTGCCTTTAATTCCTGGTTTCTTGGGGGCGCGATCGCTTCATGGTCAATCCCCGACCATTTTCTTCCCCCTAAACTGTCACAATTATCACAATTACTTAAAGTTTTCGGTGTTTAATATCGCATTACACCTAAAAAATTTGCGGCTCTAAATGTAGGGTTTACCTGGCCTACAACCGGCAATATATAGTGATTTAACTCTATATTTGCGTAATTCCTCAAAAAGGCTCTATCTGGAACCACCAGATATTTTATGCCTAAATTATATTCTGTATAGAAGACATTATATAAGATGGCGAAATCAAACTGCTCTATTTTAGTTATTTTTGATAAAAATAACCAGTTAACGATAAAGAAATATCTAAAAATCATTAACTTGTCTAACTATCTCTAAATTTAGTTGACGTTTTGAGATTCGTTCACTTACAGTAAGGCATAAAAATAAATAATAGAGGACAACAGATGTTTCGCAATCGAACTCAAGTGGTTGTGCTTGCTGGGGTCGTCTGCACGGTTGTCGCCTGGGGAATTCCTGGGCGATCGCAGCAACAACCAGGGGAAACATTAGTCCGGCAAGAAACTTTGCTGGCACCAGCCGAAGCCAAAGCCGAAGCCCCCGCGCCCAAAGCAATCACCACCGAAGCTCCGACCATTCCTGTTGACCAGCTTAAATTATTAGTCAAGCCTCTGACCCTCCCTGAGTTAGAGACTGAAGCCGCAGCCTGGATGGATTTGCTAAAAGCCAAAGTTCAGGAAATCAGCAACGCTGAAATTGCCATCAAACGCAAGAATCAGGTGGTTGATCAACAACAACAGGCGGTTAAAGCCTTAGAAGATGCTAAAGCTGCCTTTGCTGCTGCTGAAGAAGCTCAAAAGGCAGCTACACCCGGTTCTCCCGAAGCTGAAGCAGCAGCTAAAAAAGTTGAAGAAGCCAAGGAAGCCCTAGGGAAAGCTCAAGAAGCAGTCAATACGGCCACTCAAACGACGGAAACAATTAACCAGGATGAGTCTGTAAAGCAATTAGTTGACGAAGCCAAGCAAGATGTAGCGGCAGGAGGCAAAACTGCTGCCGAAAAAAAAGAAGAAAAAAAACAGGCAGATCAAGAGGGTGCCACCGCATCATCCCCCGATGCTGATGAATTCGATCTTTACTGTAACCAGTACGGTTACGCCAGCTATGTAGGTCAATCCGGAGTTGAAGTTTCCTGTTCTAAGGAAAACACACAAACCGAGGCAGCGGCTAAAAATACCGAGGCAGCGGCTGACAATATTGACCAAGCCGCCGCAGATGTCGAAGCCGGTGCCGCAGACAGCGAAGCAAAACTCCAAGAAAAACAAGGACAGTTAAACGAAGCGACGAAACAATTAGAAAAGTCCTCCGCCGCAGAAGAGGAAGTGAAAACCCAACTGGTGGTCAACGTCACGACACTCCAAGGAGAACGGACTAGCCTGATCGATCGCTTAAATGTGGTTTTGGATGAAATACAAGCCAAAGGGGGCGACCCAATAGCTTACAGAACTTACATTCAAGCCGTCAGTCTTGTAGAAGTTGATGTCCGCGATACCAACGCACTGGGCATCCGAATGCTCAGTTGGATCGAGTCTGATGAAGGCGGTGTCCGCTGGGGGATGAATATTGGTAAGTTCGTGGGTATTTTAGTAGTGTCGATCGTCGTTTCCCAAATCCTGGGTCGGGTAGTCAATGGCACGATGAACAAATTCGCAGCTTCGTCTCTGTTGCGTGAATTTGTGGTCATGCTGGTGAAACGTGGCGGGGTCATTATCGGGGTTCTGATCGCATTGACCGCATTAGAAATCAGCTTAGGTCCATTGTTAGCCGTATTTGGTGGACTGAGTTTCATCCTCGGTTTTGCCCTGCAAAGCAACCTCGGCAACTTGGCTAGTGGCTTGATGATTATGGCCTACAAGCCCTTTGACGTGGGGGATGAAGTGAAGGTGGGAGGCTACTGGGCTTACATTAAGTCTATTACCCTCGCGAGTACCAAACTTCAGGGCTTTGACGGAAGTATTATTAATGTGCCGAACAATAATGTTTGGGGTGGTGACATTATTAATTTCACCACCGCAGAGATCCGTAAGCATACGATCCCAATCTCTGTAAAGTTTGAGCAAGACCTAGATCAAGTTTACAAGATGTGGATGCAGATTGCCGCATCACATCCAAAAGTGTTAGAGACCCCAGCCCCGGGTTGGTTCCCTTGGAGTAGTCAATATGACTATCAGATTTCCGTAACTCTATCAGCATGGACAAAGACAGAGGACTATTGGGATGTGTATGTTGATTTGCTGAAGATGTTGCAAAAAAGCATTGGCGAGTTAGGGATTCAGTTGACCGCTCCGGTGCAAGATATTCGGATCGAATCTGGATCTAATCCTAATGGGAAAATGCCAAATCTACCTACGGAATTGATCGCGGAATCTGCAATTGTAAAAACAGCTTCAGTGTCTCCCGAAAAAGTTTAGATATTTACCAGAAAAAGCTTAGATATTTAATTTAGCGAATCGATCTATCTTAAAATAATCAGATGATGGCCACGCATGAGCATGGCCACTTTTTTTACATCAGTCCGTCAGCTATATCCTTGTTCCCAGTTCAGAAAAGGAAATGCCAATCTAGAGTATCTGCCTCCCAGCCGTTTTTTTTCAAGTGCGATCGCGCATCTTGTTTTCGGGGCAAATGACTATATATAGATTAAATGGAGCATGGTGCTGCGCCAAATTTATCGGTCAAATTGGGGCGTTACACTGCGCTTCGCTCCCTTAACACTCCCTACCAATACTACCAATACTAACTACTAACAATTCAACAACTCTTTCAGAGCTTGGGCTAGTTTCTCATATTGCGCCTCAGTATTATAAATTTGCGCGGAAATTCTCACTATCCACTGCTGAGTTGGCCAGAAATAAAAAATTGGTACTTGAATGCCATATCGATCATACAAAGCACCGGGCAACTGATTGGCTGGAAATTGCTCGACTTTCTGGGGTAAAGGAATTGAAGCCATTGCCCCAATCATTTCATCAGGACAGGGCAAAGCAACTCCCAAGGTTTCACAGATTATTTTTCTGGCTGTCACCGCTAACTGATGATTTCGTTCCATCAGTTCCAGCCAGCCATTTTCTAGGTGTGAATCAATAAATTTTATCGCGGTGGGAACTGATAAATAAGCGGTGGGATCGTCGGTGCCTGTCCAGTCAAATTCTAAGTGGAATCTTGACTTATCCGTGCGTGGTGAATTGGTGCCGTTACTAATCGAAAGCGGACGAATCTGTGACTGTCGATCTGAGCGAATATATAAAAATCCTGCCCCTTTGGGACTGAGTAACCATTTGTGACAGTTGCCAGTGTAGTAAGTAGCGCCAATTTCTGACAAATCTATCGATACCATCCCCGGTGCTTGGGCGCCATCCACCAAGGTATCAATTCCCAGTTTTGTCAGTTGACTAATGAGTTTTTCAATGGGAAAAATTAAGCCCGTTTGACTGGTAGCATGATCGAGTAATACCAGTTTAGTTTTTGCGGAGACTTTCTGCATCACCGCTTCAATGATTTGATCCGGTGATTCCAGGGGAAAAGATACTGGCGCCCGGACTATCTGAACATTGGCGCGATCGCCCACAAAATTGAGGGCATTTTGACAGGCATTATAAGCATGGTCGGTGGTTAGTATTTCGTCTCCCGGATGGAAATGTAGCGATCGCAATACCGTATTCACCCCGGTGGTAGCATTGGGAACAAAGACTAAATCTTCAGGATTTGCCCCCACAAATTGAGCTAATTTATGTCTCGCATCATCTAACAATAGCTCAAAATCTTGCATAAAAAATCGCACTGGATCGAGTTCCAGTTGCGATCGTAATCTTTTTTGTTCAGCCATTACCACCTGGGGACAAGCACCGAACGAACCATGATTTAAAAAAGTAATCTGGCGATCGAGTGACCAAAACTCCTGCCACGGATTCCCGAATTCATCTGAAATATTAGCTGCTGATGACATGACTTTATGCTCGGTATTTCCTTCTGATAATACCATCTCACGCCGATACTTTCCGAGTCATTCATTAGACAATTCTGGCAAAATTATCAAAAGCTTCCCTTGGATCCGCCATCGGTTGGGGGTATCGAAGCCGATACTTTCCGAATCATTCATAGTCATTCATAGTCCTTGCGTAAAATTTGACATAATTGATACACCCGCTCTGGTTCTGAGATTTGATCTGCCAATTTTTGCAAATTTGCCGCAAAATCTTCACTATCTAAAAATTCTCGGATGGCGAGAATTGATATTTTAATTTGCTTCAAATATTGTTTTTTTTGTTGCTCAGAACATTTATCTTGGTAATATTCCAGCAATTCCGCTGATGCCAAAATCGTGGTTAAAGGAGTTCGCAATTCATGGGCAATAGTAGAAATCAACCAATCGATCAACTCTTGCGGGTTCAATTCGGATTCAGCCACAGGTTTCATAGTCTGTGCCTCCATTAGATATTAGGGGTTATCCAGGCAACACCGGCAATCAGCGATCTGTTTTGGCGGTAATAGCGGTAATAAAATACTAATTTAAATTATACACAATATTCAGAATAATACCATTAAATTTTTATTAAGCTTTCTGGAAACACCATTGTTTTAGCTAACACAGACGAACCATATAAAATATAAAATAATTATAATGTCAATCAAGCAAAATAAATTCAAACAAATTAAAACTATTTTTTATATAAAAAAACTAAATCAATGGAGAAAATTTGCCCTCACGATGGCGGACGCATCTTTCAAAACTTGTCTTACTCACATATTTCTTAACAATTTCAAAAGCTTATCTAGTCTGGGTTTCGCCTAATTTATTCACAAAACTTCATCTTTTTTGGGTCAAGTAAGCAGCCCGGAGATCGGACTCAAGGCCGCCAGAGGATCCGGACGGCGATCGCACAGATAGACTCATCAGCTAAAATTGACGTTCCGATTGACTCGTCTGGGATGGAGAAATTATGAATTCTTGGGTGGCCGAAGAACTCAAGCATACGGAATTGGGCGATGCGCGTCGTCATCGGCGATTGGTTTTGCTACCTCTAGATTGTGTCATATACACTCAACGCCTATTCCCCCTGAAACTCCGCCAACTTTGAATCAATGTGTGCGTTGGATTGCGAGCCTGGGTGGTTTCTTAGGACGTAAAAAAGATGGCGAACCCGGAGTGAAAACTATTTGGTTAGGTCTACGACGACTTGATGACATTGCGGGTACATGGAGGCTATTACAGGGTTACTTAAGCGGATGTCAAGAATAATAGACCTCTTGCAAAATAATTTTATGCTATAATTAAAAAATTGGCTTGATTAATGGATGCGATGGTTATAGCTAATTTTCAGGATCTTTTGCTAAAAACAGCATAAAATGCTAAAGAGATATTTTGCAGTTCCACAATAAATTAATCATCAACAATCCATTATCCATTTTATCTAAATTTGAAACCGGAGCAATTTAAACGGAGATTTGGTATCCAGATTCAAACCTTTAAAGAAATGGTGAACAAGAACAAGTCCGGTTAGAGAATCCTCAAGATAAACGAGTACGGCGTGGCGCCTTAACTCTTGAAGAACAAGTCCTAGTGGCCTTGGAATATTGGCGAGAATATCGAACTTATTTCCATATCGGCACAAATTGGGGAGTATCCGAATCAACGAGAAAGCCGAATTGTCACTAATATTGAATCAACCTTAATGAAAACGGGAAAGTTTGGTATTCCTGGGAAAAAACCATTGTTCAATGGTTTTGGGATCCCATAATTGGTGGTAGTGGATGTCACAGAAACAGCTATCAAAAGCAAAAAAAAAAAATAAAAAATCCTATTCAGTAAATAAAAAATACCACAGCTAAAAAATGCAATCATTAATCAAGAAAGTAAACAGATTATTTGCCTAAATGACGAGGGAATTGCCATGATTTTAACTTGTTTAAAAAGAGCCAGGTTCATTTTCATACTGAAACCTTTACAATCGATATTTATATCAAAAATTAATAGTGATTTATTATGTTAATAGGAGTGTGAAAATTTTTAAAATATTCTCAAGTCGTTATCGAAATCGTTGCCTTATGGTTTCCCTTGCAATTTCTTGTCAGCAATTGAGAATTATGAGTTGGCTATGTGGTCGAGAATTAAATAATTATAATTATATAATTATAAGATAGATGTTTTTTGCCAGAGGTATAATTATGTTAAAAAATATGTGAGTAAGGATAAGCTCCCAAAAGGGGAGATGGGAATCTCAAAAGTTCACAAATCATAGCTATATTATGCAAAATTTACATGACTTACCAGGCGGTTGATCTCTAGATAAACTTCAAAAAATTTGCTGCCAATCATCTCTGATTGAAAATATCCTAAAATACCCTAAAATATCCTAAAAATTGATCACTATAATGTCTTTAACCAATCAAAACCTGACTGAACAAGCCCAAATTGCGGCGAAGCAAAATAACTGGTCATTTGTGACCCAATGTCTGCATCAATTGTTACAATCTGAAAAAGATGCGGGAAAAGATGCTCGCAAAAAACCAGCGATCGCCTCAAATCAGATTAAAAAACATGAAACCAAACTGAATTCACCAAAAGCCCCACAAGACCGTCAGCTATTTCCCACTATGCTAGATTTAGCCTTGCAAGTCCTAGAATTTGGTGATTTTCAAGCCCGCTGGGAAGTGGTTAAAATTTTTCCCAATCTAGGCAATGCGGCGATCGCCCCTTTAATAGAAATTTTGCAGGATGAAGAGGCGGAAATAGAATTGCGGTGGTTTGCCGGACAAATTCTGGGTCAGTTCGATCGCCCGGAAGTCGTCCAAGGGTTAATTGATTTGGTGGATAGCGACAGTGATGAAGAACTCTGCTTGGTGGCAGCAGAGGCTTTGGCTAATATTGGCCCAAATGCAATTCAGGGATTAGAAACCCTATTAAAAAATGATTCATCACGACTTTTTGCGGTTCGGGCTTTGGCGAAAATTCATCGACCGGAAATTATTGCCCCATTGTTAACGGTGGTCGATGATTCAGACTCTTTAATCCGCAAAGCAGCGATCGCGGCTTTAAGTAATTTTGATGATGCCCGAATTCCCCCAATATTAGTGACTGCATTGTCGGATTTGATGGCCACGGTGAGACTGGAAGCGGTGATTGGTTTGGGTTTATTTTCTATGCGTTCTTCTGCTGATATGTTGCCAGAGAATTTAGTGGATTTGTTGCGCGATCGCCTCTGGGATTTTAACTTAGAAGTCTGTCAACAAGCGGTGATCGCCTTGATGCGGATTGGCAATGAATCCGCTGCCGATGCTTTATTTGCAGTGATAAAATCTCCACACACCCCAATTCCTTTAACGGTGACAGTGGTTAATGGTTTAGGCTGGATGTCTCATCCCAAGGCATTAGACTATTTAGAAGAAGCTTTAACCCTGCCTTTGTCCTCCGCAGTATGGTCTTCAATAATTAGCAGTTTGGGCCGAGTAGAATCTTCGGTTTTGCAACCAAAAGCGGCGCATATTTTGATTAATTTCCTCAAGTCGGAAACTTCAAACCCGGCGATCGAACAGCCCAAAATTAAGCAGGCGATCGCCGTAGGGTTGGGACAATTAGGACAGGCGATCGCCATTGAACCCCTGAAAGAACTGTTAGCTGATGACAATGAAACCGTCAGACTTCATGCGATCGCGGCATTGAAACATTTTGATTCAAAGGCGATCGGTGAAAACTTACAGGGATTACTTAGTAACGACGCTGTAACCCTGGAAATTAACTCACGAGTCGCGATCGATATGGAAAAATTCTCCTCACATTGATCGCACAATTTTTCTATATCGCCTTTGTCTGTTTTCTCTGTTTGCTGAGGTACATAAGGATATAGATTCCCGCGAAGGCGGGAATGACAGATTTTACCTTTGTACCTCATAAATATACGAACTAATTTATAGTTTTTATTTGATATGAAACTCAAGAAAATAAACCATTGATAACCCTCTTATTTCAAGAAAACTGTTATCAAACTTTTAAGCTAAAATATTTAAAAATTTATTTTTTAAATATCAATTAGCTTGGTTAATTCAATCTGATTTTACTCTGACAGTAAGCCGTCAGAAGGGCAACGGTCAGCGACCAATGTAGGGGCTGAAAGCTGATTCCTGAAGCATCCAAGCTGATAGCTGATTTTTGATACCTGAATGCTGATCTCTGGCATACAGCAGTATAGTAGACAACAAAGTAGGGGCGAGTTTGAAACCTGCCCCTACCCGACGTTGATCCCCCCAAACCCCCGATAAGCGCTCCAATCGGCTTTTTAGCCTGGGAAAGCAAGAAGTCTAATTAGTTTTTTAGGCGATATAGCATCAAGGGGATGTTTCCGCAAGTCTTTGATTATGTTTTGGTAAGGGAATGTTAATTAACAGTGATTTTAACCGGGCGATCGACAGATCCATTGAATATAATGAAATATAATGAAAAAATTATCTGCTGCCGGACTTTTTCAAAAAGTTTCCCAACGCTCTGGAGGTGTTTGCCGTTTTACCTGTACGGGTGGCTTCCGTGCTAAAAAATACAGACAAAAAGTTCAGTAAAGCGCAGAAACGTCTCAAATTTTCTGGCTTTTTTGGACTGGTAAGCTTTTTGGCTTGAATCTGACTCCCGAAACAAAAAACCTGAGCTAGTCAAAACTTAGCTAAAAACCACCAATCATGGAATCAAACACCGTAGTTGATCAACCTCTGATAGCAAAATCCAGGCGTGAGGAAATTTGCCATATTCTTGGGACATCCTTAGACCCAGAACAATGGAAAGATTGGCGCTGGCAAATGCGTCACCGGCTGACTAAATTAGAACATTTTCAGCAGTTGCTAAAGCTCACTCCATCAGAGGAACGAGGGCTAGAAAAAGCGCGGGATAAGTTTGCGGTGGCCGTAACGCCGCATTTTGCCGAGTTAATTGACCCTGATAATCCCCTTTGCCCAATTCGCTTGCAGGTAGTGCCACGAGAAGAAGAATTAGTCACCAGTTTAGGAGATATGGCCGATCCCTGCGGTGAGGATAATGATAGCGTGGTGCCTGGACTGGTACACCGTTATCCCGATCGCGTGTTACTGCTGGCTTTGGACTCTTGCGCGGCTTACTGCCGTTACTGCACGCGATCGCGCTTAGTCAGCCAAGGGGAGATGTATCCCCTGACACGGCGGATCGATGTCATAGTTGCTTACTTGCAAGAACATACTGAAGTCCGGGATGTGCTGATTTCTGGGGGGGATCCGCTGCTGATGTCTGATGAAGTTTTGGACAACTTGCTGGGACAGTTGCGGGCGATCGAACATATTGAATTTGTGCGGATCGGTTCCCGCGTTCCCAGTTTCTTACCCCAACGGATTACCCCGTCCCTTGTTTCCGTTTTGCGGAAGCATCGCGTGTGGCTTTCCTTGCACTTTTGTCATCGGAAAGAACTAACCGCTGAAGTCGCCACAGCTTGCGATTTACTGGCTGATGGTGGCATTCCTCTGGGCAGTCAAACGGTTCTGCTGAAAGGGGTGAATGATTCCGTAGCCGCACTGAAAAATCTGTTTCACGGTCTACTCAAACTGCGTGTACGCCCCTACTACCTCTACCAATGTGACCCGGTTGTGGGCACCGCACACCTACGGACGACGGTGCAAACCGGGATTGATTTGATCTCTCAACTGCGGGGTCATACGACGGGGTATGCAGTGCCCACATTCGTGATCGATGCACCGGGTGGTGGGGGCAAAGTCCCCATTTTCCCGGAAACCGTAATGGCTTACGAAAACAGCCAAACCATTGTACGGAATTGGGAAGGCCATCTCTACACTTATATAGATCCAGTGGAGTAACCATGAAGCTTTTGATTGGTTTGTGTTACGACCTGAAGGAAGACTATCTTAAAGCAGGTTTCAGTGCGATCGAGGTGATGGAATTTGACGATGAAGAAACGATCATTGGTCTGGAAGATGCTTTAAGCCATTTGGGTCATAATGTTGAACGGATCGGCAATGGCAGAGAACTAGCGCGGAGGCTAGTTGCAGGCGATCGCTGGGATTTGATTTTCAATCTGGCCGAAGGGGTTTGGGGTCGTTCCCGTGAAGCGCAAGTCCCCGCAGTCTGTGAATTATTTAATCAACCTTATACATTCTCGGATCCCCTGACTTGTGCCCTGGCCTTGGATAAGGCTTTGGCCAAGCGGGTAGTGCGCGATCGCGGTTTGCCCACCCCAGAATTTGAAATAGTGAATACCCCCGAAGAGGCAAGCACATTATCCTTACCCCTGCCCCTGTTCCTCAAACCCTTGGCCGAGGGCAGTTCCAAAGGTGTCACCAGCCATTCTTTCATCAACGACCAAGAAGCGTTAGTCCCAGCCTGCGAAGAATTGCTGGCACAATTTCACCAGCCGGTACTCGTAGAAACTTTTCTCCCCGGCAGGGAAGTCACTGTGGGTATTGTCGGCAATGGCAGCACTGCGGGGGTGCTGGCTGTCATGGAAGTCATCTTTACTGACAAAGCCGACGCGGTAGGATATACCGCCCTGAATAAAGGCGAATATCTAGAACGGGTATCTTATCGTCTCGTCACTGATGAAGAACCAGTGGCAGCACAGGCCAACCAACTGGCTTTAAATGTCTACCATGCGCTGGGTTGCCGGGACACCGCCCGCGTTGATTTGCGCTGTGATGCCAGAGGGGTTTGGCATTTTCTAGAGGTTAATCCATTGCCAGGGCTAAACCATATCCGTTCAGATTTGCCAATTATGGCGGATCTTGCTGGTCTGTCTTACCCGCAATTGATTGGCAAGATTGTTGACAGTGCATGGCAACGGTGGCAAGAGCATTAACCATAAATTTAGTAGCGCGTCTTAGTAGCGCGTCCAGACTAAAATTATGGGTCGTAGTGGCAATTCACGAGTGGCAATTCACGAATTGCCACTACACTCACAGAATTGATCAATGCCCCCTAAATAATAGACAATTCTGGCAGAATTCTCGCTCATCTCCCCGAAGATCGGGGGGTTGGGAGGATCGATCCAGAATTTTGCCAGAATTGTCTAATAAATCTGTAAAATTTTGTAACGAGTTGCCAATTTGGCAACATAATCTCCTGATTCGAGGGTTTCATAGACTGAGAAAGACGTACTTATTTCACAATCCAGGTCAAGGCTTGGTTTTCAGGGCATTAAAAACCGGGCTGTTCATTGAGTTTTGGCTCATCAGGTCAGAAAAAATGAGCAAAAACCCGGTTTTTCTGACTACGGAAGTCGCAGGGCAGTGCAGCGAACTGTTGCATCATCTCAAGATTGCTATCTATATAGATTGAAACAGGTGAAATTATGTTAAAATCTCTCCCATATCCCGTGACAAATCCTTCGATTAAACCCCCAAGTCAATCACCGCTCATTCAATCATATAAAACCAATTGGTGGAGAGATCCACAAAAACAAAAACCCCTAGTTTCATTAATTGTGCCTGGGTACAACGAAGCGGCGATCGTGGAACAAAATCTCACTATTCTCTGCGAGTATATGGAATCTCTCCAGGATACCTATGACTGGGAAATTGTGGTGATTAATGATGGCAGTTTGGATGAGACCGGAGAACTGGCGGAAGCCTTTGCAAGTACCAGAGAAAATGTGTATGTTTTACATCATATCACCAATTTCGGACTCGGCCAAGCCCTTAAATTTGGCTTTAATTACTGTCATGGGGATTATGTTGTCGTCATCGATTTGGATCTGAGTTATGCTCCAGAACATATCGAAAGACTTCTCAGCAAAATGCGAGAAACTCTGGCGAAAATTGTCGTAGCTTCTCCTTATATAGAAGGAGGAAATATTTCTAATGTTCCTTGGGCTAGGAAAAAATTAAGTATCTGGGCTAACCGATTTTTATCCGCGACTTCTAAGGGAGAATTAGCCACAGTCACCGGCATGGTGCGAGCTTATGATGGGCAGTTTTTGCGATCGCTAAATTTGCGTTCCATGAGCATGGATATCAATCCAGAAATTATCTATAAAGCCAGAATTTTACGAGCGAGAATTGAAGAGATACCGGCTCACTTAAACTGGCGAGTGGAGCGCACCGTGAAGAAGCCGAAAAGACGATCTAGCATGAGGATTTGGCGGCAAATTTGGTCGGTTTTATTCTCTGGATTTATTTCTCGACCTGTGATATTTTTCTTAATTCCAGGCTTATTCTTGTTTGGCTTTTCTTGTTTAGCGAATGCTTGGGTACTCATTCATACTTTTACCAATTATCAAAACTTACCGGCTGATTGGTTTCTGGATCGCTTTTCCGATGCGGTCGCTGGGGCTTTTCACCAGGCGCCGCACACCTTTATTATTGGTGGCATGACTTTGATGTTGGCAATTCAGTTAGTAAGCTTGGGAATTATTTCCATGCAAACCAAAAGCAATTTTGAAGAAATGTTTTACCTAGGAACAGCGATTTATAAATTAAATAAGCAAAATAAGCAAGAATTGAATAAAAAACATTAAAAAAGTCCCAGAACATCACTAACCCGGTTTCTTCAACAAGCCGGTTTTTTTGGCTGACTTGAATACCAGGAAGCTGGTTTTTTTAAAAATAACGGGTTTTTCCCAAAGGTTTTCCAAAAATATGCCAATTTGGCAACACGGATTTAGAAAAATAGTGTTTCATAGAAATATCTGGCGTTCCCATCAATGGCGATCGCTGTTGAGTCTAAAAAATCTGTCAATTTAGCAAAACCCAGCCAAAAATTAAGTTGGCTATTGCCGATTGATTCAACGGATTTTTTATACTTTTTTTAATAATCAAAAAAATCAAAAAGCAATCAAATTAATTTACACCGATTTAAAACCTAGGAGTTTGACATCATGGTTGCAGAAATTACCAAACAAAAAACTATCACATTACCTTCCGATCAAGAAGCTTCTGGTAGAACCCTGGGCGATGAAGAAATCGCCTTGGTCGCTGAGGCGATCCGCAGTGGAACTTTGACCAGCACCAAAGGAAATTTTGTTAAAGAATTAGAACAAAAATTTGCCGATCGCCTGGGGGTAAAACACGCTTACGCTTGTGCCTCTGGAACCGCAGCCATTCATGTAGCGGTAGCGGCGATCGATCCAGAACCCGGAGATGAAATTGTCACCACTTCCATCACCGATATGGGAGGCTTAACTCCGATTATTTATCAAGGAGCAATTCCCGTTTTTGCCGATGTTGATCCGAAAACTTGGAATGTGACCGCAGAAACCATTGAGCCTTGTTTAAGCGATCGCACCAAAGCCATCATCGTCACTCATTTATTCGGCAATCCTTGCAACATGAGCGAGATTATTGAACTCGCGAAATCTCGCAATATTCCCGTGATTGAAGACTGTGCTCAGGCTTACGGTGCCAAACATAATCATCAGCACGTTGGCACTCTGGGAACCATTGGTTGTTTCAGTTTACAACAAGGTAAACATATTACTACTGGGGAAGGTGGATTTGTTGTCACCAACGATGACGCTTTAGCCCGTCGGATGTACTTATTTATCAACAAAGCTTGGGGTTACGGAGATCCAAATCCAGACCACTACTTTTTAGCCCTAAATTATCGCATCAGCGAATTACAAGGGGCTGTTGCGGTTGCCCAACTCAAGAAATTAGATGGAGTGATTTCCAGTCGCATCACCACCGCCAACAAACTGACAGAAAAATTGCAAGATATTGCCGGAATTGAAACCCCTTGGGCTGATCCGCGTAACATTCACACTTACTGGAAATATTGTCTACGGGTTGACAGTGAAGTCATTCCCAATGGCCCCGTAGGATTAGCGAAACTACTAAAAGAAAAAGGCATTTTCTCAGCGCCTCGATATATCCAGAAACCTGCTTTTATGTGCGAAATTTTCCAAAAACAACGCACCTTTGGGAATTCTCGCTATCCCTTTACCTTAGCCCGACCCGAAGCCGTTGACTACGATCGCGCCCGATTTGCCGGTACTTTTGCCGGATTAGAAAGCGTGCTCGTATTACCTTGGAACGAGCGTTACACCAACGATCATGTTGACTATATTGCCAGCGAAATTCTCAACGCGGTGGAATTACTGGTAAATCGCTAATTAAGGTTAGTTATTTCACCAATAGCCAAGGGGCTCATCCCAGTATAATCGGGGCGAAGCATTGCGGCGATTAAGTGATCGTTAAGCATCTTAAATTACGGAATGGTTTGCCCCAAAAAAACCGGGCTAATCGCCGATAGTTTTCAACAAATTAATCTCGATTAGCTATTAGCAACTCAGCATAAATTTTTAATAAAAAACAGGTTAATCATTATGACGACAAAAACTAAATTTGGACTGGTTGGGGCAGGGGCGATCGCCCAAGCTTATGCTCAAGCATTTGAAGCCAGTGAAACCGCTGAACTTGTGGGAGTTGCCGATCTGAGAACCGAAGCTGCCCAAGCCCTCGGCGAAAGATTAGGATGCCCCAGTTACGAATCATATCAAGCAATGGGTGAAGCGTCAGAACTCGACGCAGTAATTATCTGCACCCCTCCTGTCACCCATGAGGCAATTGCCATACATTTTTTAGAAAGTCAGATTCCTGTTTTGTGCGAAAAACCCCTGAGTATTGACCTTGCAAGTGCTCGGAGAATGGTGGATGCAGCGCAAAAAGCCGGAGTAAAACTCACAATGGCTTCAAAATTCCGCTACGTCGAAGATGTCATCAAAGCAAAAAGCATTGTATCTTCGGGAATTTTAGGGGAAATTGTCTTATTTGAAAATGCTTTTACCTCGCGGGTTGATATGTCATCTCGTTGGAATGCCAAACCAGAAATTTCTGGGGGCGGGGTGTTAATTGATAACGGCACTCACTCCATTGATATTATGCGCTATTTCCTCGGAAGATTGGCAGAAGTACAGGTAGTCGAAGCCAAACGAATTCAAGGTTTGCCAGTTGAAGATACGGTGCGTATCTTTGCTAAAAGTGTCAGCGGTGTTGTCGGCAATATCGATCTTTCTTGGAGTATCAACAAAGAACTCGATTACTATATCCGAATTTACGGTTCTCAAGGAACAATTTCTGTCGGCTGGCAAGAATCTAAATACCGTCAAAGTTATAGTAAAGATTGGATTAAATTTGGCAATGGCTACGACAAAGTACAGGCATTCCGCAGTCAAATTGAAAATTTTGCTAAAGGCATTAAAGATGAAGAAAATCTGTTAATTAATCACGAAGATGCTCTGGCATCTGTAGAAGTAATTGAAGCCGCTTATGCAGCACTAGAAAACAGCAAGTGGACAAAAGTCGGACATCAAGAAAATATTAAATTCAGAATCGATCGCTTGCAATCAGCAGCTTAATTTTCACCTGTTTATGGTGGGCTATGCCCACCAACATTCCCTAGGGGTAAATACCCACCATATCTGATGGATCAACCATCAATCCTAAAGCGTAATTATTGTTTGGATAAAAATCAGAAAAAAATTATCCTTGAGTAACCCATGAGGTTTTGATATGACGGTTAAAATTCATCCCACAGCCAACATTGAATTAGGGGTGACAATTGGCGAAAAAACATCTATCTGGGACAATGTGCATATTCGTCACTCCACTCAAATTGGCGAAGAATGTATTATTGGGGAAAAAAGTTATATTGCTTATGGGGTGACGATTGGCGATCGCGTGAAAATAAACGCTTTTGTCTATATTTGCACCGCTGTCACCATAGAAGATGGAGTGATGATTTCAGCCTCAACTACCTTTACTAATGACCGCTTTCCCAGAGCCACCACTTCAGATTTAAAACAGTTAAGAACCTCCGATCCCGATGACCATACTTTGCCAACTCTGGTCAAAGAAGGAGCAACCATTGGTGCCGGTTGTACCATTGGTAATAACCTGGAAATTGGTCGTTTTGCGATGATTGGCATGGGGTCTTTGGTGACTAAATCAATCCCGGATTTTCATCTGGCAATTGGCCATCCAGCGAAGTCCATTGGTTGCGTGTGTCGCTGTGGAGAACCTTTGCTTCGTTTCACCCATGAAACAGAACAATTTGACGAGGTTACTTGTTCTGTTTGCGGATTAAAATACTCTGTAAAACATCAAGTGGTGACAGAACTTACTCCTCCCGTTTGAAATGATTACAAGACCGGAAAAGTAGGAGCATAACCGATGAGCGATCGCAATTTATCATCTACCATAAAAAATCCCCAGATAGAACATCCCAAAACAGAAAGTTGGGCAATTATCGGTGGTGGGATGCTGGGCATGACTTTAGCCCATCGTCTGGTGCAACAAGGCAAAAATGTCACCTTATTTGAAAGTGCCAATTATTTAGGTGGATTGGCAAGTGCTTGGCAACTGGGTGATTTAGTTTGGGATCGCCATTATCATGTCACCTTGTTGTCAGATACTTATTTAAAAAATCTGTTAGATGAACTGGGTTTAGCCGCCGAAATGCAATGGGTGGAAACTCGCACCGGCTTATATACCAATGGCAAGTTATATTCGATTTCTAATAGTATCGAATTTCTTCGAGATTTTCCCCTAGGGTTACTCGGTAAAATCCGCTTTGCTTTAACCATTCTCTATGGGTCAAAAATTAAAAATTGGCAAAAACTAGAAAAAATATCTGTGAGTGATTGGCTAATCCGCTGGTCGGGCAAGTCGGTGTTTGAGAAAATTTGGTTGCCCCTACTGCGATCGAAGCTGGGAGAGAACTATAAAATCGCGTCTGCTTCCTTTATTTGGGCAATTATTGCCCGACTATATGCGGCCCGTCGTACCGGATTGAAAAAAGAAATGTTTGGCTATGTTCCCGGTGGATATGCCAAAATTATCGATCGCTTTGCCCAAGTTTTAGCGGCAGAAAATGTTAAGATAGAACTCGGTCATCGGGTGACAAGAATTGAGCGATTTAACCAAGGCATCAAGATTCAGTTTGACAATGGGCATGAAGCAAGGTGCGATCGCGTAATTGTCACCTGCGCTGCCCCAATTGCCGCGCAAATTTGCCCGGACTTAACCGCTGATGAAATCAATCGACTCAAAGCCATTCAATATCAGGGAATTATTTGTGCTTCTCTGCTATTGAAGAAGCCTTTATCTGACTTCTATGTCACCAACATTACTGAGGACTGGGTTCCCTTTACCGGGGTAATTGAAATGTCCGCCTTAGTCGATCTCCAAAACTTCCACGGCAATGCTTTGGTTTACCTGCCGAAATATGTCACCCAAAACGACCCGGATTTTGCTTTATCTGATTCAGAAATTAAAGCAAAATTCATTCAAGGTCTGCAAAGGATGTATCCGGAGTTTGACCCCAGGGACATCCTCTGTTTCCAAGTCTCGAAAGTCCGGTATGTCCTGGCAATTTCTACCCTAAATTACTCAGAAATGTTGCCGCAAATTAACACCTCTATCCCCGGATTACATATTATCAACACCGCGCATATTCTCAACGGCACATTGAATGTGAATGAAACCATTCAGCTTGCGGAAAAAGTAAGTCAACAGCTTTTTACTCTGCCTATTTAACCTTGAAAACCACCACAAGGAGGTGAATATATGAACCAGCTATCTTCCATAAAACTTTTACCACCAGAGACCTTGTTAAAAACTGGTGCCGTCGATCATGCTGATTGGAACTATCGACCTATTTTAGGCTGGATTCAACGTCAAAGATTTAATCTGATTATATCTTTGTTGGCCAAAGAAAGGGTCAATCGACTTTTAGAAGTCGGTTATGGCAGTGGTGTCTTTATGCCTGAATTAAGCGATCGCTGTCGGGAACTGTACGGAATTGATATTCACCAAAAACAAGCATCAGTGAATAAAGTTTTGGCCGAATTTAATATTTCAGCAAAACTTTATTCGGGTAGTGCCACATTACTCCCATTTAAAAATAATTTTTTTGACTGTTTAGTGGCCGTTAGCAGTCTTGAATTTATTGATAATTTAGATGCAGCTTCTCAGGAAATGCAGCGAGTTCTCAAGCCGGGAGGTTCTCTAGTTGTTGTGACTCCAGGTGCTTCAAAAATTGTGGATATCGGATTAAAACTTCTTACGGGAAAAAGTGCGAAAAATGACTATGGCGATCGCCGTCAATCATTAATTCCTACTTTGCTGAAATATTTTACCATTCAACAAAAAACTACCGTACCTAGATTTGACAGTGGTCTGTTCTGTCTTTACACTGGCTTAAAACTTTGCCCTCGTCTTAAGAAGAAAATTTAACCGATCGCTCCCGACTAAGATCAATCACAATCCCTGAAAAATTAACAATTTTATCCTTAGCTAAAAAAATCGGTAGTTTTATATGAAAAACACGATAAAAATCAGATTAACGACTAATGAAAATTGGCAATTTTTGCCTAATTCATTTAAGTTTTTATTAGTTGTAGTTTTAGCGATCGGCATTTTTTTTAGGTTTGCTAACCTGGAGCAAAAAATTTACTGGGGCGATGAAGCTTTTACTTCTCTGTGGATTTCTGGTCATACATCAACGGAGTTAATGGCCAGTCTTTTTACCGGGGAAATTATTCAAGTTGAAGACTTCCAAAAATATCAGGGTATTTTTCCGGGAAATAACGTCATTGATACCGTGAATGCTCTAGCAAAAGATACTCCTTTGATGCCACCACTGTACTTTGCCCTGGTGCGCTGTTGGGTGGGAGTTTTTGGTGACTCGATCGCCGCTATAAGAGCGCTTTCTGCTGTGATTAGTTTATTCGTATTTCCAGCGATCTATTGGCTATGTTGGGAATTGTTTAATTCATCATTAGTCGGATGGATTGTGATCGCCCTTACCGCTGTATGTCCTTATCAAGTTTTATACGCCCAAGAAGCGAGACCATATATCTTATGGGCAGTGACAATTTTACTTTCTAGTGCCTGTTTACTCCGAGCCATCAGGATTAATAAACCGCTCAATTGGGGCATATATGCGATCGCTTTGACTGCCAGTCTATACACGCATCTATTTTCTGTATTTGTGGCCGTCGGGCAGGGAATTTATCTTCTCATAATTCACCGGTTTCGCTTGAATAAAATATCGATCAACTATTTGCTATCTTCTTTGGCAGCAGTCCTCTTATTTTTCCCTTGGTTTTTATGCATCATAAAATTTCAACAGTATTATCCAGATAGTTCTGGTGCTTCTATTTTTACTTTATCCAAGCGCTTAATCGGTTTGTTTACTCGATGCTTTATCGATTTCGGATCGGATTATTCAGACTCAGTTATAACACTTATTATAATGACGATAATGAGCAGTATTATTATTATACTAATTGGTTATAGCTTTTGGTTTTTAATTTTTCATAATCCTGTGAAAATATGGGGTTTTGTGCTTCTGTCGAGTCTGCCAATCCTGCCTCTAGCCGTTTTGAGGGATTTAATCAAAGTATCTCAAGTGCTTCTAACCAGTCCAAGATATTTGTTTCCGGTTATTTTATATGTACAAATATCTGTGGCTTATTTGATATATATTTGGCTTCAAGGCAATCAAACAAATCATAAAAAATACCGAATTGTTTTCGTATCATTAATTGCATCAGGTATATTATCTTCTGCCGTTAGCTTGCCAGCCGAAACTTGGTGGAATAAGCCAATCCCAATTCAATATCCTCGAATTGTCGAGAAGATAAATCAATCTCAAAATGCCCTCATTATTAGTGATAGTTACTTATGGGCGATGTGGAATTTAATTTACTATCCTAACTTGGATACTTCAAATCTACAGTTTCAATTGTTTACCCCCGAAACCCTAGAAATGTTTGACTTTGCTCAAAACATTAACATGAAATCAAGAGTTACTGGGAAGAATACAGCCAGGGACGATGAAAATCAAAAAATATTTTTATTCTGGCCATCTAAGGAGTTGATTAATAAATTAAAAAATACTCATAATTGGGCTGTTGAATCTGTAAAAAATGTAAATTTTTTATGGAATGTTACATCTCTAAGCCAGAAAAATAATATATCCTAAAGTGAATCAAAAATATTGTCTTACTTTACCCCTGTCTGAAGTATGGGTGAGATTTATATCCTAATAAACGGATATATTTTCTAGATACATTCGTCATAAAAAATCAAGGCAATTTTCAACACAATAAACAAAAAATGCGATTTTTATAAATAAAATTTGGTCTGATTTTAGACCGAGGATAACTATGAAAACAATGAATATTTTTTTAAATAATCATTGCCAAATTAACCCTAAATGGCTAAGATTTATCATTATCTCCGCTTTAGCAATCGGCATTTTTTTTAGATTTGCTAACCTGGAGCAAAAAATTTATTGGGGCGATGAAGCTTTTACTTCTCTGTGGATTTCTGGTCATACATCAACGGAGTTAATGGCCAGTCTTTTTACCGGGGAAATTATTCAAGTTGAAGACTTCCAAAAATATCAGGGTATTTTTCCGGGAAATAACGTCATTGATACCGTGAATGCTCTAGCAAAAGATACTCCTTTGATGCCACCACTGTACTTTGCCCTGGTGCGCTGTTGGGTGGGAGTTTTTGGTGACTCGATCGCCGCTATAAGAGCGCTTTCTGCTGTGATTAGTTTATTCGTATTTCCAGCGATCTATTGGCTATGTTGGGAATTGTTTAATTCATCATTAGTCGGATGGATTGCGATCGCCCTTACCGCTGTATGTCCTTATCAAGTTTTATACGCCCAAGAAGCGAGACCATATATCTTATGGGCAGTGACAATTTTACTTTCTAGTGCCTGTTTACTCCGAGCCATCAGGATTAATAAACCGCTCAATTGGGGCATATATGCGATCGCTTTGACTGCCAGTCTATACACACATCTATTTTCTGTATTTGTGGCCGTCGGGCATGGAATTTATCTTCTGATCTTAGAACGGTTTCGACTGAGTAAAATCTTGATGGCTTATTTGATAGCATCTGTTGGGGGGATGTTGGCGTTTTCTCCCTGGATTTTATTGATCCTAAAATTTCAAGAGTATTATCGAGAGCAACCCGGGGCTTCTATCTTTGTTATAGCCAAGCGCTTAATCGGGATTCTGCCTAGAATTATTATCGATTTCGGCTCTGGCTATTCAGACTCGGTTCTGAAAATTTCTGTGATGCTGATCTTAAATTCCCTCGTCTTGGCATTTATCTGCTATGCTTTTTGGGTGACTATTTGTAAAAATCCTCTAAAAATTTCCGCCTTTTTGGTAATTTTTACCTGGTTTATCTTACTGGTGACAGTGTTCAGAGATTTAAATTCAACTTCTGGAGTTCTACTAACCAACAAAAGATATTTGTTTCCGGTTGTTATGGGTATAGAAATATCCATAGCGGATTTTTTATCCTACCAACTAAGTCAGAAAAAAATCCCTCAAAGGCTCTGTCATATTATTTTATTAGGATTGATTGCATCAGGAATTTTATCTGGGGCGATTAGTCTGCCGTCAAAAACTTGGTGGAATAAGGAGGTTGGCAATGACTATACTGAAATTGTGGAGCAAATAAATCAATATCAAAATCCAGTTGTAATCAGCGACACGAAATTGTGGGTAATCTGGAATTTAATTTACTATCATAAATTGGACAAATCAAAGTTAAAATTGCAGTTGTTTACTCCCAAAACTCTTCATATGTTTAACCCTGAAAAAACTGACGCAAATATTTCTGATACCAGCACCGTAGACTATGGGAATAGCGATTTACTTTTATTTTATCCCTCTCCAGGATTAATTGCTAAATTTGAAGCCTCTAGTGATGGAAAATTGGCATCTGTAAATAAGTTAAGATTATGGTCACTTAAATAATTATTAGCTCAAAAATAATTAAAATTCAACCCAGCGACCTGCCTGGGCTATGGCAATTGAAAAATCGCGATCGCTTGAGTCAGTCAAGTACCAAATTGCAAAAAAAGTAAATTTTTGTAACATAATGCCAAACTGGCAACACAGCTAGATGAATCGGGTTTTTCATAGGGATATAGAAATTTTCAGCGATTCGTCGGCAAGGCGATCGCAGTTCACCGACTCACCCGAAAAGGAGTAATCCATGAGTAATCAACCCTTGACCACATTGGAGAAATCTACTATAACTTCGGAAATTGTCTCCCTAATTTTGGCCAATGTTCGGGACATTGCCGAGGAACAAGATATAGAAATTTCTGATAATTTAGACGAAAATACTCCGCTGTTTGGTAAGCACGGCTTATTTGATTCCTTGGGACTGGTCTCCCTGGTGGTCGCGGTGGAAGAAGCGATCGCCGATAAATATGGAGTTACTGTGAGTCTCGCGGATGAAAAAGCCATGTCCCAAAAGCACAGCCCCTATCGTAATATCAGTTCTCTAGCTGAATATGCCAGTAGTTTAATTCCTACGGAAACGTAAATAATATGGATCATCCGATTACTTTGATTACCGGAACTCGCAAAGGAATTGGCAAATTTTTAGCCGAACACTATGTCGCCCAAGGACATCATGTCATTGGTTGCAGTCGCGGGGAAATCGATTGGAAATTAGACGGTTATATTCATTACGTCGCGGATGTTGCGGATGAAAAAGCGGTTCAGGCAATTTTTGCCGATTTACGCCAAACTTATGGTCGGCTAGATCATTTAATTAATAATGCGGGAATGGCTTCTATGAATCATTCTTTGCTCACTCCCGTTTCCACAGTTCACAAACTGTTAGATACGAATGTGGTCGGCACTTTTCTCTTTTGTCGAGAAGCGGCTAAATTAATGAAAAAAAATAAGTATGGTCGCATCGTGAATTTCACCACGATCGCCGTACCCCTGAAATTAGCAGGAGAAGCGATTTATGTGGCATCAAAAGCAGCAGTGCTTTCTTTAACGGAAGTTTTAGCCAGAGAATTTGCGGAATTTGGCATTACGGTTAATTCCGTGGGTCCCGTACCCATTGAGACGGATTTAATTCGGGCTGTCCCGAAAGAAAAAATTGACCAGTTACTTGCCAAACAAGCGATTCACCGTTTGGGAACCTGTGAAGATGTGGCTAATGTGATTGACTTTTATCTCAAAAAAGAAAGTGGCTTAGTTACAGGTCAAAATCTGTTTTTAGGGGGCGTCTAATTTTTGAGATTATCATTGATTATTGAACGGTTTCTCATTGTTAATTACTGGAGAAGCTGAAGATGAGTAAAATCATTTTTTCCTCGGTGCTGAATAGTGATTATTATGATGATTTAGAAAAGCTGATGTTTTTCAACCCCCAACAAGAAAAAGTCAGAAATGAGGTAATTTCAGCGGTAGAACGCTATGGTCAACCGAAAATTTACCGGGATGGCGATCGCCTGAGAATTGGGGTGGGTTCTTTCTCAATGGTGCAAGCATTATTTGCCCTGAATGGTCAAAAAGCCGATCGGCAATTGCTGGGGATGATTGCTTATATGCGCGAAAATCCTGACAATATGGCGATTTTGCATATCGTGGTGCGAGAAGACTATTCTGCGGTGGGGATTCATGGTAATGAAATGTTACTAATGCACTTAATCGATCGCGTCAGGGAAATTGCCGCCAAAATTAAAGGCATAAGTTGCGTAACCCTTGCCTATAAATCAGAAAAAATTACCAAAATTCCGGTCAAACATCGAATGGCTGAATCAGGAATTACGCATGAAATCGGTAGGGTGTGAAAGCGCAAAGCGTAACGTACCAATATCCCATATAAGTAGACGGGCAGAAATAACCACAGACCCAATGAGAAAAAAACTGTCATTCCCGCGAAGGCGGGAATCCACAGCCTATCGGCGGGGAAAGAAAAGTGAAATTAATTATGTTCACCTACTTATAGAGTCGTTGCGTAAGTCATAAGGATGTTTGAAATAAATTAATTTAACCAAAAATTATGGAGGTTTTTAAGTGTATATTGACTTTTTAATTGACATATTTAATCGCCATCGAGAACAAGAGGCGCTCGTCTGGCGAAACCAGCTATTTTCCTACGATTGGCTGTTAAATGCGATCGCCGATTGGCGCGAAAAACTTAGGGGAATTGAAGGGTTAGTGGTCAGCTTGGAAGCAGATTTTTCGCCCAACGCGATCGCCTTGTTGTTAGTTTTAATCGAACAGAACTGCATCATTGTTCCCCTGAGTAGTTCTGTAGACATGAAAAAAGCGGAATTTCGGGAAATTGCTGAGGTAGAAAAAATCATTAAAGTCAGTGATTTAGAAGCAGTGGAAATTGAGGAAACGCCCATCACTGCCACTCACGAACTTTTGCTAAAACTGAAACAGCAAAGCAGACCGGGACTGATTCTCTTTTCCTCCGGTTCTACGGGAAAAAGTAAAGCGACCGTCCATGATTTTGTGCCGCTGTTAGAAAAATTTAAAGAACCACGCCAATTTTTACGCACCCTGACTTTTTTACTCTTCGATCATATCGGCGGAATTAATACCTTATTTTATAGTTTAGCCAATGGGGGATTAGTGGTTAGTATTGAAGATAGGTCGCCGGATGTAGTTTGCCAAGCCATTGAAAAATACAAGCTAGAATTATTGCCCACTTCACCCACTTTTATTAATTTAATATTGTTGAGTGAAGCATACAAACGCTATGATCTTTCTAGTCTTAAGCTGGTGACTTATGGCACGGAAGTCATGGCAGAAACCACCTTAAAACGATTTAACCAACTATTTCCCAATGTTAGATTATTACAAACCTATGGATTATCAGAAATTGGCATTATGCGATCAAAGTCAAAATCTTCTGATTCTTTGTGGGTAAAAGTTGGGGGCGAAGGATTTGAAACTCGCATCGTGGATGGTCAGCTAGAAATTAAAGCAAAATCCGCCATGTTGGGCTACATGAATGCACCGAGTCCTTTTACGGAAGATGGCTGGTTAAAAACTGGTGATGCGGTAGAAGTTGACGGAGAATATATTAGATTTTTAGGCCGAAAATCAGAAATGATTAATGTGGGTGGGGAAAAAGTTTACCCCGCAGAAGTCGAAAGTGTTCTTCAGTTAATGGACGGAGTGGACGATGTGGCCGTTTGCGCGGAAAAAAACCCAATTACCGGGCAAATTGTTAAGGCCAAAGTTAAACTAAGTACCAATGAAAGCCTCCCAGAATTTAGAAAACGAATGTGGAGTTTTTGTCAAAAAACAATGCCTAAATTTAAAATTCCCCAAAAAGTCGTTTTGGCAAATGATTGGATGCATAGCGAACGGTTTAAGAAAATGAGGAGGGACATTGAAACTGGTTGAACCAATTGTCAGCGATCGCTATACCCCAGTGGAATATCACCAGTTTTCCCAGCCCAAAAATCTCCGTATAGCGATGAAAATTGCAGGGATACTTTCTTGGCCATTAGTATTACCTTTAGCCTGGTTATCTCGAAAATCGGATTTTATCTTTCGCACGGTTTCTGAATTGTTAGCAATTGTCCCTTATTTATTCGGGGTAATTATCCGATATGAGTTCTACCGCTGGACTTTAACCTGGTGTGGGAAAAATGTGGCGATCGGCTTTGGCACAATATTGACTTATCGCAATATTAAAATCGGCAGCAATGTCAATATTGGCAACCATATTACGATTCATTATTGCGATATTGGGTCTTATGTTTTGATTGCCGACGGTTGCCAACTTTTGAGTGGTTCCCGCTATCACAATTTCGATCGCACCGACATTCCCATCGCCTTACAAGGTGGCCAACTACGGCGAATTCAAATTGGCGATGACTGCTGGATCGGGGCCAATGCAGTGGTGATGAACGATATCGGTCAAGGGAGTGTGGTTGGGGCGGGGGCGGTTGTCACCAAGGCCGTAGAACCTTATACCGTTGTAGCGGGAAATCCGGCAAAACCAATCAGGAGTCGTTTATGAATCCCATGAATCAAATCCAAGCCTCAACCGAGGGTAGGGTGGGCAAAATTTTGCCCACCCTACGGATAGCGATCGCCTGTATTCTCAGCACGATCCTCGGCTGTGCTTCCAAAGCCAACATTTCCCCTCCCTTTGAAGCGGGGGCAAAGGGGTATTCCCCAACCCCGAAATCGACTAACGACTTTCCTGACTATTCTCGTACCCCGGTGCTATTTGTCCACGGTTCCGGCTTAAGTTCAAGCACATGGCAGCCCATGATCAAACATCTGCAAGAAATTGGTTATCCATCGGCATATCTTTACGCCGTGGAGATCCAGCCCAATGATGGGGCAAACGATCGCGCCGCCGAAACCTTCATTGCCCCTGCGGTGGAGTCGATGTTGGCCAAAGCCCAGGCAGCCGCCAGAGATGCCGCCAAACAAAAATCTAACGTCCCAAAAAATATCGAACCGATACCCGTGAAGGTGGATATCGTAGCGCACAGTATGGGGGCGGTAAGCAGTCGCTGGTACATCGCCAAACTGCATCCAGAACGGGTACGCACTTGGATTTCCCTTGCCGGGGCTAATCATGGCACCAATGCCCTCTGCGGTTATTCCGGAGCAGGGAATCAACAAATGTGTCCAGCCTTTGCCACTTCTGCGGAGGACAGTCCCTTGCAGGTGGCACTCAATGGCACCCCCTGCGCCCCGATTGATGAAACTCCCTTCGGACTGGGAGTTGATTCCCCAGAAGTCAAAACCATTCCCCCAGACACAGACCGAGAGATTTTATATCTCTCCGTGCGAATTGAACCCGATGGTTGGATTAAACCAGAAAATAGTGCCGTAATTGATGGGGCTGGAGGACTGCCCATCCCCATCCCTGCGGGAGTCCCGGTGCAAGAAACCAGTCCCGGCAACTACTTATTTCAAGGTCGCGTCGGCCACGATCCCCTGCCCCAAGACCCGGATCTAATTCGTCTGGTAGCCAGTATGCTTAGTGTCCGCGACGGACAGGAGAGGCGTTAATGAGTATCTCTTACCAACTTGTTCCCTTTGATCGAAACACCCCTGCACCCGTGCAAGTTCTCGCTCGACTGCATCAAGAGCTAATCCCCAGTAGCCCAATTGTCTTATTGGGTAAGGGATTTATGGAGCAATTTTACTATCATATATTGCCCCGCGAGGGTTTAATTTGTGGTGCCGTGGCCTATATCGACGGTCAACCCGCCGGATTTATCGTCGCCACACCAGACTCAGCCCGGTTTATGAGAATTGGCCTCCGACGCCATTGGTGGCGATTAATCTGGATCATTGGCACTTCGGTGCTGCGGGAACCTAAGCGACTGGCGGCGATTTGGGAAGCATGGCAAATTATGAGGAGTAGGGGTCAATGGCCATTGACCCCTACTGGTGAAGCAGAAGCACTGGAGGGAGAACTGCTTTCTTTTGGGGTACTGCCTGCTTACCGAAATCCAAAATTTATTAGACAATCTGGTTTACAAATTTCCCAGGATCTTTTCAACCGGGCTGTAAGCCAGATTCAAGAGGCAGGAATTTGCCAAATTCGAGCGATCGTTGACGCGGACAATACTCCCGCCAAACTGTTTTATCACGGATTGGGATGGCATCTCGATCGCACCCAAGTCCCTGGTTGGCGACTTCCCAGTGTGGATTTTGTCTGGCGAAACACGGCAAAAGCAGATCCGGCGCAACCAAGCTTTCAAGCTTTAAACAAGGGGAACTGATATGAAAGAAAAACAAGATTCCCTGAAAAAAAGAGAGACTTCCGTTCGTCGCTGGCTATACGGACTATTGGGTCTAATCATCACCATTGTCTTTTTAGTCTGGGCATTACGGGGTGTATCCCCAGGGGTGGTATGGCAAGCGGTGCAACAATCCCAAGGAGAATGGGTGCTGCTGGGGTTAATCACCTTTATCAGTTCCTTTTCCATTCGGGCAAGACGTTGGGGCACCTTGCTGGGGGCACACCACGACCCAGGGTCCTTTAAAATCCGTCAATCTGCGGTGTTCATTGGCTTTGCCGGTAATGCTATTCTCCCAGCCCATGCGGGAGAGGTGATTCGTTCTTTAATTCTGCACCGATTTGGCGGCGTTCCTTTGGGGGCAGCCCTGGGAAGCATCTTCGCCGAACGGTTGCTGGATGCGGTGGTCGCCTTTCTCTTATTATTAATTGCCCTGTTGTCCGTGACCCAAGCTAGTCACCTTGGGGCCGTACAACCGGGAAATTTCTCCTCTTTGCCCGTTGGCTGGATCGCGCTGGTGTTAGCGATCGCCTGTGTAATGTTCTTATCCGCCGCTAGATGGCCTTTGGCGATCGCGGAATTCGTCGGCAAAGTTAGCCGAGTCGTCGGTCTGGGTCGCCATGCCCCCCGAATTGAGGCGATCGTCCGCAGTCTACTCAGTGGACTCGAAGCCCTCCGCTATCCTCAACGGGGCATTATGGCGGTGATGGAGAGTTTCTGTATTTGGGGCATGACCGGCATGACCTACTGGTTCCTGATGTTGGCCTTTGGCATTAATACCCCCGGCCCAATGGGGGCTTTGTTCGTCCAAGGGGTTGTGGCATTAGCGATCGCCATTCCCTCGTCCCCCGGTTACTTAGGCCCATTTGAAGCCGCCATCAGATTCGGACTGGGACTCTACGCCATTCCCCCAGATGCGATCGTGGCTTTTGCCATCACCCTGAGAATTCTCATGTTCTTCAGTCTCACCGCGATCGGATTTTTCCTCGCCACCCGGTTGGGTCTATCTTGGCATGACTTCATCCAAAGCAAAAACGACCAAAAAGCGGGTGTTTTCACCAAATCTGGATCTGGGTGAGGAGGCAAAAATTACGAAGAGAAACCCCATTCCTGAGATTAAAACCATGAACAAAAATAAAAATAAGCAACAAAATAACAAACCCTACGCCAGCTTATCCCTAGACCTGGATAACAAATGGTCATATATGAAAACTCACGGCGATCGCGGCTGGGAAACCTTCCCCTCCTACTTGGATATTGTTGTGCCTCGGTTCCTGGAATTTCTCAAAGCCAGAAATCAGACCATTACTGTCTTTATTGTCGGTCAAGATGCGGCATTGAAAAAAAACCACCAAGCCCTAAAAGCGATCGCCGATGCAGGCCATGAAATTGGCAATCATTCCTTTAATCACGAACCGTGGTTACATCTTTATTCCGAGGCAGAAATTGAACAAGAAATTGTCATAGCCCAACAGCAGATTAAGCAAGTCACGGGCAAACGTCCCATTGGATTTCGCGGCCCTGGTTTCAGTATTTCCCAAAACACTTTACAGGTTTTGAAAAGACAAGGCTATGAATATGATGCCTCAACTTTCCCCACTTTTCTCGGCCCGCTTGCCCGGGCTTATTATTTCCTCACCACCAAATTAGACCCGGAAGAACAACGCAAACGCAAAGCATTATTTGGCAGTCTCGCCGAAGGATTTCGACCCTTAAAACCCTATCATTGGCATCTGGATGCCGGGGAAATTGTGGAAATTCCTGTCACTACTATGCCCATTTTTAAAGTGCCAATTCATGTCAGCTATATTCTCTATCTGAGTCAATTTTCAACGGGGTTAGCCTTACTTTATTTTCGGATAGCCATGTTGTTATGCCGCTTAACCGGAGTGCAACCGTCTTTATTGCTTCATCCTTTGGATTTTCTTGGTTATGATGATGCCCCAGAGTTGGCATTTTTCCCGGCGATGAAACTGCCCTCGGCAAAGAAAATAGAAATCCTCAGTCAAGTGCTTAATTTAATGTCCGATCGCTTCACAATTGTGACGATGCAGCAGTATGCTCGCGAAGTATCGCAAAAAGCGAATCTGCCCCTGGTGCAGCCAAATTTTCAACATAATTGTTGATTGTTGATTGTTGATTGTTGATTGTTGATTGTTGTTTGTTGTTTGTTGTTTGTTCAGCAACCACCAACCACCAAGCACCAACCACCAACCACCAAAAAAATAATCAGCGGATGTCCCCCTATTTTCAATTACCAAGGGATATCCGCTGTAAAAAGATTCTCGGAAAGCTAGATCAACTGCTACCAGTAAATTGAAGTTCTGGAAATTTACCTTGAGCAGAGGATAAAGGAAGCCGTCTGCCTTCTTCTTGCCAATAGTTAATTACTTCTGTAGCTTTATTGAGTAACTCGACGCGATCGACTTCGGCGATCCAGTGCTTGCCTTCGAGTTCATTCTTCAGTTCTTCCCAGGCATCATTGCGAGGCCAAAAGAAGTAACGAGTTAATGGACTGGTGCCTTGACCAACAACTTGATCTACCGCAAGGGCTACGTTGTCCTCTAGCCAGAGAACCTTTAGAATGAATTTTGACAATCAAACCTCCCGGACAATGCGGTGACTATTTTACAAATGTACAATTCTCTATTGTACAACAATTTTTGTGAATAGCGCAGTTATACAGCAATTATTTTTTTGGGAGGAAATCAGTGAGCGGGGAATCAACTAGAGGCGACCGGGCGATCGCGATCGCGGTTTTTGATATCGATGGGGTGGTCAGGGACGTGAGTGGGTCATACCGACGGGCGATCGCGGATACCGTGGAACACTTCACCGCCGCCAAATACCGCCCGACATACCGCCCCACCCCTGGGGATATCGACCAACTCAAATCAGAAGGCATCTGGAATAATGACTGGGAAGCTTCCCAAGAATTAATCTATCGCTATTTTGAACGGCAAGGTCAAAGCCGTGGGGAAATAAATCTTGACTTTGAAACCTTAGTGGCATTTTTTCAATCCCGGTATCGCGGCACCGACCCGGTGAACATGAATGGCTACATCACCCAAGAACCTTTACTATTACAACCCAGTTACTTAGCCAGTCTCACAAATGCGGGAATTCCTTGGGGATTTTTTAGTGGGGCAATGCGGGCAGAAGTTGCTTATGTGCTAGAAGGGGCGTTAGGGCTGGAAAATCCCGTGGTTGTAGCGATGGAAGATGCCCCCGGAAAGCCCGACCCCACCGGACTTTTTGCCGTTTTAGCCCAACTGCAACAACAGTATCCCATCTCAAAAACGACTCCAGTGATCTATGTCGGCGATACGGTGGCGGATATGTGGACGGTGCAGAAAGCTAAGGAACAACAAGGCGATTCCCGCAGGGATCCGCTGGCGCGGAATCGCTTTTGGGTCGGGGTGGGAGTCTTGCCCCCTCATGTCACGAGCGATCGCCGGGAAGCCTATATTCAAAACCTAGAAAAAGCGGGCGCCGCTGTGGTCCTGAGCAACGTCCAAGAATTAACCCCAGAATTAATTCAAAAATTAGTTATTGGTTGTTAGTTATTGGGTAGGGATTCTTTCGTTGTTAGTTGTTAGTTATTGGTTGTTGCTTGTTAGTTGTTCGTGGTCGAATTTTCAGAACTAATAACTAACAACTAATAACCAATAACAATAGACTTGTTACTTTCCCAGGCTAAAAAGCCTATAAGGGTTTTAATGGTGGGGGGTATCAATCCATTATTTTGCAAAAGCTTCAATAATTTCTTATTCAGCTTACCGATTTTCCAAAAGTCTCAACATGAAATAAAATAGCAGATCGCACATCATTGAGATCCTCTTGATATGTATCCCCTTGACCGACTACAACTCCCTTGATACCTAAAGGATAGGCAACATAACCATCAGGGTGTTTTTATACAATAATTTTGCTATTTTTCATCGTTTATTCTATTAAAAAAACAACGAAATTGACTGGAATTGGATTTAGTTGGTTGTTGTTTGTTAATTGTTGGTTGTTAATTGTTTTTTGTTGTTTGTTCCAGATTATTCCATTGGTAGGGTGGGCAAAATTTTGCCCACCCTACTAATAACGAACAACGAACAACGAACAACCAACAACAACCAACAACCAACAACCAACAACCAACAACAATTACTTAATTTCAATAAATTTTTGCAAAGCGGCGACCATTGCCGGAGGCCAACGGCGAATCTGACTCACCCAAGTGAGGTCTTGGTAACGGCGATCTAATCCTGCTGCTGCCACCCAGTTACTTTCGGCTTCGCCAATTTTGCCTTCTGACCACAGGGCGGCGCTAAGGGCTGCCCGCATATCGGCAAATTTGGGGTATTTGCGGACTAAGTTTTTCATCTGCCGCAAGGCTTCGGACTTTTCCCCAAGCTGATACAGGGCCAGGGCATAGTTTGCGCGGGCAAAGGCATATTCGGGGGCTAATTCACTGGCTTTTTCATAGTCAGCCACAGCCGCTTGCCATTGTCCTAAACCCGCTTCCGCATTGCCTCGGTTATTGTAGGCTGCGGGATCTTCGGGGTTGAGTTCTAGGACATGGTTATAGTCCGCGATCGCCTCTTCATAGCGCCCCAACCCTTCCCACGCGGTGCCCCGGTTGAGATAGGCATCCGGGGCATTGGGATAAAGTTCTATAGACTTGTTATAGTCCGCGATCGCCTCTGCCAACTTATTCTGGCTAACCCTAGAATTGCCTCGGTTACTCCAAATTGCCGGATTTTCGGGAAACATTTGTAAAATTTCCGTCCAATAAGCCTCTGCCGTGGCAAAGTCTCCGGCATTAGTCGCGGACATAGCTTGACTGACCAACTCTTCCGCTTGAATAATTTGGGTTTCGGTGGTGGGATTTTCTGATTTGGCCATTACCGGCACTATATTTACCAGCCAAATCCCCACAGTAACAATCAGTACACACAATAACCTTAAAATCACAGTATCCTCACAATTACCGTTTATGGCAATTGTACGAAAATTTCGCTCGCTGTTACAAATACAAGGTTATTTCTGGTTTGTTTGTTGTTTGTTGTTTGTAGGGGTCAATGGCCATTGACCCCTAAATTAACCCCTACATTGACCCTAGAACAGAAAAATTTAATTTGGGTAAGTCATCGATTAATCACCAGCTAAAAGGGCTTTTATTTGTGACTCACCGGCTAGACGAAGTTGTTGTTTCAGTTTACAGGTTAAAGCGGCAATAATACTGCAATGACTGACGACTACTCCGAGAAAACCGTTTAATGAGATATATTCAGTGCCTAAAAATGGGAGTGGGGTAAACAGATACAATTCGGGAACATAGTCTGGATTAACCTGGAATATCCCTAAAAGCAATAAGGGAAATATCATGGCGATGCCGATACTTGAAGTTGCCCAAATTGCCCGTTTATTGTTTTTAATTAACAGGATGAGTTGAGCCAATACCGCATAGATCAACATTAATGTACAAGAAATGAAAATACCCGCGATCACCCATATTTGTTCTTTGCTATCTATGGGATATAACAAAATCCAAGGCAGGAAAATACCGATTGTGATGCCAAGATTAATCGCGATCGCTACTGGGGCAGGACTTTTTTCACCAAATATCCAATCTTGCCAGGAATATTTCAAATTTTGAGTATGGGAATATCGCGCCCAATCTTGCAAAGTTTGGCGATGGGGAGACAGCATAGCAATCAAACCCATAAACCAGCATAAGTTGATTAAAGCAAGGGCAATTATGCTGTTTTCAAAAACATAAGTGCTGGGTGGAAATAGGTTGATTTGGGGTAGAACAAAACCTAGTAAATTAATCTCAAAACAAGCGACTAAGCTGTAACTCTCTTTTTTGCTAAAAATTGTCGCGGTGGTATTTTTAAAGCGGCGGTTTAACCCTCGCCAAATCCAATAAATCCACAGAAGACAATTGAAGATAGCAAATCCTCGGAATGCGAAGATATTATCGGCGATCGCAGTCCAAAACCATTGCAAGTCTTGAAATTCCATGTAGTAATCATATAAAATGCCGAAATCCGTATATAGAGATAACCAAAGGCAAAAAGTAGCTGTGCCTGCGGTGATCGCCCCTTGAGTTCCGCCCAGAAAAACGTAAAGCATTCCCAGGCTGTAGAAGAAACCGCAAATTGCCCCTAAGAGTACATAGAAACTCAGTAGCAAAGGTACAGAAAAATCAGCCGCGATCGCTGACCAAATATGCAAAGGCAAAGCCACCGCAGCCCCTAAGAAAATAATGATGGGAACTCCCACCATTTTGCCCAAGAGAATATTATAGGTTGACTGAGGACTTAGGCGAATAAAATTTAAAGTGCCGCGCCGCTGTTCTTCAGCTAAATTTGAGACTAATAAATAAACTCCACCCACCACCAGAGTCAAAACCAAAATCCAACTAAAACTATGGTGTAAATCTTTCCACCACTCCGGCCAATTAATCGTACAAAAACCCTCTGGTTCCGTACAATAGGGATGATAAAGTTCTATTTTTCTGGAGGGCAGTTGTACCCAGAAGTAAAGTAATAACAAAAGCTGAATCGCCAGAGATGCACCAATACCGAGGAAAACGTTCCGATTGTTCAGCCGTCCTTTGAATTCACGGAATATTTGCGGATTCCATTCGCCGATGGGATCTAATAATGAAATATTCATGGTATTTTTTTGGGTCATAGTTAGTGGTTAGTAGGGTGCGTTAGGCGCTAATTCTATTCATATAAAAACCGTTAATTTTCAAAATAGCGCCGTAACGCACCATCTTTATTTAGCGTAGGTTGGGTTCAGTAACGGGTAGGGTGCGTTAGTCGCTAACTTAACTGATATAAAAACCGTTAACTTTTAAAATAGCGACGTAACGCACCAAATTGACATTAAGCAAAACTACAATTTTCAAGCAGTGATTAACCCACGACATTTACATCTTAAATTGTAGGCAATTTCACTGGTTTCAGCAAGGCTTGAGTGGCTGACTGACCCAAATGATTCACTCGCCGTTTCAACACCAAAGTTAAACCACCTAAAATGGCAAATTGCCCCACAAAAGCTAACAGCACATAATTGAATGAAATATGTTCTGTGGCCGCCCAATAAAAGGCGGAAAATAGCCAGAGAAATGGTTGGTCATCGGGTTCCAGGGAAAACAAGACAAAAACCATTAGAGGCAAAACAGTTAATGTCTCTACAATGCTGGCTGCCCAAATGCCTCGTTTCTGGGTTTTCATTAATAACATTAACTGGGCAATGACTGCGTAAATGGTAATCGAACTAATGAATAATAAGAGATTCCCTAAAGCAGCGGTTTTGATTGTTTCATTAGGCCATAGCAAAATCCAAGGGACTAATAAACCAGCGGCAAAAATAGCATTAAGCGCGATCGCCACAATCGCCGGACTTTTTTCACCCCAAACCAAATCCTGCCACAGGGATTTAAAACTGTTGCTGTGAGAATATCGCGCCCAATCTTGTACCGTTTGCCGGTGAGGAGAAAGCGCCGCGATCAACCCAATAAACAGCAGTAGATTTAAGAGTAATATATAACCCAAATTCTCAGAAAAAGCTCTAATAAATTCGCTATATTCATAAGGTTGTCCTTCTTGCAGAGCAAAACCTAGCATCGCTAATTGAAACAGAGCAACCAGGTTATAACTTTGGCGCTTACTAATTATCGTGGCGGTGGGGTTGGGGAAGCGACGAGAAAGCCCTTGCCAGATAGCATAAGTCCAGAGGCAGTAATTTACCACCATGAGGCAAAAAATAGCGATCGCCGAAGCACCTAACGGCCAATAAAACCATTGCCAAGAAGATAAATTACCGTAGTTAAAATAATGCTCTGCGGGTTGTAAGCTGGCTAGATTCTTAGCAACTAAGTTTGGCAGTAATATGGCGGGATTGAATAAATTTAGCCAATCCATAGGTGCATAAAAGACTGGGGTTGATTCTCGCTCTAGTTCTACAGATGTGAATGCGAGGCAGCCAAAGACTAAACCACTGCCTAACCAGGTTTGAAATCCACCTAAGTAAGCAGTGGTTAGCCCAAATAGCATGGCTAAACTATAGAAGAAGATGCAGCCAGCAATTACAGCGATATCAAAACCGATGATTAATCCCAAGGGAATTTGTGCGGATAATCCAGCCCAAGTATGCAGCGGTATGGCCAATAAAACCCCCAGATAAAGTAATATTGGTACGCCGAATAGTTTACCCAGCAAAATTGTTTGGGTAGACCGAGGACTGACGCGGATAAAATTTAGGGTGCCATTTTTTTCTTCTTTGGCTAGGTCGCTGATTAGCATATATGTCCCCGCCACAAAGAGGGCGAAAACCGCTGCAAAACTGAGCCACAAAAATATGTCTAGCCACCATAAATCCCAGTTAATTAGCACTTGGCCAGAAGTATCTGTTAAACATACATATCCAGAGTTTATTTCGCGGTAAGTTTCTAAGCAGTAGTAATGGGAATAGTATGTATTTAGGCTGTTGGGTAATTGGCTGCCGTAAGTCCCCACTAGAATTATCTGACTTACGAGGGAAATTGCCGCAGCGATCGCCACATTGCGGGTTTTCAGTCGCCCTTTGACTTCTCGAAAGAGTTGGGGATTGATATCACTCAAACTGTCCAGCCATTTTTCAACAAATTTTTTTAGATTCATGGTGATTTGTCTCTATACTGACGTAAGTAATTTTTGAGAGTCAGAGGCACCGAGATGATGCAATTTTTTGGTTAAACCAAAACTCAATCCGGCAATGACTAACCATTGACCTAATATAACAAAACCGATCGCGATCGCGGGGGCTTCTGGCACCGCTGCCCAAGCTATACCAAATACCGAAAACATCCACAACACCGGAGATTTGTTTTCTACCGCTAATAAAATTAGTATCGGTAAAAAGATAGCGCTAGTTAATTCAATTAAGGTTAAACCGGCTCTTTGTTGGCTTTTCATTAATAGCCCTAGCTGAATAATTAGGGCATAAATTAAGATTAAATTAACGCTCATCACCCAAGCGGCGATCGCTTGCATTGAGTTAGAAATACTGCTATTGACTAAGATCCAAAAAGGGATCAAAATTAAGCTGCTAATGCCGATATTAAGAGCGATCGCTGCTGGGGCGGGACTTTTTTCTCCTAAGATTAAATCTGCCCATAAATTCTGTTTTTCCCCAGCGCTTGTTCCTTGCCAGAAATTTTGATTTTGATTTCGATATCGTGACCAATCAATCAGAGTTGGTCTTTGCGGACAAATTATGGCGGCAATAATTAAGAGAAAGCCTAGGTTAATAATGGAAATCGGCAGTAAAGTGAATAATAAGCTTTTATCATCTTTAATTACCGACATGAATGGCCAAAGTAATCCTAGTAGCCATACTTGAAAACTGCCCACGATCCAGTAACTTTGTTTTTTGCTGATTAAGGTGCAATGAGGATGATTAAATCGGCGATTTAAACTTTGCCAAATCCAATACGCAACCGTCCCAACAGTCATCAATGTCCAGAGAGTCATTAACCCTAAATGGTTGCCAATTGGTAAAGCAAACCATTGCCAGCTTTCCCAACCATAATATGTCAGGCTAGACCAGGAAAATCGGGTAAAAATTATGGCTAAATACGATGACCCTAAACAAAAACTCACGATAGCCAAGGCGCTTTCTTGATGTTCGGCGCTACTAAACAAAATAGTCAGCATAGCCAAGGAAAAAAGAAAAATAGCCCCCACCAAAACTATAGCATATAAACTGACCAACCATCCGAGCGGAATTCCCGCAGCGATCGCGGAAATTAAATGTAACGGAACTGCCAGTAAAATTGTCAGATAAACTAATATCGGCACCCCTAATAATTTGCCGATAAAAATTTTATGGCTGGACTGAGGACTTAAGCGAATAAAATTCAGCGTACCCCCACGTTGTTCTTGAGTTAAATCACGCACCAGCAGGTAAACTCCACCGCAGAATAAGATCAAGGAAAGCATCCAATAAAGAAATTGAAATATTAATAACCATTTAATTTCCCAAACATATTCTACACAATAACCGAGGGAGTGATTATTTTCATATTTAATACATTTTGAGTCAGATAATGCGGTAAAGAGTAGAAATTGAAAGCCTAAAGAACCTCCTCCGACCCAGATTAAGTTCCGCAGGGTTAATCTTCCTTTTAGTTCTCGAAATAACTGGGCATTCCAGTCACCGACTATATCGATTATTTTGTCAATCATTGTAATTGTGAACATACTTATTTGTTCCAGATACTTTTTGTCGGTTATTTGTTCTTGGTTGCTGGGTTAGAAACTGGGGCTAACTGTTAATCCGACATTTAATCCGACATTGCCGTTTCCCTACCCCTGCCCCTCTGCCCCTCCGCACTCCTGCCTTAAGAGGCTTGCTTATGTCCTAATTTGAGAAAAATGGTTTCTAGGTCTTCTTGGGTGCAATGAAATTCCGTGAGAGCAATGCCACTTTCTACGAGCGATCGCAGCAATTTAGCGCTATCTTCTGGATTACCGGAAAATTGCACCCGCAGACTGTTGCGATCGGAAAGAATTTCCCAGCCGTCTATTTGGGGATGATTACGCAATTCAGACTCTAATGCTTCTAATTTACCCAAAGTAGAGATAATAATTTGCTGGCCACTTAATCTTTGATAAAGTTCTTTCAGGGGCGCACTTTCCACCAGATAGCCAAGTTCCATAATGCCTACGGAGGTGCAAAGTTCCGCTAAGTCGCTGAGAACGTGAGAAGAAATTAAAATTGTCATCCCCGCTTCTCGGAGAATTTTGATAATTTCCCGAAACTGCATCCGGGCGATCGGATCTAACCCAGAGACAGGTTCATCTAATAGTAAAAGTATTGGTTCATGGATAATGGTTCTGGCTAAACTGAGGCGTTGTTTCATCCCTCGCGATAGGGTAGAAATTAAGCTATTGCGTTTATTGCTGAGTTGCACCAATTCTAGTACATCATAAAGCCGTTGACGGCGCCGGGGTTGTCTTAAGTGATAAAGACGGGCAAAATAGTCGAGATAATCCCAAACAGTGAGGTCATCATAAAGAGGAAAATCATCGGGCAAAAATCCCAGCCGTTGTTTCAGGGTCGGATTAGAATTATCTCTTAATAAACGTTCCCCATTAATATAGATTTCTCCAGTAGTGGGTTCTTCCGCAGTGGCTAACATTCTAATTAGTGTCGTTTTGCCTGCGCCGTTGGGGCCAATGAGTCCATAAACTTCGCCACAAGCTACCTGTAAATCTACATCATTGACGGCAATTTGTCGGTCAAATTGCTTAGTCAGTCCGCGAGTATCGATCGCCAGTTCTTTTGCCATAGCTGCTGTAGGATATGAAGGATTAGGCTGATTAATAGCCTAGCCTTTCTCTACAGGAATCGTCATCCGCTTTTCGCAAATCTGACAAAGATTTAAGATTTGTAAATTTTGGGTTAATTTTTCGCCGTAATATAGCCCTAATATATAGGAGTGAATCCCTCGGCCATCCCCAGGAATCTATCAATGCTGCTATTGCAATTTAGTACCTCTCATTACTGTCGGAAAGCCCGACTCGCACTCGGTTATAAAAAAATATCTTATACCGTTAACAATTTAACCCCAGGATTACACGCCCTCAAGATTAAACCTCTGACAGGGTTAACCACTACCCCGGTACTCTTGCCAGAGGTTGACGGGCAACCCAAAGCCATTGGGGACTCGACCCAAATTTTGAAATTTCTCGAAGCTTATAGTCCCGAACCGCCATTATCTCTAGGCAGCACCCTAGACACCGAAGCCTGGATGTTAGAAGATTGGCTTGATGAAAGTATTGGCACCGCTACCCGGTTTGTTTACTATGATTATCGCGCTGGAGAAGGCAAAGCGATTGACCCTTCCTTTTCCAGCCAACTGGTGATTACCATCGTCCGCCAACAATATGGCATTACTCCCGCAGCGGTCGCCCTTGCCAGAGATCGCCTCACAACCGCCTTCGCGGTATTACAAGAACGCTGGCAAACCCGTCCCTACTTAGTGGGCGATCGCCTCTCCGTAGCCGACATTGCTGCCGCAGCCCTTCTCAGTCCCCTTGCCCTCATTCCTGAATATCGGCAAAAATACCCCTGGCTATTTGAACGCATTGCCCAAATCCATCACAATTGCAATGAACCCCTACCCCCTGGTTTGTAATGAAAATGGTTAATCGTCCCATATTATCTCGTCTCATAGCGCCTAGGACACCGCATTGCCCTGTCCCTAGGGCTCCTGCCCCCCTGCCGATGGCGGGCTCCCCTGCTCGTTGGCGGCTCCCCTGCCCCCCCGCTCGTTGGCGGCTCCCCTGCCCCCCCGCTCCCCTGCTCCTCTGCTTCCTCCTCCCCACCCCCGCGATCGCCTTACCGCCTCCAGAAGACCTGCCGGAAGAAATTTTACGCACAGAGATCATCACCGAAGCGCGATCGCCCATTGATGGTCAACCCATCACCCCTGCGGAATATGCAAAACTCCAGCTACAACAACCAGAACTCTGGACTGACAATCCCAACCTCCCTACTGGAACATCAGCATTCTCGGCCACCAGCCACATTATCAATAAATTTCCCATCCGCTACTTACTGCGGCAGATGTTCCCTCTTTAGTGCTATTTGTTATTTGTTAATTGTTACTTGTTATTTGTTGTTTGTAGTTGAGCAATATATCCCCTGACCGACCCCTAGCCACCGGCTTGTCACCTACTAAAGATCGATTGTAGCCATTTTCCTTTACATTATTTAATATCTCTGGTGTATGAGAATATCGTCTCATCACCCAGCAACGGTTCATGCCGTTTTGCAGGGGTTTTGCCTCTACCCGTATAGGGTTAGGTTTTCTCCTGTCCCTGTCCTCAACCGGAAAACCGATGACCACTGGAGCTTGCCTAGGCTTGTAACAATTTCTCACATAAAACAAATTTATCCCCAAACGTGGGATAAATTAAGTGAGAAATCGCTGAAAACTCATAACAATGAGATGTTTTTATAAACAAGATCAAGAGGCAACTTATCTTTTCTCACATTAGTAAACTTCATAATTAGGTAGGTTCATGTCCATAACCATTACTCCCGATCAAGTTAACAGTATTGTATGGAACCAACATCAAGACCCCTTTCAAATCCTTGGGCCTCATCCGATTGAAGAAAATGGCAAAGTAACAAGCTGGGTGGTGCGAGCTTATCTACCCAACGCCGAAGCAGTCTGGGTCGTACTCCCAGAAGTCAGAAAAGAATATTCCATGCAATCGGTGCATAATGCTCACTTCTTTGAATGCACCATCGAAACAACCGAACTTTCTAACTATCAGCTACGGGTCAAAGAAGGCGATCGCGAACGGGTCATCTACGATCCTTATGCCTTCCGGTCTTCCAAACTCACGGACTTTGACATCCATTTATTTGCCGAAGGCAACCATCACCGCATCTATGAAAAACTAGGCGCCCATCCAATGGTGGTTGAAGGAGTCAAAGGGGTATATTTCGCCGTTTGGGCTCCCAATGCTCGCAACGTATCAATTTTGGGAGATTTTAACTCCTGGGACGGTCGCAAACACCAAATGCGGAAAATCGGCAACGGGATTTGGGAGTTGTTCATTCCTCAAATTGGGGTAGGGGAAGCCTACAAATATGAAATTAAGAATAATGAAGGTCATATTTACGAAAAATCCGATCCCTACGGTTTCCAACAAGAACCCCGCCCCAAAACTGCCTCGATCGTTACGGACTTAGAAACCTACACCTGGACCGATCGCGACTGGATGGAAAAACGGCGTCACACCGATGCCTTAACTCAGCCCGTTGCCGTCTATGAATGCCATTTAGGTTCTTGGCTACACGCAGCTTCAGCGGAACCAGCGGTTAAACCCGACGGCACCGAAGAACCCGTAGTGGTTGTGTCGGAACTGAAAACCACCGCTCGTTTTCTCACCTACCGGGAACTCGCCGATCGCCTCATTCCTTACGTCAAAGAACTCGGCTACACTCATATCGAACTGCTACCCATTGCCGAACACCCCTTTGATGGCTCCTGGGGCTACCAAGTCACCGGCTACTTTGCTCCCACTTCTCGCTACGGCAGTCCCGAAGACTTCATGTACTTCGTGGATCAGTGCCACCAAAACGGCATTGGGGTATTGGTAGACTGGGTGCCCGGTCACTTCCCCAAAGATGGTCACGGTTTAGCCTTCTTTGATGGGACTCACCTCTATGAACACGCCGACCCGCGCAAAGGCGAGCACAAAGAATGGGGCACCTTGGTATTTAACTACAACCGCAACGAAGTGCGGAACTTCCTCTATGCCAATGCCCTATTCTGGTTTGACAAATACCACATTGACGGCATTCGGGTGGATGCAGTGGCGTCTATGCTGTATCTGGACTATGCCCGGAAACCAGGGGAATGGGTTGCCAACCAATATGGCGGACGGGAAAATATTGAAGCGGCTGATTTCCTGCGGCAGGTTAATCACCTGATTTTCAGTTATTTCCCAGGGACACTTTCTGTGGCGGAAGAGTCCACCGCTTGGCCGATGGTTTCCTGGCCGACTTATGTGGGCGGTTTGGGCTTTAACCTCAAGTGGAATATGGGCTGGATGCACGATATGCTGGACTATTTCAGCATGGATCCTTGGTTCCGCCAGTTCCACCAAAATAACGTCACCTTCAGTATGTGGTATAACCACAGCGAGAATTTCATGCTGGCGTTATCTCACGATGAAGTGGTTCACGGTAAGAGCAATATTATTGGCAAGATGCCGGGCGATCGCTGGCAGAAATTCGCTAACCTGCGCTGCTTATTTGCCTATATGTACGCCCACCCAGGGAAGAAAACCATGTTTATGGGCATGGAATTTGGCCAATGGAGTGAGTGGAATGTCTGGGGTGACTTGGAATGGCAACTGTTGCAGTATGAACCCCACCAACAAACTAAGCGCTTCTTTAGTGAATTAAACCGGCTTTATCGCCAACAACCCGCCCTTTATACTTGGGATTTTGCTCAGGAAGGGTTTGAGTGGATTGATTGCAGCGATAACCGTCATAGCGTAGTTTCTTTTATTCGCCGCGCTAAAGACTCCGATGAATTTATTTTGACAGTTTGTAACTTCACCCCTCAACCCCACAGCCATTACCGGGTTGGCGTACCCGAACACGGTTTTTATACCGAAATCTTTAACAGCGATGCTAAAGAATTCGGCGGCAGCAATATGGGCAACCTAGGCGGTAAATGGGCTGATGAATGGTGGATGCACAATCGTCGCTATTCTTTGGATCTTTGCTTGCCTCCTTTGGCGGTGGTGATGTTCAAACTCGATCGCCAAAAAACCGAAGAAGCCCGTAAAGCTTTGTTAGCAGAAAGTCAGAATCAATAAGTTCTCATAAAACCTAGAAACCGGGTTTCTGTCAAAATATCTTCGCCACCTAGAAGATATTTCACAGAAACCCGGTTTCTTTTTCAATGGTGGGCTTTTGCCCACCAGAAATACCACCAAAAAATTGAAATTAATAAACGGAGAAAGAAGCCACCACTTGCTTTAAAGTTTCCGCAGTTTTTTGCCAGCGATTTGCGGTGGTAGACACATTAAAGCTGAATAGTTTACCGCGACTAATCGCCACACTGGCAATATCATGGCGATCTTGGTTGGCCAATTTTACCGCATATTCTAAGATATAATAAGTTTTGTCTTTCTTTTCTATGGCAGTGGCATTGATTAACTCTGCTTGTCTTCCAGAACCTTCAGGGGCGATCGCTTTCTGCAAGATTTTATATCCCACCGTTGAAGGATCGCCAATATCCTGAAGTTTTTCATTTTCTGGAATTTGAGAAATCACCACGCTGACATTTTCGCTCGACTCAATTAAATCTTTGAACACCACATCTGGGCCATTTTTCACCGGCACCTCAACCCATCCATTCGGATACAAAAATTCATAACCTTTATAGCTATTCACATAAGGTTTTAAACCTGTGGTCGGTGAACTCACACAACCTGTTAAGCTAATAGTCAAAACAACGAGAATAATGGCAGCAATTCGTTTAAGCATCTTTCTGATTTCCTTGCAATCTTCCGATCAATGACTCTGACTTGAATATAAGCCTGCCCCCGTGAAGACGAGGGTCAGAGCCATTCACCATAGATTTATTTTCACATCCAATGGCCGCTTTTCTCGATCTTTTGTCGCGTTGTAGAGCATGGTAGAACCAAGGAAAGGTAGCGCGATCGCTGTCCCCTCCCGAACCTCATCCCCTCCCGAACCTCATCTCCTCGAGAACCTCATCCGACGGCAGTCCCCCGACGTAGCAACACATCTGCATCAAAGCTTTATGATAATCAAATATCCTTTACAAAACTTCATAACTGACCGTGATTGCAGAACCACTTACCTCACCCAGTACCTTGGAACCACTCACCTGGGAGTGGCAAAACCATCAAATTAAATACATCGTCAAAGGCACAGGTCTGCCCCTAGTTTTGGTGCATGGGTTCGGTGCCTCCATTGGACATTGGCGTAAGAATATTCCCGCCTTGGCTGAGGGGGGTTATCGGGTTTTTGCTCTGGACTTATTGGGATTTGGCGGTTCCGATAAAGCCCCAGTGGACTATTCCGTGGAACTGTGGCAACAATTGCTCAAAGATTTCTGGCATGAACATATTCAAGAACCCGCTGTATTTATTGGCAACTCTATTGGGGCGCTGCTGAGTTTGGCGATCGCCGCTAATCATCCCGAAATCGTCGCTGGTGGGGTATTGCTAAACTGTGCCGGTGGCTTAAATCACCGTCCTGAAGAACTGCATTTTCCCCTGCGGCAAATTATGACCATCTTTACTAATGTGGTCAGTTCCCCAGGGTTAGGGCCATTTCTCTTTGACCGCATTCGCCAAAAACATCGCATCCGCAACACCTTGCGGCAAGTTTACGGCAACAAATCTGCTATTACCAACGAATTAGTCGAATTACTTTATCAACCCTCTTGCGATCCAGGGGCGCAAAAAGTTTTTGCCTCCATTGTCACCGCCCCTCCTGGCCCACAACCCACGGAATTATTACCCTTGGTCAAATGTCCCCTCTTAGTTTTGTGGGGCGAAGATGACCCCTGGACTCCGGTGAGTGGCGGGCGAATTTTCCAAGAGTTTGCGCGATCTCAACCCATTAAATTTGTTTCCATTCCCAAAACCGGCCACTGTCCCCATGACGAACGGCCAGAAGTGGTCAATCCGTTAATTTTAGATTGGCTCAACAATCTGTAATTGTTCGTCATTAAAGGAAATAGTGTTTCCTTGGTGAAACAGCTTGATGCGGAGCAATTAGGCATCAACATTAAGCATCAAGAGCAACAAAAGGTGGGCAATACCCACCTTTTTATCATTTTTAATTATGTCTAGAATAAAAAATCAGTTTAGGTTAAAATAACCAATATATCGAAACCCTAGATGAATTGTGAGAGAATGGAAGAGATAAGTAGAGACAGCCAGTGGCTTCTATTCTATGCTAGACGACTTAGGATTGCTATATCTAGCAAAAATTAGCATAACTCTGTAGGCGATCGCCCACAAAGAGAAAACCGGGTTTCTTTCCGTAGGGGTTGGCAGCGGATGGGATAGTTGATGGGATAGTTGATGGGATATTCCGTTGGCAGCGGATGGAATAGTTGATGGGATAGTTGATGGGATATTCCGTTGGCAGCGGATGGAATAGTTGATGGGTTGACGGTTTGTAAATAATATCAGGGCTATCTGAAAAGCGATCGCTATCCGATTCAGAAAGTAGTCAACCCAAATAGCCCAGAAACCGGGTTTCGGTTTTGAATATCAGCAGTTATCTGTGGAATGCTTTCAAAGAAACCCGGTTTATTGCTTGGGGTAGAGAAATAAGCTGCCAACCAACCGCTATCCGATTCAGAAAATAGTCAACCTATCCGCTGCCAACCCCTATCCGCTGCCAATCAGGTATATATATGGGTTATATATATGGGCGCATACTATTCCCATTATAAAGTCTTACGATGATTTTATAATAAATTAATTTTGGATAACTTGTCAATAGTTTTTTCGGTAAATTTTTGGTTAAATTTGATTAAAAATCGATAAAATTTTAAATAAACCCAATTTATCAGCTAAAGAAACTATTTTTTGAACCAAAGCAGCGTAATATCCCAGCCAGCTTGCAACTACCAGGAGATCGCATCAAAAAAATCTGAAAATTCAGAACAAGCAAAAAATGCGAATCGCTATTAAGGGAGACAAATCGCTACTATAAACGTATTTACAAATGGGGATAAATCATGGAAAACATCCCCTTTGCTTAATCTGCCAATAGCCTCTAGCGTCAAACAATCATCACTTATGTCTCAAAAAAACGACACCACGATTCTGGTCTTAGCCCTGCTAATTACCGTAGGTTTAGCAGGCGGTGGAGTTTGGTGGTTTACGGGTCTAAAAAACCGCGCCTCCGACCCCAGGGGAACAGATTCTAATTCCCAGACAACCCCTGCTCAAGGCTATAATCAAAATTCCCCTAGCTCAAATTTTAGCCCAGTTAAAACTTTTGCCCAAATACAAAATGTTCCCCAGGCATTAGTCAGCTATGGGGGCAGTACCTCTTGGTCGCCGATCCGCCAAGAAGTCGATGCTTTAATTCAAGTTGTTTGGCCTGACTTTAAGCTGCGTTATACCCAACATCCGACAAAACCTCCGGGGTCTACGACTGGCATTGAGATGCTATTAAACGATCAATTAGCCTTTGTTCAGTCTTCGCGATCAATTAAAGATACAGAATATGAACAAGCTCAACAAAAAGGGTTTACTTTGAAACAAATTCCTGTGGCTATTGATGGCATTGCGATCGCCGTCAACCCAACTCTGAATATTCCCGGCTTAACTGTCACCCAGCTTAAACAAATTTATACCGGCAAAATTACCAATTGGAACGAAGTAGGCGGATCAAACTTAGCCATTGTTGCTTATTCTCGCAGACCGGAAGACAGCGGCAGCGTAGAGTTTTTCATCGATAATATTCTGAATGGAGAAAAGTTTGCTGATAATGTTTCTTTTATCCCCACAACCACTGAAGCTTTGCGCCTAGTGGCGAATAATTTGGGGGCAATTTACTATGGTTCGGCGCCGCAAGTTGTCCCGCAATGTCAGATAAAATCAATCGCGATCACCAATCAAGAGGCAGAATTTATTCCTCCGTATCAAGAGCCTTGGGTGTCCCGGGAAGAATGCCCAACTAAGCGGAATCAATTAAATCAAGCTGCTTTTCAAAGTGGAGCATATCCGATTACCCGCAGATTGTTTATCATCGTCAAACAAAATGGGCAAATCGACCAGCAAGCGGGTGAAGCTTATGCTCAGTTACTTTTAAGTGACCAAGGACAAGATTTAATTGAAAAAGCTGGATTTGTGAGAATTCGTTAATTTTTTCAAAATCAATCCCTAAAGATTGTTGCATCCCCTGAATAGCCGGGGCAATTCATAAATTGCCCCGGCTATTCGAGCGGCAATCGAGCAGCGATCGCCCCCATGTTTAGTCACTAATCATTAGTCACCCACCATTAGTCACCAACAAAATGAATAAATCACAGAATCAAGATAATTTGGCCAGCCATGCCCAAAAGTGGCCAGAGGAATTTTGGGCAGCGATTGATTTATTCTCCCTGAAATCGCGATTTTGCGATCGCTTAATCAATGCCACCTCTGATTATTTGTTAGCAACGCGATCGCCTGCTATTGACAATCAAATGCCAATATTGACGCCCTCAACGATGCCATTAAACCGCACCAAAGACGTAGAAAAAGTCATCTATATTTCCGCGATCGCCTTCAAATTGCAAAAGACCCTGCAAAAAGCCCAGGAAAAAGCCCAGCAAAAAGCCCCGGCAGAAATTGCCGAGGCGATCGGTTCTTTAATCGAGCCTTCCCCCGATTTCACCGTTCATATTCGTGACGGTTGGATTCAATTCCATCTCAGCGAACCAGGGTTAGCCACCTGGTTGCAACGTCTCAGCCAATGGCCCAGCCAAACTCACGGTTCAGAGAACCCACACCAAAGTCAAAACTGGCAAAAAATCTATGCCACATTGGATGCCACAAATAATCTCACAAATAATCTCTTTCTACTGGAATACACCCACGCTCGATGTTGCTCGCTGCTGCGCTTGGGCGATCGGGAGCAACTAATCAGCCTGTCTGAGTCCAGCTTGTCGGAACATAGCACCGATCTGCAAATTATCAACCCCAATCCTATCCCCTGGTTAAGCGATCGAAACCAACTGCGTCCGATCCACCTAACGGAACGCACCCTAATTTCCCAATTAATCACGACCCTAGATACCCTCTCAACTTGCAAAAGTGAGATTGTCACCAAGCTTATGGTGAAATTAGCCACTGATTTAAGTCAAGATTTACTTATATTTTATGCTGCCAATCCCATCTGGAGCAAAATTAAAACCGAAAATTTGGCTTTGGCACAAGCCAGATTAGGCTTAATTTTAACCACGCAAATTGTCTTAAAACTCTTACTAGAAAAAGGTTTAGGGATTTTGCCCCCCCAAGAGATGTAACCACCGAACCATCAGACAAGCAAAAAATTCCTCCCAAGACTCGAAAAAAACTTGATAATTTTTGCCCAAGGGGGTGACAAATCGGGTAACTATTCGCTATACTGCGATTAGTGTGAGGAGCGAACCAGTTAGAGCACCGAGACGAAACACGGCCAGTCGTCGGTGCTCTTTCTGATCTTTAGGTATTTTTTATTAGATATTGGTTGTTAAATATTGGTTGTTAAATATTAGTTGTTAGATATTGGTTATTAGATATTGGTTATTCGAGAGCAACAACCCCTAATAACCAACAGCCCCTAATAACTAATAACTAACAACCAATAACAAAATTACTGGTGCAATTCTCGCTCAATTGCCCCAGTCAACTCCGCTGACTCGGGGGTGACGCTACTACGATAGCGCCCTACCACTTCACCTTTTTTATTAACCAGAAATTTCTCAAAATTCCAAGAAACATCTCCCGGTGGTTTGCCCTGACTGGTTAACATAGTATAAAGGGGATGTTGCTGCGACCCTTTGGCATGAACTTTATCAAAGAGATCAAAAGTAACACCATAATTTTTGGTGCAGAATTGGACAATTTCCTGATTAGTTCCTGGTTCTTGGGCACCATAATCATTGCAAGGAAATCCCAAGACCCGTAAGCCAGAATCTTTATATTTCTGGTGCAGTTTTTCCAGACCAGCATATTGAGGAGTATAGCCGCAGTAAGAAGCTAAGTTAACAATTAGCAATACATTGCCTGCATAGTCTTTGAGGGATTTATCTTCCCCGGCGATGGTCTTAACGGTAAGGTCGTGAATTGTTTCGCTCATTTGGGTTATGATTTTTTTGTAGGTAAACTCTATTATATGACAATTATGACAATTGGGAACAATTGCTGTTATTTTTATTTAATAGTTTCAATTATTTTTGATTATTTAAAAGGCTGGCTGGCGGGCTTTTGTTGGCCAATGAAACTGCTGAAATTGACAATTCAATGGTTATATTCATTGGTTAAAATATCAACTTAATCAACTTAATCAAGTTAAAAGGAAATCACCCCTAGTAAATATAGAGGTGATGCGGATGGTGTTTGCTGGTGGGGATTGATTAATCCGCTTTGAAGCATTGAGAAATTAGCCAAGTCACGCCAGCACCACCGAGAGCGATCGCACTATATGATAACCAAGAGTTTTCTGCTGGCTGACTTTGAATTTGACTAGCCGGTGACTCATAAGAAGCGGAATAAGTCGTGGCATATTCAGGGTTGATTAACACCTTACCGGCTAACCCACCGCTAATGATTAAAATCATCCAAGTTGCGCCACAAACAGCCCAGCCATAGCGGGTCATTAGGTTTAAAAATACCCTTAACCTGGGGTAGGATCTGGCGACTCTTCGGGCCGGACGACGAACTCGGATTTTGCGGGGTCTTTCGATGACCTGCGGTGAGGCACTGAGCGATCGCCTCACAGAAACCTCAGTGGTAGGAGGCAGCGGGTTCAATTGACGAGAAGCACGAGCCGCTCGCCAATGCTGAAAAGTAGGAATGGACTGGTTTTCTTCGATCTGGTTTACCGTTAAACGGCGCAACCGCTGTAGCTGATATTCTTGGTTTGGCGTCAGGTGGCCTAACTGCAAAGGGGGCGGTGACACTGGAGGCACTAAAGCTTGCAAGCGTTTTAGCTGCCGCTGCTGGTAAGAGTCGCGATCGTACCAGTCTAGATCGCTCCAACTTGATATGGAATTCAAGGGTTCAATGGTGGGCGATCGGGAGAAGAATGATTGCGAGTTTGGGTAATTCATCATTAGTCTGGAGTCTGGCAATTAAGTCTGGCAATTAATTCTGGCAGTAGTATGGCAATTAATTTCTGGCAATGATCTGGCAATGATCTGGCAATGATCTGGCAATGAATTGAAATAAATGAATTGAAATAACCGATTAACCTTTAAGCCGTTAAACTAAGCGGTTAAAGATCAAATATCCATGCTCAAGCATCAATTATCAACGATCCCAGAGCAGATTCCCGAACAAATTTCACCCTGAACTATTAATCAGGTTAACAATTCCGGGGGGAATTCCCTTGACTCCCCTCGGAAACAATAGGGGGAAAAATTCCGGGAAAAATTCCGGGAAAAATTAACTGGTTAACTCGCGGGATGTCGTTCTAAAGCCAGTTGAATCAGGCGATTGACTAATTCTGGAAACGGAATGCCCGTGGCCGCCCAAAGCTGGGGATACATACTCAAAGAAGTAAAACCGGGCAGGGTGTTCACTTCATTAATCAAGATTTCGCCAGTTGCTTCTACATAAAAGAAGTCCATTCTCGCCAAACCCGCACAATCAATGGCTAAAAAGGCTTTGACCGCCATTTCTTGAATTTGCGTGGTCACGTCCGGGCTTAATGCTGCCGGAATATGCAGTTGCGCTTTACCGTCGGTATATTTGGTTTCGTAGTCGTAAAAATCACTTTGATAAGTAATTTCTCCCACCACAGAGGCTTTTGGCTGGTCATTTCCTAATACCGCACATTCTACCTCTCTGGCGACAACTCCGGCTTCCACAATCAAACGGCGGTCAAAGGTGGCGGCTTTGTCTAAAGCGGCTTCCAGTTCAGAGCGCGATCGCACCTTGGAAATGCCCACGGAAGAACCCAAGTTGGCCGGTTTCACGAAACAAGGATAGCCCAAAGTTTCCTCGATTTTGTCGCAAAGTTTGGGAAAGACACAAGGATTTGACCAAACCTCTGAGCGACTAACACTCATATATTTAACTTGGGACAAACCAGCCTGAGCAAAGGCATCTTTCATGGCTAATTTATCCATACCCACCGCCGAACCCGTGACCCCACTACCCACAAATGGCGCTTGCATTAAGGTCAATAATCCTTGAATGGTGCCATCTTCGCCGTTTGGCCCGTGGATGATGGGAAACCAAACATCCACTTCTGCGGCAGCAGGGGGAAATTGCCATAACTGCGATCGCCGCTCGATAATTTCTGAACAGGCGATCGCCTCTCCGGTTTCTAGCACCTGTTGCGCCACCGCTGGGCCTTGCCACAAGCCATTTTTCTGCACATAAAACGGCAGCATTTCATATTTATCACCATTGCCGCCCTCTCTCAGTCCACGAGCGATCGCCCGCGCTGAGATAATCGAGACTTCATGCTCCCCGGAACGACCGCCAAACAACAGACCCACCCGCAATTTTGTCATACTTTCCTTTTCCTCTCTTTGACTGAAGTCCGTACACCCCCAACCACACATTATCCGAGATAGCCTAGCATAACAGGCGATCGGCGAGGGTATAACATAATTGATAATTATCAATTATCAATTACCTAAGATCCAGCCCGGACTAAACCGTAGCCACCGCTGATTTAGTCGTAGCAGTTCCTTGAGTGCCGAGTTGAATCAACTCAATCTTGTAACCATCGGGATCTTCCACAAAAGCAATCACCGTGGATCCGTGCTTCATCGGCCCAGGTTCGCGAGTCACTTTTCCTCCTTGGGCTTTAATCTGCTCGCAGGTATCATAAATATCATCAACGCCTAAAGCAATATGACCATAAGCATTTCCCAGGTCGTACTTCTCAACCCCCCAGTTATAAGTCAACTCAATCACCGTATGGTCTGACTCATCCCCATAGCCCACAAACGCCAGGGTAAACTCGCCCCCCGGATAGTCTTTTTGGCGTAAAAGCTTCATCCCCAGCACATTGCAGTAAAAGTCCAGAGATTTTTCCAAGTTGCCGACTCGCAACATCGTGTGTAGCATTCGCATATCTGAATTATCCCAATTTCTTGACTTTATTTCTTGACTTTGATTTATTTTACGAGTCTATTCACAAATAGGGAATGTTGGCGGTTGACAGTCCGCAAGTCATAAGGGAACCAATGACCAAGGACTTCCTGGCAAACAACTTTCCAACTTTCCAACTTTCCAACAAATAATAAATAACAAATAGCAAATAACAAATAACAAATAACATTTTTTCGGGATCGATAGATATTCTTAAATATCGTCAGTTTTGAGAAAGTTGGCTGTATCTTGAATGTTGATGGCCAGTGGCGACAAACATCTCACTCCAATGCTTAAGCCAAGACTCAAGGCCATCGGCAACCATCCACAACAGATACAAAAGATACAGACAACTATGCTAGATACAGCAATTGAAACGATTAAAGCCCGTGAAATTCTCGACTCTCGCGGACGCCCGACCGTAGAAGCAGAAGTTTATCTGGCTAACGGTGCATCAGGTCTAGCCCAAGTGCCTAGTGGCGCGTCCACAGGGACTTTTGAAGCCCATGAACTCCGTGATGATGAACCAGGACGCTACGGTGGCAAAGGTGTTCTCAAAGCCGTGCGAAATGTGATCGGCAAAATTGAGCCAGAATTAAACGGGGTAGATGCCCTCGACCAAGCTACCGTCGATCGGATGATGATCGATCTGGATGGATCGGGCAACAAATCACAATTAGGGGCAAATGCAATTTTAGCCGTGTCTTTGGCAACAGCAAAAGCCGGGGCAGATGCGTTACAAATTCCCCTTTATCGTTATCTTGGCGGCCCATTATCTAATGTGTTGCCGGTGCCATTGATGAACGTGATTAATGGTGGGGCTCACGCCGCAAATAACGTCGATTTTCAAGAATTTATGATTGTGCCTCATGGTGCTGCTTCTTTTCAAGAAGCCTTACGCTGGGGGGCTGAAGTATTTGCTTGCCTGAGCAAAGTATTGGCGGAAAAAGGTTTGCTAACTGGGGTCGGTGATGAGGGCGGTTTTGCCCCTAATTTGGGTTCTAACCAAGAAGCGTTAGATATTCTCATGTTAGCCATTCAAAAAGCCGGTTATAAACCCGGAGAACAAGTGGCTTTAGCAATGGATGTGGCTGCCAGTGAATTTTACAAAGATGGCAAGTATGTCTATGAAGGCAGCGCCCACGAACCAGGGGAATTAATTGATTATTTGGCCAAGTTGGTAGACCAATATCCGATTGTTTCCATTGAAGATGGATTGCATGAAGATGATTGGGCAAATTGGCAAATTTTAACTCAAAAATTGGGTAAGAAAGTGCAGTTAGTAGGTGATGATTTGTTTGTGACAAATCCCACCCGCTTGCAAAAGGGCATTGAACAAGGTGCGGCGAATGCAATTCTGATTAAGCTGAATCAAATTGGTTCTTTAACGGAAACTTTAGAAACCATCGATCTGGCAACTCGTAATGGTTATCGTTCGATGATTAGTCACCGTTCTGGAGAAACCGAAGATACCACGATCGCCGATTTGGCGGTGGCCACTCGTGCTGGTCAAATTAAGACAGGTTCTCTGTGCCGCAGTGAACGAGTTGCTAAATATAATCGCTTACTTCGGATTGAAGATGAATTGGGCGATCGGGCTGTTTATGCAGGTAAAGTTGGCTTAGGTCCTAGCGGTTCTAAGTAATAGTCAAAAACTCCGGTTTTTTTCGGTAAAAACCGGGGTAATTCTACTGCTAAAATATCAGCTTAAATTTTGCCCGCTGATTCAGTATTTGAATCAGCGGGTTGATTATTCAGATTTTATAGGTTAAAATAATTAATTGATAATAATCATACCATTTTTGGTTACTAATTCCTGTAGGGGCAAACCATGACCGCAGATATAGCAATTGTCATAGTTATGAAGTACAAAAAAAAACTGTCATTCCCGCGCGGGAATCCAGAAAAACTCTGTACTTCATTCGGACAATAACCGCTTTATTTGTCGGTTAAAAAATTAATTTTAATCCGGTCATGCTTTGCCCTGATATGCGGTGTGTGTTCAAATCCAGAATTAACTGCCGGTCAGGGCGGCGTTGCATTCGGGTAAAGAATTAACTGTTCAAATCCAGAATTAACTGCCAGAATGCTTCGCCCCTACAACCCCCCTACAACTGTAGGGGCAAAGCATGACCGCAGATATTTCTTGGTTAACCGATTAATTTTAATACGGTCATGCTTTGCCCTTACCAGCCGTGTGAGTTCCAACCCAGAATTAACGGTCAGGGCGAAGGATTCGGGTAAAGAATTAACTGTTCAAATCGAGAATTAACTGCTGGTAAGGGCGGCGTTGCATTCGGGTAAAGAATTAACTTTTCAAATCCAGAATTAACTGCTGGTAAGGGCGGCGTTGCATTCGGGTAAAGAATTAACTGTTCAAATCCAGAATTAACTGCCCGAATGCTTCGCCCCTACAGAAACCATCACCATCGTCAACCCGTGGCACAATAAATAAAAGAACCTGACCCAGCAGCGAACCCAGAGGCAAATATCGTGTATTGGCAACCCGGACATAAACTCAAAACCCGCCCCTATCAAATTGAGGCGATGATCGGGCAAGGCGGTTTCGGTGTCACCTACAAAGCGCAGCATCTTGAACTCAAGCATCAAGTAGTGCTGAAAACCCCCAACGCCATGCTCCGCAAGGACCCCGCCTATCCCAGATATGAGCAGCGTTTTCGCAAAGAAGGGCAAATGCTCGCCCAACTGAGCCAACAAGCTCATCCTTCCATTGTGCGGGTCAGCGACTTATTTACCGAAGATAGTATCCCCTGTTTGGTGATGGATTTGGTGCCGGGGGGTAGTTTATTCGACCTGGTACAAGAACGCGGCCCCCTCCCGGAAACCCAGGCGGTGGAGTGTATTCGCCAAATTGCCGAGGCGTTGGTTGTGTCCCATGAAATCGGCATTGTGCATCGGGACGCCCACGCCCTCAATATTATGGTGGCGAATCAAAACCGGGCAGTATTGATTGATTTTGGCATTGCGGGGGATATTGCCCCGATGGTGAGCAATACCCGTGACGCATATAATCGCGCATTTGCCCCTTATGAGCAAATTGTTAGGGGCAGTGGTTTACCCACGGTGGATGTTTACACTCTCGGTGCCTCCTTATATTATGCGGTGACAGGAGAGCTACCCACTCCTGCTTTAGAACGGAAAGATAACCAGGCTTTGATACCGCCAAAACAGCATAATCCCCAGATTAGCGATAAGTTGCAGGCAGCGATTATTCAAGCAATGGCCTTGGAAGCGGCAGACCGACCCCAAACCATGCGGGATTTTCTGGCTTTGCTGCAAACAGGGGCAACATCGGCAAAATTAGCATTAGATTTACGCGGCTATTTTATGCTGCCAGAAATGAAAGCCCAAGGCATGGTGGCCCGACTGGGACGGGGAAAAGTCAGAGAAGTGGTTGCCCTGAACCAGGAATTAACCATAGTCATTGCTGGTCGCGGTGCAGCCCTATTTAACCTGCGGACGGGGGAAGCCCTCTGGGAAATTGACTGTCCGGCTTCGGGTGGGGCGGTGACTGCTGACGGGCGGCTGTTGGCTTTAAATACATACGAACATATTTATCTGTGGGATTTAGCTACTGGAAAGTTCCTCCGTCAACTCACCGGACATACAGACGACGTGAAAAGCGTAGCCTTCAGCCCCAATGGCAAAATCCTGGCTTCTGGGAGTGGGGATAAAACCGTGCGGTTGTGGGATGTGGCGACGGGACGGCAACTGCGCCAACTCACTGGACATACAGAGAGTGTGTGGAGCGTAGTCTTCAGTCTAGATGGTCAAACCCTGGCTTCTGGGAGTCATGATACAACAGTGCGACTGTGGGATGTGGCTACGGGACAGGAACTGCGCGTACTCCAGGGACATACAGACGATGTGAATAGCATAGCCTTCAGTCCTGATGGTAAAACCCTGGCTTCTGGGAGTGATGATAAAACAGTGCGACTGTGGGATGTGGCTACGGGACGGCAACTGCGCCGACTCCAGGGACATACAAAGAGTGTGTATAGCGTCAGCTTCAGTCCTGATGGCCAAACCCTGGCTTCTGGGAGTGATGATAAAACAGTGCGACTGTGGGATGTGGCTACGGGACGGCAACTGCGCCTACTCCAGGGAAATATCGTCAGCTTCAGTCCTGATGGTAAAATTCTGGCTTCTGGGGGTGAGGATGGTGTGGTGCGGTTGTGGCGGTTGTAGGGGTTCGGTGGGGTTGGGGTGTGGTTCTGTAGGGGCGAAGCATTCCGGCGAATGATTTTTGGCTGAAACGGAGGATATATTACCGGAATGCTTCGCCCTCTACGGGGTTGAACAATTCCAGGGCGAAGCATCCCGGGAATAGGTTGCTGGTTTTTACCGATAACATATCTGCCGGGATGCTTCGCCCCTACGGGGTTCATGCCATTATGTAGGGGCGAAGCATAAGGGCGTAAGGGCGAAGCATTCGGGTAATTATCTTGATTGTAACAAGAGAGAATTAACTGCCCGGTAAGCGAAGCCATGCCCGAAGGGCTTTATGCTTCGCCCCTACAGGCAAAAACCAAGCATTTATTACCCTCACGCTTCGCCCTCATAGAAAGATTGCCCTGAGAAGGTTTCTGGGCTGGAAATGATTCGGAGCAGGAAATAGATATGCTAAATACAGATAAAAAAATTACAGAGATTTACCAGAATATCGTGGGGACGCTATCAGTGAGCGATCGCCTGCGTTTGGCCGCCATGATTTTAAACGATATCAGTCAGCAAAACATTGCAGGAGTTGATAAAAGTAATACTTGGACTGAACAAGATCAGCTTGATATCACCTCTTTTTCCTTACAATATGCCGCCTTAGATTAAAAATCGACAATTAAAACAATGCCTTGTCCTAAATATGAAAAGGTAGGGGCGATCGCATATTTTTATCGAGGATTAAGCGGTGCGTTACGACCCGATTCAAGGTTAAATTTATTTAGCATAAATAGTCGCGGGTCTAACGCACCCTACCAAATTATAAAATTAAATGGTTGGCGGCGATCGCCCTTAACCTGGTAAGATGGAAGTTATTCCGCTAAATCATCATTGGGCTGATGAAAAATTTACTTTTACTGGGAACCTTAAGTTTTACTATTGCTTTTAGCTGCGGCTTAGTTGTCGAGAAAAATGTGACTAAAAGTGCGGCGATCGGTGCGATCGCCACCATTAGCACCCTGAGTAGTGGGTTAGTTTTAAGCAAAATCTCAGAAAAAGAACGTCAAAAGCTTCAGGGACAGACCGAAAAAGTAAAAAGCCTGGAAAGTCAAATATCAAGCCTGACAGAGAAAAAGACCAACCTGGTCAAAGTCATTAATAATAAAACTCGTTCTAAAACAAAAGTTGAACAAGAAGTCAACGCAAAACTAAAAGAGATCGACCGGCTAAAAGAAGAGATTAATTCTCTAAAACTCCAGCGAGACACTCTGCAAGATGTAATCTTCAATCTGGAAACTAAAGAGAAAAAAATCCCGGCTAAACGTTGGGTTAAACCTAAAGATAAACCCATTAAGAGTACCGGATTATACAATTACATTTTAGAGGGATTAGAGAAATCGCTAGTTTTTTATGACCCCCAAAAACACAAAACATTTGAAAATTATTTAGAATCACTCCAACCAGCGGCAGAAGAATTGTGGTCTGCTTATAGATTCAATCAGGTTCAAGTCAATTATGGGGATCCGTCAATTCAAGCCGCTTATTTAATCCGTTATTATCCCCACTATGCTTACATGAATTACCAAATATTAGAAATGATTCATCGTCAAAATCTATTTAAATGCTTCACAGATGAAACCCTAGAAGTATGCTTGTTTGGCGCTGGTCCTTGTCCAGAAATAGTTGGGTTAAGTAAACTATTGTCAGAAAATTATCAATTTATCAAAAAATTAGTGGTAAATGTATATGATCTTGCTGGCGCTCAGTGGTCTTTAAGCAGAGAGATTACTGAGAAATTTATTGTCCCCGAATACTGGTATGGAGATTTAACAGTAAATAGTAATTACCTGGATTTATGTGAATTTAATTCGCTTCAGTCAGTTAAGCAGAGCATTAAAAGAAGCCGGTTATTTGTTTTTCAAAATTGCCTAAATGAGATTTATAATGTATACACAGTTCAATTTAATTTGAATTTTTTGTTAGATGAAATTCCTGTGGGAGGGGCGATGGTGATTATAGACTTATGCAATTACAGTCAAAATGTCACCATCGTTGATGAATTGGAAAAAAAAGTAAAAAATAGAGGTGACTTTGAAATATATTGCCCACCAATTGATAACCTTAACATTAAAGCTTGCCCAAATCTGCCACAAATTATTAAAAAACATCTTTTGACCAGTAAAGGTAGGTTAGTCCCTCGGAGTAAAGATATCCAGTGTCTTTTTATCAGTTTACACAAAATTATTTGAGTATAAAATTAATCTAAATTTATTAGTTAAAATGAATTGCAAATATGTAGAATATTCTGCGATCGCCCAACTTAATTAAAAATTTTAAAATATGCGACTATTCCACTAAAACAGGTGAGTTAGGATCGTGTTTTCGGTAATTTTCGCGGGCGCGATCAAAACTGGTCGTTGCATAGCAATACTGACAGCCAAACAAGCAAGTATCATACATACCAATATCTCGGCTTTGGACACAACCACAAGCTTCTCGTTGACCCAGATCTTTTTGATGATTCACGTCTATGTCAAACACCTCCTTAATATAATCATCATCGATACATTTACCATGCTGAATGCCATAGGCGGATAAATCACAACATTCCGCACAGCTAAAAAGCCTTATCCCATATTTATAGGCAATTTTTGATATTTCTGGCAAAAACTTGTCCTTGACTTCCGGGATATCTGCAAAATTAATAATTTTAATATTTTGTTCTCGTTCAATTGTTTTCAGACGAGGATTATTTTTAGCGTACCGATCCATAAAACTCAAAACGCACCGAGTAGCGGCGGGGAATAATCTATCGGCAATATCGCCGAATTGCTGAAGATGAAACTCGATATCGGTTGCCGAACTAAAAACAATCGGATCGTAGCGCCAAATAACTTTGCGGTAGCCGATCGCCTGGACTAATTCGTGAAATGTGGCGATCGCCCGTTCCCAGGGAATGTTATTCTGGTCTAGAAACCGGGGATTATTCATAATTGTAAACTGAAAATAATATTTATATCCCCGTTCATCTAACTCTCGTAAGGATGACAACAAAGGTTTCGGGTTGCGCGTCCAGAAAACGATAACTTCTACATTTTCTGGAGTTAAATCAATCCGGGAAACTTGCTGGCGATTAAAGGGATTAGGCACCAGGCAGTAGCCCGCACGAATGCGATTCATAAACCATTGATGGTAAAAGGCAGGAATATCAGTCCGTCGGCTGGCACTAATAATCATATTATCTAATCGATCTGTGTAATTATCGCACTACCATAATAGTATATCCCTACTAAATATTATGTAAGCTTTAAAAAATATTGAATATAATTTAAAATATGAGCATATAAATTATTCTAGGCTAGAATAATTTATATTCACTTATTTAATTTAAATTAAACTAATTTCAAGGCAAAACAAGCCCAAAAAACACCAGGTTTACCCTCTACCTATATTATAGACAGTATATACACAGTGCCTAGACTTTGCATTGAGTTTCCATTTTGTTATAAAATGATGTAAACCCACTGGCAAAAACGCCATTGAATTTATGCAAATTATCAACATTATCGTTTCCGGTCTGCTTACCTTGGTTTCCCCAGTTGGGGCTGTTTTCGATCGCGTTGCGGAAAAAGCTGTCCTGGATCAACTTTACGCAGCGGAAGAATTAGAAGTCCGAGTAGATAATACTCCCAATTATCAGTTACTCCAAGGCAAAATAGACCGACTGCGGTTTGCCGGTCGTGGGTTATACCTAACTCCAGAATTTCGGATTGACACCATAGAATTTGAAACGGATCCCTTGGACGTGGATCTGGAACGTTTGCGGGCAGAAAATCAAGGGTCTGTGCCGCAATTTCTGCGCCAACCTTTACAAGGGGCGATCCGGTTAGTGCTTACGGAGGCAGACTTAAATCAAGCCCTGCGATCGCCTGCGGTATTAGAACAACTCCGTCAGGGTCAAGGGACATTTAGCGAGGGCACGGAAGCAGAATCACTGTTACAACGGTATCAACTGGTAAATCCTGAGATTGATTTTTTAGGAGAAAATCGATTAAGCTTGCAAGCAGAAATTCAAGATCAAAGAGACAACGATCGCTTAACAGTGAGGATAGAATCAGAGGTAAGGGTAGTCGAGGGATCTAAAATAAATTTGGTTAACCCAAAGCTGTGGTTGAATGATGAGGAAGCCCCAGCTAATATAAGTCGGGTGCTCGCTAAATTCGTGAATCAAAAGCTGGATTTAACCTCTTTTGACTCCCAAGGACTCCAAGCGCGAGTGATCCAGTTAAATATGAATGGCGAACAAATAGAGATTGTCAGTTTTCTGCGGATCGATAATGCCAAAGTAGCAGCCACTCTGAATCAGCGATGAAATTTTCAGGATGCGGATCGAAAAGCTTTGTATTATTTACCAGTTCTCTCAGCATATTGCTATAATGTAACGTGATATTTGAAACGTGAGATTTGAAATTAGCGATCGCTGCCATAATTCTCACAGCTTGATATTTATACTGGGAATGCAAGGCGCTTTGACTGAATACTAATTTAAATTCCCACCCTAGATTCTGTGCCATCCCAAAGGAGAAAAAACCAGAAATGGAAGAGCAACAAAAAATTAATAAAACACCTGCCGACTTCAAATTTCTTGCGGGTATTTCTGCCCTCGTATTAATCGCTGGTGGCGCCACCGCTGGATGGCTCTGGACTTCTCAGAAATCCGAGTCTCCCGTCACCAAACCAAACCCGGTGGAAACATCGCAACCATCAGTGACACCGAACAATCAAGCAACAACGGTGCCCCCAGAAGTGATCGCCCCCAACACCAATGCCAGCGCCCCCAACGCCAGCAAATCGGTAGACATCTATCTGTTGAAAGATAACGGTCTCAAATCTGAACTGGTGCCGGTGCCCATCAAGATGCAGGGGAAATCTGAACCCGCAGAAATATTAACCGGGGCATTTCAGCAGTTACTTAGCAACCAGGAGAATCAGTCTGACGCTTTCAGCAATATTCCTCAAGGGACTCAACTGCGTAGCCTGACCGTTAAACCTGATGGGATTCATGTTGATTTGTCCCAAGAATTTAAAGATGGCGGTGGCAGTAACTCCATGATTGGTAGACTCCAGCAGGTGCTTTACACCGCTACCAGTTTAGATCCGAATGCTCCCGTGTGGATTTCCGTAGCCGGTGAACCCCTAACAGTTTTAGGGGGTGAAGGATTGGAAGTCCCTCAACCGCTGACTCGGCAGATATTTGAATCTGAGTTTCAACCGTAAACAATTTTCGGTAATGGCGATCAAAAATCGCGAGGGAATTAAGGGCGCTTGAAGAAAGCGCCCTGATTATTTTCCATTGAGGCTGATGTTGCGAAAATGGCGAGCCTGCTGTTCAATCCTCAAAGCGAGGCGATCGCAAACTAACTTACATAATTCAAAAATTAGGGGATCCTCTACTCGATAATAAGCAGAAGTTCCTTCGCTACGACGGGTCAAAATTCCCGCTTGTAGCATCACTTTCAAATGCTTGGAAACATTCGCTTGACTGGTCTCAGTGGCGGCGACTAACTCTTGCACGCATTTTTCCTCATCGCGCAGCAAATTTAAGAGCTTTAGACGCATTGGCTCGCTCAAAATGCTGAAATATTCAGCCACGTGTTGAATCACTTCTGGGGGAACAGGCGGCGTTCCTTTCATGCAAGTTTATCTCAAAGTACCCACGGGCAAATTATAGCATCGATCGTTTTTATAACAATCAAGTAATAAATATTCGTCAGAATTCAGCATATTGATAGACTCTGGCCAAAAATCAGCCCTAAAAAAATCAATCCACCCCGGCAGATCGAATCAATACCGAGGTGATTTCTTAAATAGTCAATTGATATTAATCCGGTTGAATCCGCATTAAAACTTGCTCATATTCCACCGGCTGGGCATTATCAACCACAATTTCCATCACTTGACCAGACACTTCGGCCTCGATCTCATTCATCAGCTTCATTGCTTCAATAATGCAGACCGTTTGACCAATGCTGACGCGATCGCCAACCTTGACAAAAGGAGGCTCGTCTGGGGCTGGGGCGCGATAGAAAGTACCCACCATCGGGGCAGTCACCACTACCCACTTATTGTCTAGGGATGGGGGTGCGGCGGGGGTGCCTGGAGATGAGGCACCTGCTTTCAGGCTCGGTTCGCCAGCCGCCGCCGAAGGCATGGGCGAAATGGGTGTTGCGGGAACCGTTGCCCCAGAAACAGAAGAGATATCTTCTGGAACACCCATCACTTTATCTGTAATTTGTAACTTGGGAGCCACCGGAGGAAAGACTCGTTCCCCATCAGCAATCCCTTTACGCACCGTGAGTTCCAAATCGCCGCTTTTTAAGATCATCTCGGAAATATCAGTTTGATCTAAAGCGGCGATTAGCTCTCGGAGTTGGTTTAAGTCCAATTCCACAGTTGATTTGACCCCTTCATATGGCGCGATCGATCGGTGAGCGGGAAAAGTTCTGGCTTTCGGAGATCAAACAATTCTGTGGCTTTCGCCCTGATGAGCAAACATCAGCGTCGATGCTTAAACTCAACTGATTCCGAGTGCCAGCCTCGCGGCCTGCCGATCGCCTTACTCTAAACATTTACTGAATCACAAGCAATGAATCACAAGCCAAGCGGCTGATTATTCACGACCCAAGTAGCTATCATTGCGCGTATCAATTTTGATCCGCTCGCCAATAGAAATAAACAAAGGAACCATTACTTGAGCGCCTGTGGAAACAATCGCGGGCTTGGTGCCACCTGTTGCCGTGTCACCTTTAACTCCTGGATCGGTTTGGGTCACTTCTAAAACTACAGAATTGGGTAGTTCCACTTCTAGGACTTGGCCGTTCCAGGTAATCACATTCACTTCCATACTTTCTGTGAGATACTTAACGCGATCTCCAATCTGGTCTGGATTCAAGCGGGCTTCTTCGTAAGTTTCCATATCCATAAAGACGAACTGTTCGCCCTCTTTATAGGTATGCTGCATGGTACGTTTTTCTAAGGTGGCTTGAGGGACAGTTTCCCCAGCGCGGAACGTCCGCTCAACAACGCTCCCACTCTGCACGTTTTTTAGCTTGGTTCGCACAAAGGCAGAACCTTTACCGGGCTTCACGTGGAGAAATTCTACCACCCGCCAAACCGCCCCATCTAATTCAATCGTGACGCCTGGTCGAAAATCGTTACTGGAAATCATTAATTTTATCTAGGGGAGAACAATCGGCATTTTATTGTACCGCGAGCGTACACGATTACTCATTTAACCTACTTAATGTTTTTTGGCTATTATTACCGATTAATTATTAAAAATTTGTTATAAAATCGAAAAACGGGAGTCATTCAGCCCCCAAGAATCACCAAGAATCACCAAGAATCACCAATAATGGTGACTAATGGTGGCGATCGCCAAGATTTTGCCAGAATAATCCACCGAATTCCATGAATCGACCGGCGCGGTGTGGGAAGATTTCATAGACGCCTTTGTTGATCTCAAAAACCAATCCATGCCTTTTTCGAGCAAAAAAATCACAAATTTATTAAAAAGTTGGCTGAAAACTAGCCTATTGCTCCTGCTGCTAGTCAACTTATCCATCGGTCTTAGTGCTGCCGCTTGGTGGGACTCTGGCAGTAGCCAAACCCCTCAGAAGCGTGAAAGCATTTTGCCACCGGGAAATGCGATTACCAATCCCAAAGCTCTGTTACGCTACGCTTTACCCATTGACAATCAACCCATCCGCAAAATCCAAAGCTTGTTGGAAAGTATCTCCGACGAACTGCGGGCTAAACGCTGGAAACCCATCGAGGGCTATATCTCAAAGGTAGAAGTCATCCTGAAAACTCAGGACGATCAAATTCTCCAAGATATTCCCGAAGCGAAACAAGCTGAAGCCCAGGCTCTGATTGCTCAAATCCAAGCAGACCTCAACTCGTTACGCACAGCGGTTGTGGCTGAAAATAAACCCAGCACTCAGCAAGCGCGAAATCAACTTTTAGACTTGGTGGGAGAAATTGAGTCATTAATGGTGAAAGAATTTCCCTTTGAAGTTCCTTCAGAATATAGTCATCTACCCCAGTTAAAAGGTCGCGCTACGGTGCAGATGGAAACTGAGTTCGGTTACCTAACAATGGTTGTAGATGGTTACAGTGCCCCGGTTACAGCGGGTAATTTTGTGGATCTGGTGCAACGCGGTTTCTATGACGGTTTAGAATTTACTCGCGCCGAGGGTTCTTATGTCCTCCAAACCGGAGATCCACCGGGAAAAGAAGAAGGGTTTATCGATCCAAAAACTGGCGAATATCGCAATATTCCTTTGGAAATTTTACTCCGAGGCTACGATAAGCCGATTTATGGCATTACCTTAGAAGATGCCGGTCTATATCGGGAAAAGCCGGTTCTTCCTTTCTCGGCTTATGGGGCTTTAGCAATGGCTAGACCGGAAGAAGAACCAGATGGTGGTTCTTCACAGTTTTTCTTTTTCTTGTTTGAACCAGAATTGACTCCCGCTGGTTTGAATTTACTCGATGGACGCTATAGCGTTTTTGGCTTTGTCACCGAAGGTAAAGAGGTTTTGGAGAAACTGAAACGGGGAGATAAAATTCTCTCGGCCAAAGTCATTGAAGGGGCAGAAAATTTACAGTCTCCTCAAAGTATCTAAGCAGGATATGTCAGATATTGCCTCAGACATTGTCTCAGACATTGCCTCAGACATTGCCTCAGATATCATTGACGATTTCGCCCTGGAAAACTTCTGATTTTCCCTAAAGGGAGATTCCCGGCGATTAGTCACAAAAAAACCCGTTTGTTAAAAAAAACGGGTTTTTTTGTGGAAATCCTGAAGCCTGATGATACCAAATACGGTTGTCAAAACCAGTTTATCAAGCCATATGTCATTCCCGCCTTCGCGGGAATCAAGAAGCGTTTTAGGTGATTCCCTCCCATAGCTCATGCGAGGGAATCGTATGGGCGAGAAAGCGAATCGCCCGTACAGGAGAACCGGATTTGGTATGAGATATAGCGCTTCTTATTGGATGAATTACAGAGGTTTTCTGGATTCCCGCCTGCGCGGGAATGACAAATTTTTTTGGTACTTCATAACTCCGAGAAGTGCTATAATGAACCAAAGGAGCGATCGCTTTATTATATAATGATTATTGTCTCAATGGTTTCAATTGCTTAAAATATTGAATTTAATCTATTACTACCAAGAGAGAAATACTATGCCAATTTTAGAATTTTTAGTAGCGTTCGGAATAGGAGTATTATCATTTCTATTCCTATCGAATACCATGAGTAAAAAAAATATTATGCAAAGACTTGATGAGGCATTTTATCAGCTTTTAGAATCAGAAAATGGTCACATTACGCTGATTCAATTGGCCACCACTGCTAGAGTGGACGCGGAAGTAACTCGCGCCTACTTAGAACATCAAGCCAAAGCGTTTGATGCTACTTTAGAAGTCGATGCTGATGGCGATTCTTTTTATCGTTTTCCTAAACTTCATCAAGGAAATAAATAATTGATATATCAATTATTTATGATAAAAATTGATTGGTTAATTTTTGGTAATTTTATTTTTATTTATGCTAAAATAAATCAAACATTTTTATGTTAATTACATCAAAATAAGAAAAATTTAATTAAATAAATTCGGCGGAATTGGTAATGGTTAACAATAATGTAGATTCCCTGAAAGTTGCCGAGATTGGCGAACAGGGACTTTTGCAACGATTACACCAGTTTTGTCCCTCAGAGATTATTGGGGATGATGGAGCGGCGATCGCCTGGAAATCCGATCGCGGCGAAAACCTGGTCGTGACCACCGATGTGTTAGTGGATCGAGTCCATTTTAGCGATCGCACCACTTCGGCCCAAGATGTCGGTTGGCGAGCCGCTGCTGCGAACTTATCGGATTTGGCAGCAATGGGCGCCGCACCCATTGGCATTACCGTGGGCTTGGGACTGCCAGGGCAAACCCCCGTCCGCTGGGTGGAAGAACTTTATCAGGGAATGGTCAGTTGCCTGAATCGTTATCACACGCCGATTCTGGGTGGGGATGTGGTGCGATCGGCGGTGATTACCATTGCGATTACAGCGTTGGGGCAAGGGTCGCCAAAACAGGTGATTCGGCGGTCAACGGCTCAACCGGGAGATGCGATAGTGGTGACTGGGGCACATGGAGGGTCGCGGGCTGGTTTAGAACTGCTGCTCAACCCAGAGTTAAAAGGTCAACTCACCCCGGAAAACTATCAAGTTTTGGTGCGATCGCATCAACGCCCCATCCCCAGACTGGACATTTTGCCAATTTTGTTATCCTTAACTCAGAGCGATGGAGCGTCGATCCGCGTCAGTGGCATGGACAGCAGCGATGGTCTGGCGGATGCAGTCTACCAAATGGCCAGCACCAGTGGCACGGGAGCCATCATTCAGGCGGACAAAATACCAATACTCCCGGCCTTATTAGACTGGGTGCCACCGGCAAAAGCTCTAGAGTGGGCTTTATACGGAGGTGAAGACTTTGAACTCGTCCTCTGTTTACCCCCAGCCACTGCCCGGGCATTGGTGGAAACATTGGGTCCGATGAGTGCCATTATCGGCACCATCACAAAAGAAACCGGCGTCTGTTTAGTCCACAGCGCCGGTGTTAATCATATAGAATCTTTAACTGGTCAAAAAGGATTTGAGCATTTCAAATTCTAGAGAGGTCACTGGTCAGCAAATCTCTAGAAAGCTCAAATCTTTTTTAAGCAATTTTTAAGCGACCCACTTTTGGGCCACCAGTTCAGCCAGGTCAACCACCCGCTGACTATAACCCCATTCGTTGTCGTACCAGCCGACCACTTTCACCATATCTCCACCCATGACCAAAGTGAGGCTGGAGTCTACGATAGAAGACTCATCAGTTCCTTTGTAATCACTGGAAACTAAAGGTTCATCGGTATATCCGAGAATTCCTTTCAGGGAACCGTGGGCGGCATCATGCAGGGCTTGATTGACTTCTTCCACAAAGGTTTTCTTCTCAACTTGGGCTACGAAGTCTACCACAGACACATTGGGAGTAGGAACCCGCAAGGCAATCCCATTGAGTTTTCCGGCCACCGCTGGGTAAACCAAAGCCACGGCTTGAGCCGCCCCAGTGCTGGTGGGAACAATGTTCATCGCGGCAGCCCGGGCCCGACGCACATCCCGGTGGCTGGCGTCTAAGAGACGCTGGTCGCCGGTATAGCTGTGAGTGGTGGTCATGGTGCCTTTGATGATGCCGAAATGCTCGTGGAGGACTTTGACGATTGGCGCCAAGCAGTTGGTAGTACAACTGGCGTTGCTCAGAACGGCGTACTCTTCGTGGGTGTACTCGTGATGGTTGACCCCCATCACATAAGTGCCGACGCCACTCCCTTTTCCAGGAGCAGTAATCAGGACTTTCTTGGCTCCCGCTTCAATATGCTTGGAGGCGCCCTCTTTGCTGACAAACACCCCAGTAGATTCGATAATTAAGTCAATATCCCAGTCTTTCCAGGGCAAGTTTAAGGGGTTGCGATCGGAGACGCATTTGATCGTCTTGCCGTTGACCGTAATGGAGTTCTCATCCGCACTGATATCAGCGTTCAACTTACCCAACATGGTGTCGTATTTGAGCAGATGGGAGTTGATTTTTGGGTCTGAAGTGTCATTGATTCCAACCACTTCGAGTTGACTATCAGTGCGGGTGAGCCAGCAGCGCAGAAAATTACGTCCAATCCGTCCAAAACCGTTAATCGCGACTCTAACCACTAGATACCTCCTAAATTTTTATACTTCCCTATCCACAACTAGCCAGAAGCTACTGTTGTGTTTGATTAATTGTGAGCGATATGATCTGGCTTGCTTCTGAAATTTAGGGCTGATGTCCCCTATCCCTGGATTTCTTCTGCCGATTCCTTTGGTGTTTTGCGCCACGTTTCTCTACTTCCTGCTGAAATTTAACAGGTGGTAGGGAGTCCTTTTGACGAGATCCACACAAGTCACCTCAAACAATCAGAGATTAAATAATCAGACAGTTAAATCCGCACCTGATTCAGGATTTTATCCTGAATGGGTTAATTCCCATAGTTATATGCACAATTCTCCCGTCTAAGTCGGGTGAGCTTGTTTAGCATCAGCCTCGGATAATTCCAGAAAAGTCAAGATTCAGTAATGACCCAGATCATACCGCAAAGGCTGACCAACTCAACCAACCACGTCGATCGCATGCATATTCATTTGGTAGTTTTGACTCTCGTATTTTTCAGTTTTTACTTTGGAGACTGCCGCACTAGGGGGATCGCCTTTGCATATGATGCTTGATTTCACGACAGGCGATCGCCGGAACGCCGGAATGTTTCTCTCTCGATGGAGCATAATTCAGAAACATTGAGTCTCAGTTGCAGTCTGTCGGAGATAGCCGATCGAACTTTGATCCGTCAAACCGTAGATAAACTAATGAAAAAACTTAAAAAATATAGGTTTTGTATATATGTTAGGTCAAGCAAGAATGCTCCCATCTGTTCTCTGGTGACAGTGAATTGGTGAGCCAATCGGTATCCTGTAGACTCAAATGCATATTTATCTGGCGTTTTCATCCCTCGTTGCACAACAAATTCCCCGACTTTGACCCCAAGGAAAGTGGTTTGTTGCCGAGCGATCGAAGTGGATTAGAATAAGCAGATAGCTGGCTAAGGGATTGGGCTTTTTGCGATCGTAAAAACTCCCATTCAGGACAGGGTTGGATAAAAGCTGTTTTTAAAGTTACTGTAGAACCAGAAATTTAAAAATGTTCAGGAAATGGCAGCACAGTCCTCGTATAAACGTTTAAGATATTGCTCAAGCTGATGGAGGCTGGATCTTCCTACGGTGATGACTGAACTATGATGGCGGAGTTGAACCGAGAAAAACAATTATTGGTATGATATCGCGTGTTATTGGTGTGGCGTGCAAGGAGCTAAAATGTCAAATTCAATCGATTTGAACGGTAGACCTTTTCATTTTCTCGGCATCGGCGGAATTGGAATGTCAGCCCTGGCTTATATTCTAGCTAAACGGAATTTGCCAGTGTATGGTTCGGATATTCGTCCGAGCCATATTACTGAAAGACTCCAGGAAATTGGCGCTCATATATTTTGGCGTCAAGATGCCAGTAATTTAGAATTTTTCGTTTCTAGACTCCAGGGATTAGGAGACAACGGATCTCCAGTCGCGGTAAATGCTGACGGCAGAAACGGACATTCCCAGACCCGATCGAAGGAAGCGAAACCCGCGAATAGTGCCTTGCCCCAGGTGATTTGTTCTACAGCGATCGCCTCTGATAATCCTGAGTACCAAGCTGCGGTCAATTTAGGCTGCCCGATTTTTCACCGATCGGATTTGTTGGCAGCCCTGATTCAGGAGTCTCAAAGTATTGCTGTAGCCGGAACTCATGGGAAAACCACTACCAGTAGCGCTATTAGCCATGTCCTGTTTAAGGCGGGTCTGGATCCGACCATTGTCGTGGGTGGGGAGGTCAATACTTGGGGCGGCAATGCCTATGCCGGAACCGGGCGATTTTTAGTCGCGGAAGCGGATGAGTCTGATGGATCTTTGGTCAAGTTTGGCGCCAAAATTGGCGTGATTACTAATATTGAACTGGATCATCCAGATCATTATCAAAGCCTCGAAGAAGTGATCCAGATTTTTCAGGTGTTTCGCGATCGCTGTACTGATTTGGTGGGCTGCATTGACTGTTCCACGGTGCGAGAACAAATTAAACCGAAGATTTCTTACGGTCTGAACCCAGATTTTAACCCCGACTACACCGTGTCTTCGGTAGTTTATGGTGCCGATGGCACCACCGCCGAGGTTTGGGAACGCGGTAAAATATTAGGTGAATTGTTTGTGCCTTTGCTGGGTGAACATAATTTGAGTAATGCCCTGGCCGTGGTCGCGGTCAGTCGTCACCTAGGCTTGGATTTTGCCGTAATTAGTGAGGCGATCGCTTCTTTTCAGGGTGCCCGTCGTCGCTTTGAGCATCGCGGTGAATACCACAATATTCTGTTTGTTGATGATTATGCCCACCACCCCAGTGAAATTCGCGCCACTCTGAAGGCAGCACAACTGCACGTCAGCAGTCCATTATCTCGGCAAAAGCGGATTGTGGCCATTTTTCAACCCCACCGTTACAGCCGAACTGAAGCATTTCTGCCAGAATTTGCTGCATCTTTACAAGCGGCAGATGTGGTCGTGGTCAGCGATATTTATGCCGCTGGGGAAAAAAATGTCCACAACATGAGCGGTGCTAATGTTGCTGATATCATTAAAACAGTTCATCAGAACGTACATTATCAACCTTCTTTGCCGTTGGTGTCTCAGTTGCTCCAAAAAATACTTGTTCCAGGGGATTTAGCATTATTTCTGGGTGCTGGTAATTTAAATCAGATCATTCCTGAGTTGATGGCGTATTATCAGGAAATGGAGCTTTGTCACCCTGCTGGTTCTTGCTCCTAATCATCCCCTGAATCCGATCGCAAAAGCTGCCTAAAACAAACTGTTAGAGATGCGAGCGATCGCATCTGCACTAAAAATGAAGTAGCTGTTAGTTCAGCTGTTAATTGAAATACTTGGATATTATGACTGTTTCTTATCAGACGAGGCGGGTGGTAAATCCCACGATCGGTGTTCCCACCAACACACAACCAGAATCGATGTACTTGCCTGGAACTAAATGTCCCTTGAAATCGCAAGTGAAACTAGCCCCTTTAACCTCCTTCCGAGTAGGTGGACCTGCCCAATGGTATGTTTCACCCAAAAACCTCGAAGAACTTAAACAAAGTTTCGCTTGGGCTACGGAACAACAATTGCCGATTACTTTGCTCGGTGCTGGATCGAATTTACTCGTAAGCGATCGCGGTTTACCGGGTTTGGTGATTGGCACTAAAGGTCTGCGTCACACTCATTTTGATCTAGAAACAGGTCAAGTCCGAGTGGCCGCAGGTCAGTCGATCGCCCGTTTAGCTTGGAAAGCGGCTGAGTTGGGGTGGGAAGGTTTGGAATGGGCTGTGGGAATTCCCGGCACTGTCGGCGGTGCGGTGGTGATGAATGCTGGCGCTCATGGGAGTTGTGCGGCGGATATTCTGGTGGATACTCAAGTCCTATCCCCAGACGGAGCCGTTGAATTGTTGTCACTCAAAGACTTGGGTTATCGCTATCGGACTTCGGTGTTGCAAGGGGGCGATCGCTTGGTGACAGAAGCGACCTTCCAACTCAAACCTGGAGCCGATCCCGCGAAAGTGACTGCCACTACAGCAGAACAGTTGGAACAGCGACGGCTGACTCAGCCTTATCATTTGCCCAGTTGTGGTAGTGTGTTTCGCAACCCTGGAGGTCAACATGGGGCTGGATGGTTAATTGAGCAAATGGGTTTGAAAGGTTATCAAATTGGTTCTGCCCAGGTTGCCGAGCGTCATGCTAATTTTATTCTCAACTGTGGCGGTGCCAAGGCGATGGATATCTATCGGTTAATTCTTTACGTCCAAGAACAAGTGGAAAACCATTGGTCTGTAAAGTTAGAACCGGAAGTCAGAATCTTGGGTCAGTTTACGGCTTGATTCTCAAGCTTGTAGCTATTATCCACAATTCAGTCAGCATTAGCCTCCAGAAATCGGGTGAGTCGTTAAACGACTCACCCGATTTTGGCGATCGCCCTTGGGGAGATCCACCCTTGCCGTCGGGATGCCTCAGATTTAGAGCAGTATTCCGATCGGCGTCTCTAGAATCAGCCCGATCTGACCGCCCTATAGCTGGTTTTATATGCATGAAAAGAAGCTTGTGATCTTTAGTAAGTTAAAATAACTGGATGTAACCTTAAACTCCGAAGAGAAAAAACTCATTATGTCAAAAGGACAAGGACAGGGATTTGGTTTCGGTCTGGGAAAAATGAAAGAACTGACCGAAGCATTCAAAAAAGCCCAACAAGTACAAGAAGGAGCAAAAAAACTTCAGGAAGATTTGGATGAACTCGAAGTCACCGGAGAAGCGGGCGGTGGTTTGGTGAAAGTCATCGTCAGTGGCAACCAGGAACCCCGCCGGGTGGAAATCTCCCCAGATGTCATGGGAGAAGGTGCTGATGTCGTCTCTGAACTGGTGACTCAAGCAGCGAAAGACGCTTATATCAAGTCTACGACGACGATGCGTGAGAAAATGGAAGAACTGACAGGTGGGCTGAGTCTCCCAGGCTTGTAATCCCAATCGCAGTGAGTTCCGGCAAAATGCTTTTGAGGCAATGTCTTGGCTTCAAATCCCTTTTCAGGATATGGGATCGATCTTTTGATGGGATGATCTCGAAATACATCTGATTTATTTTGACCGAACTCACTCCGTTGAAGCATTGTTAAAGCATTGTTGAAGCATTGTTGAAGCATTGTTGAAGCATTGTTGAAGCATTGTTGAAGCATTGTTGAAGCATTGTTGAAGCATTTTTGATGATTTCCGATGCTCTGCACAATTATCAGTCATCAGTCATCAAAAATGCTGGCTTTACCCAGTTATTTGGGGATAATTAAATTAAAATTATTTGAGAATTGGCTCAAATTTAGTTGCTAAAATAAATCAGGTTGATTACTGGAAATTATGCCGTATAAGTTACTATTTGTTTGTCTAGGAAATATTTGCCGATCGCCCGCCGCCGAAAATATTATGAATCATAAGATTCAAGAGAGAAATTTGGGCGATCGCATTGTCTGTGATTCCGCCGGTACTTCCAGTTATCATATTGGTTCTCCTCCCGACAAAAGAATGGTGTCAACGGCAAAAAAACGCGGGATGGAATTCACAGGTCAAGCCAGACAATTTAAAGCATCAGATTTTGAAAAGTTTGACTTTATTTTAGCAATGGATCGCGATAATTATTGGGACATTTTATCTTTAGATACCCATAGTAAATATCGGGATAAAGTTAAAATGATGTGTGATTTTTGCCGTAACCATAATGTGAAAGAAGTCCCGGATCCTTACTATGGTGGCCCCGAAGGATTTAATCACGTCATTGATTTATTAATGGATGCTTGTGACGGATTGCTGGAATCCCTAGATTTGAAGGATTAAGGATTTCGGTAAATTTGGGACATTTTTCTGGGAAATTTTTCTGGGTTCTGAGCGGGCGATATTTTCTGAGAGTTTATACCATTTACAAAAAATCATGGTAGGGGCGCTACGTCCAAGCGCCCCCGCACATTGCGATCGCTTGGGGTGCTTTGCATTGCGCCCCTAGATCAGCCCAAATAAATCTCGTATAAGTAATTTAAGTCATTTAAATAATTTAATTAATTATTTAATTTAAACTAAGAATTAGTTTAAATAATTATCACTTTCAATGGTGGCCATAATGAGCGAAAAATCACAAAACACTCTCACCATTGCTCACCAAGCATTTAACCATTTTACCCAAGGGTTAGCCACGGGAGAATGGGAACCTTTTTTAGCCATGCTAACCGATGATTTTAGTTTTTGGTTTCCTGTGGGTCAATTCCACGGATTAAATCAAGGAAAAGAACGAGCCCGAGAGTTTTTTCAATATGCTTCCGAGGCTTACAGTGAGGGATTGACAGTCACCTTAGATCGCGTGACCAGCAATGAAAATACGGTTGTTTTTGAGTTTCGGGATGAAGGGCCGATGTGGGGACAGCCTTATAAAAATCGCGTCGCTGTTTCTTTTGATGTTCGCGAAGATAAAATTTGTTTTTATCGGGAATATTTTGGCAGTGATGGCAAATCCAATTAAATCCATTTAAATCCATGATGATGCCTGCTGTGCTGATTCGGTCTGATTCGGTATCCCCTGAATCCGTAAGACTATTTTTTGATGGGTTGCCATTTCCGGTGAGAATCTGGGAAGATCGGATGCAGTAAGATGACCAATTCCTAGCGTTAAATACAATTGCCCGTGAATACATCTCCTAAATTTTCTAGTGTTTCGGTGACTGATGCTACAGCGGCTGATGCCATTGATGTCATTGAGTCCGATCGCCCTTCCTCCGCGATCGCCCAGTCAAATCTACCGGAACCGCAAACGGATCCGGAACCCAGCGAACCCTTTACCCCAACCATTGACCCTGGTGCGGTGGCGGTTTTGGGTTCAACCTTTGTAACGATATTTTTTGCCGAGGTTGGGGATAAAACTCAACTGGCGGTTTTGTTAATGAGTGCTGAATCTGAAAAACCTTGGGTTGTGTTTGCGGGTGCAGCTTGTGCCTTGATTGCGACGAGTTTGTTAGGGGTGATGCTAGGAAAGTGGCTCTCCACTCGTGTGTCCCCAAAAACTTTAGAACGTTCGGCGGCAGTGGTGTTGCTGTTTATTTCCGCCACCTTGCTTTGGGATGTGTTGCATTAATTATTACAACTAAACTATGGATTGGCAACTTTTGGGACTGAGTTTTATTACGGTATTTTTGGCGGAGTTAGGCGACAAAAGTCAATTAGCCGCGATCGCCCTCGGAGGCAGTTCTAAACATCCGAATGCGGTGTTTTTGGGCACCGCTGGGGCTTTGGTATTGGCGACTTTAATCGGTGTTTTACTTGGAGAAGGAACCGCTTTGCTGTTGCCAACTCGTGTAGTGAAGGCGATCGCCGCCATTGGTTTTGCTATCATGGCTGTCAAGTTACTCTGGCCAGAAAACGAGGAATCAGAAAGTTAAGTTTCCGCACCAAAATCAAAACCCCGGCTTGATAAAAAGCCGGGGTTTTTGTTGATTATTGTTTAATATTTCACAGATTTACTGAATCATTTACCTATTCAGAAATCAAATGTTCATGGTGGTGGATAAACCAGCCCAAGACAATGGTTCCAGCGCCTAATTTCAGCATTTCTAAAACCCAATAACCGGCGTGCATTTGATTCATTACTACGGGGGCTGGGGCGGCGGGGTCAAACAGATTAAGCTGCATTCCCAAAGCACTCATTTGAGGAGTTAAGCCATAGGTATCAAATAACGCAACAGCCATGAGCATCAGGGAGCAAATAATGGCGATTAAATTTTTATTTTCTCCTTCTTTTTGCAATGCTAAAGTGGTAAAAAGTCCAGTTAAAACTAGGGCGGCACAAACTAATTCAATCCGATTAAAAACTGAAAACATTGTATAACCCGCTGAGGCAAAATCCGATTGAGTCATCATGCCGGAGGCATACATACTGGGCATAATTACCGCATCTAATAGGAGCAAAGCACTGAGCCAGAAGCCTAAAGTTAAGATGGCGACGGTTTGCCATAAGGGTTGTTTATTTTCAAATGTAGGAATCGTTGACATAATAATTACCTTTGATTTCTTTGATTTTTTATCGATGTTTCTACTATAGCGAAGTTTTCCCAAAAAAGATATGAAGTAATTTTGCAAAAAGATACAAATTGCATCAAATTAGAGGGTATTTACGGTTATTATTGTGAATAAATATTAAGCAAAGGGACTAATGGGCTGGTTGATGAGTATTTATGCTGATTTTTTCCGCAGCGCCCAAGGCATCAGGTGGTTGTGATTAATCAGTAATTGGTAATATATCCCAAAGATTCCGATCTATTTGTAATGTATTAACAGGAAAATCCGTGAAAGCAGTCATTTTATTGTCGGGAGGACTTGATTCCTCGACGGTGCTGTATCAAGCGAAGGCCGATGGTTGTGAATGTTATGCAATTTCGTTTGATTACCAACAACGGCATCGCCGCGAGTTGGATTCGGCAGCAGCGATCGCGAGGGTCGCAGGAGTGGTGGCCCATCAGGTGATTACCTTTGATTTGCGGCAGTGGGGGGGGTCAGCGTTAACCGATGATGGGATTGATTTGCCGGAAGGGCGATCGCTCTCGGAAATGGCAAGTCAAATTCCGGTGACTTATGTCCCAGCCCGAAATACGATATTTCTCAGTTTTGCTTTGGCTTATGCGGAGGCGATCGCTGCCGAACGAGTCTATATTGGGGTCAATGCTTTGGACTATTCGGGATATCCCGATTGTCGCCCAGATTACATTCAAGCGATGCAGGAAGTGTTTCGTCTGGGGACAAAACAAGGTCGCGAAGGACAGGCGATCGCTATTATCAGCCCCTTACTGGAGTTGCACAAAACCGAAATTATTCAATTAGGCAATAAATTGGGCGTCCCTTGGCAACATACTTGGTCTTGTTATGCCGGAGAGGAAAAAGCTTGTGGGGTCTGTGACTCCTGCCAATTGCGGTTAGCGGCTTTTGCTGAATTGGGCTTATCGGATCCGTTGCCTTATCGGTAATGGGGAGCGGGGTGTAGGGTGTAGGGTGTAGGGTGTAGGGAGAAGCCGCCGTCGTGTAGGGTGTAGGGTGTAGGGAGAAGCCGCCGTCGTGTAGGGTGTAGGGTGTAGGGTGTAGGGAGAAGCCGCCGTCGTGTAGGGTGTGGGGGGAAGAG
>NZ_LIUQ01000006.1:2706-86686 GCF_001276715.1 Planktothricoides sp. SR001 | reverse complement strand
CTTCCCCTACACCCTACACCCCCCGCCCCTACCCACCCATAGATTAATTAATCCGGTAAACGCAGGGGGAGAATAATGACAAATTCTGTTCCTTTGCCCGGTTCAGAATGACAGAAAAGGTTGCCTTGATGTTTTTCCACTACAATTTGATAACTCACAGAGAGTCCGAGTCCGGTGCCACTGCCCACAGGTTTGGTGGTAAAAAAGGGATCGAAAATCCGGTTTTGGATGTTTTCGGGAATTCCCAAGCCATTATCGGCAATGCTAATTCTCACAGATTCATGGATCTGTTCGGTTTCGATGATAATCTGAGGGAAATTCTCATCGGATGATAGATTTTGCGCTGGTTTTTCTTTGGAGTTGAGATATTTTTGTTGAAGGGCATCAATCGCATTGGCGAGAATATTCATAAAGACTTGATTGATTTGGGCGGAGTAACATTCAACGGGGGGTAATTCGCCAAAGTTTTTAACTAGCTGAATTTCTTTGAGTTGGTTTTGCAGAATTAATAAGGTGCTTTCCAGTCCTTCGTGGATATCCACCCGTTTTTTGGCCGCTTCGTCGAGGCGAGAAAAATTCCGTAAAGACAGGACAATTTTTCTAATGCGATCGGCGCCACTTTTCATGGACTCTAAAAGTTTCGGGATATCTTCGACTAAGAAATCTAACTCAACGGCGGCGATTCCTTCTTCAATAATCGGGTTTATTTGGGGATATTCTTGCCGGTAAAGATTCAATAAGTGCAATAAGTCATTAATGTAATGGTTCAGGGGATCGAGATTGCTATAGATAAAACTTACGGGGTTATTAATTTCATGGGCAATTCCCGCTACAAGCTGTCCGAGACTGGCCATTTTTTCATTTTGTACCAGTTGAATTTGGGTGCGTTGGAGTTGATCTAAGGCGTTTTGCAGTTCTTGGGTTTGGTCTTTTAAGCGAGATCGGGAATAGCGCAGGGCTTCTTCGGTGGTTCTACGGAAGATAATTTCATCTTGGAGTTGCTTGTTGGCATTTTGCAAGGAGGCGATCGCCTCTTGTAGTTCCGCCGTCCGTGCTTCTACCCGGATTTCCAACTCTTCGTTGGCTTGCTTCAGGGCGGCTTCGGCTTCTACGCGATAGGTGATATCGTGAACTACGGCATAAATTAATTCCCGTTCCAGATCCGGTGTGGCGTTCCAAAATAGCCACCGATAAGAACCATCCGCACAGCGATAACGATTTTCAAAGGTAATGATTTCTTGTTGAGAAACCAGTTTTTCTGTCGCTGTCTGGGTGCTGGGTCGGTCTTCGGGATGGACAAATTCCAGAAATGATTTGCCTAACATTTGTTCGGTGGAGATAGCGAGGGTTCTTTCCCAGGCGGGGTTGAGTTGGGTAAATTGTCCCTGAAAATCGATGACGCAGAGTAAGTCTTGGGAGAGACTAAAGAAGCGATCGCGTTCTTGTTCCGCTTTCGCCCGATAAGACCGTTCAATGGCCAAGGCCAATAAATCCGCTAACGAGGCGGCAAAGTTTTCTTCTTCAATCGCCCAATGCCGGGGCGCACCGATATGTTCGTGGCATAAAACTCCCACCATTTGCCCTCCTACGCGAATCGGGGCTTCCAGCATGGAGGTGATACCGAGGGGAATTAAATATTGGTCGCGAAATTCCGCCGTTCTCATGTCGGTGCGACCATCGTAGGCGGCGATAATTCGTTCCGTGGATAAAACCCGAAAATACGTCGGATAGTCGGAAACTGACAGATCCATGCCAGAGGTATGACGGTTGGGAGTCTGTTCGTAAAGGTCGAAGCATTTTATCTGAGTGCGTTGGTCATTGTAGATCCAGACGCTGACTCGTTCAATTTCCAAGGTTCTAGCACTGGCTTCTAGGATTTCTTTGACGGATAACAGCAGATCGTCGGAGCGATCGCTGCTATGAGTTTTGCCAGGGGTGAAATCCTGGGACAGACTGGTTAGCTTCTGCTGAAAATTGCGGTTGACTAAGGCAAAAATATCTTGAGTTGGCGCATAAGCTTTTCTAAACTCCAGAGAATTTTGTTGTCGATTTCGCTGCGAGAGTTTTAGTAAGGTGCTGCTTTGAGAACGCAGCCGTTTTTCCCGGAGGGAAATACTGTTGTAAAGCTGGGCATTTTCCCAGCAAATCGCTGCTTGGGAAGAGAGGAGTTTTAAAATGGTCAGGTTTTGGGAGCTAAACGCGGAACTGGTGAGATGATTTTCCAAATACAGCAAACCCATCATTTTATTCTGATGCAGAATTGATGTACAAATCATTGATTTTGGTTGCTTGGTCTGGATATAAGCATCTTGGCTAAAGCGTTCGTCCAGGGTGGCATCATCTAGGACCAAATCTTCGCCGGTTTTCTCCACATAATTAATCACCGACAAGGGGACATACTCACGGGTTTCTACCGGGGAACGTTCGCGACAGCGGTGCGGAGCACTTTCACCCATGATGGTTTGGGCTTCATTTAAGACTGCCCTGGCTTTGATCTCCCAGGTGCCTTCTAATTCCCAAAGCAGGCAGCCCGTAGTTGCCCCGGCATTTTCCACCAGCATTGTCATAATTTGATCGAGTAAATTTTCCAGTATTATTTCACTGCTTAGAGATTGCAAGGCTTTGATGACTGTATTGAAATCCACGGACGGGGGTTGAGTGGGGGTGATGGGACGGGATGTCCGATCTATCCGATATATCGGATCTATTTGATCTGTTGTGGCGGCAGAATCCAGCTTGATTGGTTGAGTGATGCTGGAGGAAAATAGTTGTGGATATTTGGTTTCTAGTTGTTTAACGATCGCGATCGCTCCCCAATTTAAATAACCATCATAAGCATCCCGCAGATAAATTTCGGCAATTTTCTGGTTGCCCCGTTCTTGATAGAATTCTCCTGCCCTTTGGTTGGCGATCGCCGCTTCATGGATATAGCCTTGTTGCGTTGCTCCGGTAATGGCGCGATCGTAAGCGGCGATCGCCTGATTTGCATCCCCAAGTAATCGCGCCGTTTCTGCTGCCACCAAGTCAACTTTATGCTGAAAATTCATCGGCGCAGACAAAGCCCACTTTTTCAGTTTTCCTTGATACTTGGTGACAATTTTTAACAGTCGGCGCTGTTCTTTTTTTGGCAAGGTTCGCCCCTGCATTAATAACAGTAAAGAAATATAAAATTTAAATTGAATTTGCGTTATTAAATCCGCATCCTGGTGAATCTTTTGATATCTCTCGATCGTCTCAATTGCTGATTCTGGTTGATTCCGTAAATAAGCTACTATGATTTTTGCCAGGGCGTTGGCATGGTTGACCGCTAGAGGGCTAGATGCTTCCTGGTTCGGGAAAATTTGCTCGGTTTGGCGATCGCATTCACGGCGACTTAAACTAAAAGCCAATTGTTTCCAGAGATTTAACTGGGCCATCGCTAAATTTTGATTCAAGGGTGCTAATAATTCCAGATATTGCGTAGCCTTATGCCACACAAATAGCAAATTTTCGCCCAAGAAAAAACGGTGCAGACACTCATCAACTGCTGCATATCCTGCATATTCAAAGTCTCCGTTTTCTAACCCTGATTGAACCGTTTCTCTTAACGGTATAATACTTTCTTTTAAGTGGCATTTGGCTACATTAATCTGACCATAAAACGTTCGATAGACTCTGGGTTTTAATTCCGTAGCCTCAAATTTATCCAATAAATTTAAAGACAGTTGACCTAACTCATATCCCAGGGCGATCGCCAGCCCCCGCCGACAGAGAAGCGCCCCATAAATTCCGTACCCATAAGCCGCAAAAGGAGAATTGCCATAAGTCCGGGATAATTGCACCATTTTTAACACCACTAAACTGAATAATCTCGGATTAATCTGGGCGGTGGGTGGGGCTAAATTCAGCAATATTCGCATGGCAGCTAATTGATAGGTATCGGTCATCAATGGTAATTTTTTTATAGATGTAATCTGATTTTCTTCTATAAATAAATTAGCCAGCAATTTTTCCCAAAACTCTGAAAATTGACTGGGAAATTGAGGTAGGATAATTTTTAGTTCTTTTAAGGCAATCAACCCATTCATCACCGCTGGCTGAATTTGATTGCTACCGATATAAAACTGAATTTTTAGCTCATATACTTTAACTCGTTCTAAGGTAGTTTTGGCATTTTGCAGAATCACCTCAGCCCAGGGTTCAATTTGGGCAAATTCCATATTCAGATAAGCCGCTTGTAGGGCTTCGATATGCAGCACCAGGGTCAGGTCATAATGGGTTTGCCAACTTTCTGGTGTCAGCAGTTTTAACCCCATCGTTAAATACTGATAAGCCGCTTCATAAGCCGTCGCTATTTTTGCTTTTTGTCCGGCCATTAAATTTAATCTAGCTAATTCATATTTTTGAGATAAATCGGTGATGCTGCTGCTGCCCAAATTCATTTGATTCACAATGGCAAAAATTTCCTCATACCGTCGATCCGGTGGCGTATGTTGCAAAAGCGACTGACCAATTTTTAAATGAAGTTTGCTAGATTCATTGGCAGAAATTAAGCCATAAACTGCTTGCTGTACTCGGTCATGGAAAAATTGATAAACTAATTGAGGAAACTTAATAATTTCAATGTCTGACTGTGGAGACTTTGCGGTCTCTAAATCCTGGGAAATTACCGTCATTTTCCCCTGATTTAGGCAGGGATTTAGGTAGGGATTTAGGCAGGCGATCGCATAAGGATCGTGTCCTTGGGGGACAATCAAATCACCTTGGATTGCCGGTTGCATTTGTTCCAGGGTAATTACCAAAGAAGTTTGGGCAGCGATCGCCAGAAACTCTAAATTAAATCGGTTGCCTAGGCAAGCTGCTAATTTTAAAATCTCCAAAGTGCCTGATGGCAAATTGATCAATTTTTTCTGAATTAATTCCCCGACGTTTTCGGTAATTTCTACGGATTGAATCTGCTCGATATCCCATTGCCAGCGGCGGGTTTCCCGGTTATATATTAATAGCTTTTGCTGATACAAAGATTGTAAAAGTTGCTTTAAGAAAAAAGGATTGCCGCTGGTTTTATGAAATAACAGTTCTGCCAAGGGTTGAGTCCATTCTGGAGGACATTGCAGGGTATCACTGATCAGTTCATCGATCGCATTAATCGTTAAGGGACGGAGTTTAATCTCGGTGACTCGCTGAGGGTTAGGCTGAGGGTTAGATTGAATTTGATCTAACGTCAATTGCCAAGCTTCAGTTGCCGATAGATCGCGATCGCGATACGTCCCCACGATCACCAGACGACTGGGGCGATCGCTCTCAGGATCCCTGTCAGGATCGCTGTCAGGAACCGATAATGGGTCAACCGGGGCGATCGCTTCTGGATCCTCCCCTGAACTGTTGCTGACTAAGGGGCGATTCCGCGAAGCGGATCCGGAAAGGGAATCGCGATCGCGAACCGTTGCGGATGCAATATCGAAAATCAAGCACTCTAGTAACTTAAGGGAAGCAGAATCTGCCCACTGGAGATCGTCCAAAAATATCACCAATGGAGAGTTCTGACTAAACACCGAGATCAACTCTAAAAACAGTAAATTAAACTGATTTTCTGATTCCGTCACCCCAAGTTTTTTGACTGGCGGTTGTTTACCCAGAATCAATTCCAACTCAGGAATGACCTCAACCATGACCTGAGCATTTTGGCCTAACTTATGCATAATTTTTTCCTGCCAAGCTTGCACTTTGGCTTCGCTTTCCGTTAAAACTTGGCAAATTAATTCCTGCATTGCATTCAGCCACGCGGAATAAGGAACATTCCGCTGATACTGATCGAATTTTCCCCCAATAAAATAACCCCGATTCGCCACAATCGGCTGATGAATTTCCCGGACTAAGGCAGATTTGCCAATCCCAGAATACCCAGAAATTAAAACGACTTGTGGGTGGCGGGGACATTTTTTTTTCATGGCATCATGGCCAGACTTACTCGCCGAATTAACCGCTTGAAAAATTTTAATTAAAGTCGCCAGTTCTTTTTCTCGACCGTAGAGCTTCTGGGGAATTTGAAATTGCTCCGCCATATCCTGTTGTCCCAGGATAAAATTTTCTATAGTTCCGGTAAAAATCAACTGATCTAAACAAGTTTGTAAATCGGCTTGAAGTCCCCGAATGCTTTGATATCTGTCTTCAGCATTTTTCGCCAATAATTTGAAAACAATGTTAGCCAATGACTGGGGTATTGCCAATTTTGGATTTAGTGACGGGGCAATCGGCTGGGGAGTTTTGGCAATATGACAATAAATCCATTCTAAAGGTTCACTGGCTTCAAAGGGTAGATTTCCCGTTAACATTTGATAAAATGTCACACCCAAAGAATAGAAATCTGTGCGATAATCAATGCCCCGATTCATTCTGCCGGTTTGTTCAGGAGAAGTATAAGCGCTGATACCAGGGATATGGCGAAAATCTCTCAAATTATTTCCTTGCCCAGGGAGGTGTTCTACCGGGCTGGCCATGCTAAAATCAATCAGTTTAATGATTTTACTAATCGGGTTAATTAAAATATTTCCGGGATGAATATTTTGATGAATTATTTGTGCTTTTTGTAAGACATCTAAACTCTGGGTTAGCTGAAGCGCCAGAGTCAAAAAATCCAGACAAGATAAGGGATGATTGACTAAAAATTTTGTCAAAGATTCCCCGCCAAAGTCTTCTAATATTAAAGCCGGGATTCCTTGATTAGTTTGGCAGAGTTCATAGATTTTGATTAATCCCGGATCGTTGAAATTTTTGCCGATCGCATACTCATGGGTAATCCGCGAAATATTTAACCAATGATTTGGCGATTCTGCCCTAGGAATTTTAATTATTACTGGCTGGCGATCGCGTTGTCGTTCTCCTCGGTAGACTAATGTGCGATCGCTCTGATGGATCGTTTCATTCATGTTGTATCCAGGGATAAAAATCATAGGAATTCCTAAATGGTAGATTCTGATCTTTTTTTGGTTTTAATCAAGACTTGACTAGGCTTTTATGTCGCGGCTGCTTGCTGATTTCCCATAATAGTCTGAGTCCATCTTCCCTTGTCCATAAAAGAGCTAACAGTAGCTGCTGTAACAGAGATGATGTCAATTGTAGCAAAATTTTGCCCCCTGACTTACCCAGCTTTTTGCCGGGGCTGACTGCCCAAGGATTTGATGCCCATCCTTTTGACGATTGCCAACTAATATTTTTTGCACATTGAGGGATTTGCATCAGACCCAATTCTTCAGAATTTTAAGCCAGGTTTATCCCGGAGTTACAGCCTTAATTAAACCCAGGCATAATCCAGCCCCAGGCTTAGGTAAAAAAACTGGTGTTCCCTATGCGATCGCCGAAAAAAGCTAAAAAATCGCTTTAATCCCTGGGCAATCCTGAAAACCACGTGCTATAATAGTATGTAAGATAAACGGGATTTGATGCCCTAGTAAATTGTTGATTTTGTCGAAGATATTTCTATTTATTTTTGACCTTTGTTCCCATAAATATGCATCGATCATATCTTATGCCCAAATACGCCCAAATATCCCATTAGCTATTCCGCTTTCAGGATTTTTTTGATTCAATAGGTAAAAACTTATGTTGCATAATTTTTTAAGCAAAATCGAATTACAGCAAGTTATTGAGAAAATCAATCAACGACAGCAAGGAGATGCGTTTTCCTCTGTGATGGTGGAAAAAGTCTTAGGGGTGGGAAAACCCTGGAAACAATTAAATAAGTCAGAACTTTGTCAAATCCTAGAAGCTTGGGAACACCTGTTAGCCAAATGTCCCCAAACTTCTGATTGGAAAACTATTAAAGTCAGCGATCGCCTCTTGTCAGCGACAGGGGATGGTCAACGCTGGGTAGACTATTTTGGCTTTCCCTCATTCACCCCAGCGGCAGAGTTTGTTAGGCAAATTTTGCCTGATTGCCAATGGGTGCTGATTCGCAAAAGTGGCAAACGCTTAAATGCCAGTATCGAGTGCAAAGTCTGGGGCTTATCAGAGGCAAAATACCAAGAACTTGTTGATCAAGAAACAACCAAAAATATTCCATCCATGATTATGGTTTATGACGCGGTAAACGGAGGTGAATACCAAACTTATATCAGAACCAATAATCCTGAAGTGGTGGAAAATTTTAAGGATTTAATCCTGAAATAGTTATTGGTTGTTGTTGGTTGGTTGTTGTTGGTTGGTTGTTGTTGGTTGGTTTTTGTTGGTTGGGGAAAGTGAAAAGTCGTAGGGGCGAATGGCCATTCGCCCGTACAAGTGAAAAGTGATGCATTTCCATGAAATATCACTATTCACTATTCACTATTCACTATTCACTTGTCACTTTTCACTCTCTCCTCTGCTCCTCTGCTCCCTACACCCTACACCCCACACCCCACACCCTATTGGTTGTTGGTTGTTTGGCTAAACTAATAACTAATAACCAATGCTGAGGGTAATTTTGCTTCTAGCAAAATTACCCCAGGTATTATTTTTACTTAATTTGTCGAGTATTTGGGGATGCTGCCGACCCATAATTAATTCGACAACCAATATTAAAGATACTCGAACCACACTCCAGGGGAACCACCTGGTCTTTGAGCATGGCACTACAGCTTACATATTGATCGTTATTGGTATCTTTAATCATACATTCAATCGGTTCAGCCCCCGCACGGGCTGACCAAGCTTTCATTCCCCAAACTGCCACAAAATGCTGCCAAAAGAAGATGATGAAAAATCCAGCCAATAATACAGAAAGGGCAATGCCAACTTTAAACTGCCAACTTTTCAGAATTTCTGTTAACTTCCCCATCAGATTAGCCGATAAGGAAGTGACTGGATTAGTATTTTCTGGATTGGTTGCTTCTGGAGTTTTATTTTCCTGATTTTCAGACATTAAGTAGACTCCTTGCCGATAAATTTCGATGACTGGTTTTCCAGGAATAGCCTGAATTTTAGCCAATTACTTAGTCAGTTTAGCAAAATAGTCCCGCTCTTGGCTGAGGATTTCACAAATTATTAATATGTGATTTAGAATTTTTGCTTTAGATTTGCTTTCGGAAGTCTCTGACAAAAAAACCCGGTTTGTTCAAAAAAACCGGGGGTTTGGGGATTTCGCTTATGCTAAAAGGCTATAAATCAATTTTTAATCCGGTTTTTGGGGGTTAATCAAGCGATCGCGGAAAAAAGACTGAGTTAATCAAAAAATAGGTTCTAGGCTAAACCGTGCAAGCAATTTTGCTATGCAGTTCGTTAATAAAGTGTTGAAATTCTCTTTGTTTTCTGGCATCCGCTTCTTCTTCTAGCCAAGTTTTCACGGAGGAAACTGTATTTTGTATCCGCTCTTTTTCAACTCGAAATTCATCGAGAACTTGGCTTAAAGTTTCATCGGATAAATGTTCTATCATCACGTTGATATATTCAGCCACCAGTTCTTCTGCTTCATTGTCTTTAACTGGGCCTTCCGCACCTACCGCATCATGGAATCGGCGGGCTAGACGATTAAATGCTTCGTATGCTTGATGAGACATTTGTGATTCTCCTTTAATATATATGCTTTGCCTATACTGTTACTATAGCTACAATTTTTTTGTTTGTCAAGATATGATGACATTACTTCATAATCAATCCCCAGGGGATGAAATCGCAGTAAAATAAACGTTGTTGGTGATTGGTGATTTGTGATTTGCAGTTCAGCCAAATTCTTAATCACCAGTCATCAATCACTAAACACCAATAAAAAACGGAGGAAACGATGCCAAGTCCAATTATGTATGAAGCGGAAGAAACTTTTGTGGTTCTAGACCCGAACCTGTTGGAAGAAGAATTTATGACTGGGGAGGAACTTTTGATTAAGTTAAAACAAATTTTATCCCAGACTCCTGTGGATGAATTAACCCCAGATATCAGAAAATATAGCTCCCTTGATGAGCAAGCGAAATATTTACTTACCACCGGCTGTGAGTTGCAAATGGCACCAGGAAAAACTCTGCAATGGTATGTAGTGCGATTGGAAAAATAGCTTAATTTTTGTTGTTGGTTGGTTGTTGTTTGTTGGGTAGGGATTCTTTGGTTGTTGTTGGTTGTTGGTTGGTTGTTGGGTAGGGATTCTTTGGTTGTTGGTTGTTGGTTGGTTGTTGGGGAAAGAGGAAAGTTGTAGGGGCGAATGGCCATTCGCCCCTACAAGTGAAAATAAGTATCACTATTCACTATTCACTATTCACTTTCCCCTCTGCCCCTCTGCCCCCCTGCACCCCTACACCCTACACCCCACACCCTACACCCTACACCCTACACCCTCTCTTCCCTGGTTAATTTTTGGGCTGGGTAATCAGGGCTACATCTATTCTATCTTTTTTCGGTTGGGTAATTTCAGCCCGGATTCCTGGCCCAAAAAACTTTTCGATTTTTTCCCGTTTTTCTTGCCAGGTTTCTAGGGTAAATTTGGGTGAGTCAAATTCTAAAATTAACCCATAGTTGTCATCAATTTCTATTTCCCGTAATGCCGCCAGTACCGGACGTTCTTTGTCGTTAGGATTTAAGCCAAATCGCTGTAATGAATCATCCAAGTGAGCATCTTGACCGTAACGATACCGGGTCACGTCTTTGCGGATTTGATTTTGAATTTCCGTGGCCATTTTTTGACGCAATGCCAGGACTTTCTCGGAGGTTGGTTGACTAAATGGGACGGGTTTGAGTTCGGCAGATTTGAGGGCTAAACCTCCGAGTAATAAGGGAATGCCATAAAAAAATCCGGCTAGGTTTAAGGTGGCATAGTCGGCAAAGTAAGCCGCAAATCCCACTACGGTGAGGATACCGCCAATGACTAAACCGACAGAACTGAGAGAGATTTTACCAAACATAAGATAACGTTGAACGAATCAATAATGTTCAAATTTTACAAAAAACAAGCGATCGCCTTTTTATTGTACCCCAAAGCGAGCGCTTTGATGATTTTATTTGGCTAATCGGTGGATCTGCGTCCCCGAAATCCTGACACAAAGGTCAATTATTTAAGGATTATTTGACTAATTTAAGGACTAACAATGTAAGAATTGTTCAACGGTTCGACTGCCCCAGCGATCGCCAAAGCTTGATGAATCATCACCGCTACTTCAGCCCGCGTTGCCGGTTGATTGGGATTCAGTAATGTGCGATCGGGATAATTAACTACCAGACGGTTTTGCGTCGCTGCCGCTACTTTCTGGATGGCATATTTGGGGATATCTTTGGCATCTTTATATTGTTTAATCATCCCCGCTGATTGGGACGGCAAATTTAGATTTAAGCCGCTGGCAAGGGCGACTAAAACTTGCACGCGAGGAACTTTTTGTTCTGGTTGGAAAACTTCTCCGGGATATCCCCGTAAAAAGCCGCTTTCAGAAACTTGATTAATCGCCTGTGCTGCCCAATATTCTTGGGTAATATCTTTATATTTAACTCTTGTTTGCTTGGCTTTATGTTCAAAAACTTTTTGCAACTGAGCGGCTAATTCGGCACGGGTTATAGGCTCATTTGGTCGAAAAGAACCATCGGGAAAACCCGAAACTACGTTAATCGTAAGTAGCGATTGAATTTGGGGTTTTGCCCAATAATCATCGGGGACATCAGAAAATTTTTCTGCTGGCGTATTTGTTGTCGTATTTGTTGGGGTTGTCACCGCTGGTTTGCTGTCAGTTTTTTGGGCAGTTTCTCCGGGAGTAGCGGTTTCAGCATTTGGGATTTTTGGGATAGCCCCTGAACCATTTTTTTTGCTGGTTTCTGGGGTTTCAACCTGGGGGGTTATTGGGGTGGAAAATGATGCAGTTTCAGGTAATTTTTGCGGCGTTGAGGCGGTTGAATTCACCCCAATTATTGCGTTTGAACCCAAGTCTGATTTTGATGAGTTTTGATTCGTGGCACTCGGTGCAATTTTTCCCGGTAAGGAGGCATCTTTTTCTAAGGTTGGGGAATCATTAACAGATAATTTGGGCTGATTTTCCCTAGTTGGCTGAATAGCGGCAACTTTTGAGGGTTCTGATGATTGACTTGATGGTGGAGAACTGACAAAAATTTGGGGAGATTTTAAGGTTAATGCTGAGTTATCCCGCAGCATAATCCAAAAGAATATGCTACCGATACCTAATAAAGCCACAATCACCGCAATGAATTCGTCCCATTGCCGGTTGTCTTTTGGTGATGGTTGGTCGTTTGAATTCGGTGAATTAGATGAGTTAGTCATAGCGATCGCTCACAATGCAATAAGTGCAGCACCTACGCAGGGAGAGGATCGGGGCAACCATCGCCATCGGATTGCCCCTACAAAATCCCCCGCAAAATATTTACAGATAAATATTCTGCGTAAGTCCTAAAATTTATTTTGACACTGATTCTGGCTTTTGGGGCTGCGATCGCCCCTTCGCCCCCAAGCAAATCGCTGCCAAAGAAACCGGGTTTCTCCGATAATTTGTGTCGCAACGCCGATATTCCCTAAAGAAACCCGGTTTCTCAGAAAATATTTAACCCCTGAGAAACTCAGCGGTAGGATGAAATAATTGACGTTTTGTAACCGATCTAAATCTATGACTTTGACTGCAACCGGATCGCCCAGTTTAGAAGATATTGCCCGCAAAACCCGTGACGCTGCCCGTCAGTTGGGGATTCTGTCCACCGAGGAGAGAAATCAAGGAATTGAAGCGATCGCCGCTGCCTTGGAAGCTGCCACCCCGGACATTCTCGCTGCTAATGCGATCGACTGTGAAAACGCTGTGGCTGACGGCATTGCCAAACCTTTGTATCATCGACTGAAACTCACCGCAAGCAAACTCCAAGCCACTATTGCCGGAGTACGAGATGTGGGGAAATTGCCGGATCCCGTTGGCGCCGTGCAAATTCACCGAGAACTAGATGAAGGATTGATTCTCAAGCGAGTGACTTGTCCCCTGGGAGTTTTGGGGATTATTTTTGAAGCGCGACCGGATGCGGCGATTCAAATTTCGGCTTTAGGGATTAAATCCGGTAATGGGGTAATTCTCAAAGGCGGAAAAGAGGCGATTCATTCTTGTACCGCGATTGTGAAAGCCATTCGCCAAGGTCTTGGGACAACGAAAATCGCTCCAGATGTGGTGCAATTGCTGACCACTAGAGAGGAAATTCAAGAGTTACTGAAACTGGATAAATATGTTGACTTGATTATTCCCAGAGGGTCTAATTCTTTTGTCCAGTTCGTGATGAATAACACGAATATTCCCGTGTTGGGTCATGCGGATGGCGTTTGTCATCTCTATATAGATGCGGCGGCAGATATGGAAAAAGCGGTTAACATTACGGTGGATTCTAAAACTCAGTATCCCGCTGCTTGTAATGCTACGGAAACTTTGTTAGTTCACCGCAATATTGCCGCTAATTTTTTGCCTTTGGTGGCGAAAGGTTTGCAAGTTCATCAAGTAGAATTACGGGGCGATCGCATTACCCGTGATTTTCTCCGGGATTTGGCGATCGCGGAAGCTACGGACGAAGATTGGGCTACAGAATATACGGATTTAATCCTATCAATTAAAATTGTGGATTCCCTGGAAGCGGCGATCGCTCATATTAATCAATATGGATCGGGACATACTGATGCGATCGTCACCGAAGATAGCGCTGCTGCCAGCAAATTTTTAGCCCAAGTAGATGCGGCTGGAGTGTTTCATAATTGTTCCACCCGCTTTGCCGATGGTTTCCGCTATGGTTTTGGTGCGGAAGTGGGCATTAGTACCAGCCAAATGCCGCCCCGTGGCCCCGTGGGACTCGAAGGATTAATTACTTATAAATATCAAGTCACGGGCAACGGTCACATTGTTGCCACATACGCTGGCGACCATCCTAAATCTTTTACCCACCGGGATTTATAATCAGAAAAAAAACCGGGTTTTTGTGGCTAATTCCGCATAAAAACCCGGTTTTTCATACCAAGTTTTAAAATTTTTGCTACAATTTCAGTGTTACAGCAATTTTCTCCACGAGTAAATTGCTGTAGTGGCTGGTGCTTAAATTTTGTTGTTAGTTTGAACCAATAAAAGTGATCGCATTTAGGACTGAACCAGCGATCACTTAATTTATTGCAACAAATCGCAATAAATATTCAACTATTTAATACAAAAATTTACACACATTGGAAAATATATAGTGTAACATAGATCGCTAACTTCAGTAAAATAGTGCAAATTGGATGTGTTTGACCCAATCACAATGGAAGTGGAGTCAGAGTCAGGAAACAACGTTCCCGCGTGGTTTCTTGACACAAACTATGACGGCCTATGTTTCCATGTCAATCAGGCTTTCTTCCCCGGTACAAGTGCTTGGGACGGCATCAAGAAGGCACTAAAGAGAACCTATGATAATGAAGTTTGGGAGCATTTAGCGGGGACAATTAGCGCACCATTTGAGGCAGGGAAGCATCAGGAAATTGCGGTTAAAGTTATTGATGACCGGGGTAATGAATTGTTATTTACTAAGCGTTTATCGTAGTTATTGGAGCTACTGTAGAAAATGAATTACCGAGAAAATGAAATTCAAGAACCTTTTTTTGATATCGATATTTCTGAAGGAATCGATTACTCCTCAATAGATTGTAATAATCGCCACTTTCAACAAGCCCAGCGATTCCATCAAAAACTGAGATCAGTAAATCGGTTTATTCAGTATTGTTTTATGTATGACCCGTTAGTCAATTTAGAAACAGGAAATTCAATATCAATTTATCTAAATCCTAGGCTACTTATTGTACACAATCTTTTGGAAGAAAGCAATAAAACGTACAGTCAAATTTTTATTTTAAATAATCTCATCAAAATACCTAGTCTTAAAAAGCTAGAACAACAATATTTAGAAACCACAAAACGTGATAGCGAGGACTATTTGCAAAAAGCTCAAATGCAAATTAACTGTTATAGCTGTATTGCACCATTCCGAATTATAAATCCAGAACAAATAACTGAAGAATACTTAAATAAATACTCGGGTAAAAACAATCAGTCAAAGGTCACGGATAAAAAAATTGATTTGATTAATAAAAAAAGAAACGCTAAAAAATTTGAAACTAGCGAAGTATTGTATTACAAGCAATATATTTGTTGTGAACATGAAGGTGAAAAAGGATGGATTATTCTTTATATAAGCCCACTTTTAAGTATCGATGATTTTAAATCAGAAATAATAGGTATAGGTGAAACTCTCTTAGAGGCAGATTTAGACTTTCAAAGGAAAAAAGCCGGGTTATTTTTAGAAACTATGGAGTTAAAGCAAAATGTTTTAAATTCAAACACACCAGTTAACATAAATCAGATGAGAACTTTTTGCCAACAATACGACAAGAATATAAAATATGATAGTTTTACTCACGAATACACTGGTTGTTTCAAAAGAAAAACATTTGGGTTTAAGCTAACTTGTCGGTCTGAATTATATAAATTTACAGTTTCCGTTTCGTCTCATTCTACTAAATGGACTGTGGAAACCCACATAAATGCAAGATACAAAATACCAATAGAAGCAACAGGTAAATCCTTGGAAGAAGCTTTTAACAAAGCTAAAGAAAAGCATGACCGTATTTTATCAAATCCGGAACTTATTCAGAAGGAAATTGCATTTATAGAGCAAGACTACCAACCAAACTATGATGAATATATAAACCTAGACCTAAGTTCCGAGTTTGAATGATGTATTTCACCCAGTTAAAGACATCAAAAAATTAGATTTTTTAAAAATGACCTACGAAGTCAACGAACCCATCCTCAATTCCCCTTTTGATGAACCATCCCGGTATTGGTTTATTCGAGAGGGCTAAGTAGGTGAAGATAATTAATTGCACTTTTCGTTCTCCGCCGATAGGCTTTGGATTCCCGCCTTCGCGGGAATGACAGTTTTTCTTCTGATATGGTCTGTGGTGCATTTATTTCTGCCCACCTACTTATCTTATTCTTTCTATGAGTTTGCCCCGACCGTCAGCCTTGGCAAGTCACGATCTAATAAATCAGTTAAAATAAACTAACTGCGATCGACTATTGTATAACTAATGATTCAAGCCCCTTTTTCTGCTCAACTACTTTACCCTGATTCTGACGGGAAACCGATGGCCGATAATACAGAACAATATGAATGGATTGTGCGTTTGGTGACAAATCTGAAGCATTTATTAAAAGATGAAGTAGCGTTTGTAGCCGGAGATTTGCTGTGGTATCCCGTGGAAGTAGAGGAACCACCGGCACCCCGCCAAGCGCCAGATGCAATGGTGGCTTTGGGTCGTCCTGCGGGATATCGCGGCAGCTATAAGCAATGGGAAGAAGACAACATTGCCCCGCAAGTAGTATTTGAGATTCTCTCACCAAGCAACACCCGTCGGGAAATGGCGGAAAAGCAAAAATTTTATGAAGACTACGGGGTTTTAGAGAGTTATTACTATGACCTCGAACGCAAAGATTTCTGGGGATTTGTGCGATCGCAGCCTGATGATATTTGCACCTTGATTACCGCGTTGTATTTGCCTTGGACATCGCCGTTATTGCAGATTAGATTTGAACTAATGGAGGATGGGTTAGCGGTGTTTCATCCCAATGGCGAACCTTTTGCTGAACCGGAAACCATGTTTCTGGAAAGAGATGCCGCCCGACTCGCAGAACAAGAGGCACAAGCTGAACGCGATCGGGCACTGTTGCGGGAAGAACAAACTCAAGCCAAACTCAATCAAGCCTTAGCAAAACTTCAGGAGTTGGGCATCGATCCCGATACCCTCTAGGGAGAGGCATAATAGACAAGAGCGCAAAATAAATATTTCGATCCCCCCAACCCCCCTAAAAAAGAGGGGCTTTTTATAATGAAAGCTTTCTTGTCTAATGAGAAAAGAAACCGGGTTTCTTGGGTTGAGGATCGAGAATGACCAGTTGTAACCCATGAGAAACCCGGTTTCTGGGCTGATAAATTATAAATATTTTCCTGATACACCATCTCGAAATACAATAAAATCAGATTCGGCCTCAACCCATGCCCATGATTAACTCCCTAGAAACACAACTTTATCACCTGCAACAACTGGCAAACAACCTGGTCACGAACCAAATCACCCATTTAACTTTTGTCAGTGTTGGGGTCATTTTTCTGGCGGGTTTACTCACCAGTTTAACCCCTTGTATGCTTTCCATGTTGCCAATTACCATTGGCTATATTGGCGGTTATGAAACTAAAAATCGCCTGGAAGCAGCGGCCCAGTCTGCCTGGTTTTCCCTGGGACTCGCCACCACCCTAGCGGCTTTAGGAATTGCCGCCGCGACGTTGGGCAAAGTCTATGGACAAGTTGGCATTGGTTTGCCAATTCTGGTTAGCGCGATCGCCATTTTAATGGGTTTAAACTTACTCGAAGCCTTACCCATTCAACTGCCATCATTTGACGGAATGCAGTGGATTTCCCAAGACTTACCGAAAGGCATTCGTTCTTACTTACTCGGTCTAACCTTTGGCTTAGTGGCTTCTCCTTGTAGTACCCCGGTTTTAGCCACATTATTAGCTTGGGTTTCCACCAGCCAAGACCTCATCTTAGGCGGGGTATTGCTATTAGCTTATGCCGCTGGTTATGTTTCCCCATTAATTTTAGCAGGAACTTTTACCGCCAGCATCAAAAAACTCTTAGAATTAAGAAAATGGTCTAGTTGGATTACTCCAGTCAGCGGCGCATTATTAGTCGGATTTGGGGTGTTTACCCTGTTATTTAGACTCTTGCCCGTAGCTTAATTTGCGCCGCGCCGCATCTCCAGTAGGGGCGAAGCATTCGCGGATATATCTCCCGGATAAACAGAAAAATTATCTATATACGCGAATGCTTCGCCCAATATATTTCTGCTTTTATATAATTCTGTAAGGGCGAAGCATGACCGGATAAAATTTCGGCTTTTAACCAATAATTTACCTGCGGTCATGCTTCGCCCTTACCCAAGTGGGATGATCCTATGTTCGCTTTTCAGTTGATTTAAGTAACACAATAAATCTGGAACACATAAACCATGAACTTAAACGAATCTAAAGACTCTGTACCCTCAGAAAAACCGCCGGAAAATTCAGCACCCAAAACTTGGACAGCTAAACAATTGCTCCGCAAAGTATTACTGATTATTGGCGATTTACGATTAGCGATTATCTTACTATTAGCGATCGCCTTTTTTAGCATCTCTGGCACCGTCATAGAACAAGGAGAATCCCTACAGTTTTATCAAGCAAACTATCCCGAAAACCCAGCCTTATTTGGCTTCCTCACCTGGAAAGTAGTTAAAACTGTTGGCCTCGATCATGTTTATAAAACCTGGTGGTTTCTCTCTATTTTAATCTTATTTGGTTCCAGCTTAACCGCTTGTACCTTTACCCATCAATTTCCTGCCCTCAAAGCAGCCCAAACCTGGAAATTTTATGAAAAACCCAGACAATATGAAAAATTAGCCCTCAGTACCCAACTCAGTGGCGGCCATCTCAACGAACTGGAACAAGTATTACAAAATCGGCGCTATCGCGTATTTCGAGAAGGCAATAAAATTTATGCCCGCAAAGGCATAATCGGCAAAATTGGCCCAATTATTGTCCATGCCAGTATGTTGATTATTTTGGCGGGGGCAATTTGGGGCACCCTCACGGGAATTATGGCCCAACAATTAATCCCCAGTGGGGATAGTTTCAGCATCAATAATATTATCGATGCGGGGCCATTGGCGCAATTAAATGTATTTAAAGATTGGTCAGTCAAAGTCAATCGATTCTGGATTGAATACCAAGAAGATGGCAAGATTGACCAGTTTTATTCTGACTTATCTGTATTGGATAATCAACAACAAGAAGTCGATCGCCAAACTATTTATGTAAACAAGCCCTTACGCTATCGGGGCGTAACCCTTTACCAAACCGATTGGGGCATTGCCGGGATTAAAGTCCGGCTGAATAATAGCCCAGTTTTGCAATTACCAATGGGTGAATTAAAAACCGGAAGTAAGACCAGAGTTTGGGGGACTTGGATTCCCACCAAAACCGATTTAAGTGATGGAGTTTCCGTGATTGCCATTGACTTACAAGGCACGGTTTTACTCTATGGCAATGATGGCAAATTAATCAGCACTGTCCGCACAGGCAGCGCGATCGAAGTCAATGGCATCACCCTCACCATTGTCGATTTAGTAGGCAGTACCGGCTTACAAATTAAAAGCGATCCGGGCATTCCCATTGTTTACACCGGCTTTGGTTTACTGATGCTAGGAGTAATGATGAGTTACGTCTCTCACTCCCAAATTTGGGCGTTACAAAAAGACGGCAAATGTTATATTGGCGGTCGGACAAACCGGGCTTTAGTCACCTTTGAGCGGGAAGTTTTACAAATTTTAGAACAACTCAACCAACCCCCGTCGGAAGGCAGTTCCCTAGAAACGAGTTCCGTGGGCATTTAATGCCAATTTCCTGCAACTGTAGGGTGGGTCAAATTTTGCCCACCTTACTAACTAATACCATTTACAAAAATTCATCCAACAGTAGGGGCGCTACGGAAAAGCGCCCAAATAAACCTGGGAATTGTATAGTTTCTAAAATTAGTAAAATAGTCGATTTCAACCGCCTGTAGGGGTCAACGGCCGTTGACCCCTACAGGCGGGGATTTTAATCCCCGCCGGATTTTAATCCCCGCAATCGTCGGTTAATTGCGGGGGTACATAAACCGCCGGGGGTTAAAACCCCCGGCTAATAGCGCAAGTCGGTTAAAACCGACTTTGGATTATTTTGAAATTGGTAATTTTATTTACAAAAATTCATACAACAGTAGGGGAGCAATGCTTGCGCCCAAATAAACCAGGGAATTGTAGCAGTAGTTTCTAAAATTGGTATAACCACTCCCCGCAACCATGCCCCGAATGAAATAACCAAAATTGTCAAACTAAAGCCATCCTCTAATCTCACTTTCGGTCAGGGTGCGCTCAATTTTTATATATTCACTTTTCGTCGCTTCTAAAATATGTTTCATCATCACAGGTTCCCCGGCTTCAGCGGCTAAAAATGCCGCATTTATGGCAATATTGCGGATATTTCCTCCGGCTACATTCAGTTTGGCTAACTTCTTAAACGCTAATCCTTCCGTTGGGGTTTTTTCGGGGAAAATGCGCTGCCAAATTTCTCCCCGTTGATTGATATCTGGGAAAGGAAATTGCACCACAAATCTAATCCGGCGCAAAAATGCTTGGTCAATGGAATTTTTTAAGTTAGTGGTGAGAATGGCTAAACCCCGATAGGCTTCCATGCGCTGCAAGAGATAGCCCACTTCAATATTGGCATAGCGATCGTGACTATCTTTAACATCAGACCTTTTGCCAAATAAAGCATCAGCTTCATCAAATAATAATATCGCGCCGCCCCCTTCAGCAGCATCAAAAACCCGCCGCAAGTTTTTCTCGGTTTCGCCAATATATTTACTGACAATTGAACTTAAATCAATTCGATAAAGGTCGAGTTGTAATTGTTTGGCTAAAATTTCTGCTGCCATTGTTTTTCCCGTGCCACTAGACCCGGCAAATAAGGCACTAATGCCTAAGCCTCGGCCACTTTTGTCCCCAAAACCCCATTGTTCATAAACTTTAACTCTTTGTTTCACTTGGGCGTAGCATTCTTGCAAAACTTGTTTCTCTTTTTCCGGCAAAATTAAGTCATCCCAAGTGGCGTTTGTGTCGATGCGTTGGGCTAATTCATCCATTTTTAATCGGGCTTGAAGGCGACAAGTTTGCCACAGTTGATGATGAATTTTTTCCTGAAGTTCTGTAGTTTCTGTAGGTTCAGTTTGGGCAAAATTTTCGGGTTGACTTGTTTGATATATGTTTTGATTGATTTGATGATTTTCTAGTTTTTGATTGATGATTCCTTTGGCTTGCAAACAAGCAGAATTAATCGCCGAAGGACTGAGGTTAAAATGGGCGACTAAAGATTCAATATGGCCATTGAGTTGAGTGGCCATATCACCCAAGGCATTTTGCCAAACTATGCGTTGTTCGCGGGCTGTGGGATGAGTGACTTCTAGGGTAATTAGGGGGCGTTGCCGTTGGGTGCGCCGATCGCGACTACTGACTATTAAAGGACATTTAATCGTATCAATAAAACGGGCTACGGTTGCCTCTCTCCATGCTTCATTACTTTCTAAGTGGTCGCAGTCGAGAAATATGGCACTTTTATTTAAAATATATTCGCGATCGCACAAACTTTTCAGTAAATTTTGTTGGGTTTGATCCGCTGGTAAAGCATCTGCTGACATCACCAATAAATTTAGGCCAAGGTCAGCACAAGCTTTAGCCGCGATCGCCTGTTTACTAGCCGGTTCCATCCCACATAATTGTAACAATGGAAACCGGCCAAATTCGGCATAACTTTGCCCCCAACTAGCGACAATTTCTTGCGCCAACTCTTGATGAGACGAAACCAACAGTAGGGGCGAAATGCCGTTCTCCCCTACCTCAACATAAAACTCTGGACTTAAAGGTTCAACAATGCCATGCAAGCGTTCATCTAAATAATTAACCCCCACCAAATAATGTAAAATTCGCTCATCAATTCGCAGGGGACTCGTGGCCAAAGTTCTGGCCACACCCACTTCAATTAATCGCCATTTTCTCAGGGGATTTATCGGACTCAGAGCATCCCAATGTCCCCCCGGAAATATGGCCAAAGCTAAACTAAAAGTCGGATAAATTTTTTGCTCATTATGTTGGGCTTGGGCACAAAGTCCGGCAAATTGAGCATCAAATTCTACCGCCGCACATAATACTAATAAATCCCTTTCAAAAGGGGAAAGTTGGAAAGATTTACAGACCGTTTCTAACGCTGTCGGTTGGCTGAACTGGCTAGGAGGCAAAGTCGGCAATTTAACTTGACCAGGAGTTTGGTTAATCATTAGTTCTAATGCCCCTTGCACCCGCGCGATCGCACCCATCAAATACTTTTGATTTTCTTCTTGCCAGTTCATAATAATTCCCGATTATTCCCGATTATTCCCGGTACTATCTTACAGCGGTTTTAAGATTAATTAACCATAAATTTTCTTAGGGGCGAAGCATTCCGTAGGGGCGTTCTCGCATTCGCCCCTACAATATTTTAAGCAATAATACCAAATCCGGTTGTTAAAACCCGTTTATCAGGTCAGATGTCATTCCCGCGAAGGCGGGAATCCACAAGCGTTTTAGGTAACGATCATAGTCAGTATATGAGAACCGGATTTGGTATAAGAGCATCTGCCGGAATGCTTCGCCCCTAAAGTCTAAGTTGACTTCAGCAAATCCTCTAAATACTTTTCCGCCTCTTCTGGAGTCAGCAGCAGTTCTTGATCTTTTCTCAGAATTTCATACTTTCCGCCCCGATAACCATGCCCAATAATCAGCTTCGCTTTAACTGCCTCATTCCCCAACTTATGCAACCGATTATAACTCAGGGTTTCCATCTCTCTTTCTAATTGTTGTCTCAATTCTTCTTCATTCATCGCTTTAATTCCTTACTTTTCTTATTGGTTATTTGTTGTTAGTTATTAGTTATTTGTTAGGCAAATTTAAGTCAACTAACCACTAACAAATAACCAATAACATATAACAATTTAGCGGACTAAAATCCTCGGCTCTTTATACCATTGAAATGTCTTACTATTCGGGTCTGTATCCACAGTCAGAAGACTTTCCGCCCCATCAATTTGCAACCGCACCAAATATTCCCCTGGTTTAACATTTTCCACCGGAATTGCGATCGTATTTTGATTGGTGCGCCGGACTGGGGCATCAAACAAATAAGCATTGGGATTTTCGATGGATTTCTCATTTAAAATTAGCACCACCCGCTGCTTTTTGCCCACAGTCAAATTCACCCGCACTTTGATTTGGGCCGATCGCGTTGGTTCTTCCCGACCCTGCAAATTAGAAACCGTAGCTTTCAGAACTGTGGGACGCAAAACAAACGGCGCGGCATTCGACTCCAAAGACTGATACGATTTATTGTCTGGGGAATGATACAAATTTGTCGCCGCTTGTTCACCCTCGGTCGCTGCCGCACCATAGACCGGAATTACATTTAGACGTTGTGTAATCCGATGAATCACCTGTAAACTTTGCACCCCAGGCATCAAGACATCATCGGGTACTGAACTCAAGGGTAAAATAATCTGATTTTCCGTCACCTCCTGGGGGGTGAGTTCCAATTCCCCAATGCGGACTAGGGTAGTGGAAGCTTTCAGATTTCTCCCTTGAATTAATAAGGTACTATCTTTAAGAATGGGTTCCCCCGGCCCGACTCGAGAAATCACCCGATCCACTATCGGGGAATAACCAAACGGCACCGCTGCCAGCCCGCGAAGACGCACCGGCAAAGCTTTTTTGCTGACTTGTTCCCCTTCCAAAATCACCACGCTGGCTTTATAAGCTAAGGATAAAGCGTAGGGAGTTTGGAAAAATACCGACCAAATTTTTGATAAATCTTCCAAAGATAAATTCAGCGGCGTGAAGATAATTTGCTCCACCTGTTGATCTAAGTCAGAACTGGCTAAATAAGGAAAAGTTTCATCGGCAATGGTTTCTAGGATAGAGTCTTTATCCAAAATCGCGCGATCGTTCAACGCCCGAATCACACTCCCCATGATCCGTTGCGGTTCCAGATCCATATCATTGCCGTAGAAACTAATCAGATAATTCAAATCCCAAGCGGTGCGGTTTTGCTTACTATCTCTGCTGGTCTGCGATCGCGATCGCGCATCTGCATTCTTTTGCCAAATTGGATTTGGCGTCGTTTGATACAAATACAGATTCACACCGCGTTCGGGGGTCGCACTGCCTGCATTCGCTGGTCGAGCCATTGTCACCCTGGTGCCATCGATGTCAATTTGAATCGCCTCCTGCAAAACTCGCTGCAAAGCGGCGGTGACAGTCGGAATGGCTAAATAATTACTCATAATTATCTACGGATATCGGCGGATACTTTTCATCTAATTCTAAGGGTAAATTATCATTTATGCAGTTGGGAAATCAACTGCACCCAGCGCGATCGCTCGGAATGTTCCAAACTTAAAATATCATCTAAAGACCAATGAAAATAAAAAGCAATCAAAGCTACCTCTTGGTATAATTGCTCCAAGGGGTAGCCGAAAACTTTCCCACCCGACACCACATCCAAAGGCTGGTGAATCTGAGCAAAAAAGTCCCGCAAATAGAGGAGATCGATTAAAAAAAGCTGTTCCAACATTTCGGGAGTCACCACCGATAAATGCCCGAAATCATCAATTAACCGGGACAACATCACCAACATCGCATAAGCTGGATTTTGCCTAACTTGGGGATGCTTTTGCACATAAATTTCATCCTCACCCGTAGCGAGTCGCATCATCCCGACTTGATGAATACTTCCCTCTGCATCCAAAAATCCCTTGGGCAGGGTAAACTCAAATATTGTCGAATTCCTCATACCAAAACATATATAATACTTAACTATAATACTTAACTATAATACTTGACTATAATGCTTAACTGAATCTTACTGAAATTCCGTCATCATCCTGCCCATTTCTGGATTTTCTTCAGGGGGGGAAGCGGGGGAAATAAACTCTGGGTCTGGGGGTTCCAACTCATTAATCTGGCGATAAAACTTTTGTAAATAATTCAAATCAACCGCAAACAGATTTTCCATCATCATCGGACTGACTGACTCCAATGCCCCCAGACGGGTAATCACCCGCGATAAAATCAGAATCGTCGCATAAGCGGGATTAGATTTCACTCGCGGATCCCGCAAAGGAACAATCTCATCGATCGCCCTTGCCAAACGCATCACCCCTTTGCGGTGGAGGTTGCCCTCTTCATCCAAATATCCCTTGGGCAAAGTAAACTCAAACTCCGTTTGAATCATCATAAGATCGCCAATATATATTTTTTATAATTTTACTCTTTTTAGCTCTTCCACTGCCACTTCCATTTCTTCAATTTCAAACTCTCCAGAAGTGACAGCCAGGTCAGAAATCGTATAACTGACTGGCCAAGCATTTTTAAATTCTAATCTAAACTGCGCTTGAGCCCCTTGGTCATAAATCACTAAAGACCCATCCTTTCTTTTCTCCCCCCACTTCCCTTCTTGTACGGCTTGTAACCAATTCCATAGGGTCATCGAACAAGTCAGCCCTCGACGCAATATTAGATTATTATATTTCACATTGCCAGGGATTTTTGTAGTCACCACTAAGCCTTTTTTAGATTTGCCCCACTTTTGCGGCGTCACCTCAGTGGCTTCGATAATATCCTGAGTCACTTTAAAGCCGCTACATTCCATAAAATAGCCATCCACTGACTCATCGCTGCCATCAAGTTTCAGTTCTAAAAAAAAGCGACATTTGGCTAAAACTTCGGGAAATTTGCCCACGGTTATATCCTTATTTTGCTCTAATTTAATTTGCTTAAATTTGCTTAAATTTCCTTTAATTTTCTTTAATTTTTTTTAATTTTATTAAATCTTCTTAAATATCGATCTCCCGTAGGGACACGGCAATGCCGTGTCCCTAAAAATAAAAGGTAATTTATATCAGAAACAATCACTATTTCTTACGCATCAAATATTCATAAGCAAAGGTGACGGTTTCTGTCAGGGATTGGTTGCCTGCTGCATCAAAGTCTGACATGGCATAAGTCATAGGCATCACCCCTTTAAATTCCCACTGGGCTGACTCGGTGCCATCTTGTTTAAAAACTGTAATGGTTGCAACTTGATTTTTTCCTTTGGTTTTGGTTGCCCCACCCACATCAGGGGTCGAATGGGAATCATAAAACCAATCAGAAACGGCTTTGGGGTTTTTACTAGAGGTAATAAATTTGATCGTGATATCGTGGGATTCTACGGCGGAAGGAGCGGCTTGTCGGTTAACTTTACTCCCCTTAGTCACCCCCAATGGCCCATCAGATTGAGTCACCGGAATGGTCAATTTCAAGCCAGAAACAGATTCGACTAAGAGACCCTCATCGAGATTATCTGCTTTAAATTGAAACCTAGCCTGGGATAGCGGTTCGCCTACGGTATCTGGCATTGTATTTCTCCTAATATTGAGTGTATGCGGCGTTATTGAATCATGTTACTGAGCGCCAATTCCGATCTATCTTGTTTTTTTAACTTTGTTTGCGCTCAACGCTTTCTACATTCAGGGTGAATGTTTCCGTTAAAAAGTCTTGACCGCCAACATTAAATTCAGAAACTTCATAACCTACCATCTGACATTGTTTCAGGTTGTAGGTGATGACTAATTTAGCGTCGGCATCAAAGATTTCTATGGAACCATCGGTAAAACATTGACTCCATTTGCCATCGCCGCCATAAGTGGCTGGCATCCCTTTTTTGAAGAGGTCAAATAGTTTTTTATTCTTATCTTCAATAACGGCGGTAATGGTGACATCTTGGTTGTTGTAGTACCCAGTTGAAGTGGTGTTTCTGGTCATCTGGGCTTTGGCTGTAGAGGCGATCGGCTTACCGTGACCAGCGGTTTTGGCTTGAATATTAATGCCGCTAACTTTCAAGAGTGGATACTCGGTGCCACCATATTTAAATGAAAACCTGTTAGAAGAAATAGTAAGCAGGTCTGCCATTTTTTTCCTCCTTGTAAGTCAAGGTGTATTGTTGATAGGTGTCGTGTAGCCGCTTTGGCTACTTAACTTGGTCTGCTTAAAAAGATTAGCGTAGGTTGGGTTGAACCAAAGTGAAACCCAACATTTGTCAGGTGGCAATTTTCAGTAATGCCTAACATCTGTTATTTCGGTTGGGTTTCGTGCCTCAACCCAACCTACTACCTTTCCTCTTTAAAAGTTGGGTTTCGTGCCTCAACCCAACCTACAATTTTCCATGTGTCATTCCAGCAAACAAACGATGCGGGGATGACATTTACCAGATCATCAATTATTGGCCATATTGGCCAGGAGCCCACTGACTGATGCGGAAGATGACAAATTCCGCTGGACGCACAGGGGCGACACCCACTTCGATATAGAGGCGTCCTTTCATCATGGTGTCTGGGGTATTGAGATCCCCGTCGCACTTGACATAGAAGGATTCACTGACGTTGCTGCCCACTAAAGCCCCTTCACGCCATAGCCCAGTTAAGAAGCTGGAAACGGTCTGACTGACTCGACCCCAGAGGGCTTCGTCGTTGGGTTCAAAGACTACCCATTGAGTGCCAATTTCAATGGATTTTTCGATGTAGCTCATTAAGCGGCGAACGGGAATATAGCGCCATTGGATGTTGTCCGGTTCAACGAGGGTGCGAGCGCCCCAAATTTTAATGCCCCGGTTGAAGTTGGCAAAGTTGCGGATGCAGTTGATGCCGAGGGGGTTGAGGAGTTCTTGTTCCCGGAAGTTGGTTTCGTAGGCTAGACCAATGACACCCCGTGGGGTTTCGTTCGCGGGGGCTTTGAATAGACCGCGTGTTTCGTCGGTGCGGCACCATACGCCCATCATGTGTCCGCAAGGAGGAACGAAAATCGGGCGTCCACCGTTGCGGGGGTTGGCCACTTTAACCCAAGGATAGTAGAGTGCGCCAAACATGGAGCGCCGGTTAAACATACTTAACCAGGTGGCGACATCTTGGGGTTTTTGCTGTTCTGGGGGAATGGCTTTGTTGTCGTTTTTGCCCGGTTTGACTGGCGGTGGGTCGATGACGGCCATGCGATACGGTGGGCTGGGTGCGGAGTTTTCGCACATACTGAGCATCATTTCCATGATGCCGTGGAGTTGATCTAGGTTGATTAGATTTTGTTGGTAAAGCAGCATCAGGTCGGGACAGGCAATGATGGAGACATCATCAATTTCAAATATGCCTTGGACGCCTTTGCGATCGCTGCGATTTCCTTGCAGTTCTCGCGGTAGCTGATTCACGTCAGTAATATAAGCTGCCGGTGGGCTGACTTGATAGACTCCATTGGCGGGCCGCTTGGATAGGGCTGACACTGCGGGCAGTCCTGCTGCTAATTCCACATTCAGATATTGCGAATCGGCTAAAGCGGTGAGTACATAGCTGCCAACTTCAGCGGCTACTTCTTCTTTCATGGTTAGGTTGCTGAAGCTTTCCAGGGTTTCGTCGCCCCGCTTCACTGTCACCTTAAAGTATTCGCCAGTGTCTAAAGGTGGTTCGCTGTCGTCTTCTGGCTGGATCGGGGTGTCGCTTTCGATCGCCACGGTCAGTTGTCCGGTGACTGCGGGTAATGCGGCTTCATCTCCAGCAGCGGCTGCTCCTTTGACATTAAATAGTAGAGCCGTAACGCCGGAAGAGGTTAATAGTTTCGTGGCGGTTTCTTGAGCCGTTGGCGCCGCCGCACCCGGTAGTCGGCTGCCAAGACTCGTGACCCAGCAACGACCGCCACCATTCAGGAACCAACCTTGAACAGCAAAGGGTAGATACGCGCCAAAGTCGGTAAACCCATCGGATCCGGGTTTGCCAAAATATTCTAAATACTGATCCCAAGTAGTGACTAACATCGGTTTGAAGGTTTCCGCGTCACCGCGTACATCTTCGGTAAAGCCGATAAAGCCAGGAACACTCAGGTTAACTCCTTCTATCGGTCGATTCCCCCGGTCTACTTCTTCGATGTAGACACCAGGGGCAAAATAATCCAAAGGCATAAGTGGATATCCTCCATTTGCTATTTGGCAACAGCTTGGCTTTTGGCAACAGGTCTAATCCCAAACCGCTAATTCATCCCTTCATCCCTTGATCCCGCTAGTTCATTCCTTCATCTCTCGATCCCGTTACTTCATTCCAGTAGGTTGGCTTTGGTTTCCAGGAGGAGATGGGGAAATCTCTGGACTTAGACAGAACTTAAGCAGTAAAATGATTAATATTGGGTTTGATATTTTTCATGCGGAGGTGCGATCGCATAAAAGCATCTCTGCATGGAAAATTTTCTTTGGTTTCTTTCTACTTCCCTAGAGCAAAGCTGAACCAGTTAATTGCTTGGCACGGTTGGCAGTTGCGACATTTCCACATACAATGGCAAGTCTGTTGCCACTGGCATAGGAATTGTCACGGTGACATATAAGGCGGGACGGAGCGGTACACCCAGAGCATTCCAGAGGGCGATGGTCTGATTCAGATCGATGGTAGAAATATCGATGGGGACAATCGTAGAACCTCGGAGCGCGATCGGCAGAACTTCCTGGGGTAAGCAATGGTGGCTTAATAGCATCTTGAGTGCTTCTGAAAGCAGATGCTGCTCGCCGATCGCTGTGGCATCCCAGGCGGTAATCAAAAACGATAGGTCAAACCAAAGGATCGCCTCTGATTTCTGGCTGGTTTTGTCGGGTATTTGCTGATGTGACTGCCTCTGTTCATGGGGTCGAAGTTCATAACAATATAAGTTCAGCCGTGAGCCGATCCCCCGATCCACTGTGGGGTGGTCGAAGTCAATTTGCTCCGTAGCAATTGAAGAGGCATTACCAGCCAGGATTTCTGCCAAACTCTGAGCAACCGCAGGAATCATAAGTGGGTGATTAGGCCGTACAAGTTATAGATTAGTCACGGGACTGGCATCTGGTTATTAGACTTTGGTCGAAACTTTAAAAATTGTTGTGTTTTCTAGTCGTTTGCCCACATCTATGGTTAAGGTAGATGTGCTACCGATCCCATGCCGATAAATAAGGGGATCCCCGCTTTAAAACTAGAAGGTGACTCTATGCAAAAGTTGAGTTTAGATCGGCACTTATCTTCAGGGATGGTGGGGAGTCAAGCACTCCCGCGATCGCCCTCGGCATCGCCCAATGCATCTCCTAAGCTATCTGGCAATTTGGTCAAGGTTTGTCAGCGACAATTAGCACAGTTAGTCGAACAACTACCCCTGCTGGGTGCTTGGTTGGTTTTTCGCGATCGCCCCTCTCCCTTGGGGAATAGGCATCGAATGGCTGTTGTCCGCGAAGAACGTCCGGGGTTCGATCGCCAAATCTTGTCTGAGATCGAGTCGGAACTGTGGCTACATTATGTAGATAGCGATCGGCAAAATGTTCCTCCGGATCTCTATTTTTATCCTTTAGTTGCTACCGATGCCACGGACAAATCCGATATAGAAAATTCTGGCGAACTTTTGGCCTATTCTCCCGAAACTAATTCCGCTAATTTCGCCGCGATCGCCCCTCAGAAAGCCCTCTCTTTAAATGGCGATCGCTTCTGCATTTCTGACGAATCTGTAGATGAGTATTTACTTTTGTGGGCGCATCAACCGCTTTCGGCGGCGGAACAACAAGCCACTGCACAACGATTTGAATTGCTCAGTGATTATTTAGTTATGGGTCGAGATCACGAGCGTCAACAAGAGGAAATTCAGTTACTAGAAATTGCGATCGGACGCAGCGAACATCAACTCAGAAATTACCTGGGAATGATTGGGCTTTATGCTCAAAATTTGAATTGGGGTCTGTCAGATCCCATTTTTAAGGAACAGGCTATGATTATTGGTGATACGGTTCGGAATATGAGCCAAAATTTAACTCAACTATTAAACTACACTAAACCGAAAAAAAACCATATTAAAGTGCAAAATTTTCAGCAAATAATCGAAAAAATATATCGGTTATTTGAGAATAAATTGGCTGAAAAAAAAGTCAGCTTTTTTTGGGAAAAGTCGCCTTTGGAATTTGAATTTGAACCTTGGCAAATTGAACAAGTTTTTGAGAATTTGTTGAGCAATGCTATTGAATTTAGTCCCGTGGGCGGGGTAGTCAATTGTCATTGGCGGCTATTTAGGAATGAAGTGATGATTAAAATGAGCGATCGCGGACCGGGATTTGCTCCCGAATACCTGAAAAATGCCTTTACTCCTTACTATTCTAAGCGTCCGGGTGGTACAGGTTTAGGATTGGCGATCGCTAAAAAAATTATCCTCGATCATCAAGGGTCGATTTGGTTAGAAAATCTTCCCGAAGGTGGGGGGCAAGTTTCCGTTGTTTTGCCCCGGTATGCTCGCTGATATAGGATTAATTAGGATTAATTAAAAAGTCAATCAGGTAATTTTACTAAATAACGTCCATTTATGGCAACACATCGATTCATTTCATGGAGTTGCTTTTTTCAAACCAGAATAACCAAAGATATTTTTGCAATGATTGTTTGCTATTGATCTGGCATTGATATCGCTCTACAAAATAGGAAGAAGTAATGCTAAATTATGAAATAAAATTACCACAAATCATTTCCATTTTATTAGTGGATGACGAACCAATGTTTCGCAAAGGATTAAAAACTTTGCTGGCATTTTATAGTGCCAATGGTGGTTTAACATTTAATGTAGTGGGGGAAGCCGCTTCCGTCGCCCAAGGGGTGAAACTGGCAGCGGAACAACATCCGATGATTATATTATTGGATATGGAATTACCCAAACAAGATGGGATTGATGCTTTGGATCAGTTTAGAGAGTTAAAGTATAAAGGAAAAGCGATCGTTTTATCGGCGCATCGCGAGGATGAATTAATCTTTAAAGCGATGGAATCGGGGGCATGGGGTTATGTGTTTAAAGATTGTGTTGCCCAGCAATTATATGATGCGATCGCCACCGTGATTAAAGATGAAATTTATCTAGCCCCGGAAGTGATAACGCGGTTTTTTCGGATGTTTCACTTTTATGGGGGACATTCTCTGACCGGCAATAAAACCGTTTATTTAACCGAACGAGAACAAGAAGTTTTACAGTGGTTAGTTCAAGGGGCTTCTAATGAAGAAATCGCTGAAAATCTTTGTGTCACTACCGCCACTGTTAAAGCTCATTTAACCTCGATATTTGAAAAATTTCAAGTCAAAAATCGCAGTCAAGCTATTGTTAAAGCCCTAAAACTGGGGTTAGTTTCGGCTTGATTCATTATTGGTTATTTGTTATTCGTGATTGTCTATGCCAGGGTAAAATAACAAATAACCAATAACCAATAACCAATATTATTTGACTCGCACCTCGATCACACTGCCATTGAAGTTATACAGTAGGCCATCGAGTTCCACAGATGTGCCAATTTTTAACTTGTTATTCCCTAAAACTGGGCCTGTCTCCGTCATGGTCGCTTTTCCCGCAATGGTTAAAATCATATTCAGGCGATAAGAATCCTCCACTCGTGGATCTGGGAGGACTTTTAGGGTGCCATCGGGTTGCGGTACGGCCAACTCATCGACGAGTCGTTTTACAGCCGTGACCTCAACTTCACCGTGAGGCTGATTGCGGATAATGATATTGGCTTTTTTGTTTTTCTCAAATTCTTTAATTAAACCATTCGGGTTACGCACACTCAGTCCCCGAACCAGCACATCCATTTCTACGGGTTTTGTGGTGACGCCAATTTGCGCGACTGACCCGGTTTTCCCCGGCAGAAAAAAGATGCCGATGACTACCAGCAAAATCACCAATCCTGCACCAATATCTAAGATGCTTAATTTACCAAATAAGCGCCCTTGCGAATCTAAAATCTTCATCTACAAATATGCCCTATCCATCTAAGAGTTAAGGTAAATCATCCGAACATTTTCTGGCTTGATCCGGCTAAAAGCCCTATCCCAGCTAGAAAAATTCTTAAGTCAGTATAGTGGCAAACGCTTTGATTTGTGGCGATCGCTTTTTAACTATCAGATTTGTTATCTGTTGTTGGTTGTTGCGTAGGGATTCTTTGGTTGTTGGTTCACTGTGACGAGTAACAAATAACAAATAATGAATAATGAATAATAAATAACAAATAATGAAGTGAATAGTGAACACTCACTCAGGATCGAGTTAAATATCCTGACTTGAAGATGCTTTGAGACTGCGGTAGGTGAAGACTACCAGGATCAGCAGGACAACGGTGGGGATCCAGTTGGGGATCATGCTGGACAAAACCCAGACCTGACTTAACAAGTAGGTGGAAAATTCTAGGATATAGGCGATCGCGATGGTAGCGATGGGCAGCAGAATGATTGGGAGAAGTTGCCACATAGTTTTGTGCCTCTTGGACTAATTTACATTGTTTTTTTCAGCCTCGGGTTTGGCTGATGGTTCAAATAAATGTAACAGATGCTTATTAAATTGTCACATCATTTGTCAAATTTTTACAAAATTTATCGGAATGTTTAGTTATATGAAGTTAATTCGGTAAGTCTATGGGCTAATGGGCGATCGCTGATTTAGGGATCGAGACTTAAGCGGTAGTTATAAGTACCTATCAATAGGAGAACTAGGGCTAACTGGATTTGCCAAGATGCGAGCACTAGGGACAAAATGAAGCAGATAATCGCGATCGCCCCACAGAGAACCGTGGCAATTTCTTCCTGAGATGACAGGGATAGTAGTCCCATTCCAAAGGCGATCGCCAAAGCAATGAAAGAAGAACTCAGCATTTTTACTCACCTTTTTGATTTCAACAGTTGCAGTAGAGTCGTAGGGTGGGCATTGCCCAGCCTACTGTTATTTAAATTAGTTAATTAAAAGCTAATGGCGATACACCTGAGTTGAAGAAAAGTGTGTGACACAAATTAATCTGACACCGATGAATCAGACACCGATGAATCAGACACCGATGAATCAGACACCGAGAGATGACGGCAATGTGCCTTTGATACTAGCCTTTGGTAGTAGATGGAAAAGTGTTTTTTAGTGTTTTTTTTCAGACGCGATCGCTGTTGATTGGTTTCCGCAGGTGTGTTGCTATATCCGCAATGGTAAAAGTCAGGTATCAGCAGAGTCTTCCGGCAATTCACTGATTAACCCTAAATCTAACGGGGCTAAGTCGAAGTCTGAGTAGGAATATTCGGCGGTAAACAGGTCTGGAAGTGGCTTTTCTTCCAGAGAGTCGGGGGCGATCGCTGGGGTGGAATTGGTGAAAATTGCCCATAGTAGGGGATTTTTGGCGATAATTTGGTGCGATCGGGCAAACTGATAAACTTGTTCGGCGGTTAATCCATAATCAGACCTTTGTTGATAAACCTGCCATAAGGCTAATAAGGGTTTCAAATCTGCCCGTTGTAATTTGACCCATTTTCCCCCCATTTGAGAACATAATTTCGTTAGATAACCGTAGGCTTGCCAATGGGTCGGAATTGCTGGATTTTCAGAACTCAATATACAACCTTTGGTTAAGTCAAATTTTTCATATTCCACAAGGCGTTTTAAGGTGGCACAAAGGCTTTGGGGATGGTTTTGTGGGGCGATCGCGATGCCAATTTTCACGATTTGGCCATTTTCTTTGGCGATCGCTTGTAATTGGATATATTTCCGTTGTTTTTCACTCGGCAAACGGTCAACCCCTTCCAGGGTTACACTCCCAATGGTTTGTCCGATCGCCAACTCTAGGGAAAATTCCAGAATATCCGTTAATAAAAAGCGATCGGTCAAAGCGCGATCGACTTCTGCCTCGCTTAACCCTTCATGGTCTAAACTATTAGCCCGGGCAAATAGCCGTTCGATCTGTTCGGCTGGGGAAACTTCCACGGACTGCACATTATCCGCACACCAGGTTAAAATTTGCCGAACGGTAAGCTGTTCCCGACCTAATGCTTTTAGCTGATCTGCATCAAACGGATAGACCGGAGTTGGTGGGGTTAGCTGGTACGCTTGATAAAAATTTTGCAGCCAAAGGGCAATTAACTGGACAATTTCCTCATCCACCATTTGTCGTAACCGAATTGGAACGCCCATATCTGATAAATAAGAGGGAATTCCTTGGGGCAAATTTAGCACTTTGTTGTGCCAAGTTTGCGGGGTCATTACTGTTAACAGAATCAGGGGATGATTGAGTTGCGATCGGGGAATCGTATCAAACAATCTTTTCACCAAACTGGCCACAATTCTTTCTCGTTTTAACCCTGCCTCTCCTTTATCCCTAGATTCCACCTCATCAAAACAAATAATCACCCCATAATAATCACTAATTAAAGTTAAAAGTTGCACCACGGTTTCCCAAGCATCGGTATCCCGGTATTTGTCCGTGTGATTCGGCAGCCCCAATTGTTCGGCTTTTTCCGTGGTCAGGGGATGACCCGCTAACCATTTCAAAGCATAAGGAGTTTGGGCATTACAAAGAGTCCAGATAATCCCGCGAAGGATATCCGGTTCGCCAATATTCGGTTTAATTCTGAAAAAGGCTTCGGTCAGTTGATTAATCCAGGCTTGGTTTTTCGCCAAGTTATTCCCTTGGAGGTTTTTTACTAACTCCAAAGGATGAAAAACTCTGGCCTCTGGGTTCACCACTTTTAAGGTTTGGTTGGCAATTTCCGCTGCCAGTTGCCACCATTGCATCACCCCTTGACTGCCTTTTTGCCGCAACCCATTGACGATGGTTTGTTGGAATTGGTAACGCAACAAGTTGGCATCGGTATATTGGCCTAAAGAGACGTAGATAAATAAGTTGCCCGGATGAGTTTTCAGGTGATGGCGAATGCGTCCAATTATATGACTTTTGCCCGTCCCGGTGGAACCTGTAATCGCGATCGAGGTCAGTTTGGGATAACAAGAATTTGCCGTCAGCAGTTTTAAGACCGCATCACTCGCATGACGGTTCAGGGTGGTGAGATCCGGGAAGGGTTCGCCCCAGATGTCTTGGTCAGTGACTACCGGGGGTCGGGCAAAGGGGTTATCTGCGGCGATCGCCTCATGGATCTCTTGCAATAATGAAATCGAACATTCGGCCATTTGGGGTTGGGTTATCTGTTTGGATCTAATAGTAATTCTTCTTCTAGTTTGCCTCAAATTCTGGCTGATGCGATCGATCTAACTAATTCAGACACAGAAAACACAGAAAACACAAAGCCAGGACATCTCTGTATTCTCTGTGCTCTCTGTGTCTGAAGTGGTAAATATCTTTCTGGAAATTACGGTTAATTTCCTAAATCTTAAGAATTATTTGACTTATTTGTTTCTGTGGCCACTTGCTGAACCACCGCCAAAGGTAAATCTAAGGCGCGGGCTATTTGTTCAACAGTCAAACCCTCCTTAAGCAAAGCAGGAATCGCTTTTAATTTGGTTTTTTCCTCACCTTTTTGTTCCCCTTTTTCCTCACCTTCTAAATAAGCTTCCTGATATACCTTGGTTTGTTTCAACTCACTTAAGCCAAACATTGCTTCAATCTCCTCTCTACTTTTTTTAGGTAATTTATAGACAATGATCGTTTCGATTAAATCCACCAAGTTTCGCTGAATTTGTTCATTAGTTAACTCTTGCTTTGCTTGTTGGATTAAACCTTTAGCCCGATCGACCGCTTGATCTGGTTCTTCTACAACTAGCTTAACAAGTCCAACTCCCAAAGAGCGATCGCCTATCTCCCCTAACTCATCTAAATAGACTCGTTTTACCCGGTTTAGATTGAGTAAATCGCCAAATTGAACAGCCACTTCTCTTTCTATACTACGAGTAGGATAAATTACCACCACATTCCAAGGGAATGGCGTTTGGTATTGCTTTAAATAGAGAAACAGTTCACTAAATAGACGATAGTATAATGTATCGTCCGGTTGAAACTGCACTTCAACCAGATAAAAAGGGCGATATTCCTCGTTAGTGGTGGGTAAAAATAACCCATCTAATCGAAAAGCCAGTTGTTTGACTTCCCTCGATGTAAATTCATACCGAGTCGCCTCTGATGACTCATTCCCGATTAATTCAAAAAAGCTTTGAGGGAATTCCAAAACTAGGCGGTAAAAAATACTGTCAGTTTTCATGTTTATTGCAGTTTATATAGTTTAAGTATAACATAAATAATCTCCAGCGATCGCTTGCTTGTGTATTTCTTCCTTGTGTATTTATTATGTAGCTATCCGTGCAGGATGAACTGAACTGTTGAGCAACACTCTCTATTTTTGGGAAAGAGAGGCTTGATCGCTTATTTCGCCGTTGTTTTAGGATGGCTATTTACCGATAAAATTGTCTTATTTTTTGAACAAAAAACACTCGGCAAAATTGGGATAATTTCGCCGAGCGCCTTTTTCTAACATCCTAAATCATCATCAATTCAAAATCTGAATAGCATCAACTTGAAAACCACTCCCACGGGGTAAAGGTTTCCCATCCATACCCATAGGATATTGTTCCATTGGACTTTGGGGGACATACGGTTGTGCTTCGATAAAATAGCCTTCAACTTGCACCCTTTGACCCTCATAATCTGCAAAACTTTCCCAGTCTACCGCATCAGAACCGCGTAAAATTACCCCTTCCTCAGCGGAACGTTCTGCTATTTCCGTATCTCCTACATCTAGGACGAAATAATCACCGCCTCCCGCGTTCCAAGACTCATAGCTTTTATTCCAAGATTTGCGAATAACCACACCTGTTAATGTCACCTGTTCTCCTTTGATTTCTGGAGTATTTTGTTGCATATTTATTTCGGCTGATTCATTGTTCGTTTGCCCATTTTTGGTTTCCCCGGTAACGGGGCTGGAACACCCTAGTAAATTACCGAAAAATAGGAAGGCGATCGCTAATCCTGTCAAGCTGATTTTTCTCATCATATATTCCTTTATATCCATATTACAGTAACCGAGAAACCGGGTTTTTTTACCTAAGAAGACAACTTATTCGATCGCCCAGACCAGAAACCCGGTTTCTTGAGGAATTATTACACGCTAACTCCTTCTATTTCGTCCTCGGTTAAATCATATAAAGCCCGCAGCTTCTCTAATTTTTCCTCGGACGGATGCCAAAATCCTCGCCCGTGGGCTTCTAACATTCGTCCGATAATATTCCGAAAAGCTTCCGGGTTAGACTTGCGTAATTTAGCCGCCATTTCTGGGTCTAAAGCATAAGTTTCGGCGGATTGATCGTAAACCCATGATTCTTGAAAATCTACGGTTCCTCCCCAACCAATTAAAGCAGTCATCCGCTGGGATATTTCATAAGCCCCACCTGACCCTTGATTGGCCATTGCATCCGCCCATTTAGGGTTTAATAATTTGGTACGATATTCTAACCGTAACAAGTCGTCTAAATTTCGGGGATTGGTATCTTTAGAAAAGCTTTCCACAAAACTAGCTTTGACTTTTTTGCCGCTTTGTTTTTCCGCTGCCCGTTTTAAACCTCCCGTGTTGGCATAATATTCTTGGATATCTGTTAAACCATATTCTACCGAGTCGATTTGTTGCACAATGCGATCGCTCGTTTTTAACAACTCTGCCATCACTTCTGGTCGGGCTTGACCTTTATCTTTACGGCCATAACTAAACATATTCCGACTTTCCCAAGTCTTTGCCAACTCATCGCCATTTTCCCAACTCCCATCAACTACTTGGTCATTAACCAAAGACCCAAAATCACCGGCAGGATTAGAAAATAATCGCGCCGAAACATTCTCAACTCCCTTCGCTTTTAAAGCTAAAGCGTGTTTGCGAATAAAGTTATGTTCTTCCGGTTCATCAGCCTCCGCTGCCCGCAAAAATAAGTCATCCAACAATTCAATAATATTCACAAAACTATCCCGGAAAATACCCGAAAGATTTGCTAATACATCAATCCGAGGATGTCCCACTTCCGCTAAAGGTTTTAACTCATAACGCACAATGCGTCCGGTTCCTTCTTTCAGTGGTTCTGCCCCCACTAATTCTAACAGAATTCCCAAGGATTCTCCTTTAGTCTTAATCGCATCTAAACCCCACAACATCACCGCCACGGTTTCGGGATATTGCCCATTTTCTTGCACATTTTGGGCAATAATTTTTTTGGCAATTTCTCGACCCCGTTCATAAGCTGCGGGGGACGGCATTCGATAAGGATCTAAAGCATGAATATTCCGTCCGGTGGGCAAAACTCCCGGCCCATCGCGCAATAAATCTCCTCCTGGGGCTGGGGGAATATATTCCCCATTTAAACCACGGAGTAAATTAGTCATTTCATCGGTATTTTGCATTAACAAATCCTGAATTTGCGTCACTGTCCCCGATTTTTCTGGTTCGGCTGAATTGGGTGATTGATTTTCCCCAAAATAGGCATCTAAATAAGATTTTAATTGGTCTGGTTCTGGGGGTTGCCCTAAAATATGTAACCCAGAAGAAAATAGCCGTTGTTCTACCACTTGGAGGTATTCATACACTTGGATAAAATAGTTACGCAAAACTTCCATGCTAAACATTCGGGCATTTTCTACGGTGAATTCAATGCCTAATTTCTTCGCTTCCGGTAAGGGGCGATCGCTGTCTAAACCCGTATCCACAATTTTTTGACAAATGGCTTCTTGTAACGCAGAATTTTTTTGCGGGTCTTCCCGATATTCAGCGATTAAATCCCGTAGGGTAATCAATTCTTTATATAACCCAGCCCGTCCATAGGGGGGAACATTGTGAGAAATTAATACCCCATAACCGCGCCGTTTAGCTAAAATAGATTCTGAGGGATTATTCGCCGCATAGATATATAAATTGGGCAGATTTCCTAATAAAATATCTGACCAAGAATAGCCCGTATTGCCTAACGGAGATCCGGGCAGCCATTCCACGGTTCCGTGCATCCCAAAGTGAACGATCGCATGAGGTTGAAACTCATTTTGTAGCCATTTATAAAATGCCGCATATTGAGGATGCGGGGTCATATCCCGTTCAAACATTAACCGCATAGGGTCGCCGGAAATTCCTAAAGGTGGTTGCACCCCAATCCAAATATTTCCTAAGTGAATGCCGCCAATTTGAAATTGGTCATCATAAGTTTTAATCCCCGTATCGGTCAAAGATTTCCATTGTTTTTCGATCCGGGTTGTCAGCAGGTAGCCTAACCATTTTTCTAAGCTTTTAACGTTAACGGTGGTAGTGAGATTACCCATTTTTTTGCGATTAGCAGAAAACGATTGACCTTCAGAAGCGATCGCCTCATCTGCTTCTTTAACTTGGCGGATAATTTGTTCCCCATCTTCCGGTAAATCACCCACCGTGTACCCTTGGGTTTTCAGGGCATTTAATAAGTTTAATAAACTGCGAGGGACATTTAATAAAGCAGCGGTTCCCGTTGCCCCATAACCCGGAGGAAATCCGTATAAAATTATGGCAACTTTTCTTTTTGATGGCGGAGTTTGGCGCAAATTCACCCAGTTTTTTATCCGTCCCGTTAACCGCTGTACACGGTCGGGAATTAGATAGATATTTTCACCGACTAAACCCCCCAAGGGAATAGTATCAATTGCCCCATCTAACTCTGGTAAAGCATATAAAACCACACTTTGTAAACCACCAATTCCTTGCCGCGTCCAAGAATGGATATCTTGAATCAGTAATGGGGCAGCAATGATATAAGGAATATTTTTGGCCGTGAGAATTTTTTGGGCAATTTCTATCTGTCTGCCCGCTTCCATTGACCCGGCTGGGCCACCGACTAAAGGAAAGCCAATAGTAGAAACAATCGTATCCACTTCTACCGCTTCTGGGGATAGCGAAGGAATAGAAATATTACCTTGTTTGCGTTGCATTTGTTCATAACTTGTGGTCATCCAATCCCGGACAGCGACATGACCTTCTACCCCATTAATAAAAATAGGAACGGGAACAATTCCCCCTTGTTCAAACTGATGAATCAGTTGGGGAATATAGGGCTGTTTGGTAATGACGTGCTTGCGATAAAGTAAAATGCCTACAACCGGCTTTTTCTTAGTTAGGCTAGTTTCGGTTTCGGGGATTTCCCAGAGACGAAAACCAGGGCGAGAAAAATACCATTCTAAATATTGCCGGGGTGATTCAAAATATCCCTCTAATTCTGGGTGAAGTAAGCCCATGTTTGGGGTTTCTTGGGGTGGGGGTATTTCCCCCACGGTTAAGCCGAGATATTTTTCCGCTAATGTCCAACACATTGCGGCAACATTTTCTATGCCCCCGGCATTCCAGTATCCGTAAATAATTAGCCAGTTGCGTAAGTCTTGGACTTTACCAATGGGGATAAATTTCAGCAGTTTTGGCCCAGTTTTGAGGAAGCTAATATATCCCGCGAGTTTGTCTTCTTCTCTGCCACTAGAGAATTTGCTGAGGATAAATTGTACGGGTTTGGGCATTCCTTTGGGTTTGTCCCCAATGACAAATTTGCCCAATTGGGTCAGGGCCATTAATTCTAAGGCTGATTCAAAAATTAAGCGGATAGGAATGTTTTGTGCTCGTTCCCGCAGCCATAGAACTTGTTCATAGTCGAAAATTAAGCTGGCAAAGAATACGTCCGCCCCTTTTAAGGCAGTTTCGACTGCGGTTGGATCTGTGGTAATGTCGCGATCGCAGAATACCCGGATTTCCAGGTCAGGACAGCGAGAAGTCGCTATCTGGGCGGCTTTGCGGTACAGATCCGCGTTAAAGGCTTCAAATCCAGTGATTAATACAATGCGTTTCATAGATCGAGTCGATAGGTTTATCTCGATCTTAGGCTGATTTTTCGATTTCGGGGTGAGAATTTTTGAACCACAGAGACACAGAGGACACAAAGGAGGGTTTAAGGAAGATTTAAGCCCGGTTTGTGGGGGCGATCGCCTGTTTTTGTTAAAATTAAGCCAGTATGAGTACAGGTGGGCAATGCCTACCCTAATTTTAAGATTAATTAAGTAATCGTTTAACTAAGAGGCGATCGCTTGAATTGGGATATTAGTCAGGCTGAACAAAGTTTTCACGAAATTATTAGTCGGACGCCAAAAGCGAAGAAACCGGGTTTCTTCACACTATCTCTGCTAGAAAATAAAAGTTATGGCAGAAACCCGGTTTCTGGGCGATCGCCTTGTGGCAGCGGTAGTAGATCATCGGGTATTTCAAGATTTTTTAAGCTGGCAACAGCAGCGTCAAAAAGCTTCAATTGCTGATGCTTTTGCTGAGTTGCGTAATCTATGTGCCGAGGAAGATTATCTGCTGGAAATTCCCCAGCGCGAAAACCGAGAATTTATTAGTTAATCCTTTTTTGAGCGATTCTAATTGATGGGAATTTAAATTTTTTCGGTTTCGGGGTAAGAATTTTTGAACCACAAAGACACAAAGGACATAAAGGAGGGTTTAAGGAAGATTTAAGCCCGGTTTGTGGGGGCGATCGCGCTTACCAAAGAAACCGGGTTTCTCACTTTGGCTTTCCAAGAAACCGGGTTTCTTAACACTATCTCTACTAGAAAATCAAAGTTATGACAGAAACCCGGTTTCTGATCCCTTTAGGTTCTGGGGAAAGGAGAAAATAGGCGATCGCCATTAATGATTACTCTTTAACTCGAATCCTGTAAATACAATTAGTAATTTTCCCTGGTAGTGTTCTCACCAATTGTGTAAGGATAAATAGTCAATTAACCTAGCCATTAAATTATGAAATCGCCTAAAACGAAAACTTCATAACCGGCATCCCGCAGAATTTTGACAATCGAGTTAGGAACGCATCGATCGATAAAAAATCTTAAACTCATTAGGCGGCTGTTTCAAAATCTGATAAATCGCGAGCATAATCAAGACAAGCATGGATTTGTTCTTTGATTAAGTCGGGAAATTCTTGAATAATTTCTTCTACGGTATTTCCTGATGCTAAATAACCTAAAATCAAACTAACGGGAATTCTGGTTCCTTTGATTCTTGGTTTACCTCGGAGTATATCAGGCGTAGTGACAATATGTTCTCTCCATTTTACGGGCATAACTTTTTTTGGCTAAACCGACAATTTATATTTTAAAAGAGAAATGGTGAGATGGCTGGGGACGAGGCTAAAAAAATAGCGATCGCGCTTTTGGGGGGGCGATCGCGAGGCTTTTGGGATGGGGGGATGAGAGAGCGATCTCGACAAAATAGTAAAATAAGCTTAACATTTGAAAAGTGAAAATTAGGTGATGTTTACGCTCGACTTGACGGTGTTTTCGCGTAAGTTATAATCAATAGGGTAAGTTATAATCAAGATCAATGTGTCTGGCTAATCTCATAATGACTACACAATCTGCTTCGCGTTATGTCGCACGTTACCCTGACATTTTGCACGGGGAACCAATTATCGCAGAAATGATAACTTCGGTTCGTGCGATCGGGGAATTGTGGCGTTTAGGTATTATTTCTGAAGAAATCCCGATGCACTTACCTCATCTGAAATTAGCTCAAATTTTTGACGCACTGAGCTTTTAAGTAGGTGGGCAGAAATAAATGCACCACAGACCAGATCAGAAGAAAAACTGTCATTCCCGCGAAGGCGGGAATCCACAGCCTATCGGCGGGGAACAAAAAGTGCAATTAATTATGTTCACCTACTTATTTGGATAACCAGGAAGAAATAAATACTTATATTGACCGCCATCGAATTTCTGAAGACTTGATTCATCCTGCTGTGAAAGCGGCAATGATAAAACCGTGAAACTATTTGCAACTATTTATACAGATGAATAAAATGTAGTATGAAAATTCCCGCTGATGGCATGATTCCAGATTCTAAAATAACTCGCTATTTGCTCGTTCAAAGAGAACAGGATGACAAATCAAAATTTCTCGCACAGGCTGGATTTACCCAAGATAACCCCGAACAGTTAATATCTGCCCTGCGTCAATTAGCTGATACAGCAGAAGCCGTAGAAGACACCACTAACGAATATGGAATTTTCTATCGTGTAGAAGGAGAGTTAATCGGCATTAACAAGAGAAACTTATCGGTAATTACCATTTGGCTCAATCGTAAAATAGACGGCAAATTCCAGTTTATCACCCTTAAACCGAAAAAGGAGAAATCAACAAATGTTTGACCTCTACCAGCGCGTTTCCTTAAATTGCGATTTTCCCGAACATCACCTCAAAAAAGGCGATGTAGCCACTCTCATTGATTATGTCCCCCATCCGGGGAACGGGGAAGAAGGTGGCGTGCTAGAAATCTTCAGTGCTACTGGGGAATCAATTGCCGTTGTCATCGTTCCTATTTCTGCAATTAAACCCCTGAGAAACGATGAAATTTTAAGCGTTCGTATCCTGGCAGAGGTTTGCTAAATCGTGGGTATCGAAGCACGAAGTCTTCCGATCAATTATCGCGCTTTTTCTGATTTGGCATGGAAGAGGCGGGCTTTGAGATGGGGAGATGAGAGAGAGGCGATCGCTTGCAAAATTACGATTCATTCACATGAATATAAACCTTAATAATTTCTTCTACGGTATTTCCTGATGCTAAATAACCTAAAATCAAACTAACGGGAATTCTGGTTCCTTTGATTCTTGGTTTACCTCGGAGTATATCAGGCGTAGTGACAATATGTTCTCTCCATTTTACGGGCATAACTTTTTTTGGCTAAACCGACAATTTATATTTTAACAGAGAAATGGTGAGATGGCTGGGGACGAGGGTAAAAAAATAGCGATCGCGCCTAATAAAAAAACCGGGTTTCTTGCACACAAAAAACCGGTTTTTACGACAATTTTTGGATTTTCAGCAGAACTTTGCTCAAAAAACTCGGTTTTGGGGCTTTGTCGCGATCGCATTAATAAAGCAAAACCTTAATTATATCACATAATTTACCTTCATGTGTAGTAATTTTAACAAAACTTAGGGGACAGACACCGCGTATTCTCAAGGGTTACAGGTTGAATCATCAGTTTAGGCAATATCCCCCCGTAAAAATTTTTATAGAAATATTGCGTTTTGTTAAGTTATATGTGCTAAGGTTAATACAACAAGAAAGCTTGGAGTTAGAGAAAAGCTCGAAAAGCTCTTTCTCATTACAAGTTCAGCATCTAATGGAGACTTTATGCCGTACACCGTTGATACAGCACGCAATATCTTTTCAAATACTCTGGCTGCCGATGTTGTTCCCGCAACAACAGCCCGTTTCAACCAGCTTAGTGCAGAAGATCAACTGGCATTAATTTGGTTTGCTTACTTGGAAATGGGAAAAACCATCACAATTGCCGCTCCTGGTGCGGCTAGTATGCAGTTTGCCGAATCCACTTTGGCACAAATCAAGGAAATGTCCTTCCGGGAACAATCCCAAGCCATGTGCGATTTGGCCAATCGGACCGACACTCCGATCAATCGGATGTATGCGATTTGGACACCGAATATCAAACTGGGCTTTTGGTATCGTCTAGCTGAATGGATGGACGAAGGACTCGTTGCGCCCATTCCTTCTGGCTATCAACTTTCTGCCAACGCTTCCGCAGTTTTAGCCACCATTTGCAGTATGGAACCGGGACAACAAATCACGGTTTTGAGAAATGCAGTGGTAGACATGGGTTATGACCCGAACAAAATTCAAGGATATCAGCGTGTATCTGAACCTGTCGTTGTCCCCACAGAGACTTCTGAGCGTCAAAAAGTGACCATCGAAGGAGTTGATAATCCAACGGTGATTCAATACATGACCAATCTTAATGCAAATGATTTTGATGCTCTGATTAAATTGTTTGCTGAAGATGGTGCGATTCAACCTCCTTTTCAACGTCCTATTGTGGGCAAAGAAGCTGTACTGCGTTTCTTCCGAGAAGAATGCCAAAATCTCAAACTCGTCCCTGAACGGGGTGTGGTTGAACCAGCAAATGATGAGTTCCTGCAAATTAAAGTTACTGGCACTTGTCAAACCCCTTGGTTTGGTGGCAATGTGGGCATGAATATTGCTTGGCGCTTCCTGTTAAATCCTGATGGCAAGATATTCTTTGTGGCGGTTGATTTATTAGCATCGGCCAAGGAACTTTTAAACTTGGTTAGAAGATAGAAATTTGTTGATAATTTGGACTGAAATATGTCCCAATTTTTCAACGGATTAAAATGAGAGCGTCCTCAGTGGGGGCGCTTTTTTCGCATAGATATAGCGGTTATTATTCAAATGAAGTACAGAGGTTTTCTGGATTCCCGCCTGCGCGGGAATGACAGTTTTTTTGTCCTTCATAACTCTGACAAGTGCTATATAGATATATAGTCTTAAAATGGCAATTATGGGATTACAAAAACAAGGATCATATTTGGGTTTATGGTTGGCGATCGCGATTATTTTATTATGGGTTGGCAGTGGGATTTTTCTCATGGCTTTGCCTCTGGAAAAAATGAGTTGGCTGGCGATCGCTTTTGGTATCGGGGGAAGGTCTTTTCTTCATACGGGATTATTTATCCTTGCCCATGATGCGATGCATGGCAATCTCGTGCCGAACCATCGGCATTTAAACCGGAGAATCGGCCAACTCGCGGTGAGTCTCTATGCTTTATTATCCTATAAAAATTGTCAACAAAATCATAGAATTCACCATTTAAAACCGGGACAGATTGGCGATCCTGACTTTCACGATGGAGTCCATCCTCAGCCGATTTTCTGGTATGCTAAATTCCTGGGCGGGTACTTTTCTCTTGGCCAATTTCTCAAATTTATCGGGGCGATCGGGCTATTTTCCTTCTCGGTGCATAGTTGGTTTCATATTACTTACTTAAATTTATTCCTCGTCTTCCTGGTGCCGCTAATCTTAAGTTCGCTTCAGCTTTTCTTTTTTGGCACATATTTGCCTCATGGCTTGGGAAAGACTGGACAAAACCGGCATCGCCCGACTAATTTTTTATGGCATTGTTGGTCATTAATAACTTGTTATCACTTTGGAGCGTATCACCAAGAACACCACGCTTTTCCCCAAATTCCTTGGTTCCAACTGCCTCAAGCTGCCGCCATTCCCCCAATCCCGCAAAATTTAAAGAAGTAATAGCACAGCCGTGAAATCCATACATAGCAAGGGTTTTGACATAAAATTCCTCTCTGTCCAGAAATTTTCTCAGCCAATCCCCTAGTTTATGCATCCAAATATTTATTATAATTTTTACTCATATCAAGGAAAGTAATCTTCTTTGACTGCAATTTAAATTCAAAAAACTATTAATTTTGACGATGCCCCTTACTGAAACTCAATGGTCTCCCACAGAAGAAAAAATTGTCAAGACTGCTTTTGATACTGCCTATCGTCGTGAAGTTGCTTCGATGATGGCAGAGGTCAAACGACAAGCGGAAGCAGCCACCAGTCCCGATGAACTCTGGAAACTGCATGATTTTCTCAGTGCCAGAAGGCATTACCTGGATGGGAAATATGATTCTCGTGATTCGATGTTAATTTTTGTCTTTGCCCAATTAGTCAAAGAAGGCTGGTTAGAAATTGGAGAATTAGCGGGATTGAGTCCCGATAAAATCGCCAAGGTCAAAGCGCTGACACTCGTTTAATTGATCAAAGAAACCGGGTTTCTTCACACTATGTCTGCTAGAAAATAACAATGGCAGAAAGAAACCCGGTTTCTGGGCGATCGCGCCTACCAAAGAAACCCGTTTTCTCGCTTCGGCAAACAAGAAACCGGGTTTCTTCACACTATCTCTGCTAGAAAATAAAAGTTATTGCAGAAACCGGGTTTCTTATTGGTCAAGAAACCCGGTTTCCGATCTCTCACGAATCAAATATCCCTGAAAAATCAATTTAGGTATGGCTCTACATTCACAGGTGAACCATCGCCCCCATCACCACAGTTTCTCACCGTAGTCGAACCATCAAACTCCTGTCTAATCAGAAACTTATCCGGCTGATAAGAAGTAACAGGATTTCCTGTCTCAGGATTCATCGGATTAAAGCCTAACACAACTAATCCTTGAGACGATCTATAGAGATGCATTGTTTGTTGCACTTTTCCGAATCCACCCGCTTCACTAGGGTCAGGAAATACAACTCTCATTATTCCTGAATCTCCTTGCATTTTAATTCTTGCTATATGAATAGCGCCTGCTCCATTACTAAACTGAAATTTCCAGTCACCGTCTATGACTACATTGTCATATTCAAGAAGTTGTTCCTCAGAGCCACAAACAGTAAATCTACCAGAGGTAGGAATATTTGGGTTGTTTTCTGTAGGAGAGGGCGTTTCTTGAAGAAATTGTCTAGCTTCAGGAGGTATTACTATCTCGCTTGGAACCTTGGTGTCCGTACCTGTCGTGTCTGTATCTGTGTTCCCTGGATCCAGGGTAATTTCCGTCGTGCCTGTATTTGTCGTATTTGTATCTGTCGGAATAGCGTCTATAATTCGTCCAGATAGAATTGCGGCAATTGCCAATCCAATTATAAGCTTCCAGGGAATAGTAATGGATTGACCGCTGCCATTCACCACCAAACATCTGGCCATAATATCATGGAGAGCTTGCTTTTCTGGGGTGAAAGCTGCCATCAGGTAGCCAATTGTTCCTAATAACAATCCGCCAAGAAATATTAATAAAGCTACGACCCAGTAAGGGGAGTCATCTCCGGCTTTATATGCTATGAATACAGCAATTAACGCTACTATCCAAACTAGGACACAACTTGACTTGGCAAAATATCTACCTGTTGCTCTGGCGAAAGATATTTTATTTCCTTGAGTATCGGTGACAATAATGCCCAGTAGCCTTTTCCCAAAGGTGGCTTGTAGATCCGAACTTTCCATGCCTGCAAAGTAAATCCAGCCTACAATACTTGTCAAAATAGTATATATAAAATATTTTTGGTCTGGCTGAAAGTTTTCAGCAAAAATATCCGGGGCTTTCACCCCAGCAAGCAGGTATGCAAATGTCAAGAAAATACTATCAATCAAAATCGCAACAAATCGCTTGTTAATTCCGGCATAGTGACTTGTTCTAGACATCTACTTATTTCCTCACGACTAAAGTTTCACAAATTTTGTCATGTAAAGCTTGTTTTTTCCCTGTCCAGCCCGCTAGAAAAAAACCGATCAAACAAGTTAAATAAGATAAAAATTTACTACTATGTCTTTTAGTGGCTTGCTCAAAAGTTAGCTGATTTCCGTTGATATCGGTGACAGCAATTCCCAGCACCTTCTTGCCAATGGTTCCTTGAAACTTAGAGCTATCCATGATTGGACAATAGAGAAATCCCAGAATGACATATGTGGCAATAAACCTGCCCAAAAATTCTGCACCATCATTGGTTGGTGTTTGGGTGATTAAATCCCAGATTATACTGCCAAATATTAAGATGGTTTTATCAATCATATCCGCCATTAATCGCGTAGAAAAACCGGCGTATTGTGTAGGTGGCGGTGGCGGTTGTGGTGTAGGTAGCGGAGGTGGTGGTGATGCTATTACTGTTGGTGTTGTTCCTCCTGGTTGTACTGGTGGCGGTGTTGTTGATTCGATTAACTTACGGACAGCTTCTAGTGCTTCTGATGCAGATTGATAGCGATCGCGCGTATATAAACACACCATTTTATCTAAAACAGCAGCAAATTCATTACTCACCTGGGCTTTATTGCGCCACTCAGGTTTTCCAGTCGAATCCATAGGAATATTAGCGGGAAATATGCCAGTAAGAGCTTCAATGCCAATCATTCCCACCGCATAAACATCACTGCATAGCATAGGATTTGCTTTCATTTGTTCCATCGGCATATAGCCCGGTGTACCAATCACCACAGTTGTTTTTGTTACTTGTCCCTGACTGTTAAAGATTTGGGTGGTAATTTGCTTAACTGCACCAAAATCAATTAGCACAATCTTATTGTCTTGCTCTGTAATTCTGATATTTTCCGGCTTAATATCGCGGTGAATGACGTTATTTTTATGAACTATTTCTAAAACTTCTAAAATATCTCTCAGTAAAAAAATCACTATATTTTCAGGCCACGGCACCCCAGAGACGAACTGGGTGCGGAGATCGTCACCTTTAATATATTCTTGGACGAGAAAAAAATCTTGATTTTCTTGGAAATGAGCAAATAATTCTGGGATTTGAGGGTGTTTTCCTAACAGTTTCAGCGTTTTCGCTTCTTCCTCAAATTTCTGTTGCACCCATTGGATCAAAGATGGATGTTGAGGTTTCAGTCTTTTGACAACACAAGGGTCATTAAATTTTTCGGTATTTATCGCTAGATAAGTTTCTCCAAAAGTACCGGATCCCAGTTCCTCGGTGATCTCGTAATGTCCTTTAAGTGTTTGTCCAACTAGATTGTTCCCAGACATATAAAAGTTTACTACCTTTAAATTAGCGATCGCCCTAACCCTTTCGCTGCGCTGTTGAGTAAAGTTTTGGGAATGTTTACCTGTATTTCTGCTTCCAGCCGAACTTTTATGCAAAAGTTCGGGGTCTGTTACAACTATTTACATTTGTCCAGATCCCTCTAGCCATGAACTCAGTGTTTTTACGGAGCAAGAGGCTAATACAGCCACCTAAGTCATACTTTATAAAAATAATAAACTAACAATAATTATCAAGCAACTAGCACACACTATCTGTTTTGGTTAGGATTACACTATCAAATTGCCGAAAACCCTTGTCATGTCTAGGAATAATATCTTTGCCGAGTAGGAAAATTACTAGGATTTTTTACTCTACAGGGGTTTTCTGCTGGCTAAACCACAAATCAAGTCAAGGGCGAAGCATGACCGGAAAAAGTTTCTGTTTTTAACCATCGAATGCGGTCATGCTTCGCCCCTACAGATGTGCTCTATTCATGTGAAAAACGCTCTGGGTGGGCTGCTGTGTGTGACATTGTAGCTGTAATGGCTGGTAAAGAGTGCCAAAAGAGGTTAAGGTTAAGCAAATTTTTGCTAACATACGCTATAATTTTCGGTTAGCATTACACTATCAAATTATCCAAAACCCTTGCCATGTCTAAAGATGAGATGTTTGCAGAAGCGGCAAAACACTGGGATCTAGAAAGGCTGTACCAAGACCTGGCCGCAGCCAAGCAAAAATGCTCTCCTCGGGCCAGAAAGGGACTGACTGAGCGGGAAAAGCTCTATCTGCGGGGGCTGCTGTGCGGTTGCAGTCCGGCTGAGATCGCCCGCCAACTTTTGCAGAGTGCCAAGGGAGTGGAAGTTTATATGTGCAAAACTTTATATCAATACTGCAAAATAATGGCCGATGTCCCGAATGAGAAGGTAAAGAACTGGAGAAATATTAATAATTTGCTGGAAGAAGGGGGATATAAAAGTCAAACTCAGTCTGCGGTCAAGGCTAATAAATTTAATCCTTCTTTGCCGATAGAACCATTATTAAAGATAGTTAATCTGAGTTTTGAAAATCAAAATACACTGACAATTGATATCAATATCCGATTAACATTACCTTGTGAGTCCGAAACGGAAGAATAAAGTCAAGCCTAAAGTTATCACTACGAACCTAGGTCAAAATATTGTTGAATAAAATCTTGGGCTGCCATGATTTTAATGCCCTGATATTCTGCTAAAACGCGTAAATCCATATCGCCTGTAATAATCGCATCCGCTTGAGAGGCGATCGCAGTTGCCAAGACCATAGTATCATCTGGATCTCTGAGTTCAGGCACATTTAATTCATCAATTGGATATAAAATAACAGATGAGCGAATCAGAGCAATTACAGTAGATCCCGTTAAACCTAAAGCTTTTAGCTTGGGTTGCAGTTTGGTTTTATTGAATGTGCCTTCTAATTCATCCAATAATTCTTGAGACATGGCAATTGTGATTCTTCCTTGTTCTGCCAATTGGACAATTTCATCAGGAACTCCGCCCCAAATCACCGCAGATACCCAAATATTTGTATCTAAAACTACTTTCATTTCTTTGCTCTTTCGTGACGAACTTCCTTGACGATCGCACAAATTTCTTCAGTAGTAAGCTGATCCGGATCGTCTCCTAACTGCTCTCGGCGTTTTCTTAAGTCATCCCAATCAAATGTGGGGACTTTTGTAAAAACAATAGTGTCTCCATTGGTAATCACTGAGTATTTTTCCCCCTGCGAGAATTTATCTCTAATTTCCGGTGGGAGTTCTAAATTTCCTTCTGGGGTTAAAGCGATCGTAATTGTGGCTTCCATATTTGTTTCATTATTCCTGACGATGATGATTATACCACAATTATACCACAAAATTTTTCTATTTCAGTTTCATCATGGCTGCATCATGGCTGCATCATGGCTGTAGGGGCGAAGCATTTCGGCAGAAAATCCCCGCTTACCACCCATAACTTACCTGCCGAAATGCTTCGCCATGACGATATTTTTGGTAAACAAAATCGCCAATTTCATTCCAACGGCCCGCGCATTGTGCTATTATAATTATTATCAAAATTATCCAACTAATTCAGTGAATTTATATGACCACGATCGCCCCCGTAACCACCGCAGCCAAACTCGCTGATTACTTCATCTGGTTTGCCAATGATGTAGGTTCTTACCTCAGCAATCAAAAACTGCAAAAACTCTTATACTATGCCCAAGCCTGGTATTTAGCCTTTGAAGATACACCTCTATTTGAGGAAGACTTTGAAGCCTGGATGCATGGGCCGACTATCCCCGCTTTATTTTATGAATACAAAGAACAATTCGGGTTTAAACCCATTCTGAAAGAAGTCGAAAAACCCGAATTCTCAGAAGATGTCCAAAAGTTTTTAGACGAGTTAGCTGACGATTATTTTTTTCTGGACGCTTATGAGTTAGAGTTGATGGTGCGCCGCGAAGACCCTTGGATTAATGCCAGAGGTGACTTGCCAAAAGATGAACCTTCTCATGCTATTATTACTAAGGAGTTAATGAGAAACTTTTACAAAACCCGTGTCATCGAAGAAGAATAAAAAAAGACAAGACACTGATATCCGCATTCAGCCATCTTCAGCCGGAAGAAATGTAGGGGAGATAAAAATACCGGAAGGAATTAGTTTTTCTTTCCGGTATTATCAGGATGATAAAGAAAAATTTTCCATAGGTAAGAGGGACGCCAGATATCTAGCTTCTCTCTTGCGGAGACTGCGCGATTTATCTCAATTAAATGCGAAAGAACTGATTAACAATCAGAGTAAAAGTCTCCGATGTCATAAAATAGACTGGCAAGATACAACTGAACCCAATGGTTTTGGGATTGCTAATGAAGAGCAGCTAGTCAATACCCCCTACCAGTTTCAAATCTCTGCCAATGAATATGGCAGAGTGCATGGATTTTTTAGTGAAAATGTTTTTTACGCTATCTGGTTAGACCCAGACCATCATCTTTATCAGTAAACATGAGAAAGCGATCGCCTTATTTATCGCTACAATTGATTAATTGTGTTAAAAATTAGTTAATTTTTCCCTAGGAATATCCGGGTAACGAGGGAAAAATGGAGACATTTGTGGCCGGAAAACGTTGATAGGGAGGTTAATTAATATGGATTTGAAACCGATAAAAACTGAGGCAGATTATCGTCAAGCGTTGGCGGAAATTGAACGGCTTTTTGAGGCAGAATTGAATACCCCAGAGGGCAATCGCTTGGAAATTCTCGTCACCTTGGTTGAAGCTTACGAAAAAAAGCATCATCCAATTGAATCACCTTTACCTGATGAGGCAATTCTCTACCACTTAGAAAGCCGTCATCCTTCTTTAACGGTCTCTAATTTTATTCAAGGATTGAAGCGTCGGGGAGTCAGCGATCGCGTGATTCAAGAGGCTTTGAATGAGGTGGGTATGGCAGGGTAGCACGGGAGTACGGGAGCACGGGAGTAGGGGAGCCGCCAATCGAGCCGCCAATCGAGCAGAGGAACCCCACACCCTACACCGATGGCGGCCCTACCCCCTACACCCTACACCCTACACTACTGGCAAGATACAACTGAACCCAATGGTTTTGGGATTGCTAATGAAGAGCAGCTAGTCAATACCCCCTACCAGTTTCAAATCTCTGCCAATGAATATGGCAGAGTGCATGGATTTTTTAGCGAAAATGTTTTTTACGCTATCTGGTTAGACCCAGACCATAATCTTTATCGGTAAACATGAGAAAGCGATCGCGTTATTTAAGGCTACTACTCACAACACCGGACAGAACAAAACAAAACAAAATTAAACAACTGAATATTCCGTATATTGCCGGATTTCAGGAGGTTGAAACCCCAGGACAATATCTTGCTTAGGAACCCCTAGATCCACCAGTTTTTGGGCGATTCTCATTTCGGTCATATTTTGCTGAACCCAAATTTTCCCCCCTTGAATATCCAAATGTAACACGCAACCATAAACTCTTCGATACCCATCCCAGCCCACATTCATTACCTGATAGTGGTCTTGTTTCGTGTCAAAAACCGTGTAGCAATCTATCGAGCCATTCGCGATCGGGATAGACGCATAATCCGCTAACACAGACTGAATAATCTGGCGATAATATTCTATTTTATCCCCGATTTTATCTCCGATTTTATCCACTATTTTATCCATTGGATAATTACCTCCTCATTCGGATCGTAAATTATTTGTTTAATTTGATATCTTTCCAGAGAAATTTGGGCAAATTCGCGCTTAAAAAAGGTTTGATACACCCCCACCGGCACTGCCAAATAAAGAATCCTTGTGGGATCGCTAATTTCTAAAGCAAGCCGATAATTCAAAAACTGTCCTAATGCAGCATGGTAATCGGTCAGGGGTGAATCACTTAAAAAGGTTTTTATCTCAACGGCTATTTTTTCTTGGCCTCGTTCTGCTGCTAACAGTTGCTCTGCACCTAAATCAATTTCAAATTTTGTGCCGCCTACTTCGAGTCTTAATGGATCGTCCGTGACATTCCACTGCTCTTTTTCTAGAGCAATTCTAACCGCAGCATGAAATTTATCTTTAGCTCCCATTGTGATTTTTTTTGTCTATTTATAATGATAATACGATCGCACCTCCGCACCCGATGGCGACCGATGACGGCCTTACACAACAGGGAACAGGGAATAGGCAACTACTGCTACAGGGATAAGGGACTCGCCGTCGGCAGAGGAGCCGCCAATCGAGCCGCCAATCGAGCAGAGGAACCCCACACCCTACACCGATGGCGGCCCTACACCCTACACCCTACCCCCTAATACACTACTACGGCTGATACTTCTCATAAGCGGCGACAATGCGCTGCACCAAAGGATTCCGCACCACATCCGCTTGAGACAATTGGCAAAAAGCGATGCCCTCTACATTTTGTAAAATTTTCTGGGCCACCGCTAAACCCGACTCTTGATAACTGGGTAAATCCGTTTGGGTAATATCCCCAGTCACCACCATGCGCGAGCGAAAACCCAAACGAGTTAACACCATTTTCATCTGGGACGGGGTACTATTTTGGGCTTCGTCCATAATCACAAACGCATTATTCAAAGTCCGACCGCGCATATAGGCAATGGGGGCAACTTCAATCACCCCCCGTTCCATCAGGTTTTCAATTTTTTCGCGATCGATTAACTCATAAAGCGCATCATAAAGCGGACGCAAATAAGGATTAATTTTTTGCTGCAAATCTCCAGGCAAAAAGCCCAACTTTTCCCCCGCTTCTACCGCAGGTCGCGTCAGAATCAGGCGATCGTATTGATTAGATAAAAGCGCTTGAGCCGCCAAAACTACCGCTAGGTAAGTTTTACCTGTACCCGCAGGCCCAATACAAAAAGTCAGGTCATGGTTGCGAATGGCTTGGATATATTGCCGTTGTCGGAAAGTTTTCGCCCGAATATCATCTCCGCGACGAGTTTTGGCCAAAACATCCCGTTGTAAATCTTGCAAATCTTCTTGACGGTTGGTGTCCAGGGCATGACAAGCGGTGAGAATATCCACCCCGGTAATCAATTTCCCCGCTTTCCAAATCTCTTCGAGAGATGCCACTAAGCGACGACAGCGATCGACTTGGGCTGCTGTCCCCGCGATCGCCAACTCTTGTCCGTGCAAATCGACCATTGCACCCGTTTGCTTGGACAAAGTTTTCAGATTTTCTTGTTGACTACCACTAAGCGCGATCGCACTCTCCACCGAAGGCAACGAAATCGTGATTCTTTCTGACATGGGATTACCAAAGAAACCGGGTTTCTTTATACTATCTCTGCTAGAAAATCAAAGTTACCGCAGAAACCGGGTTTCTGCAACCCGCAACGTAAAAAGACGCCTAGAGTCGGCTAAGACTCTTCACAGGCGTCGATTCAATAGATGGGATTAATAGGGATGGGGACTGAAAAATCAGCAATTTAGAGTCAAGAGAAAAGAGTAGAGAGTAAAGAGTAAAGAGTAAAGAGTAAAGATTAAAGAGTATGGTTATGTTTATTCTCTATCCTCTCTGCTCTTTTCTCTCTCCTATCAACCTCTCATTTGTCTCTTGGCGCAGGTTTCGGCAGCTTGGCGCGGGGGGTTGAGGGCGGGGATTTTCTGCGCTCCGATCGCTCATCCGATGAATGCTCAAATGAGCGATCAGATGAATGATCGCGATCGCGATCGCCTGACCCACTGCCATAAATATCTAAATAAATAGACTCGCCCACCGTTTCAGCCGCTGCCGCCAACACAGTGCGAATGGCCTGAATATTTCGGCCACCGCGACCAAAAACGCGCCCCTTCTCCGGATCTTCAAAAGACATCCGAATCCAGACCTTTGGTTTACTGGCGGACTTTTCGCAATCCACGCGCAAAGACTCTGCCGACTCTAATAAAGGCTCCAATAAAAACCTTACCAAGCCTACATAATCAGGAATAGCCTTATCTTCTATTGTTTGAGTCACCACTTCCACTGGGTTCTTAGGCTTGGACACTGGAACTGGCTTTGACTTGTTCAAAGACATTCGCTTTTTCTAGAATGCGACGCACTGTATCTGTAGGTTGAGCACCCTGCTGGAGTCGTCTGACAAGTCCCGGAACATCTAAGAGAGTCTCATCGGTTCTGGGATTATAAAATCCCAATTCTTCCAGAGGACGACCATCGCGGCGACTGGTACTTTGTGCGGCCACGATCCGATAGCTGGCTTCCCGTTTTTTTCCGTATCTCTTTAATCGCAGTTTGATCATCTTGCTAAGAGTATATTCCTCCTGAATAATTTTAAGCGATTTGTTCTTGATGCAACAGTTCTTCTGGACTATTCTTCGCTGAAAGCTAAAATTCTCGGTAATACATCACAAATTTTTCACCAATTACACTCTGGGAAGATCCTGATCGTCAAGAACAAAGCACAATCGACTATTATAGCGTACCAAAGCCCTTTTTTGGCTTCTTTTTCTTTTTCTTCTGATCCCCACCGCCAGCATAGCCACGCCAGCCGGATGGTGGCGCACCTGGCCCGCCCATCATTCCGGGCATTCCCGGCATTCCGGGCATTCCGGGCATACCCATGCCGCCAAATTGCCCCTGACCCATCTGCTGCATCATCGCCCGCATCCTAGTAAAATCTGTCACCAGCTTGCTGACATCTTTTTCCTGATAACCGGATCCTTTGGCAATGCGCCGTCTCCGGGAAGGGGAAGAAGCCAATAAATCGGGATTTCGGCGTTCTTCCTGGGTCATGGAATTAATCATCGCCTCACAGCGCTTTAACTGAGTTTCTCCCTTTTCCAACTGATCGTCCGTAAGCTTATTCATCCCCGGAATCAGTTTCAGCACCCCGGTCAGAGAACCCATATTTTTCATCAACCGCATCTGCTTGAGAAAGTCAGTGAAGTCAAACTGAGCGGCGAGAATTTTTTTCTGCATCTTCTCGACATCAGCGAGATCCACTTCTTCGGCGGCTTTTTCCACCAAAGTCAGCACATCTCCCATACCCAGAATGCGGGAAGCCATCCGGTCTGGATAAAACGGTTGCAGGGCTTCGACTTTTTCCCCAACCCCAACAAACTTAATCGGCGCCCCAGAAATCCGCCGTACCGACAACGCCGCACCACCTCGGCTATCCCCATCCATTTTGGTCAGGATCGCGCCGGTAATGCCAATTTGATCGTGGAATGTCCGAGTCAGGTTCGCTGCTTCCTGCCCGGTCATGGCGTCTACCACCAGCAGGGTTTCGTGCGGTTGAACGGTTTGTTTAATCCGCAATAACTCAGCCATCATCTCCTCGTCAATTTGGAGACGACCGGCGGTATCAATAATCACCGTATCTACGCCAATTTCCTTGGCATGAGCAATCCCTTGACGGGCAATTTCCACGGGATCCGCATCAGTACCGAGTTGAAAGACGGGAATATTGATTTGTTTACCCAGGGCAATTAGCTGGTCAATGGCTGCCGGTCGATAGATGTCGGTGGCCACCATTAAGGTGCTGCGTTTTTGCTTGCGTAAAAGTAAAGCAAGTTTGGCCGTGGCAGTGGTTTTCCCAGTTCCCTGTAACCCAGCCATCAGGACAATAGTGGGAGCGGTGTCTGCCTTGGCTAGGGGGACGTTGCTTTCCCCCATGACTCGGACGAGTTCATCATAGACAATTTTGATGAACTGCTGATCCGGTCGAACCCCGGCAATGACTTCCGCACCTTGGGCTTTGGTTTCTACCTCAGCGATAAAGTTTTTGACAACCTGGAGGTTGACATCTGCTTCTAAAAGAGCCCGTCTGACCTCTTTTAAAGCTTCTTGAATATTTGACTGGGAGATTTTATCTTGACCCCGTAGTTTCTTCCATGCCCCTTCTAGGCGTTCAGCAAGTGCGTCAAACATGAATTTAGAGTTTTTTAGAGAATTATTTCGCTACTATATCAATCAGCATAGTATTTAGCGGGCGTGGCTTACAGCGGTTTTCTTTCTTAGTGAACCACCCTAGGGCGAAGCCCAAGCGGTATTTAATTTATTATTGTAGGGGCGAATGGCCATTCGCCCCTACACTGCCGGAATGCTTCGCCCCTACAGGTATTTGTGGTTTATTCAGCAGAAAATTGCTGTAAGGCCACGTTGCTTTGTTCTACCTTACCAGAGGAAAGAGAATACAGGAAAGAGAATAGAGTAAGGAAGGCATTGCCATCCCTGTGGTTGTTGTAGGGGCGCAATGCTTGCGCCCTTGAACCCTGGGAAAACGCCCTAAGTTGGGGGCGGGCGCTTGTAGGGCCTCTTCCGTGGCAGTGGTTGCCCCGATCGCCCGTGGTCGCCCCGCGCCCCTACCCTGTCAGTGGGTCAGTCCTACAGCAATTTTCTGTAGAGTAAACCACAAATTTTTGTAGGGGCGAAGCATTCCGGCAGACAAATTATTGCTGAAAAGATTAAATGTACGGGCCCGCGCATTCCGTAGGGGCGAATGGCCATTCGCCCTTGTACGGGCGAATGGCCATTCGCCCCAGAAGATGCTTAGAATATTAGATGGACTACCGGAATGCTTCGCCCCTACGGAATGCGCGGGACCTACCCTGGTTCAGTAAGAAAGAAAACCGCTGTAATTTATTTTTGTGATATTGGGGGCAAGATGGAACATTGGGGAGATTCCCGTAAGGGATCCGCTTCGCGGAATCGCTCCCAAGGACTTCCTGAATTAACATTAGCGGCTTGGGCGATTAATTTCACCGAACCATCGGCATCAACTGTCCATCCAGTTGCTTCTACAATCCGTTGATTGTCGATCGCCTCTGACGGTTCAATTGATGCGGAATAATTAGCCCGGTCATCAATCCGTGGATCGATCCAAACTGTATCGCTACCCAGCCATGCATCAGGGTTTGGAGGCAATCCCCCCCGACCGATGACATAGAAACTACTGCCAGCAGAGGCATCACAAGTATCAGCAATTAAATTACTCAGTGAAATCACATTATTTTCTAATGCAACTAACCCTGATGCGGGGTCAACATCAGGGGTATTTAACTTAACGGTGCCGCTAAATTCTGCCCCTAAATCCGAGGAAGCGGTGATATCGCTCAAGGGAGTATTAATATCTCGAAAATCCGTGCCAAAAATACCGTTAGCATTAATCACAATTCGCCCGCCAAAACTTTGTTCTGCATTGGCAGAAATATCACTATTTTCTAGAGCAATTAAATTATCATTATTCAGAGTAATATTACCGCCAGTTGCTTCCCCAAAAGCGCTGGCGGTAATATTACTGTTATTTCTTAATTGAATATCTCCCGACGAAATAAATATATTCCCGCGATCGCCCGCAGCGGCAGTAGTGCTAATAATCCCTTGATTATCTAACAGAATTTCTCTGGCGGTAATTTCCACATTTCCCGCAGGACCTTTTCCCGGAGACAATGGGGCGTAACTGGCAAAATTACTGGCAGAAATTGCCGCGCGATCGCGGATAATTAACTGGTTCGTATTGAGAATCACATCCCCGCCCTTGCCGGTGCCGCTGCCATCTTCCGTTTCATCAAAAGCACTAGCAAATAACCCACTGCTGCCATTTTCTGATACACCAATTAATTCAATTAATTTGGCTTGGACAATCACATCTCCGGCATTACCCGATCCACTGGTATTGGCAGTAAATTGACTCCCATCGGTTAAAGTCAATGACCCGCCTGTTTCTATGGTAATTGTGCCTGCTTGACCAGTAGAAAACGTGCTAGAAGCCACAAAACCCGGATCGGATTCAACGGGATCTACGCCAGTCATTTCAATGGATTCTGAAGCTTTTAAAGTGACATTTCCCGCATGACCTGACCCATAGGTACTACTTTCGATTTTGCCGCCATTAGCAAACACTAACCGTCCGGTTTCAATTAAAATATCTCCCGCATTGGCACTGCCACCTTCTAAATAAGCGTTAGTACGCAAGCGACTGGCAGATCCTTCTAGGTCGGCGCCGATGATTTCCACAAAGTCCGAAGTTTGCACGGTAATCGAACCGCTATTCGCTGGGGCATCACTTTTGGCGGTGCTGAGAATGCGACCCCCATCCCGTAAACTCAAGCCTCTAGCGGTAATATTCACATTGCCCCCATTGCCGGTACTGCCTTCAAGGGCTTCACTTCTAATCACGCTAAATCGGCCCACGTCATTGACCCCAAAAGCTTCTACCGTATCGGTGGCGTTAATCGTCACATCTCCGGCATTTCCGGCACCAAAGGTGGAAGTATTCAGAATGCCTTCATTTTCCAGGGTGAGTTTTCCCGTATTAAAAATTAAATTTCCCGCATTCCCCGTCCCGCGAGTAATGCTGGAAACTTCCGCATCTTTAATTGCCACAATATCTCTGGCATTGACCAGTAAATTGCCGCCCCGTCCCATATCCAAGGCATTAATAGAAATGTCGGCGCGATCGGAGACAATTAATTTCCCCGTATTAATCGTAATATTGCCCCCCGATCCAATGCCACCGGACTCGGAAAATAAACCACTATTCGCCCCTCGGTTAGGATTAAAGTTATCGGGATTAATCATAGTTTCCGCCACGGTGACAGCTTCGCTGCCTCGGTTTTGTAAGGAAACTTGTAAGGTATAAGTATCACCTACATCTAACCTATTGCCACTAATCGGCGATCCGGTAGCGGCAAAAGAATCTAATTCCGCCACTCCCAGCAGATAAATTCCCGGTTGGTCAAAGGTGACGTTTAAATAAGCATCATGTTGTTCGCTGCTACCCCCCGCCCCACTGGTCGTCGGGGAATCATCATTGGTATAGAGTAAGTGTGCCGTGGCTAAGTTATATAAAAATATCTGAGTTTCTACATCTCCGGGGCCAGATTTTTTGGCGGCATCAATATCAAATATGCCTTGAGAATTAGCTTGAGTAATAGAAAATTTATAATAATCAAATGATTCTGTAGGGTCAGCAAGTACCGTTGTCCCGGCGATGATTTGTGCGGGAGTTCGCTGAATTGAGGTATAAGGAATACCATTAGATCCAGATGCTTCTACATCAGGATTCGGTTGGGTGATAAATTCTAATAGGTTTAAATCAAATGCGGAAATCTTCGCCAAAGGATTGGGGAGAAAATTTGGGCTGCTGCCAGACAACTGGACGCTTTCGGTGGCATTAATTGTAATATCTCCGGCATTTCCGGGGGCAGTGGTGGCGGTGATAATTTGCCCCCCAGTTGCGATCGCGAGATTATTTACATTAATCTGAATTTGTCCGCCATTGTTCGGACTGTTGGTGACGGCAGCGATAAAGCCTCGGTTGGCTAAGGTGACATTTCCCGCAGGATTATTAATGATAATATTGCCCCCGGTTCCTGCGGTTTCTGTTTTGGATAAAATGCCGCTAAATAGTCCATCTGGAGTAAATCCAGAAATGTCGATCGCCCCAGTAGCATTAATCGCAATATCCCCCGCTTTGCCGTTTTGGTTAATGGTACTTTGGATGCGACTGCCCCCAGTGACGGTTAAATTGCCTACATCAATATTGATACCTTGATTGATACCAGAAACATTAATTAAACTGCGATTTCCTAGAGTAATATTTCCCCTGGTTATTTCTGGGGAAATTTGCCCTAAACCCAAGGCGGAATTTAACGGAACTTCGCCATTATTTCCTAGAGAAGTGATCGCAATTTGGCCATCGCTGGCGAAAATTTGCCCCCCATTGAGGTTCACATCACCACCCACCAGGGTTAAACTTTGTCCAGGGTTCACCTGTAGGGTTGAACCTTGTACGGTGACTGACCCCGGACTGGTGGCAAATTGCAATCCTATGGGTAGATTAATGGTTAATAATGGCGCATCATTTTTTTGAGTGGCACTAAAAAAATTACCATCGTTAAAATTTATCTGTTGCGCGGTAGCAGCGATAAAAGATCCGCCAATGGCTAATTGAGCATTTGGCCCAAACAAAATCCCATTCGGATTGAGTAAAAATAAGTTAGCGTTGCCGTTGGCTTTAACTATGCCATCAATATTAGAAACATTGTCCCCTGTCACTCGACTAAAGATATTTTCAATTGTTAAATAATTGTTAAAAAAAGCTTCCGTCCCCGTAGGCACAGAAAAGTCCTGAAAACTATGAAATAAACTGTCACCAGTGGTGGTTCCCCCTTCGATTTTGATGGTATTTCCTTCGGGGATGGCTACAGAATTATTTCGCAAGCTGCGATCGGGGATAATTTGGGCGCTGGTGGGAATACTATAAATACTATAAAGTGTTTGTCCGAGCAAAACCACGGCCAAACTTTCGATAATTAGTTTTGCGGGTAAACCCGGAAATTTTTTCTTCATATAAATAAAATTTATTTGTTAGTCGGTATAAACTCAGAAACAATTCAGAAACCGGGTTTCTTAATCAAGTTCTCGGTATAAAGCATAGGTTGTCGCAGAAACCCGGTTTCTCCGCAGCAACCCGGTTTATCCTCCAGCGTCCGTATTTACTTGGACAACGCTTTGATTGTACCCTGACTACTCTTTGGTTGATGTATCTGCAAGCAAACTCAACGAAAACTTTACAAAACTCAGGCGGTACGGAGGGGATATTGCCTCCGCAACGGGATTCCCGGATCTGGATCCGCTACGCGATCGCCCTTGGGTGGGGTCAAACCTTGGTACAATGTGAGGAAATGACGTTTTCGCCGGATTTTGTGGCGATCGCAAGAGCGCAATTTTCTCCGCGAGTAAACCACAAATACCTGTAGGGGCGAAGCATGACCGCAGACAAATTATTGATGAAAATATTAATCTGAATCCGGTCATGCTTCGCCCTAGCGTGGTTCAGTAATCTGAAAACCGCTGTAAACAAATCACAGAAACAAATCACAGGAAAAAGTTAATTATGGGAATTGAAAAAAGATTATCCAGAGCTATTTTTGCCCCGAATGAAATTGTGGAATTAAGACAACCTTGTTTTACTTCAACCCAAATGTTTGCCCCGGGAACTTATCCGGTGGAACAGTTACCAGATATTGCCTTTGAAATGGGCTTAGTAGAACGCTTGCGCCCTAGTCAAGGTAAAGCCGCAAAAGAAGAACAGTTATAAGATAAGAATTGGCGTGCCCGGAAGCGAAGATGCGGTGGATAAAAAGTTACAATGAAGCCGTTCTTTAAGTAAGGAGGTGTTTTTCCTGAAAAATCGTCCTGATGATGCTGAGATCGCGGAAATTTATGCCGCGATCGGTCGCCTTGTTATCCGATTTCCATTGCTCCACTGTGAGGAATGCGCTCGCACCCTCACAGTATGGCTTAAACAACGTGGAATCCCAGGAAAAATTTGGCGACTCTCGACTCGATACGATTATGAAGACTTTATTCTCAGCGAACGACTAGAAAAAATCGGTTGTACGGAAACTATTACGGAAAATGGCGTTCATTATGGAGTCGAAGTGTTTGGCAAAATCTTTGATAATCTTTCTACAGAGGGACTTTTGCCCGATGATTGGATTAAAGATTTTACCTCATTATCTAATGAATTTGATGTTGAAGTGATTTCGGAGTTTTAGGGATTTAATTAATTGTATGGAAAAAAAGATGAGTACATTATTTAATCTACTGGATAAAATCAAGATAAAACCGGCACTTTACCTGGGAACGAGTTCGATTACTCATTTAAGAATGTTCATTCTTGGCTATCGATTTGCTCGGTCAGAAATGGGCATTACTAACACGGAAGCAGAAAGTGACTTTTACAAAAACTTTCAACCCTGGCTGCAAAATCGCTTATCCATTCATACGGTTAATGGGTGGGATAAAATTATTTTGCTGACCTGTATCGACGAAAAAGCAGCTTTTGATTATTTCTTTAACCTGTTAGATGAGTTTCTCCAGCGCGATCGCAGCCAAACGATCGATCCAATTCTCGTCGAATCTGCCTCAAAAGATGCCAATTTTGTAGGGGCAAAGCATTCGCTCCGATAATTTTTCGGTTAAAATCAGAAATTTATCCGCGAATGCTTTGCCCTTAAATTGCCTAAGTCTAATCTATGAATCCTGAAAACCCATATAGTTGGATAGAAAAATCTCTCTCAGCAATTCACCGGGCTAACTGGCATCGATCGCCCCAAACTATAGAAAGTTTGCCGGGGTCATTGGTACAAGTAGAAGGCAGAAAACTGATGAATTTTGCCAGTAATGATTATCTCGGTTTAGCGGGGGACGATCGCCTAATTCAAGCCGCAATTAAAGCCACCCAAACTTATGGGACTGGGGCTACGGGGTCGCGTTTAATTACCGGAAATCGACCCCTACACCAGCAGTTAGAAGCAGCGATCGCCGACTGGAAACAAACCGATGCGGCGATCGTATTTTCTTCTGGTTATTTGGCGAATATTGGCGCGATCGCTGCTTTAGTTGGGCAACGAGATTTAATCCTCGGCGATCGATATAATCACTCTTGTTTAAAAAATGGTGCCATTCTCAGCGGCGCCACATTCAAAGAATATTCCCATAACCAAATAGAAGAGTTAAAAACCCTCTTAGAACAACATCGTCATCAACATCGACGCTGCCTGATTCTTTCTGATACCGTCTTCAGCATGGATGGGGATATTTGTCAAGTACCAGAATTGTTAAATTTGGCCGCAGAATTTGACTGTATGGTGTTAGTGGATGAAGCCCACGGTACGGGAGTTTTAGGCGAAACTGGGTCGGGGGCTGTAGAACACTTTGGCTGCACGGGCAAACCTTTAATTCAAATGGGGACTTTAAGTAAAGCTTTGGGCAGTTTGGGCGGTTATATTGCCGGAAGTGCCAGTTTAATCGACTTTTTGCGGAACCGCGCCCCCAGTTGGATTTATACTACCGGGTTATCCCCTGGGGATACGGCTGCCGCTTTGGAAGCGATCGCCATTATTCGCGCTGAACCGGAAAGACGGCAAAAACTTTGGCAAAATATCGCCTATTTGGAACAAGAATTTGCCACCAAACTGCCATCTTGCTGGAAAATCCTGCCCTCTCAGTCGCCAATTTTTGCCCTGCAAATGTCTGATGCGGCCGCAGTTTTAGCCGCCGGAAGCGAACTAAAAGCGGCGGGAATTTGGGCGGCGGCGGTGCGTCCCCCCACGGTGCCTACTAGCCGAATTCGCATTACCGTTATGGCTACTCACGAGTTAGAACATTGCCAATTTTTAGTCAATGTTTTATCCCAATTTGGCAACCCTTGAAACCGGGTTTTTTGTAACTCAGAGTAAGGGCGGGATTCAAACCATTGGTGTGAATCCCGCCCTTACATATCCACGACACAAACCCGGTTTTTTTTCGGGGGAAAAAACTATCCTTGATTTTTGGGGAGAGAGTCTTTACGAAATCGGGCGGTAAATTCTGGATATTGTTCTAAATCCTCAACCGAATCCACTGGCGGCATCTCCACCCAGTTTCCTTCTTGATGTAACCTGTCTATATAAGCATAAAATGCCTCTTGACTGTCTCGATGAGCCAGCATATATTTCTGCAATTCTTTTTGGCTCATTGCTTGAAAATTCGGTTCGATCATTCAATGTACCTCCAAGTACCTCCAATTTCCCCTGGGAATCCCAAAAATTGTCCCTTGGGTGGGAATTTCTGGGCGATCGCAGATGATTTTGCTCCGAAGCCCATCTAATTCATTTAAAATTGACAACGATCATTGCTTAAATATGAATGTGATGCTGCCTAACCTATCCTGTTTGCGATTCCGCCTTGGCGATCGCGAAAGCAAATCGCTCATTTCCACGATTGTACTCTTAATGCTTCTGACCTCTTGTGCGAATAGTCCGGCAGGCGAATCACTACAACGTTCATTAGAAGCGGATCCGCAACTGAAAGAGAATCAGCCCGATCTCGTCCAACCAACCACTCCCACTCCGGCCTCAACCGTGGCATTACCCCAGGATTTCCCCTTTGAGATTCCTTTATATCCAGGGGCAAAACTGCTGGCAGTGGAAACCGAACAACTCCAAGCGGCTACGGAAACCCCATCGGTTCCCACACCGCCAAAAACCGGGCAGATCGTCTCTACCCGTTGGCAGACTGATGATAGTCCCGAACAGGTGAGGACTTTTTGGCAATCGGAGTTGCAAAAAAATAATTGGCAGTTGGTTGGGGCATCCACCGATAGTCAACCGGATATTCAGGGAGATAAAATCATCGCTCGTCAAGAGAATCTAGAAGTCACTTTTTCCATAGTTCAAAAGCCCGATGCCGCAGCATCTAATCCCCAAAGTCCCACCCCTTTACCGACACAATATCTGATTTCTTACCATCGTCTTGACTCGGATGAGGTGGCAACTACCCCAAAAACCACCCCTGAGACGATCGCATCCACTGCACCACAAACCGCAGAAACTACAGAAACCGCGATTTCTACCGATCTTGACCAAGCCCCCGAACCGTTACGCTCATATATCCAAGACTTGAGTAAACTAGGGGTGTTGCAAATCCCCGTCAGTAAAGAAATCAATAGACAGAATGGTAAGGTCTTAGAACCGAATAAAGTTATTACTCGTCGTCAATACGCCCAATGGCTGATGTTGGCGAATAATAAAATTTATGCCAACCAACCGAGTAAACAAATTCGTGTAGCGACTACTAATGCTCAACCAGCTTTTCAAGATGTGCCCATCAGTGACCCGGATTTTCCGGTGATTCAAGGGTTAGCGGAAGCGGGAATTATTCCCAGTTCTTTGGCTGGGGAAACCACCACGGTGACTTTTAGCCCCGACCAACCCCTGACTAGGCAAGATTTGATCCTGTGGAAAGTTCCTCTGGATATTCGGCGATCGCTTCCCACCGCTTCCGTGGATACAGTTAAGGAAACGTGGGGTTTTCAAGACACCAGTAAAATCGATCCGAGGGCGCTGCGGGCAGTTTTGGCCGATCACCAAAATGGCGATTTGGCCAATATTCGCCGCGCTTTTGGTTATACCACCTTGTTTCAGCCCCAAAAGACGGTGACTCGCGCTGAAGCGGCAGCAGTGCTCTGGCATTTCGGCATTTCTGGAGAAGGGCGATCGGCTGCGGATGCCCTAGCCTTGTCCGCTACTCAGTCCACTCAGCCTACTCAGTCTACTCAGCCTACTCAGCCTACTCAGTCCACCCCATAAAGCTGCCAATTTTGCTGCTACGTTATATTATCGTCAAAAGTTATAATGTTCAAAAATTGCTGGAGGTTTCTGATTAAAATATTCTTTGAGATATGATGGAACTATTGCCTTTGTTTTAGAGAGAATGGTGCAACCAATGATGACTTCACGCGATTTTGAGGAAAACTAAACTAGGAAGTTGACAATGGCTTTGTCCTTGGAAATGATTTTGCCTTAGTAGGATCATCCCGATTGTGTAAATCAGCCTGTAGGGGCGAAGCATTCGCGGATTTATCTCTAAACCTAAGCCGAAAAGTTTATGCGCGAATGCTTCGCCAGGAAACTAAACTCCCCGCAGAATCAACCGATAAAGCCTGGACAATATATCCTAGTTTAGTAATTGATTACAAGTGTTGTTTCACAGAGAACATATATGCGAGTTTTACTGATTTATCCTCGATTTCCGAAAAGTTTCTGGTCATTTGAAAAAAGTCTAGAGTTAGTTGGTCGTAAAGCCCTGCTACCTCCTCTGGGTTTGATTACGGTCGCCGCCATTCTTCCTGATGAATGGGAATATAAATTAGTCGATCGCAATATTCAGGAAACCACCGAAGCAGATTGGGATTGGGCGGAACTGGTGATTCTGTCTGGAATGATTGTCCAAAAAGAGGATTTATTGGCGCAAATTCGGGAAGCCAAACGCCGAGGCAAACCTGTGGCTGTGGGTGGGCCTTATGCCACGGCATTACCCCATGAACCGGAAGAAGCTGGGGTGGATTATTTAATTTTGGATGAAGGGGAAATTACCCTGCCCATGTTTGTGGCAGCCCTAGAACGCGGCGAAACTCGTGGGGTTTTTCGGGCGAATGGAGAAAAACCCGATGTCACCTCTACCCCAATTCCTCGGTTTGAATTGGTGGATAAAGATGCTTATGATTCAATGGCGATTCAGTTTTCTCGCGGTTGCCCATTCCAATGCGAATTCTGCGATATTATTGTGCTTTATGGGCGCAAACCCCGGACGAAAACTCCAGAGCAGTTGTTAGCTGAATTAGACCGCCTTTATGAGTTGGGCTTTGACCAAAGTATTTTCTTGGTAGATGACAATTTTATTGGCAATAAACGCAATGTTAAGTTATTGCTAAAAGAGTTAAAGAAATGGCAAGAAGCACATAATTATCATTTCAAGTTTCATACAGAAGCTTCGGTGGATTTGGCTAACGATCCAGAGTTGATGGAAATGATGGTTGACTGCAATTTTATTGCGGTATTTTTGGGAATTGAAACTCCCGATGAAGCTAGTTTAACTCTAACTAAGAAGTTCCAAAATACTCGCGATTCTCTGAGCGATTCGGTGGAGAAGATTATTCGCGCTGGGTTGCGGGTGATGGCTGGGTTTATTATTGGTTTTGATGGGGAAAAACCAGGGGCAGGCGATCGCGTAGCCCGGTTTGTCCAGCAAACTTCCATCCCTATTGCCATGTTTAGTATGTTGCAAGCGCTGCCAGATACAGCCCTGTGGCATCGTCTGACGAAGGAAGGACGTATGCTCAACCAACAAGCGGCTGGCAACCAGACAACTTTGATGAACTTTGTCCCGACTCGACCGATTGAAGATATTGCTCGCGAATATATTGACGCCTTTTGGAAAATTTACGAGCCAATGCAATTTTTAGAGCGCACTTATCGTCATTTTCTAATGTTAGGCGCACCGAGAAATCGGGTGCAACGGCGGAAGTTAGTTAGCTGGACGACGATTCGCGCTTTATTGATTCTGTTTTGGCGTCAAGGAGTGGTGCGGGAAACTCGCAGTAAGTTTTGGATTTATCTGTATAACATTTTTAAGCAGAATCCTCGGGTTTGGGATCATTATTTGACGGTTTGCGCTCACTTTGAACATTTTTATGATTATCGTGACCTGGTGCGTCAGCAAATCGAAAGCCAGTTAGCCGAATATTTGGCAGCAAAAGCGGCTACGGATCGGGCAATGGCTGAAACCGAAGCAATGAAACCGGAAATTGAGTCCGCAGCGGCTTAATCCCATTTTCGATAAATTCGGCAACAGATCCCCCCAACCCGCATACGCTCAGGGGCAACCACGGGGGGATTGCCCCTACAAAAATTTTCGCATCACTCGCATGAATTGCTATAGCTATAGTAGGGTGGGCAAAATATTGCCCACCCTACAGTTGCGATTTTCCCCTGTGAATATGAAACTTAAGTCAAAAGCCATATCCCGCAGTAGGTCGATCGCCAGAAGATTTAGCCGATTTTGCCTGGTTCTCTTTGCGGTTGTGCTGATTTTTGGCGTCAGTTTTATTCCCCTGCGAATTGCGATCGCCTCCTGGCAAGTACCGGAACCCCAGGCAATTTTAGTCTTGAATGGCAATCCTAACCGGATTAGATTTGCGGCTGAGTTGTGGCAGTCTCACCAGAGTTTGGATATTTGGGTTTCTGCGGGCTCGGAGAGGGAAAAGCGCTTATATAGCGGGATTTTTGCGGCAGCAGGTATTCCCCCAGAGCAAATTCACTACGATCCTTGTGCTACGGATACGGTGACTAATTTTACTTGCACCGTAGATGATTTTATTCGGGCCCAGCGGCGGCATCTCTATTTGATTACGTCGGATTATCATATCGACCGTTCCCGAGCGATCGCTACTTTTGTCCTGGGGAGTCAGGGCATCATTGTGACTCCCATTTCTGTGCCTTCGCCAAATTTTCCCCGCGAATCAAGATGGCGCATTGTGAGAGACTGCTTTCGTTCGATTGTCTGGATTTTTACCGGACGCACTGGCGCCAGCCTTAATCCCCGCGTGGAAACCGAGTTGCCCAATTCGGCTTTAGATGAAAGCCAGCGATCGCGCTTACGGGAGCGGTTGTGCCGGATGGTTCCGGGGTTCTGCCAGGGACATAAACGATAAAGCCTAGGCAGGACAAGGGTTATAGCCTTTTAAGTCCCCCGCCAACCCAGGGGTGATTTTGCCCCAAAAAAATTTTTTAAATTTTTTTTGGTTTAGGGGTTGACATATCTAAAAAGATAGGTTACGGTATTAAAGGTGTGAGGGACAAACGAACACAAAGCGCACAAAACGCTTAAGATAACGTGAGTCTCAAGCCCAAACAAAAACCTAGCCCCCATCGTCTAGAGGCCTAGGACACCTCCCTTTCACGGAGGCGACGGGGATTCGAATTCCCCTGGGGGTATTCCCAAAGGAAAAGCACCTCAAAAGAGAGTCACAAACAACAAGTGATTCTCTTTTTTGTTGTTTGTTGGTTGGGGTGTAGGGTGTAGGGTGTAGGGTGTAGGGGAAGAGAGGGTGTAGGGTGTAGGGAATAGAGAATAGTGAATAGTGAATAGTGAATAGTAAATAGTAAATAGTGAATAGTGAATAGTAAATAGTGAATAGTGATATTTATTTTGTACGGGCGAATGGCCATTCGCCCCTACGACTACGGGCGAATGGCCATTCGCCCCTACGAATGCATCACTGTCTTCCCCCACACCCCCCACACCCCCCACACCCCACACCCCACACCCTACACCCTGTTCTATAAATGATGACTCTGAAAGATTGCATAAATCCATTAACACTCCAGGGCAACCCGTTAAGTGTGGCGCCGATGATGGATTATACCGATCGCCATTTTCGCTATTTTATGCGGCAGATTACCCGTCGGACGCTGTTATATACGGAGATGGTGACGACCGCAGCGATTATTCACGGCGATCGCCCCCGACTGTTGGGTTTTTCTCCAGAGGAAAAGCCCGTATCCCTGCAACTGGGGGGGGACGATCCGCAGGAGTTGGCGGAATGCGTTCGCATTGGGACGGATTTTGGCTATGACGAGATTAATTTAAATGTCGGTTGTCCCAGCAGTCGGGTGCAAAATGGCAATTTTGGGGCTTGTTTGATGGCCCAACCAGACCGAGTTGCCCGGGCAGTGGAGGCTATGCAGCAAGCGACCCATTTGCCGATTACGGTAAAACATCGGATTGGGATTGACGATCGCGATCGCTATGAGGATATGGCGAATTTTGTCCGGGTTGTTTCTGGGGCTGGGTGTCAGCGGTTTACCGTTCATGCCCGCAAAGCCTGGTTACAAGGGTTAAGTCCCAAGGAAAATCGCGATGTTCCGCCGTTGCGTTACGGTGATGTGTATCGTTTAAAGCAAGATTTTCCCCATTTGTTTGTGGAAATTAACGGCGGTGTGACTACTTTGGCCGAGGTTAAAGCACATTTGCAGTTGGTGGATGGGGTGATGATTGGTCGGGCAGCTTACGATCGCCCTTATTTGTTTGCGGAATGCGATCGGGAGATTTATGGGGAAAATACTACGCCCCTGACGCGGCATCAGGTGGTTGAGGCGATGCTGCCTTATATTGAGTATTGGCTGAGTCAAGGGTTGAGTTTAAATAAGATTAGCCGACATTTGTTGTTATTGTTTAATGGACAACCGGGGAGTCGTGTTTGGAAACGATATCTGAGTGAAAATACTCATGTTCCTGGGGCGGGAGTTGAGGTGATTCTGGCGGCTTTAGCCCAAGTTCCTCCCCCAGAGATGGCCGGTTTAACGGTATCAAATATTTGACAACGGTCTGAATCGGCTAGGTTATGGGGATGGGTGCTTATCGGTTTTGCGGTTGGTTATGGGCGGGGTATAATAGAGGTTGACCCGCAATCTGCGTCAGGGGATATTTGCGCGGAGGGGTGGGTGTAAAAACAGGGCAGGGCATTTTTTCCTCTGAACTGTTTATGGGGTCGAGGTTTGAGAGTTTTTGAGTCTCGAACCGATCCGCGCAAATCCTGAAATCCTTTGTGAGTGAGGGTTTTGCTTGATTCAGGTTTGAGGTCTGTTGACAAGTTTGGGGGCTTTGATGGTATGATGAAGTCGATTCGCGCAAATGAACCTGGAAAATTAAATAAATCAAGGGTTCCGAGCCCCGGCCAGTTGCAACTATATTGAATCCCTATTAGGGATTGAAACGGTTGATGAATTTTTGCGGGCTTCAAAAGATGAGCAGTTGCAACTATATTGAATCCCTATTAGGGATTGAAACCAACCCGTGGGGAATTGCCCTTAGACTCAACCCCCAAGTTGCAACTATATTGAATCCCTATTAGGGATTGAAACGGCAATTTGTAACTAATAAAACTTTACAGTAGCAGTTGCAACTATATTGAATCCCTATTAGGGATTGAAACAAACGAAGGTGGCAAGCTTGACAAGGTAAACTGGAGTTGCAACTATATTGAATCCCTATTAGGGATTGAAACGCCCGAAAGCCGGTAGAGCAGGCAATTTTTGAGTAACGTTGCAACTATATTGAATCCCTATTAGGGATTGAAACCAGATCAAGCATTTTTTAACCTCTAAAATGGGATAGAGTTGCAACTATATTGAATCCCTATTAGGGATTGAAACTACCAAAAACGGATGCGCTTGTGGGCCGAAAAAGCTGGTTGCAACTATATTGAATCCCTATTAGGGATTGAAACGCAACTTGGCACTTTCAAATTGGTTAGAATTCCATGTGTTGCAACTATATTGAATCCCTATTAGGGATTGAAACCCTGAGAGCGATCGCAGCCCATCTTTCATCTCTAGGCGTTGCAACTATATTGAATCCCTATTAGGGATTGAAACAGGAACAGACCAATTGATTAAACCCATCGCCCTAAGCTGTTGCAACTATATTGAATCCCTATTAGGGATTGAAACTAACCAAGAATCGCGATACACACGGGCTAAGGCTTCGTTGCAACTATATTGAATCCCTATTAGGGATTGAAACGGATCGCCCCTTGGTAGTACGGATGGACAAAATTTGTTGCAACTATATTGAATCCCTATTAGGGATTGAAACGATCTTAACAGCGATCGCGTGATTTTTTCTACTTAGTGTTGCAACTATATTGAATCCCTATTAGGGATTGAAACTCACAGTCAATTCGACAAATTGAAAATCCCTACGATGAGTTGCAACTATATTGAATCCCTATTAGGGATTGAAACACCCTACTTTTCTTGCCTCACGAATCAACGACAAGTTGCAACTATATTGAATCCCTATTAGGGATTGAAACGATTCACCACTCTAACAAGAACACGGAGCAAACCGGGGTTGCAACTATATTGAATCCCTATTAGGGATTGAAACCCTACCACGGGCACCTAGCGGATAAAACCGAACCAGTTGCAACTATATTGAATCCCTATTAGGGATTGAAACTTACAACAGATTATAAGCCATAAAAACAGTGATCAGTTGCAACTATATTGAATCCCTATTAGGGATTGAAACCGATGCCGAATTTACCAAGTTTAAGAACTTGGTAAAGGTTGCAACTATATTGAATCCCTATTAGGGATTGAAACTGCACTTATCTTTCCGACAATCGCCAGCTAGAGAAAATGTTGCAACTATATTGAATCCCTATTAGGGATTGAAACCGCTGCATTGCCAGAGATATTGCCAGTAATTTGTGGTTGCAACTATATTGAATCCCTATTAGGGATTGAAACCCGTCCACGATGGAATCTAGTTCCCATCTCTTACAAGTTGCAACTATATTGAATCCCTATTAGGGATTGAAACTACTGGCAAAAAACCCTTAAAAGCCAACAGCCTTATCGTTGCAACTATATTGAATCCCTATTAGGGATTGAAACTTGGCTTAAGAAATGGCCAAAAAATAGAGATAAAAGTTGCAACTATATTGAATCCCTATTAGGGATTGAAACTGAATATCGCGATCGCCATAAATATATTCTGCTAAGTTGCAACTATATTGAATCCCTATTAGGGATTGAAACAAGCCACCCAACCCAACGGATCTAAGTGCTTCCACAGTTGCAACTATATTGAATCCCTATTAGGGATTGAAACACTCGAAGCGGCTAAAGGCTAAATCCCCAAAACAAAAGTTGCAACTATATTGAATCCCTATTAGGGATTGAAACTGCATATCCCTCGGAAGGCATCCACCAGTCACACCAGTTGCAACTATATTGAATCCCTATTAGGGATTGAAACGCAGACAATAGGAGATGCCCCCTATTGTTTCGGGTTGCAACTATATTGAATCCCTATTAGGGATTGAAACAACTTTCAGCAATTCACTGGGATTGATCACATACACGGAGTTGCAACTATATTGAATCCCTATTAGGGATTGAAACAACAATTGCCCAGCATCTAATTGAATAACTTCATAGTTGCAACTATATTGAATCCCTATTAGGGATTGAAACGCGATCGCAGTGGTGGCGGTATCGGTTGCTGTATCGTTGCAACTATATTGAATCCCTATTAGGGATTGAAACCGCGGGCGGAGCCGCACTACTATTTGCAAAACCAAGTTGCAACTATATTGAATCCCTATTAGGGATTGAAACATTAAAATGGCTTCTTTAGCCAAATCAAGGGTTAGGTTGCAACTATATTGAATCCCTATTAGGGATTGAAACTCACGTCTTCAGCGATACTCTCTGGCACCCGGATAGTTGCAACTATATTGAATCCCTATTAGGGATTGAAACAATTTTTTGAATTATTGGATTTTTATTCGATTGAGTTGCAACTATATTGAATCCCTATTAGGGATTGAAACATCAAAACCTCTAATGATTGCCAAAGTTCTTTGGCGTTGCAACTATATTGAATCCCTATTAGGGATTGAAACATTTTATTTTCATTGTAACACAGTTACCAAAAAAAGGTTGCAACTATATTGAATCCCTATTAGGGATTGAAACTTAAAACTCATTGTACTTTCTCCTTAATTTGATTCGTTGCAACTATATTGAATCCCTATTAGGGATTGAAACAAAAATTATTCAAACAAATAACTTGTTTTTTCGTGTTGCAACTATATTGAATCCCTATTAGGGATTGAAACATCGAAAGCAAAACTGGAGACCAAAATGCAAAATTTGTTGCAACTATATTGAATCCCTATTAGGGATTGAAACAGATGAGTTGAAACTTGATGGCTTACTGGTGCCACCATCGGCACAGTTGCAACTATATTGAATCCCTATTAGGGATTGAAACCATAAATTGTTTTTGCGGATTCCTTGAACTCGGTAAGTTGCAACTATATTGAATCCCTATTAGGGATTGAAACAGATAGAGCTACAACAGAAGCCTTTGCGAGATCAGGTTGCAACTATATTGAATCCCTATTAGGGATTGAAACTTTTTTCTAGAAACATTTCATAATCTTTTATCCGCGCGTTGCAACTATATTGAATCCCTATTAGGGATTGAAACCCTGCCCTTCTTCGGGAGATAACCGGAATTGACCAGGTTGCAACTATATTGAATCCCTATTAGGGATTGAAACAGAAATATCTGTACTCAGTGGTAGCCTATCTATATAGTTGCAACTATATTGAATCCCTATTAGGGATTGAAACTTCAAAGTTTGGCGTGTACGCATCAATCCATTTACTGTTGCAACTATATTGAATCCCTATTAGGGATTGAAACGGACACGACCATTTCCCGGTGCTGTTGAAACTGCGGTTGCAACTATATTGAATCCCTATTAGGGATTGAAACTGTGATTTCCAATTGCAACCATCGGGGGTAGACAAGGGTTGCAACTATATTGAATCCCTATTAGGGATTGAAACGGATTTAAAAAAGTCCACGGGGTTAACACTAATCTGGTTGCAACTATATTGAATCCCTATTAGGGATTGAAACAGATGTTGACTTTGTTTCGGGTTCGCTGGATTCAAGTTGCAACTATATTGAATCCCTATTAGGGATTGAAACAATATCAATTTTTCCATCAAAAACTAAGCGAATAGTTGCAACTATATTGAATCCCTATTAGGGATTGAAACCAAAGAGTAAAAACTGCCAAAAAATGGCAGGTTTCTTTTGTTGCAACTATATTGAATCCCTATTAGGGATTGAAACTTTCTTGGCTTACCATCATCGGTACAACAGGAGCGTTGCAACTATATTGAATCCCTATTAGGGATTGAAACGAATATTCAATCAAAGAAGCAGAAAAGATTGCAAAGCAAAGTTGCAACTATATTGAATCCCTATTAGGGATTGAAACATTTTTTTGATACTTTTAGAATACCACCTAATTACCGTTGCAACTATATTGAATCCCTATTAGGGATTGAAACTTGATAGACCTGAAAGTAAATTTGAGCGTCGTTATCAGGTTGCAACTATATTGAATCCCTATTAGGGATTGAAACAGAACCAAAAACATGGCTATCAAATGGCGGCTTAAGTTGCAACTATATTGAATCCCTATTAGGGATTGAAACTCCGCACCTATTTTGATAGCCTCACCAATTTTCCGAGTTGCAACTATATTGAATCCCTATTAGGGATTGAAACACGCCACTGCCATGCCTCACACTCGCTAGACAATGTTGCAACTATATTGAATCCCTATTAGGGATTGAAACATCTAGCCGATAAGACCGAACCATATCAACGGATGTTGCAACTATATTGAATCCCTATTAGGGATTGAAACATACAATTGAAATCATAAAGGGCTCCTTGTGGTGAGTTGCAACTATATTGAATCCCTATTAGGGATTGAAACACCATCCTACTCATGGATCCTATGCAATTTTTGAAGAGTTGCAACTATATTGAATCCCTATTAGGGATTGAAACCCGAAAGGTGAGAGGCGATCGCTCTTAAAGACTTACCCGTTGCAACTATATTGAATCCCTATTAGGGATTGAAACATTAAGCAGTTCAGCCGGGGTAATGATGGCATTTTGTTGCAACTATATTGAATCCCTATTAGGGATTGAAACATCTGGAAAAAAACCGATCAGCAAGCGATCGCGTTGCAACTATATTGAATCCCTATTAGGGATTGAAACTTGTAATTAAACATTAATTACATTTATATGGCAGGTTGCAACTATATTGAATCCCTATTAGGGATTGAAACAAATTTTTGACTACTCTGATTATATCGCAGAAAGTCAGTTGCAACTATATTGAATCCCTATTAGGGATTGAAACAGAGCAAAAACTAATTAGAGATTTTATGTCACGGCATAGTTGCAACTATATTGAATCCCTATTAGGGATTGAAACGCTGGTTTTAGAGGTTCATCATCCAACCCGAAAACGGAGTTGCAACTATATTGAATCCCTATTAGGGATTGAAACATCGATCCCTTTTCCGAGGGATACCTCCCATGATAGTTGCAACTATATTGAATCCCTATTAGGGATTGAAACTTGATGGCCCCAAATGTCCCGAATGTGGGTCAAAAAATGTTGCAACTATATTGAATCCCTATTAGGGATTGAAACGTCTAGCAACCGATTCTGGTAAACCTGAAAGTAGATTTGGTTGCAACTATATTGAATCCCTATTAGGGATTGAAACGCAAGCTACGCGGGGATACTTTTTTCTTACTTCCAAATGTTGCAACTATATTGAATCCCTATTAGGGATTGAAACACCATTGCAAAACCCTACAACCCCGAAAACGACGCGTTGCAACTATATTGAATCCCTATTAGGGATTGAAACTTCCTCAATGCGGATGACTTGCTTGCCTTCCACTAGTTGCAACTATATTGAATCCCTATTAGGGATTGAAACAAAAATTGCTGACTTAAAGGATTGCATTAGACCGTTGCAACTATATTGAATCCCTATTAGGGATTGAAACTGAAAAAAAATCGACAACTGCAAAGGGCGCTTGAGTTGCAACTATATTGAATCCCTATTAGGGATTGAAACGCAGCCCTGTTGTAATTTGGCTGACAATTTTAGTACAGGTTGCAACTATATTGAATCCCTATTAGGGATTGAAACTCCCAGTAATCCAATTATTTTCGCATCGGATATCGTTGCAACTATATTGAATCCCTATTAGGGATTGAAACTATCTGGCTATCGGCTATCTGGCTATCTAGTAAAAAGATGTTGCAACTATATTGAATCCCTATTAGGGATTGAAACACTCCTAACCGGACGCCGTAACGTAGAATTGCTGAAAAGTTGCAACTATATTGAATCCCTATTAGGGATTGAAACTGCTAATTTCCACTGGCTTTGCTGGCGATCACTTTGTTGCAACTATATTGAATCCCTATTAGGGATTGAAACCAGATTTTTTTCAAATCCCATGTTGACCAATAAAGTTGCAACTATATTGAATCCCTATTAGGGATTGAAACCCTATGTCGCTCAGAATCGGTATGGCGTAAGGCTGTTGCAACTATATTGAATCCCTATTAGGGATTGAAACTCGTGACTTAGCACTAACTCTCACCGAGCCTCACAGTTGCAACTATATTGAATCCCTATTAGGGATTGAAACATTTTTTGGCCTTCAATTTGCAATTGTTGATACAGTTGCAACTATATTGAATCCCTATTAGGGATTGAAACAAAAAGAATTCATATAAAACCGATTCTATTTTTTTGTTGCAACTATATTGAATCCCTATTAGGGATTGAAACAAACCGAATGTTACTCGGTAGACCGATTACTGTAGAGTTGCAACTATATTGAATCCCTATTAGGGATTGAAACATTCAGCGAGTGAAATACTAAATTACTCATAAAGGTTGCAACTATATTGAATCCCTATTAGGGATTGAAACGTCTCCTTTTGGTCCTTGAATACCCTGGTCACCCAGTTGCAACTATATTGAATCCCTATTAGGGATTGAAACTTCTGCGTTCTTCCATATCAATCATCCGCCGCTGGTTGCAACTATATTGAATCCCTATTAGGGATTGAAACCAGCAATATTTCCCAGAATTTGCCAATCATCTGGAGGTTGCAACTATATTGAATCCCTATTAGGGATTGAAACCACAAAACTCGCGGTATTGACGAGATTTCTTAGGGTTGCAACTATATTGAATCCCTATTAGGGATTGAAACTGGAGAGACTGCATCCGCTTATAGGGCTGTTTGCTCGTTGCAACTATATTGAATCCCTATTAGGGATTGAAACGCACTCTTTTGCCCGTAATTCTGACAGCTTATTCAGGTTGCAACTATATTGAATCCCTATTAGGGATTGAAACTTGTGAGGTAGCAATGAAAAATCAAACTTATCTTGTTGCAACTATATTGAATCCCTATTAGGGATTGAAACTCAAAAATAACTGGGTAAACAACCCAGCGATCGCGTTGCAACTATATTGAATCCCTATTAGGGATTGAAACTAGAATAAGCATATTTAGGTTGCCTAATTATTGCGTTGCAACTATATTGAATCCCTATTAGGGATTGAAACCCGGCGAAGGCACTGCCGGGAAAATCTCTGTAGAAGTTGCAACTATATTGAATCCCTATTAGGGATTGAAACCCAGCTTTGGCGTATGGTGCAACCAACATATCAAGTTGCAACTATATTGAATCCCTATTAGGGATTGAAACTAAAATTTTTCCTGACCACGTTATCGATCTGTATCGTTGCAACTATATTGAATCCCTATTAGGGATTGAAACTACCTCATCTTCCATCTGTAATAAAATCATCTAATTCTTGAATTCGTTGCAACTATATTGAATCCCTATTAGGGATTGAAACTACCTCATCAGCACCACCTCTAAAGCGGGTGGCGGTTGCAACTATATTGAATCCCTATTAGGGATTGAAACTTGGTTGGCTTATGGCGTTGCATTCACTACGGTTCCTGTTGCAACTATATTGAATCCCTATTAGGGATTGAAACATTTGCCGATTCAATTTGCTGATTTAGTGCATTAAGTTGCAACTATATTGAATCCCTATTAGGGATTGAAACGTCCCAATTTTCGATTGTCCAGAGTCCGTCCGCTGCATGTTGCAACTATATTGAATCCCTATTAGGGATTGAAACTGATTGCTAGAAAGATCGTGGCGCAGGTCACTGAACTGTTGCAACTATATTGAATCCCTATTAGGGATTGAAACCCGCCTATTGAGCAAATTACAAAATTTCCATTTGCGTTGCAACTATATTGAATCCCTATTAGGGATTGAAACTATTGTAGTAGCATTGCTACCGTCTGGACAAATCGTTGCAACTATATTGAATCCCTATTAGGGATTGAAACTCGACTGATGAGCAAGCATCCGAGGGAATTTCAATCGGTTGCAACTATATTGAATCCCTATTAGGGATTGAAACCGATACAACTGTGACAGATGGATTTACGCTTGGAAATGGCTTGGCAATGCCATGATAAAGCTGTGAAATTGAAACCGATACAACTGTGACAGATGGATTTACGCCCCGGTAGAGTTGCAACTATATTGAATCCCTATTAGGGATTGAAACGGGTGTAGCTATTAAATTTCTGCCAGCTTTGATGCGTTGCAACTATATTGAATCCCTATTAGGGATTGAAACGGGATTCAGTGGAGAATCTTGCATAATAAGGATTTGTTGCAACTATATTGAATCCCTATTAGGGATTGAAACTTTGCCATCCTCAGCCCTGCCACGGTGAAATAATTGTTGCAACTATATTGAATCCCTATTAGGGATTGAAACCACCGCAGGAAAAATCAGAGCCAACTACTCAAACAGTTGCAACTATATTGAATCCCTATTAGGGATTGAAACATAATATCTTCTCTCCTTAATTAATTCTCTACCTAGTTGCAACTATATTGAATCCCTATTAGGGATTGAAACATTTATGGGGCCCGCAGCCGGTCTACCAATCCATTTGTTGCAACTATATTGAATCCCTATTAGGGATTGAAACTTCCAATCGAATTTATGGGAATCCAAAAGCCCTGCCAAAGTTGCAACTATATTGAATCCCTATTAGGGATTGAAACAGGCATTGGCCCGCATCCGGTACAATGCACCCCGAGTTGCAACTATATTGAATCCCTATTAGGGATTGAAACGATGTGCTGAATGGCTAGATTCATCATTTCAGAAAAATGTTGCAACTATATTGAATCCCTATTAGGGATTGAAACAAGCCTTGGCCAATATCAAGTGACGCCTTAGAGTTGCAACTATATTGAATCCCTATTAGGGATTGAAACCAACGCCTACGAGATGGTAAAGAGCCTGATTTCGTTGCAACTATATTGAATCCCTATTAGGGATTGAAACATCCGTTGTGATTGAAACCGAGGGCGTGTCAGCCTACAGTTGCAACTATATTGAATCCCTATTAGGGATTGAAACGAGAGAATCCGCCGAAAGCTATCAGTAGCAAGGTTTGTTGCAACTATATTGAATCCCTATTAGGGATTGAAACCGGGCTAATTCCTCATCAATGGCGCTGGTCAACGTTGCAACTATATTGAATCCCTATTAGGGATTGAAACACAATTTTTGAGTATGGCACAATTTTCGATTTCGGTTGCAACTATATTGAATCCCTATTAGGGATTGAAACCTCAGCAAGGGACAATTTTTGCAGGATTTTAAAAAGTTGGAACTATATTGAATCCCTATTAGGGATTGAAACTGTGTTTTCTGTCTCGTCTGGGCTCTGGGGTTCGGGTCCGTTGCAACTATATTGAATCCCTATTAGGGATTGAAACGCTTGCCGACGATATATCGCCGTGAATGATTCGCTGTTGCAACTATATTGAATCCCTATTAGGGATTGAAACGCAACCCAGCGGGGCAAGGCCCACCAGGAAAAGAGTTGCAACTATATTGAATCCCTATTAGGGATTGAAACTCAAAAGGATCTAGAATATTTTGGGATTTCTACTTTGTTGCAACTATATTGAATCCCTATTAGGGATTGAAACTTTTTTTTTTTTTAACAGCTTGCTAGAAAATATATTGTTGCAACTATATTGAATCCCTATTAGGGATTGAAACAGGCCGGCGAAATTCCCTGCAAAATTTATCGGGGATGTTGCAACTATATTGAATCCCTATTAGGGATTGAAACGTGCGGCATTTAAGAAGTGTCAGGCCGGCGAAATTCGTTGCAACTATATTGAATCCCTATTAGGGATTGAAACCCAATTTCCCTATATATATACATATATAAAAGGAGAGAAGTTGCAACTATATTGAATCCCTATTAGGGATTGAAACGTTGATCGCTCTTTTCCTGATGTGCGGCTGTATTGTTGCAACTATATTGAATCCCTATTAGGGATTGAAACGTGGTTGGTTGCGATAGGGCTGGCAAGTTAGGATGGTTGCAACTATATTGAATCCCTATTAGGGATTGAAACCCATCGGCCAACTCAGCAGTACCATTGAATTAGCGTGTTGCAACTATATTGAATCCCTATTAGGGATTGAAACCCCACTGGGCAGCCTTAGCCTCAGCTTCCAAGATCGTTGCAACTATATTGAATCCCTATTAGGGATTGAAACGGCTAGAGACTACTGCTTTGCACCGGGGGCTAACGTTGCAACTATATTGAATCCCTATTAGGGATTGAAACTATTTACCTAAAATTAAATTTTTGGATGAATTAGTTGCAACTATATTGAATCCCTATTAGGGATTGAAACTGACTGGAATCAAAACGGAAAACTGGAAAACTGAGAAAGAGTTGCAACTATATTGAATCCCTATTAGGGATTGAAACAAAATCATCAACGGATGATGAATCCCGAACCTCTATGGTTGCAACTATATTGAATCCCTATTAGGGATTGAAACCCAACTTTTGATTGGGACGGCTGAAACTCAATCCCCGGTTGCAACTATATTGAATCCCTATTAGGGATTGAAACTTACGGATAGCTGATATGTTGTATCGGCTATCGGCGTTGCAACTATATTGAATCCCTATTAGGGATTGAAACGTTTTAGTCTGTCATGCCCACAATCCCAGACTTTCCCGTTGCAACTATATTGAATCCCTATTAGGGATTGAAACGCTTGTGTGGGCGATCGCTATCAGACTCACCCCATAGTTGCAACTATATTGAATCCCTATTAGGGATTGAAACTTGGCGATCGCCCCAACCTTTAGGCGGTAATCCCGGAGTTGCAACTATATTGAATCCCTATTAGGGATTGAAACGCAAAAAATGTTGGAGCAATCTGATAGAAATTATCAAGGTTGCAACTATATTGAATCCCTATTAGGGATTGAAACTTCTCAGGACCTTCCGTGGCAATGATGTCGATCGCGCGTTGCAACTATATTGAATCCCTATTAGGGATTGAAACTATTCTTTCTACGCTGCGCCGAAGGCTTGCTTAGTCGTTGCAACTATATTGAATCCCTATTAGGGATTGAAACGGCCATCTCGAAAGCGATCGCCCGACTGAGAAAAGTTGCAACTATATTGAATCCCTATTAGGGATTGAAACTAAAACTCATTATATTTTCTCCTTAATTTGATTCCAGTTGCAACTATATTGAATCCCTATTAGGGATTGAAACGCTATCGCTCCATTTAAGTGTAGTTTTCTGATGCGTTGCAACTATATTGAATCCCTATTAGGGATTGAAACTTTCCTGCCGCCTACGCCGGTCGCGGCCTAGCATTGTTGCAACTATATTGAATCCCTATTAGGGATTGAAACTGACCCAAATCACCAAAAAAGCGGGAGAACTT
>NZ_LIUQ01000006.1:0-2586 GCF_001276715.1 Planktothricoides sp. SR001 | reverse complement strand
AAGTTCTCCCGCTTTTTTGGTGTTGCAACTATATTGAATCCCTATTAGGGATTGAAACGCAACAAAAAGCCCATGATTGGTGCTTCGATCTATGCGGTTGCAACTATATTGAATCCCTATTAGGGATTGAAACCAACATCAGGCAATTGACTGGATATTGCGGCCACGGCCAGTTGCAACTATATTGAATCCCTATTAGGGATTGAAACCTAAGTGTAAGCAAAAGAGAGAGATTCATATCACGAGTTGCAACTATATTGAATCCCTATTAGGGATTGAAACTTGGAATAAATGTTTATGTTCCTGAAGCTTACTCGTTGCAACTATATTGAATCCCTATTAGGGATTGAAACGCCCCGGTGCCGCCATTAGCAATCGCTAATTGCCCTGGTTGCAACTATATTGAATCCCTATTAGGGATTGAAACATCCCAAACATTGTAATGGGCTAAACTTTCATCAGGTTGCAACTATATTGAATCCCTATTAGGGATTGAAACTTCCACGCAAGGCTGGAAGTGTAGCAGGTAAAGCAGGTTGCAACTATATTGAATCCCTATTAGGGATTGAAACTTTGGGATCGAGTTTTGCGCGGTGCGGGGTTGGGTTGGTTGCAACTATATTGAATCCCTATTAGGGATTGAAACGAGTATTGGATTATTCTCGTTGCAGGTCTGATTATTGTTGCAACTATATTGAATCCCTATTAGGGATTGAAACGACTTTTAAGAAAACCAATCCTCTCTAATACCTTACTGTTGCAACTATATTGAATCCCTATTAGGGATTGAAACAGAATCAAGATTCTCAGGATTTTGCAAATAACCAGCAGGTTGCAACTATATTGAATCCCTATTAGGGATTGAAACTGGGAGCAATCGCCCGATGACTTCGATTTGGCGATGTTGCAACTATATTGAATCCCTATTAGGGATTGAAACTCGTAACCACTGCACCAGCAGGGCACAGAGTAAGAGTTGCAACTATATTGAATCCCTATTAGGGATTGAAACTTTGTGCCAAGCTTCTCAGCAAAAGCTGAGGGCAAAAGTTGCAACTATATTGAATCCCTATTAGGGATTGAAACCAGAAGCGCCACCAGAACCTAATACTTTAGCCCTAGTTGCAACTATATTGAATCCCTATTAGGGATTGAAACCAGTGCAATTCTTACTTGAGTGATTTCTGCTACTGGTTGCAACTATATTGAATCCCTATTAGGGATTGAAACCAAACATTCCAAATCCTTTGATTTCAATCTCCTTCCGTTGCAACTATATTGAATCCCTATTAGGGATTGAAACACAGATACTCTCAATCTCAGGAAATCCCACAAAGTTGTTGCAACTATATTGAATCCCTATTAGGGATTGAAACACGGCAACTCCTTCGGTAAGAAGACCCTCTCATAATTTACCTCTTCATAGACTAATTGCATCGAATTGAAACACGGCAAATCCTTCGGTAAGAAGACCCTCATCTTGTTGCAACTATATTGAATCCCTATTAGGGATTGAAACAGATGGTTTTACTACATTGTCTGGCGAAACCTGACGTTGCAACTATATTGAATCCCTATTAGTGATTGAAACAACAGAAAAGATTTGGACAGTGATACCGCTGACTTGTTGCAACTATATTGAATCCCTATTAGGGATTGAAACTCCAGCCAGGGCTTAATATGTTTTTCCCACAGCCATGTTGCAACTATATTGAATCCCTATTAGGGATTGAAACTTATTTCCAAAAAATCAACAAAATTACACTGATTTATGTTGCAACTATATTGAATCCCTATTAGGGATTGAAACTTTCAAAACTTAATCAGTGAAAATTTTAATGCCATCACGTTGCAACTATATTGAATCCCTATTAGGGATTGAAACCAATCGCTCCTGGTTTTCTTTCGTTTGAATAATGGTTGCAACTATATTGAATCCCTATTAGGGATTGAAACGCTTTTTCATCTGATGATACGATGCAGCATACCCTTTGTTGCAACTATATTGAATCCCTATTAGGGATTGAAACCGGTATCATGGCAACCTATGGTATTCGTGCTCACGAATTGTTGCAACTATATTGAATCCCTATTAGGGATTGAAACATAGATATAGACATATTCTGTTTGAAGTTCTAGTAGGTTGCAACTATATTGAATCCCTATTAGGGATTGAAACCCATTGCTTATGTCCCCTAAATTGATTTGTTAACGTTGCAACTATATTGAATCCCTATTAGGGATTGAAACACTTGATTGGCGATCGCCTGCGGATGAGATTGAAGGGGTTGCAACTATATTGAATCCCTATTAGGGATTGAAACTAATATCCATTCCTTAAAATCATGCTCTGCTTCTGCTTGTTGCAACTATATTGAATCCCTATTAGGGATTGAAACCTTAGGTACGCTTGGAACCCCTTGCGGTGGCGCTTCTGTTGCAACTATATTGAATCCCTATTAGGGATTGAAACAACTTAATCTTCAGAGTGTAATCTGCTGTGACAAATCGAGTTGCAACTATATTGAATCCCTATTAGGGATTGAAACCTATGACTTCCAGACGGACTGTATACAGATGATAGGA
>NZ_LIUQ01000132.1 GCF_001276715.1 Planktothricoides sp. SR001 | reverse complement strand
GTGCGATTCGTTCATGCAGAAAGCAGAGGGGAAACCCGAAGTGTGCGCGTGGTAATGGTCTCGGAAGACGTCGTGTACTAACAGGCCCCCCGCCTGGAGTCGTAAGTCACAACCATTATAACTGTGGATTTGTTGTCCTAAATGGAAGACAACTACCCGGATTTCCTGGAAAAAGAAGAATCTTAACAAAAGATTTAACAATTACCAGGGGTAGTTAGGCATCAGCCCCACCCGGAGACTCACTATTCACTGGTGTGAAGCGGGCTGAAACGGAGGTAACACTCAACCAGTGAGAGAATCCCTTCTAGCCAATTAGTCAAGGTCAGCCGAGAGGCAAATGTCCGACTTGAACCCTCTCAAATATTAAGTAGCGAAATCTGGTTGATACGCTGCGACCAAAAGGTCACGGGGAAAGGTGGTGAAATCTTTTATTCAACCACAAAGATACGGAGTTATATATCTCACGTAATAGCGGAATCCCAAAGTACCCAGGGGGAGAGGGCAGCATCCTAAAACTAATAATCCCTAATCCACGGAACGAAGTAAAACCCATGCCGGCTCTTAGGAGAGGTCGATTCTCCTAAGTAGTGATAAGTGTAAGCGCAAGCCACATGGGTGAGAGATACAGTGCAGAAGCCAAAGACCAGCCTAACAACTGGTATATGCAGACAGCCTGTGCCTAAGTTGAAATGTAGAGTTTCAAGTAGAAGTATATATGTCCAAAACACGACAAATGTTGATGGTGGAATGGAACGAAATCCCCTGGAAATCAGTACAGCGGAAAGTGTTCAAGCTCCAAAAGAGAATCTACAGAGCGGCTAGTAGGGGCGATGATGTCTTAGCAAAAGGGCTTCAGAAACTACTGTTAAAGTCATATTACGCCAAGTTACTCGCTGTAAGGCAGGTAACCCAACTCAACAGAGGAAAGAAGACAGCCGGGGTAGACGGGATAAAATCATTAACACCCGTACAAAGGCTCAGTCTGGCCTCAAAACTGAGATTGTCACACAAGGCAAAAGCAGTTCGGAGAGTATGGATACCAAAACCTGGACGGGATGAAAAACGCCCGTTAGGAATCCCTACAATGGAGGACAGAGCGCGTCAGGCATTAGTAAAAATGGCACTAGAACCATATTGGGAATCCAAATTCGAGGAGACCTCATATGGGTTTAGGCCAGGTAGGTCAACACACGACGCCGTAGCCAGAATATTTCTTGCTATAAACAAGAGACCTAATTACGTTTTGGATGCGGATATATCCAAGTGTTTTGACAAAATCGACCACACATACCTATTGAAAAAGCTCCAATGTCCATCAAGTATCCGACGCCAAGTTCGCGCTTGGTTACGAGCCGGAATCATGGACAAAGGAGCCTTTGAAGAACCAGTAGCAGGCACACCCCAAGGAGGGGTCATATCGCCACTACTTGCCAATATAGCACTAGATGGGATGATTCGCGAAGTGAATTCTAAATTTCCCAAGAAAGGAGTTTGCCCACCAGCCAGAATCATTCGTTACGCCGACGATTTTGTGGTTCTACACCCAGAATTGAAAGTCATCCTAGTAGCTAAAGCCGCAATCGAAACTTGGTTACAACCCGTTGGGTTGGAATTGAAGCCGGAGAAAACCAGGATATGTCACACTCTCAATCAGATGGTTGAAGAAGACGAATTGACTGTACCCCCCGGATTCGATTTCCTGGGATTCAACATCCGACAATATCCAGTTGGAAAACACAAATCAGGAAAAAACCCCCAAGGGAAACCACTGGGATATAAAACCCTGATTAAGCCAAGTAAGAAAGCAATCAAAGCCCACCATGTAGCCCTAAAAGCAGCAATCAAGACCCATAAAACAGCCCCACAAGCGGGACTCATTGGAAAACTAAATCCAATGATTAAAGGATGGGCAAACTACTACTCAGGGGTAGCAGCCAAAGAAACGTTTTCATCAGAAGACCACAACCTTTGGCAAATGCTCAGATCATGGTCAGTAAGTAGACGTGGAAGAAAACAAAAAGCCCAAGCAATACGCAAGTACTATCGTGAAGGCCGACATGGTAACTGGACGTTTGCCACAGCAGACGGACTAACACTATGGAAACACGCGGACGTCAAAATCAAACGACACACCTTAATCAAGCCTGATAAATCCCCATATGACGGAGATTGGGTTTACTGGAGTACCAGGCGAGGACAAGACATCGAAGCCCCTACAAGAGTGGCGAAACTGCTGAAAGAGCAGAAGGGTAAATGTCCATATTGCGGGCAATACTTCACAAGCAGCGACCTGCTTGAAGTAGATCATATCATTCCTAGAAGCCAAGGCGGAAAGGACGAATACAAAAACCTGCAATTGCTTCACGCTCATTGTCACGATTTAAAGTCAAGATATGACGGGAGCACCCAAGGACATCGGGAGGAAGAACTGCCACTCTGGTAGTCGTACCCATGTAAGGGGCCAACATAGGTAGGAGCCTA
>NZ_LIUQ01000035.1 GCF_001276715.1 Planktothricoides sp. SR001 | reverse complement strand
ACAAATTAATCTTTTTGCCGACTTTTGAAACCTCACTCACACATAGAAATGGTATAAGCCATGTCGTCGGAACAGAACAAAATCATGGGCTACTTTATTGAGGAAACGAAAGAACACCTCAATACCATAGATCAAAGCTTACTTCATCTGACCATGACGGTCGCAGATCCAGACAAGATCGGCGAAGCTTTTCGAGCGGCTCACTCCATTAAAGGGGGAGCGGCAATGCTTGGTATCAATAGCATTCAACAAATAGCCCATGCACTTGAGGATAGTTTTAAAGTCCTCAAAGAAGTTCCCATTGACATCGATCAAACTCTAGAATCTTTACTTTTATCGACTTTTGATTCCCTAAAACGATTATTTGCTCAGTTCACCAGTGGTCAAGGATTAACGGAACAAGATGCCGCTGAAATCACAGCCAAAGCTGAACCAACGATTAAAGAACTGATGGGCCACTTAAACAGCCTGAACGAAAAACCACGGGTGTTTACTCCGGTTCATGGATCTCAAGCCAGACCCGCTAACCGAGCCGCACCCTTGGACTCGATGATTCAGCCTGCACCGATGAATCAACCAACACTCTTAGAAGATAGCGCACTCCAATTAATTTTTAAAAGTGATGTGCCTAAGTTGTTGCAACTTATGCTAGAAACTTTTAAACAACCAGATACAGCGTCTAGCCGACAACATTTAGGCGAAATTTGCCGTAACTTACTCCAAGCGGGTGAAACGTTTGAACTTCGAGAGTGGAGTGAACTGATTCAAATCGTGACTCTCACCTGCCAAAACACTCACAAAACATATCATGCTCTGGCTCCAGTCATTCTTAAAGAAATTAAACAGGCTCGGCAACTCGTACTTACCGGCAAGTCAACGGAAATTCAACCGAGCCAAGAGCTAAAATTGTTGTTGCCGCCCGTAGTAGCAGAAAATACTTCCATTGATAAAAATACCACTAACCTAAACTCAGAAACATTTATAACAATGACCCCTAATTCCCCCGATTCACCCAATAACTGGTTGATTTCACAACTAGAATCCATAAAAAGTTTATCATCCGACTCAACTTCCTCTGCCCCTAAAAATCCGTCTAAAGTGATTTCTTTGCCAAGTAGTAATACGGGCAAAACTACCTATAAACATTCGGGACAGGAAAAACTCAAAGGACCAGAAGTAGGCATGGACGAACTGAATACGTTAAAAGATTTATTTGACGGTGAAGAAATCGCTGGATGGAATGAAGAATTATTTGCGGAAGCAGAGCAAATTTTACCAAGAGAAAATTTAGCAAATTCAGAAAGTAACTCGGACAAGAATAATGAGGAAGATTTTTCTGATTTATTATTGGATTTTGCTGAGTCAGATTTGCCGGAAAGTAGATCAACTAATTCGCCTAATTATGCCCAATCATTAGAAGCAGAAAATGATGATGATTTCTTTGATGAACTGGTTTTTATTAATGAAAATGAAGCGGATTCAGGAATAAAGTCACAAAAAAATATCGCCGATCAGTCTGATAATTCTTTTGAAGACATCTTTGAAATTGATGACTTAAATGATGCTTCTGATGCCAAATCATCATCATCTGTTTCACAATTTGAGGATTTAAATAGTTTATTTGATGAAGCTTCTGATGAAGAATTAGACATACATTGGGAAAATGAAATTGAAAATATAGGCTCTAAATCAGCGGCAGAAAACCTAGAGATCATCTGGGATGGAGACGATGAAGTTTTCTTCTCAGAAATGAATCAGGATTCGGGTTATAACAGTTCTTCTAATTTAAGTTCGCTGACCATGAGCGAAAGCACTTATATTCAGGATACTCCGGATCTCTCGGAAGATGATTTAGATTTGAGCTTATTGACTGAACTCGTTGACTTAGACACCGATGAAATCGGCGTCGGCGGTATTAATAAGGCTGATTTGAATCCGATGACGGATTCATCGACTAACTTGGACGATGATTTGAGTTATGATGAATTATTTTCGATCGCCGATGAAAATGAATCTGGATTAAGTCTGGAAAGCGATCGCCGCAAGGCATCGATGGCTTCAGCTACAGAATCCTTAGAAGATTTATTTGGAGATTTGTTAGAAAGTGAGAAAAATGTTGAAGAGATATCCGCTCCAAAAGCTGTAACAATTTCCGAGGATTTTGCCGATATTTTTTCAGACCATGAAGTCTCCTTAGATGATTTAGATTTAGAGCATAATTCCCTAGACACCCAGGAAGATGAACCCAAGCTAAATTTCGATTCTGTCGAAACCCCAGAAAAGAGAAAAGCTACCGTAGACTTTTCTGATTTGGATAATCTGTTTAATGATGCAGCTTTTGTTTCCGCAAATTCATCACTGAATTTTGAGGAAATGGAGGAGGAAACAGAGGAATTAGATGATTTAGGACTCAATGATTTAAACTTCGGCAACGAATTTGTTACGAAATTATTAACAAATACCGACCAGGATTCTGCCGATTTAAATTCCCTGTTGGAACGCGAATTAAGCGAATTAAACGAATTATCTTCGGCAAATAATTCCGAATTATTCGATGATTTATTAAGTCCTGAATCTGTAGATATTTTCGATGAATTAGATGCAGGAGCAATTTCTGCCGATGCTTCATCTAATGTCTCAAACCCAGAAGATGAATTTAGTGTTCTCGAAAGTTTGTTGGCTCAAAAATTTGCTCCATCTTCATCTTCCAGCGTCAATTTTAGTGCATTAGAGAAAATTTTAGATCTATCACCTACGGCTTTAAAGGTTGACTTTAATGAACTCGAAGCATTTTTAAATCAAAAAGTCATCCAGAATTCTGAACCGCTTTGGTTGACAGAATTACAAGAGTTTTTAGCACCACAAAAATCAGACCGATTAAAGCCTGCTCAAACCGAGCCAATTAAAGGTAGCGAAAGTTCCAGAGAGAAGTCAACACAAACCTTTAAGACCCACAGTGATTCGACGGCGAAGAAAACCCGGGGTGGCATGACCTATGAAACGATGCGGGTTCCCGTGAAGCAATTGGACAATCTGGGCAATTTAATTGGGGAATTGGTGGTCAACCGAAATACCCTTGAGCAAGACCAGGAACGGATGCGACAGTTTTTGGATAACCTGTTACATCAGGTGCAAAATCTGACGGATGTGGGTCAACGAATGCAAGACCTTTATGAGCGGGTGCTGTTGGAAATTGCTTTGCTGAGTAGTCGCAAAAATCATTTTATGCCCGACGGGAGCTTACAAATCGCTCATTCCACTGGACACGATTTGAGTGTTTTTGAAATGGACAAGTTTACTCCGTTTCATATTCTGGCTCAAGAAATTTTAGAGTTGATTGTCCGGGTTCGTGAGTCCGCTTCCGATATTGAATTTTTGGTGGATGAAACTGACCAAGTAACCCGTCAGCTACGGCAAATTACTAATAAGCTTCAAGAAGGAATTAATCGCTCTCGCATGGTGCCGTTTGCTCAGATTACCGATCGCCTACCTTTGGGGGTACGCAACAACTCGATTAAATTTGGTAAGCAAGTGGAGTTGGTGGTAGAAGGTGCGGAAACTTTGATCGATAAGATGATTCTTGAGAGTCTCAATGACCCGATGACCCACTTGGTTAATAATGCTTTGGCTCACGGGATTGAATTGCCCGAAGAACGGCAAAGAAAAGGTAAACCTCCCACAGGCCGGATTACGGTTCGTGCCTTCCACCAAGGCAACCAAACGGTGATTTCTGTGTCTGATGACGGTGCCGGGATTGATGCGGAACGGGTAAAAGCAAAAGCTTTGGATAAAGGATTAATTACGCCAGCGGAGGCGAAAACATTAAGCCGCTTAGAAGTTTACGATCTGTTGTTCGCGGCTGGATTTAGTACCAAGGATCAAGCCGATGATTTGGCGGGTCGGGGTGTAGGGTTGGATGTGGTGCGGACGAATTTAAGCTCGATTCGCGGCGTGGTGAATACTGATTCTACCCTGGGCAAAGGAACGAGTTTCAGTATTCGTGTGCCTCTGGCTTTTAGTATTTCTAAGGCGCTGATTTGTATCAGCGATCGCGCCCGAATTGCTTTTCCGATGGATGGGGTTGAAGATATGCTCGATGTTCCCCGCGATAAGATTCAAACAGTCTCTAAAGACGATCGAGAGGAAACTTTTATTCCTTGGCGAGATACCATGTTGCCGTTCCGACCTATGCGCGAACTTCTGGTTTACCATCGCCATATGGGACGAGGCAGTGTCTTTGGTGGCAATGCCGAAGAGGATATTATTTCTGTGGTGGTGCTGCGTAGTGCTGGCAATTATTTGGCGTTGCAGGTCGATCAGGTATTGGGCGAACAGGAAATCGTGATTAAGCAGTTAGAAGGCCCTGTTCCCAAGCCGGTCGGTGTTGCTGGGGCTACGGTGATGGGGGATGGTCGAATTGTGGCGATCGCCGATGTCCTTGAGCTCATTGACCTAGCCGCCGGACGCATCACCGATAAAGCCAGTACGATCTGGGAAGATCGGATCATTCCCGAAGAAACCGTTGAAAAAGAACAGCCCACTGTATTGATTGTGGATGATTCGATTACAGTGAGAGAGCTTTTATCCATGACCTTTAATAAAGCTGGGTATCGGGTAGAACAATCGCGAGATGGTCAAGAAGCTTGGGAAAAACTCAAATCGGGTTTGCCTTGCGATATTGTCTTCTGCGATATCGAAATGCCTCGCATGGATGGTTTGGAACTGCTTTCTCGTTTGCAAAAAGATCCCCAACTTTCTCACCTGCCAATGGCCATGCTGACTTCTCGTGGGGCGAAAAAACATATGCAGATGGCGATCGATATGGGCGCACGGGGTTATTTCACTAAGCCCTATCTAGAAGAAGCCCTTTTAGACGCCGCTTCCCGAATGCTCAAAGGAGAGGTTTTAGTCCTTTCCAAGACTGAGGTCTAGTCAATTGCTTGGTCTGTCTTAACAGCCAGGGACTTAAGTCCCTGGCTAATAGCGCAAGTCCTTTAAAAAGGAAGGACTAAATGGAAGACTTGGAAGCTTACGGGAGTCCACCCTTGCGAGAACCCCCGCCTATTTTAATTAAAAACGGTATTACCATGTGCTTCTCTCTGTTCTTTACCATTAAGATTCAGCATGACCAACTCCAGATTCACATTCTTTTTTTGTCACCTGATGGCGATAGCGAAACATATCTTGTAAGCGATCGCAAATAAACCCCCCTAAAAGAATATTGACCAACCAACCCCCCGGTACAGAAAAATCAATCGAATCCGTCAGTCTGGTTTGACCATTCTCAGGCACAAATTCATGGCGATGAGTCCAATTTTCCATTGGCCCAGAGGCTTGTTCATCAATAAATAAGCGATTTTTTTCACAAGCAGTATGACGGGCAATCCAACGCACGGGAATCAGTCCAATAAAAATTAAAAATTCAGAAATTGCCCCCACATCTAAACCTCCCTCTCGACGCACAATTTTAACAGGTTGCCACGGAGGAGTGAGTTTTTGCAAAATATCTGGTTGTTCGTGAAACTTCCAGACGGTTTCTACGGGGGCATTAATTAGAGAACTATAGGAAAATTTTGGCATATTTTGTGATTGATATAGGGGCTTGATTTCGTGATAAAGGAAGCGGGGGAAGAGAGGATAGAGGCTATTAGGATAGATTATAGAGAAAATAGTGACTTTTCTATGCATCTATGCATCTATGCATCTATTCCCTATGCATTGGATCTTTCTGAGATGATCCCATTCAATATGTCAACTTTCAGGGTCACTGCTGATTTCAATATCTAGGGTTTCTTCATGAATTTGAATATATAATACATTTGGTTGACAACAGACTTGGCAATCTTCTACATAAGACTGATAAAACCCCGCACTAATATCGACAAAAGTTAGATTAGTCTCTCCACAATAAGCACAATAATATTCTGCGGTATTTTCCATGATGACGATGATTTATTTACTCCTCAAAAATTAATCGTTATCAAAACCGATCACAAGCGGGACTAATTCATATAAGCTTGAGCGTCGGCTAAGTGTTTTTTTAAGGTGGACAAGGGTAATGGCCCTTGAATATGATGCCAAGGTAAAATGGCTTCGGTTGACCAATCTTCATAGACATAAAAATCTAATTCTGGGAGTTGTCCGCGCAGTTCTTTAAAGGCTCGGCGATAACTGCCTAGAGAGTCCCCGTAGTGGCGAACTAATTCTAGTAAGGCTGAAAGACGGCGATCTCCTCTGGAAATTAAGGTTTGAATCACAGACCAATTATAACTTTCTGGCCGATAATCTATGCCAATGCGTCCGAATTCTTTTTTAAATTTGTTTAACCGCTTTTCCCCTTGACGGTTGACCCCAAACCACTGAAATGGGGTATGAGATTTCGGCACAAAGGTACTACATCCAAAGGTTAAACGTAAACCGGGTGCGGCTTTTTTTAAAGCTTTCATCATGGCGATTGTCTCTTCTAAATCTTCTGGTTCTTCCCCCGGAATTCCCACCATACCGTAAAGTTTTAAACCCGCTAATCCACCGGCTTTCGCATTCACCGCTGCTTGGATAATTTCCGGCTGTTCCAATTTTTTATTAATAATTTGACGCAGCCGTTCTGACCCACTTTCTACGGCAATGGTGAGCGATCGCGTCCCCCGACTAGCCAGAATTTTGGCTAAATCTTCGGTGACAGTATTCGTTCTAACTGAGGCAATACTTAAGCGCACCAGATCAAATTTTGGCTGCCTTAAATACGCCAATAAACTGTTAAATTCAGGATGCTGGGTGACAGAAGCCCCAAGTAATCCAATTCGGTTGGTGAATTGCAAACCACGCTCAATGGCTGGAATCAAAGATTGTTCTAAATTTGCCGTTCTAAAAGGTAAGGTCAGATAGCTGGCTAAACAAAATCTGCACATTTCTGGACAACTTCGCACTACTTCCACCATAAAAATATCCGGCCAAGCAGATCGCTCCGTTACCACCGCAGAAACAGATAAGGTATTTCCCCGATAAGTTTGTTTAGCAATTGTTGCCGGAATGGCTGCATCAATGGGTTTGATCTCCGCGATCGCGCCATCGGCACTGAGATAATTTACTTCATACAAACTGGGAACATAAACCCCTGGAACTTGGGCCAAATGACGCAACTGAATTTTTCGCGCTTGCTTTCTTACTTGTTGATAAGCATCAATAAATTGATCCAGGAGATTTTCTCCATCCCCCAGCAAAATCACATCAAAAAAATCCGCAAATGGTTCCGGGTTGGCAGTCAACACAGGCCCACCCCCAAACACCAAAGGATGACCCTCTTGGCGCTGGTCAGCGCGAATCGGTATCTCTAAAGATTCTAGGAGATTCAAAATATTGACATAATCTAATTCCCAAGAGACAGAAAATCCTAATAGTTCGGGGTTTACAGGGAGGGTTTCGCAGGCGTCGGTAAACAATCGGCTCACTTGGATATCTGGGCGACGGGCAAAAGTTGCCCAAACAATTTGATAACCCAGGCTGGTAATCCCGATACTATATTCATTGGGAAACCCATACACCAAAGGAATGGCATGATTATCGGGGATAGCGGGAGTAAACAAGAGACGTTCGGCATCAAATACGGAATCTGTCATGGTTTTAAGTCAACCTAAATCTGCGTATCTATTTATATTTTAGTTTAAAAGTTAAAATAATTGAAGCTAAAATTAAGGTGATCGAGTTGGCCATAAACACAGCCCAATCTTCGATCAAGATTCCATAGACTAACCAGAGAAAAACCCCAGAAGAAAAAATGGAAAACATCCCCAAAGAAATATCTTTCGTGGATTTTGTTTTCCAAACTTGAATCACTTGAGGCAAAAATGAAACTGTGGTTAAAGTGGCCGCCATAAATCCAATCAAGGAAGTTAAAGTCATAAAATTTATTTTTGTTTGGTGATTTTTGTTTGGTGATTTTTAGACCGTGGATCATTGTTTAGGGAATTGCCGTGAAAAATTATATCGTAATTTTAATTTTCCGTAGATCGGCATAAATTATCTAAAATTGACAATCAATTATCAGCAATCACTAATTTATAATTAGTGATTGTTAATTTTAGAGTATAATAGACAATATCGAATTAAGAATAATCAGAAAATTTGCATATGAGTGCAGAAATTATTTGTATTGGCACCGAATTACTGTTAGGGGATATTCTCAACAGCAATGCTCAGTTTTTAGCCCAGCAACTCGCAGAACTCGGCATTGGTCATTACTATCAAACGGTGGTGGGGGATAACCCAGAACGGATTAAGCGGGTTTTAAAGATTGCCTGCGATCGCTCCCAAATTTTGATTTTCACTGGGGGACTTGGCCCAACTCCCGATGATTTGACCCATGAAACCCTGGCAGACTTTTTTGGGGTGGAGATGGTAGAAAAACCCGAAATTATTGTGGATATTACCGCAAAATTTGCCGCACGGGGAAGAATTATGGTGCTTAGTAACCGCAAACAAGCCTTAATTCCCCAAGGGGCAGAGATTTTAACTAATCTTACGGGCACTGCCCCTGGGATTATTTGGCAACCTCGCCCAAATCTGACTATTCTCACTTTTCCGGGAGTCCCCAGCGAAATGCAGCAAATGTGGCGTGATGTGGCAGTACCCTATTTGAAACGTCAAGGCTGGGGTGAAAAAATTCTCTACAGCCGAACTCTGCGATTTTGGGGCATTGGCGAATCGACTTTAGCGGAGAAAGTTCGACCTTTCTTTGATTTGACCAATCCCACGGTGGCCCCTTATGCCAGTAAAGGTCAGGTGACATTACGCATTTCCAGTTTGGCCGCATCCGCTACTGCTGCCCAGGAGTCGATCGCCCCCGTGGAAGCCCAAATTAAAGCGATCGCCGGTTTAGACTATTTCGGCGCTGATGATGACTCCCTCGCTTCCGTGGTCGGTCAACTGCTGAAACAAAATGGCCAAACCTTAGCCGTCGCCGAATCTTGTACCGGCGGTGGTTTAGGTCAAATGCTCACCGCAGTTCCGGGCAGTTCTGATTATTTTCTCGGTGGCGTCATTTCTTATCACAATTCCGTCAAAACGTCTCTGTTACAAGTCGATCCTGAAGATTTAGAAACTTTGGGCGCCGTCAGCGACAAAGTTGCTCAACAAATGGCCCAAGGAGTTCGGACATCTTTGGGCGCTACTTGGGGCCTCAGCATTACCGGCATTGCCGGCCCTGGGGGTGGCACGGATACTAAGCCCGTGGGTCTGGTTTATATCGGTCTGGCAGGACCCGATGGCGCGATCGAAAGTTTTGCCCAGAAGTTTAACCCCCGACAACCACGGGATTTTATTCGTCATTTGAGTATATGTACTGCCCTAGACTTGCTGAGAAGAAAAATGTTAAGCGTTGCTTAATATTTTTGTAAAGTTTTGTAAAACACTATATATATGGGTTTACTTGCTCAATAAAACATATATGTAGTGTTTTGCTCCGGTACACCGTACTGATATCACTGATTTTTTGTGATTTTTGTCCTTGCTTATTTCGGGAATAATTGGTTATGATCAAAGAAACTAAAGAGAGTTTCTGTCCGATCGGGATATATTCCTGGCTGTTTGTACAGCAAAATCGGCAGAACTCACGGCTGCACTGAAGGAGCTCTCTTTTAAATGGACTTTATAGATCAGGTAATCGAAAAACTTAAAGAAATCGCTCGCAAAGTGATTGAGGCATTACTCGGCCCGGAACCAGAACCAGAACCGGAACTGATTCCGATTCCGGTTGATAGACCATTACGTCGTCGGTAGTCCAGATGGCCCAAGAAAGCGATGGTCAAACCGGGCTGAGTCTTTTGGTGCTGCATGGGCCGAACCTAAACCTTTTAGGGAAACGAGAACCGGGCGTTTATGGCTTGGCTAGTCTCGATGACATTAATAAATTACTCGAAGCCGAAGCGCAACGGTTGCAAGTGAAGGTTTCCCCCTTACAGTCCAACCATGAAGGGGTTTTGGTTGATGCTATTCATGCCGCCGTAGGTCAACACCAAGGGATTTTAATTAATCCTGGGGCTTACACTCATACCAGTGTAGCCATTCGTGATGCGATCGCTGGTGTAGCCATTCCCACGGTAGAAGTTCATTTGAGTAACGTTTACCGTCGGGAAGAGTTTCGACATCATTCATATATCGCCCCAGTGGCGATCGGTCAAATCAGCGGGTTTGGCCCAGAGAGTTATCGTCTGGGTTTGTTGGCATTAGTGCATTATCTTCGATCAACCCAGGTTTTTTGCTCAATGTCGGTGTAAAAGCATATCACATGGGGAATAGTTTTTGATAACTTTTCCTAATTTTATCTTCCAGTCAGGCGGACAAACCAATCTGATGTTAACAAGCATATAAGGATCCTTATATGCTTGTTAAGCATTTGTTATTGCTTATACAGCATTATCCTAATAATTTTTTGTTATTTGTTATTTGTTATTTGTTATTTGTTGGTTGTTGGTTGTTGGTTGCCATAAAGGCTTCGCGAGCGGGCAAGATGGTTGTTGGGTAGGGATTCTTTGGGTAGGGATTCTTTGGGTAGGGATTCTTTGGGTAGGGATTCTTTGGGTAGGGATTCTTTGGTTGTTATTCTTGATCTGTTAACAAATAACAAATAACAAATAGCAAATAATGTTAAAACCAAGGACAAAGGAAAAAAAACACAGGAAAACCCTTGTAAGAGGGATATGGGGGGTCAAGTAATTATCGATCGCCAATGACGTTGTTAAAAAAATTATTTTAAAAATAAATTTTACCCTGTCAAATAGTCAGATTGTTGCATATATTACTGAATATATTGCTGCATATATTTAATCAATGGATTGGTTAGTTTTGATTTAAGGGTTAATTTTTATTTAATCTGAAGAAAAACACTTAGACTTAATTTGTGTTATTGTGTTATAATGTGGGAAGTTGCCTAAAGGATTGATTAAGTGAATTATCCAGAAATTATCAAGTTTTATTAAAAAATGGTGGGCGAGGTCGGGTTTCCGGTAAAATTTAGTGATGGCTTACTCATTATTGAACCGATTTAGAGGAACGTTTATGGGAGTGGCGATCGCCGAAAGCCACGACGGTATCTTGGATTTCGCCGCTCGCGATTCCCTGATAATGATGGAGAGCGCAAAAAGCTTAATTCGCTGTGGTGGGATGGATTTGAGGGATTGGCTACCTCACCAGATCGCCACCGAAAGTGGTGGCATCTCCTTGGCAACGAGATTGTTAGCTTTGCTGCCAATCATTTTGTTTTACCATGAAGATGAATATTGGTTAGAAAAGCAGCTAAAAAACGCCATGAATCATTTGCCAGCGGGTCAATTTAAAGAAGCTGATATCATGGTAATCTGCTGGGCTATCGCCCATGTACTCACCAAAAAAAGGTCTGCAAAAACGACTATTAATGACCTGATTAAAAGTATAGAAAATGCAGGAATAACCGATGACTTAATCGGCAAAAATTTGACAAAAATCAATGGCTTATTGGCAGAATGTCCTAGTTTGGCAACCGTAGGCGATCGGTTAAACAAGAATAATCATTCTGAATCGGCGGCCATTTATCTCGCTCTTTACTGTTTTTTGTCTACTCCAGAACAATTTCAGATTTCAATTCAGCGGGCTGCCCAAACTCACCCAGAACCCAATCTGACTAAGCTTCTCACCGCTGCATTATCCGGGGCTTATAATAGTCACGCTGGAATTACCATGACTAGGCAATTGATGGAATCTAACCATCTGTCTCCCAATCGTTATAATATCCAGCTTATTACCGTGGCCGATCGCCTATATGCCACTTGGCTAGGTCTTTATTCTGTAGACAAGCATATGGAAAAAAACCCATGCCAAAGGCATATGATGATGGTGACAGATCCTCATCAGTTGGTTCCACCTGTTTAATTCCCAAAACCAAACAAAAATTATGGGGGCAGCAAATATCGTCATAAATCCAAAATCTGCACAATTAGTCTGGTTCAAATTGGGGCTTTAATTAGGATTAAAATTGAAACTGAAATTCCTGAAATTGTGGCTTAAATTTATGATTTAAATTGAGAAGCTTATGGGAGAGCAAATGTTATTTATCTATTAGCGGTGGTGAGGGCAAGATTGATGGAGGGTTAGGTTATCAGTTAGAAAAAACTCATCCCTGAACGATTTCTTTATGCTGGGCTGACCGATCATTGATTTACCGATCCGGGCTTAAGATCAAATCGGGGATCATATTTTGTTGCTGCATCTATAATAGAGCCAATGTGAGTTTGGTCTTTGGCTCTCAATCTCTGATAGTTTCGAAGTGCCGTCCCCATGAAAAATATTCAGTCACTCACTAAAACCGTTGAAAAATGGCGGCAAAGCTGCTCCGCACCGGATAGGCAAAAGCCTTCCAGTGACAGCAGCACAAGCCATGCCAAACCTTTGACTAGATCGCTTCAAGATCGCAGTAAGATGAATTTATGGCTTTTACAATTATCTCACCTTAGCCTTGCTGGAGTCAGTCAAACCAATAAGCCGGTTTGTTCTCGCCATAGTAAAGCGCGATCGCCCTTATCGTTGATGTTGGCGGTGATTTGTCTGACCAGTGTCATTGGCACCCGCTTCTACAATCAGCCAAGATTGGCCGTCGGTACACCGGCGCCGAAGACGATTATTGCGCCGAGAACGGCTCGGTTTCCCGATCACAAGACTACCGAAGAGATTCGGAAAGCGGCTCAACGGGGGGCTATTCCGGTCTTGAAGATAGACCCTGACCGGACTGAGCAAATTCAGAAAAGTTTACAACACTATTTGACTCAGGGAGATCAACTCCGAGAAATCCTGGGCATCTATCCTTTTACGCCGACCCAGATATTGTCGGAATCATCCCAACAATATTTAAGGACTGCCAGCCCCTGGGAATGGCTGACCATTCTCTCACAAGTGAAACAAAATCGCCGCCCACAGGGGACACAAAATCCCTCAGAATATTCCGTCAGAAAGCAAGGGTCAGAGAATGTGCCGATTATTGTCCGCTGGGCTTTGAGCAATCGCCTGATTACCGAGTTGGGTAATCAGGCGATCGCCGAACTGAAACTTTACCAACGGCAAAGTGATTCAGAAAGTTTCAATTATTTAATTGATACCATTATCGAGTCTCGTCAGCGCTATTCAAGAGCGATCACCGCTTTGGGAGCCAGCAAATCCAACTCCCCAACACTGATTTACGATCAAACTTTCTTCAATTTGTCCGACGGAGAATGGGAAATCACTAAACAGGGCATCCAACAGACCGCTCAACTGATACTGACTCAAGGCATTCCTGCCGGTCTACCCCAGGAACTGATCAAAAATGCCGTAAAACTGCAACTTCAAACCCAAGTCCCAGCAGGATCTGAAGCATTAGCCACAAGGATCCTCTTAACCAGCTTAAGGCATAACTTGATTGAAGACACTGAGGCCACCAATCACCTTGCTAAACAGGCGGTCGCTGAAGTTAAAACGATCTACGTCAATATTAATGCCGGGGAAGTGATTGTCCAAGCCGGTGAAATCATTGAGCCGAATCATTTGGTGTTACTCGATGGCTTTGGCTTAAGTCAGCGGGGGATTAACTGGATGGGCTTAATCATGTTAGCCGGGGGGGTTGGTATCGGGGTGGGAGTGTTTTGGTTCGTGGAACATCGATATTACTCCCCCCTGCGACGACGAGATCATCTGCTGATCCTACTGCTAACTCTCTCTACCCCGTTACTCTTGTATTTCAAGCTACCGATCGTCAGCTTACCGGCGATCGGTCTATGGATTGGTAACTTTTACGGTTCTACTCTCGCAGGCACCGTCGTCTCACTGATTGGTCTATTGTTACCTGTGGGCATGGAAATAGACGCCGCCATTTTATTCGCCAATGTAGCCGGAGGATTGCTCGGTGGAATTGTGGGCGGAAAAATGCGTACACGGGAAGAATTAGCCCTGTTAGGACTGGGTGTGGGATTGACTCAGGGAATTGTTTATTTGATTGTCACCCTGATTGTGACGGCCACAGCCCCGGCTGTATGGTCTACTATCCTGATGAGTTCTGGGTTACAGGCGCTGCTCGGGGTGGCGTGGAGTATCATTGCCCTGGGTGTCAGTCCTTATTTGGAACAAGGCTTTGACCTGATTACTCCCATTCGTTTGGCGGAATTATCTAACCTGAACCGTCCTTTGCTCAAACGATTGGCGGCAGAAGCGCCAGGGACTTTCCAACATACCCTGTTTGTTTCTAGTTTGGCGGAGGCGGCAGCTAAAGAATTGGGCTGTAATGTCGAACTGATTCGGGCAGGAACTTTGTATCACGATATTGGCAAGATGCACGATCCCCTGGGATTTATTGAAAATCAAATGAATGGGGTGAATAAGCACGATGAAATTAACGATCCGTGGAAAAGTGCCGAGATTATTAAAAAGCACGTGACTCAAGGATTGGTGATGGCCAAGCGGGCTCGCTTACCCAAGGCGTTACAAGCTTTTATCCCGGAACATCAGGGAACGATGCTGATTGCTTATTTTTATCACCAAGCCCAGCAACGGGCAGCGGCTGATGGGCAGCCGTCCGTTGCCGAATCCGATTTTCGCTACGATGGCCCGATTCCGCAGTCCCGGGAAACGGCGATCGTGATGTTGGCAGACTCTTGTGAGGCAGCATTACGCAGTTTGAAAGATGCGACTCCAGAGGAAGCGTTAAGTATGGTGAATAAGATTTTCCGCGCTCGCTGGCAAGATAATCAGCTTGTGGAGTCAGGACTGCGACGAGAAGATATGCCTAAAATTGCGGAAATTTTTATTCAGGTTTGGCAACAGTTTAATCATAAACGGATTGCTTATCCTAAAGCGGCTTTGCAAAGTAAGCATTAGTTATTTATTATTTATAATTGCTTATTTGTTATTTTATTGTTTATTATTTATTATTTGCTATTTGTTGTTTGTTCTTTTTTGTTTGAAGCTGATAACGAATAACTAATGACTAATAACTAATAAATAATGTTTTTTGGCAAATTCGCCAAAAGTCTAATATCTAATTTTTTTTGAAGTCAGTAAGATCGGGTTTGTTAGGTTTCCGGCTAACCTCAACGATAGTTTGACTTCAGTTGCAAAGAAGAGGACTCCGCAGATGAAACGCATTCGCACCAGAATTCAAAAGCGAGATCGGGAAAAAGTTGCTCAAGTAGCGCCTGTGGCAACGGCTTTAGAGTCCCGTCCTTTTGATTTAGAAAAAGAATCTTCTGACACAGATAATGTTCCAGAGTTGCAAGGGAAAGAAGAACTTGGAGCAAGCTTGGGTCATAGCCTGGGGAATATTAGCATCTCTGCGAAAGAGACGGCAGAAGAAGAAACGGGGATGCTTCAGGCTAAAGAAGAGGAGGACTCGGCAGAGTTAGTTCCCGAGGAAGAGGAAGCGACCCCGGAAGTTCAGGCTAAAGAAGAGGAGGACTCGGCAGAGTTAGTCCCCGAGGAGGAGGAAGCGACCCCGGAAGTTGAGGCTAAAGAAGAGGAGGATGTTCAGGTTCAGTCTGAAGAGGAGGATGACCTGATGCAGCAAGCTCAAGAGTTGTATGAGAAGTTGTTAGCGGGAGATGAAGCGGCGATCGCGAATTTACAAGAGTATGGCCTGGATCCAGAAAATGTTCAGACTTTAGCTCCAGAAGAGGCGATCGCTGCCATTCAGGAAGCCTTGAAAACTACGGTTTCGGAGTAAATATATAGGGTCAAGCCCGTTGACGATTGATACTGAGTCGAGAGAAATCTTAGAGGCTGGGTTTCAAGATTCAACCCAGCCTGAAGCCGTCAAAAAATGTCTAACAATTGTCAAAAAATGTCTAGCAATTGTTAGACATTTTAAATCCCAGGAATTTCTGACAATTTAGACTTTAATTCCTCTACTTCAAAACGGGTGGCTTGTTTCCATTCTTCAACGGTAAAACTATAACCCATTTCTCCGGCCATTTGTACTAAGGTTTCCAGGTTCGGCGCTGAGTTTAACTTCTCTTTGATCTCAGGATATTGTTGCACGGTTCTAAATAGTCTTACGACTTCTTCTACTGCCATTATTTTCGGCTCCTTTGCCCTTTGATATTTATAATTATATAAGGTTAATTATAGCTTAGGTTGACAGATTAGGTTGACTACAGATTAAACCGATTAAACCGATTAAATCGATTAAACATTATGAGCGATAACATTGGGAAACAATTACTCACAGAAGGGAAAAGAAGAGAAATTGCTAAATTGACTAGCCAAATCTCTTCTAGGCAAAATCGCTTGTTTTATTCAGTGACGCGCCTGGTGCCAAGACCATTTCAATGGATAGTTCCCATTGTTATGGAAAATCTGAAAAAGTCGCAGATTAAGCTCGATAAGCTTCCCGGTGTTAACAAACTGAAAAAATCTAAAAGATTCACTAAGCTGATTAAAAAGTTACCGAAATCAGTTAGAGATAAATTTGCTGGGGAATTAGAAACTCAGGAAACTGAACTGAATCTGGAAGAAACGATGACAGAGGAGGCAGTTAAACCAAGGATTGTTAAACCACTTTATGTGAAATATGCTTGTGAAGTGGGAAATCCTTTATTTTGTGATTTTCCTCAGCAAACTGTTGAGCAAATTGCTGATGCTAAATCTTGCCAAAAATGTCGGTTTCCGGCTTTGTTAGCCCCGGAAACTAAGATTCGGGGTTCTAAAGAAATCTATCAAATCGACAATTACCTGGGACACCGAGGAATTGGGAGATTTTATCAGGCGGTGCAAATTTCAAATCAAGAAGCATTAATTATTAAAGAGTATTTGTTACCAAAGCGTTATTTTTCCCCAACAGAAACTAGACAGTTGAAAGAAATTTTTTTGCGAATCGGCGGGTTTAATTTAGCAGATAATCGATTTCAAGATTTTCGGCTGATTCTGCCTTCGGAGGCGATCGCTGATGCGAACCAAGAACGCTGCTATCTAGTTTACCATACTAATTTATACACTGCCCCAACTTTGGCCAGTTACTTAGAACAAACTGGGGCAATGACCAGCAGGGAAGTCTACCAGGTTCTTAGCCAAGTTCTCCAAAGTTTAGATTGTTTACATCGGCAAAAGTTTCGCTTGCGATCGGGATTAGTTCGCCAAGGCATCCCTCACGGAAATCTGAATCTGGAAACGTTGATTATTGTGCCGAATTTACAGGGGTTTTTTATTTATCTTTGCGATCCGGCTTTGTGGGAAGATTTGTTTTATCCTGAACCGAATCAAGTGCCAGCCCGATCGCTTAAACAAGATTTAAAAGATTTGGGGAATTTGGCTTTTTATTTGTTAGCCGGTGATTCTATAGATCGGACAATGGGTTATCCTTTAGATCCAATGCTAGACGCAAACTGGCCAGAGTCGGTGAACCCAGAGTTAAAAAACTTTATTTTTAATTTGATGGAGTTGGGCGATTCTCTACCCTACGGGAAGGCGGAACGTCTACGGGATAGCTTCGCTTCACGCCAATTTGACAGCGCGGAAATGGCTAGATTAGCTTTGTTAAAAATTTCGGTAAATTTGGTGGAGAAGGTTGAATTTACCGAGGTAGAAAAGCCCGTAGAAGAAAAAAAGAAACGGAATTGGCGGCAAATTCTTTTGTGGATAGTCGGGATTTCTAGTGTGTTGCTAGTTGGTTATTTAATTTGGTTTTTCCTGGTTCGCGATCGCAGTCAAATAAAGGATTCATCGGTGGTCTGTTGTGTGGATCGAGTGTCCGGTTTTCCCACGGGAATTTTTTCCTATACGGCGAAGCAAAATGACACTTGGCATCGGGTTTTATTAGGAGAAAATCTAATTCGCCAAGGAACCACTTTACAGGAGGAGTTAGCCAAACGCTTAAACCCTCCGGCGAAAGATGGTCAGGAACCGCCTCAGATCCAGTTGATTTATCTACCTCAAGCTTCGGCAACAGATGCGATCGCTAAAGTTCGTAACCGAGAGGCTTATTTTGCCATTTCTAATCTGGTCAGCGTGGAAAAGTTCTATCGAAATCTGATCTATCGAGATTTGGACTATAAAATTATCGGCTATGATAGCTTAGTCTTTTTTGTCGCTTTTGGGTATAACCAACGAGAAAATAGTATTCCCACTTATTTAAATGGCCAGATTACTTTTGAGCAACTGCGTCAACTGTACACGGGTAAAATTACCAATTGGCAAGAATTGGGTGGGCCAGATATGCCGGTGAAATTATATATCCCTAATCAACCAGAAGCGGTGGAACTTTTCGAGGATGTGGTGCTGCAAGATCGTAACTTGATTCGGGAGTTTCAAGCTTTACAAAAGTCTCAACAGTCTGAACAACAAGCAAATAGTTTTGTGCAGATACAACCGGCGATCAGTCAGCCGAATAGTATGACTGAGCTGCTGCGAGGGATTATCGGAGATTTTGAACAAGAACAACCCGTAGGCGCGATCGCCTTTGGCCCTTTCAGCCAAGTATTTAATCAATGTTCCGTCTATCCTTTAGCCTTACAAGCAGACCAAAAAACACCGATTTCCCCGCTAATCCAAAACAATCAACAACCGATTACGCCCGCCAATGACTTATGTAATAATAAAGGCAGTTATGGCCCGAATTTACCAGAATTAATTTCCCAACGCTATCCCCTAGTTTATCCTCTGGCTTTAGTCTATTTAAAAGACAATCGTCTATTACCAGTAGGGCAAAAATTTGGCGAAGTTATGAGAACGGTAGAAATGCAGCGTTTACTCACTCAAACAGGTTTAATTCCTATTAAAGACCTGTCGATTCCCAGGCAAAATCCAGAAACAATCCAGAAAAAAAATTCCAAGAACATAAAATAAATATTTCCAGGGGTTTTGATTATGGCCGATACACATGGGCTAAACTATGTCACCGCTAATCGTTTTTACATAGAAATGCAGCCAGGAAACAGCCTGACGGCTTGTTTTAGCGAATGTTCCGGTTTAAGTGTTAACTTAAAATATGAGACTTACTTTGAAGGAGGAGTTAACGATCAACAGCGAATTATTCTGGGACATAAAGAATTCTCTGATGTGACTTTAAAGCGGGGAATTACTGACGATCTGGCTTTTTGGGATTGGGCAACAGGCTCACCCCCGAAACGTCGCAATATTAATATTTTATTGTTTAATCAAGCTGGTGAAACGATACAATGTTGGCGACTAATTGGGGCGGTTCCGGTTGCGTGGAAAACTGAGGGACTACAAGCGAACTCATCGAGTCTTGCTATTGAAGAATTGACGATCGCCTATGAGGGATTAAATGTGCAAGCGAAGACCGCTGGAGGTGGTGTGACTGAACTCAGTGCGCGGGATGGGACGGGTTTCTTTCCTCAGTAGTTGTATTTAGCGGCCATTTTCATCATGAATTTTAGATAGAATAAACCATAATAAAATAATATGATTCCCGTAAAACCTCTCGGTCTGCAAAATCCTTTACTACCCTCTAAACCTTTAGGTGAAAATCACCGATTATCCACGGTGTTTTTACCCGAAAATTTTGGGGATATTTCCTCAGAGTTTGTGCCAGAGGAAGCGATTGAGTCTCGCTCTAAGTCTGTCCCAAGATTTCCGCCCAATGATGACGGGGTGACAGAGGAAGATAAAGGTGAGAAGTATTCAGCCCTTGTTGGGGAAAATGCGGCAGAGCAACGGCGGTCAAACTTGAGTGCAAAACTTAGTCAAAATGCTTGGCCTACAGTGGTGGAATCTTTGAGTCAAATTCGCCCTTTGAATGAGGCTACAATGGAATTATCCAGGGCGATCGCCCCAGAAATTGTGTTTGATCTCCCAGGCAGCAATAACAGTCTGGTTCCCAGGCCAAAAAATGCTTCTGGGTCTTTATCGGCTAATTCAGAATTGCCAAATTCTTGGTCAAGTCTGGCTGACTTACTAGACAATATTAGTGAGAGTAATCTTGATAATTTTCCCCAGGAGGAAATTATTTTCACTCCCACGGGGTTTCAGCGGCAAAATTCTGATGAGAAAGCCAAGCAGCGTCAGTCCTCTGGGCCATCTTCTCCCCAAGAAGATACTTACGCGCCCTCGGTGATTCAACCTGTGACCCTGACTTCTCCGTATTTGGCTTCAGAACCCGAACTCCCGGATAATTTAGATGCGATCGCCCGCGAAGTTTACCGTCGAGTGGTTGCTCGCTTGCAAATCGAACGAGAACGTAATGGGCGATCGTATTCCGGTCGTTTACCCTGGTGAACTTAGGTTAACTGGACTTACGCATTTATTCAATCAATGGGGGCAACCACGGGGGGAATTGCCCCTACAAAATCCTGAACAATTGCCGGTTTCCCGGTTATAAATTCCTCTTGAAATCCTGATTAAAAAAATCATTATGGCAAATTCAGCAGCGTCTGGCAAACTCGAAAAAGCAAAACTAATTTCCCAAGAAAGTGACACGATCGAGTTTATGTTTAATCCGAATGAATTGGTTTTTCAAAGATCCATTCAGGTGAATGCCAGTAAAGGCGCCCGCACCAAAAGGGGTCTGCCAAAAGTCAGTTTTGCCTATCCAGAACCTTACACTCTGACGATTAGCAATATTGTTTTTGATACTTATGAAGATGGCAGCAATGTTATGGATAAGTATATTAATAAACTGAAAAAATCTGTAGAATTTGCTACGAAAGGCAGCGGCAAAGATAAACGTCCTCCAATTTATGTGTTTACCTGGGGACAACAGCAATACATCCGCTGTTTTGTGCAGCAAATAAGTTATAGATTGACGCGATTTTTACGGGATGGGACTCCGGTACAAGCGCGAGTTGATTTGACCTTAACAGAAGTGGATCAAGTTTGAGGTTTTGTTTTTGAGGTTTTGGTTTAGAAATTTCAGATATTTCAGATATTTTAGAAATCGGGTTTCTGAATAGGTTTCTGACAGCGATGCTGAAATTATTACCGAAACCCGATTTTTTTGCTCCTAGTTTTTGCTCCTAGTTTTTGCTCCTAGTTTTTGGCCGATATTTGATGGTTTCTGGCTAACCCGCGATCGCCTAAAAGGTTGCGATCGCGGATGAAACATCGCCTAAAAGATGAGGCTATTGATGGGGCTAATTGACTTATCCTCGGCGTTCTTGCAATTTGCGATAAACCGCTCTTAAGGGAACATTATGATGAGCTAATGCCACCATTGCATGATAAAATAAGTCAGCTACTTCCCCGGCAATTTCTTCGGGATTATCATCTTTACAAGCCATCACCACTTCGGCACTTTCTTCGCCAATTTTCTTGAGGATTTTATTATCCCCACCGGCCAATAGTTTACAAGTATAAGAGGATTCATTGGGATTATTTTTGCGATCGCAGATTACCTCAAATACCTGAGATAATGTATCGGCTGGGGGGGCAGAAATTTGCCCATCGACTTGATGAAAACAACTGCGTTCCCCGGTATGACAGGCAATATCGCCGATTTGCTCGATGCCAATTAGTAGGCAATCGCTATCACAATCGTAGCGCAGAGATTTGACTTTTTGGATATGTCCAGAAGTCGCCCCTTTATGCCACAATTCTTGCCGCGATCGGCTCCAATACCAGGCTTCCCCAGTTGCCAAAGTTTTTTGCAATGATTCCTGATTCATCCAAGCCATCATTAACACGGTGCCATCGAGATAATCTTGGGCGATCGCGGGGACTAATCCTTGCTCATTGTAACGAATTTGTTCTACAGGAATTGCGGTATTGAAATTTTCCATAATTAGTTGTTAGTTGTTAGTTGTTAGTTGTTGGTTGTTAGTTGTTGGGTAGGGATTCTTTGGTTGTTAGTTGTTTTTTGTTGGTAGTTGATTGTTCATTGTTGTTGGTTGGTGGTTGGTGGTTGGGTAGGGATTCTTTGATTGTTGAATTTGCCCAAACAACAACCAACAAAGAACTAAAGAACAAAGAACAACCAACAATTATTAATAGAATACCGTATTTTTAATTTTATCACTCCATTTATCCCCAAAATGCTGAATTTCTAAAAAATTGGCATTTGCTGGAGCGGGCTTATAAATTCTAAAAGTCCGGGCTAAACCGAGGGATGCCGCACTTTCTAGAGGGCCAAAAAATCGACAATCGATTTGGCCAAAATAATCTTGAATCGCCCAATACTCCATTTGCTTTTGATTTAAAAAGAAACAACCAGAGTGGGGGTTTTCTGCCCGTTTGATGACAATTTCTTCACCCATCAATCTGGCTAAAATGGTTAAATTATCGGTAAAATAATGGGCAAACTCTCCCGGTTGACCCGTTTTAAATAGTAGTTCTGGATCGATATAGTTTTTTCTAATTAAATTCGCTTCTTGCACCCATTCAAAGCGATTCGGCTGAAGTACCCACCCATCCCCGACCGATGAATTAAACCAACGCAACTTTTGAAAAAAAGCCGGATCGTGTAAAATTAAATCATCTTCTAAATAACCGTAATAATCATAAGCACCCAGATTTTTTTTCAGGATACCATGACATTGAAACCCTAATAACATCGGATCGCAGTCCGTGGGATGGTGTTGATAAAAATCCGAGGTCACCGGAAGGCGATCGAGCACATGAAGTCCTTGAGTGGTGGCAATGATAATATCCACTTGCATCGATGGATTTTGGTTCGCCGGTAATTGGTAGAGTTGATGGCGATCGTACTTAAAATAAATCTGATCCGACCCATACAGACCATGCAAGGCTCTAACACATTCAGTCAAAGCCAAAATTCTCGGCTGTGGATCGGCGCTTAAAGACGCATATTTTCCACCGCCATCAGGATTAAAAACATGGGGAATTACGATCAGGACACGCATTTTACTTATGGCTAATTAATCTTGAAATTCACTCTGTCACCGATGATCCATCTCCATGAGATAATCGATTCTTGTGTTGTCGGGGCGATCGCCCTTGCAACTAACTCAAAATCCGCACAGTGTACATATTCGTCCAACCAAGGAGAAGCACTTTGGTGACAACTACCTTTAATACAAAAAGATCCGAAGAAATTTTCGCAGACGCACTTAAACTGATGCCTGGGGGAGTGAGTTCCCCAGTTCGCGCCTTTAAATCCGTTGGCGGTCAACCGATCGTCTTTGACCGGGTACAGGGCCCTTATATTTGGGATGTAGACGACAACCAATACATTGATTATGTTGGCACTTGGGGGCCGGCGATCTGTGGCCATGCCCATCCCGAAGTCATTGCCGCTCTCAAAGCCGCCTTGGAAAAAGGCACCAGCTTTGGCGCTCCCTGTGTGCTGGAAAACGTCCTCGCCGAAATGGTGATTGACGCAGTTCCCTGCATTGAGATGGTGCGATTTGTCAACTCTGGAACTGAAGCTTGTATGTCAGTCCTGCGGTTGATGCGAGCCTTCACCGGACGGGAAAAAATTATTAAATTTGAAGGCTGCTACCACGGTCACGCCGATATGTTTTTAGTCAAAGCAGGGTCAGGGGTGGCCACCCTCGGCTTGCCTGACTCTCCCGGCGTTCCCAAGTCTACCACCACCAATACCCTCACCGCACCTTATAACGACTTAGAAGCGGTCAAAGCCTTATTTGAGGAAAACCCCAATGAAATTGCCGGGGTGATCCTCGAACCCGTGGTGGGCAACTCTGGGTTTATTCCTCCAGATGCGGGATTTTTGGAAGGATTACGGTTACTCACCCAAGAATATGGGGCGTTATTGGTGTTTGATGAGGTGATGACCGGATTTCGGATTGCTTATGGCGGAGCCCAGGAAAAATTTGGCGTTACCCCCGACTTGACTACCTTGGGTAAGGTAATTGGTGGCGGGTTGCCCGTGGGCGCTTACGGCGGTCGTGCCGATATTATGTCAATGGTGGCTCCCGCAGGCCCGATGTATCAAGCAGGCACTCTTTCGGGAAATCCTTTGGCCATGACTGCGGGGATTAAGACCCTGGAGTTACTCAATAAACCAGGGACTTATGATTATCTGGAAAAGATTACTAAGAAGTTGAGTGATGGCTTGTTGGCGATCGCCAAAGAAACCGGCCATGAAGCTTGTGGTGGTAGCATCAGCGCCATGTTTGGTTTCTTCTTTACCGCCGGCCCCGTGCATAATTACGAAGATGCCAAAAAATCCGATTTAAGTAAATTTGGTCGCTTCCATCGGGGAATGCTGGAACGGGGAATTTACTTAGCGCCTTCTCAATTTGAAGCTGGCTTTACTTCTCTGGCACATACCGAAGAACATATCGATCGCACCTTGGCCGCTGCCCGTCAAGTGATGTCTCAATTGTAAGGGATTCAAGTCAGTAGAGTAGAACTCTGCGCGAGGGGGTAATTGGGCAAATTTTGGGCAAATTTTTCCCGGATTTGTCGCCGCGTTTTTCTCACCCCCTAAAATATAGCGAGGACTTACGCAGTCAGTCAGAAATTTTTTCTTGGGAGATGCTTGAGAATGTTCCCCTCGCTCCAATGGCGTTGTCTTGCGTAAGTCCTCAGCGGGATTCCCGTAACGGGGATCCGCGTTGCGCGAACCCGCAACCCGTTGCGGATGCAACATCGCACTCAACAAATCCGCCCACTCTACCGATCGACGGTAAGTTGATCGACTCACTGACGATTGGCGTCCGGTTTGCCGGGGTTATAGTCGTGACATCTCCAGCCATTCCTGAGCGGCATTGTCCCCTTAAATCGACGGTAGCTGGACACACTTGAGCCAAAATTCGCCCAATATTTCCACAACATTAGCGAAATCATCCAACTCCACAGGTTTATGCACATAACAATTCGCGTGGAGTTGATAGCCCATCAAAATTTCCTCCCAATTTTCTGAATCCGTCAGCACAATCACCGGAATAATTTTGAGTAAATCGTCACTTTTAATCCGGGCTAAAAAATCTCGCTCATTCGTCTCCTGACCATTCACATTCAGCAAAATCAGGTGAGGAAGAGGTGAAACAGCATTGTCGTTTTTCTGAGTTAAAAAATTGAGGGCATCTTGGGGATCATTCACGAAATGAACCTGATTTTTTGGCGAAATTTTTGCCAAAGTTTTCAGGATGACCTCTTGAAACCGAGGATTCCCTTCGATCACTAAAATATGTTGACTTTTGTCACGGATCATTTGGGCAAAAACCAGAAAAATTTCAATAATTAATGAGCAAGTCTAGACGCCAAATCCCCAATGGATAACTCATGCAAATGCCCAAATCATTGTTTTACCATCATTCAGTGATCTAAAATAATGATCTAAAATAATCTGGCTTTCCGAGAAGGTTTCGGGGAATCAGTCATATGCATAAATTGATCTCTCGATTTATAATTGTCGGGAGATTTTCGCCACGAATCATCAGGACGAAAGAGAAACATCCAAACGATTCGCTAGTTTGATAATATCGTCTTTTCTGGCAATTTGATCTACCCATTCTTGGGGAATATTTTCAAACCCATAATAAATTCCCGCTAAACCCCCGGTGACGGCGGCAGTGGTGTCGGTATCTTGTCCTAAATTTACCGCTTTTAACACCGCGTCCGCATAGTTATCGGTATTGAGTAAACACCACAGAGATGCCTCTAAGGTATCAATCACATATCCACTAGAATGAATTTCATTGATGCTGAGGCGGTCAATGTCTCCATTAAATACCCGTTTAAAATGACTAAGTTCCTGAACATAGGGGGCGGATTGATAGAGGGGACTAATATTTTCTAGTCCTTGCAGATAGGCAGATTTTAAATCTTTTCCTTGTAATAAATTGATGGCAATACTCAGATAAATTCCACAGGCTATCAGCGATCGCGGATGAGCATGAGTAATCCCTGATACTTGATGGGTTCGGTCAATTAACTCGGTAAACGGTAGATTTTTATACAGAAATGCCATCGGCAAGATTCGCATCAGAGAACCATTGCCGTTGCTGCGATCGCTCCTTGCCCCCGACTCAGACGGTGGGGCGCCGTGTTGTAAATTCCAAATCGCTTGTAAGGTCGTATTGCCAATATCAAACACTTCCCAATGGGGTGTCCAATAACGCTCACGAAACCAGCGACAAAAAGAACGGGCGATCGCATTTAAATCAAAACCCTGACACAAAGAATCCGCCAAACAAAAAGTCAGAGAACTATCATCAGACCAAGTACCCGGTGGCTGATTGTATGTCCCCCAACCGATCATCGCTGTCACCGGATTTTTTAGGCGATCGCCACGGGAAGTAAACTCCACGGGCACCCCCAAAGCATCGCCCACACAAACACCCATCAACCCTGACAAAACCGGAGAACCCTGCATCATCTTCATTCACCTTCAATTTTTTTCATTATTGTATTTTGACTGGTTTATCGGTGTGGGGCTGCCATCGGGTGCAGGCCCTTCGACCCTTCCACAGGCTCAGGGCTCAGGGTAAGAGGTGCATGGGGGCATGGGGGCAGGGGTGCATGGGGGCAGGGGAGCCACTCCTGTGCGCCTCCGCTCCTGTGCGCCTCTGCGCCTCTGCGCCTCTGCCGACGGCGGGCGACTCCACTCCTCCGCTCCCTTTTACCAAATAAAAAAAATTTTTTCCGCTCTGGGAGAGAGATTCAGGCGATTTAGCCCGAAACAATGTAAAAAAATGTTGCAAAACTTTACAAAGTTTGTTACATTACTTAACAACAGGCAAACACAAATCGAAAAGCAGGAAAAACAACATGGCACGTTCCGGTTTTGTCAACAGCGAAGAAAATAGATTGAACAACTTTGCAGTCGAACCCACAATGTATGTGGATGAAACTCCTCGCACTGGCTTTACTGAATATGCAGAAAAGCTCAACGGTCGTCTGGCAATGATTGGATTTATTTCTCTGATAGCTTTAGAAGCATTCACGGGTCAAGGAGTAATCGGATTTTTACACAGTCTCTAAACTCAGATATCTGTTCGGTTTAGAGGGAACCTTTCCCAGACTTGCTTAACAACTCCCAACACAGCATTAGATTTAAATTACCTTCCCAGTAATTTAGTCTCAAAAACATTTAAAATTTACCAACCTCTGTTTACCAAACCTCAAAAAATATTCCAAGATAGCTACCATTAAACTCCTAAAGATTAATGGAAATGGCAACGGCTGCTATAAATTTTAGCTACAACAAATTGACGGCTAACTAAATTGAATCTAGGCTCTCATCTTTATCATTATCACTAGCTATCAACCTAGCTAGTGTTTTTTTTTGGCAATTTTTGATTAACTTAGTAGGTTGGGTTGACGCACGAAACCCAAACTACTGATTCGCCGGTCACGACTACGCTTAATTCTTTCTGGCGAATCCAGGAGATTTTAGCTGATGGTATGCTTCATAAAAAAAATGAATATCTCAGCGCTTTTATAGGCTGATTTGTTGCCGTCGTGAGACTAGAATGGCTCGCAGAGATCAAGTTGCTGCGGCACAATAAAAACTGCGGATATCGGGGGGGAGCAAAGATTCAATTTGGCGATACCCTTCTTTCAATAACCCTGTGATATCCGCCGGGGAAATGGATTCACCTTCGGCTTGTAAGTAGGCGGCAATCCGAGTGGGACTCCAATGAAATGTTTGCTCCATAATTAAAGTGATGCGGAGCAATGCAGGCATTAAATCTAAAGCTTGTTGGATATAAATCCACAAGGGCGGAGGCGAGATTTGCAAAGAGTAGTGAATTGATTCTACTTGGGGCAGTGGGAAACTCTTAATACAAAGGGCGGTGGTGTTAATTAACCAACTTTGGAGGGTCATTTGCGCGTTTTCTCGATCTCTGCCTGATAAATCTAATCCTCTGAGTTCGTGAAAAATATGTCGCCAAGTTAAGGCAAATAAATAATCTGTTTGGACGGGAGATTTGACCTGATGTTGAATCAAACTATAGACAATGGAACCATACCGACAGTAAATGGCGGTGAAATATTTACCCTCTTCTGGATAACGCTGAAATAGGGTGAGTAATTCGCGATCGCTGTAATGAAACAGGGATTGAATCGTGGGGTGGTTGGTTTCTGGAAAATCAGGCAGTTGAACCATTGTAAGTGACTGAATGTAAGTGACTGTAAGTTACTGATGTAAGTTACTGAATATTTAATACGCAGATTTGATAAGCAAAGGGAGTCGATCGCGCCTGATACCGGACACCGGACACCGGATACCGGATACCGGATACCGGATACTAGATATCTGATGCTTGATATCTGACTGCCGATAGCTAATGATTCCGACAACAAGCAGAATGGCAGGTAATATGTCTATATATATTGATATCAGACTGTGGAAAGGCGATCGCCGCTCCATCCAACCTGGCTCAGGAGTCTGAGCGACTGGTTAAAATTAGGATAAGTGTGCGAATCCTTTTCTGAACTCTGACAAGCTACTGCCGTTCTGGGATTTATTTTAACTATAGTTTTTTAACTCAAGAAAAGTGCATGGTCTTAACCGTTAGTCTAATGTCTAGTTTAACCACCCTCTTCGCATCATTCCCCCTGGATAGTCTCTTATCCACTCAAGGGATCATGGTGATGCTGCTGGCTGCTTATGCAGTAGCCATGTGGATGTTCCTCACCAGTGCGCCCAAAGTTTACACCGTAATGGTGTCGGATTTGGAAATTGCCAAGCAGTTTTATGAAGGTTTGTTGGAACTGCCAGCGGCGGAAGTTCCCCTACACTATTACTATAACTACGAGCAAACCCTCGGTAGTGCCAGTATCGATCCGCTTTATATGTCCCCTGTAACTACGGCACCCACCCGGACGGAAATGAATGGAACTGAGGGACTCTGGTATCAGATTAAAAAAAATACCCAACTTCATGTCATATCGGGTGCGAGTTTAGGGAATAAAAACCGGCAACGTCATGTAGCCTTTGACCATGACTGTTTAGAACAACTTCTATTGCGGGTTCAAAGCTATGGAGTTAAGTATAAAATTCGCCGGGATAAGCCACTCAATTTCCTGGTAAAAGATATTGAAGGGCGAGTGATTGAAATGTCAGAGGCTTCTGGTTAAGGCAATGGGCAATGTCTAAGCTGGGCATTGCCCAAAATTTTAGGACAATCCATTGATTTCAAGCATGCTGGCGTATAGGAGATAGGGCAGCATTGCATTCGGGTAATAAATTGTTGATTTTATCCGATAGATTATTTGCCTGGATATGCTTTCGCCATGCCCGTAGGGCTATATGCTTCGCCCCTACGGGGATAAAAAAAGGGTATAAAAAAATCAAAAAAACCGGGCATAATTTTAGGTAATTGCCTGGGAATTTAAGCGGCGAATAGCCACGATCGCCGGTCGAGGTGGGTCATTTTCCTCTTTACCAGGCCAATTAGAACCAATGGGAACAATGCGTTTTTGGGTAAACTCTTGGCCATCGGTGGTTTTCATCACAAAATCACGAGTTTCACTGGCGCTGTTTTGGCGAATTCCATTCTGTTCTCCCGGATGTTGGACTGATAAAAATAAGGTTTTTTGATCCGGGGTAAAAAATATCCCGGTCATTTCACAATCCATTGGACCTATGCCAAATAAGTAAGCATTTCCGGCATTTTCTCCACTGGTGGGAATATGCCAAATTGAGTTATTGCCAAAGCAACCTTGACGTTTTTTGTCTTTGGGATTGTTATGTTTATCGGTGGAAATATCCGTGACCATCCAGACATTATTGGCTGGATCAATCATTACGTTATCAGGATTAGAAAAACCCGCGCCCCCATCGGCGGGTTCACCGCCCATTGCTAACATATCCCACTGAAAAGTCAGGGAACTGGGGTTATTTTCATCTTCTTTTAGGCTCATAATCCACCCATATTCCCAGGGTTCTCCATTGGGACCAGAAAATATTTGTAAATCCGGGCTACCATCTCCACCGGGAGAACCAGAAGTAAAGGCAATATAAATAGTGCCATCAGTTCCGGTTTCTGAGTCTTCGGGACGGGCAGTGCAGGTGGCTCCCGCAGCATTGGCGGCAAAGTGAGCATCAATTAAAATTGCCCCTTGTTTTTCTTGGGCATTGCCATTATATAAATCCCCAAGGGTTTTGTATTTTTGTTTAAAGGCGATCGCCTCTTGATCTTTTTTAATCTCAAAAATACCCCCCTCTGGACGTTTGGGCAATAACACCATTCCCCCGGCAACGGTGGAAGGCATCACGGGATTAACCGGAGTTTCTGGACTCAGGGGCAACCAACGGCCTTTTCCTCCCGGTTCAAATACTGCCGCGTACAACATTCCCTCATTCATTAATTGGGAATTTGCCTTATCTTTGGGCTGGGAAACAATGCCTTTGCTGACAAATTTGTAGAAGTGACCGCCCCGGCGATCGCACCCAGAATAGACCGCCAAAGGTTTACCCGCTACCGCCAAAAATGCCACCGCTTCGTGGCGATACCGTCCCAACCAAGTATGTTTCGTGCCATAATCATTGGGATTAGCCGGGTCAACTTCCACCATCCAGCCGTATTTATTCCCCGCTAAACCCAAAACATTTCCTTGTCCGTCAATATCTCCAGAAATCACAAACGGTCGTTCCCCTGGGGCAAAAGAAGAACCATCAGCATAGACTGGTTCTGGCACTTGATCTTGGAAATTTTCTTCAGCACTAAATACCGTTCCCCAAGGCGAAGTTCCTCCGGCGCAATTGGCAAAAGTGCCGACAATTTTTGCCCCTAAATTATCATCATATCCTTGTTTTTTTTGTTGGTTAAAAATCGCGACTGCGGGGCCAGTTGCTTTTAAATAATGACCTTTTAACCCAGCAATTCCAGAAATGCGCCGTTCCCCTGGGGATGGGACGCGCTGCCATTTCCCCTGGCTGTCTCGGCGGAGGAACATTACCCCCATTCCCTGGTCTTCTAAAGCTTCTAGAGAAATTTGCCGAATTTTTTCTTTCAGGGGATTGTTCTCTGGCAAACTATAGGCATCAATTTTACCTTTTTTGTCTTTTAGGGCTTTGATTACTTCCGCAAAAGGCAGGGATTTACCGATGAATTTCTCATAAGTCTGCATCCAAGTTTTGCCGCTGATATATTCAAAATTAGCGGTCAAATATCCTTCATTTTCACTGGTGGCAATAAAGGAAAGATAGTCATTGTTGTAACCGACACGAGAAGCTCCTAATTTATCCCCCCAGGCAGCAATTACCTCATAGCTGAAACCTTCTGGTAAGACTAAATCATCCATTACTTCATAGTTACTGAATGCTTGGGCTTGTTCGCTCACATTAATCTGATTCACATCTAAAGGCATTGGTCCAAAGATGGGCTGAAAGCTTAGACCAGTGGTTTTGCTGATAATATCTTGGGAGACGGGGGCATTGGGGCGACCAGTACAAGCCGCACCAATGCTCATACCGAGAAACATGAGGAAATGTCTACGTTTAATTTTCATTTGGCTTAATTGGGTAAGGAGTAAAGGCGATCGCCAATCATAGATTTCCTAAAATTTTAGGCAAAATAGGATTTAGGGTAGTTTAAGGTTTGGTTATTTTCTGATATTTTATCCAGGAGTGATGATTTCTGCCAACGGGAAACCGTCCACCATGATCCACCGTCAACGGTGGGGGCGAATGGCTGGAAACCCAACCTCATCGCTCAAATCCCACAGCAATTAAAATAATATTGCTTTACCAAAAAGAGGAGGAAATAATATGTCAAAAAAACACTTAAATCATTGGAGTCAATGGCTGATATTTTTCACTTTTATGGCTTCCTCTTTCGGGGGATTAAAAACTCCAGCAACTCCCCTTGAAGGTGCGCTTGAAGGTGATTTGATCGTCGCCCAAGCATCGGCAAATCTTTGCCGCAAAGTGAATAGCGAGAAAGGATTGGCGGTGCGATCGCGCCCGGATCCGAACTCTGAGCAAATCGGCGGATTAGAGAGCAATCAACAAGTAACTCTCGCGGAAGGTGCGAGAAAAATTCCCGGTCCCGATGGGCGACTTTGGGTAGAAATTGTGTCACCGATTAATGGATATGTTGCCGTGGGATATCCTAATAGTGAAGTGAATCTCATTGATTGTCAAGAAACATCTCAAGAAACATCGGTTAACCAACCCCAAAATTCTCCGGATCGGGAGGCGATGGTAAATCTTTGCCGTCAAGTTTCTGGTGAACTAGCCCCGGAAGGTTTGGCAATTCATGCAGAAGCATCGAAAGGTTCCACCTATCGTGGAGGTTTACCCCCTGGTGGACGGGTGATGCTGGTGCCGAATTATCAACTGATTGCGGATCAAAATGGAGAAAACCGAAATTGGGTGCAAATTGCTGCACCGATCGCGGGATTTGTAGCGGCAGCTAACCTGATTCCCTGTGACGATGTAGGGCAGATTCCGGAAAATCCCCAAATTTCTACCACAGAAACTCCGGCAGCAACAAATACCACGACCAATTCCACATCCACAGAAAAGAATCCCGAACTTTGTCGGCGGGTAGAAAAGCGAGTTGCCCCCAATGGTTTAGCAATTCGGGCGAATGCGTCGAGTTCGGCGGCTTATTTAGGGGGAGTAGAACCCGGTGGCGATGTTTATTTAGTGCCAAATTATCAGGAAATTCCTGACCCAAATGATGCCAACCGCAAATGGCTGCAAATTACCGCCCCAATTCCCGGATTTATTTCCGCCGGAAATCTGGTTATGTGTCGGTAAAAATTTTTGATTGATGGCAGAATCTCACCAGCTTATGCCAATTGCTCGTTAATATCACGGGTTGTATCCTGATTGCTTATTTCGAGAATAGGGCAGGGGAAAAAATTAAGAATTTTCCCCCTGAACTCCGATTACTCTTAACCACTGGGTTTTGTGGCGGTTATACCACTTTTTCTACCGTTGGGCTAGAAACTAGCACTTTTTTGGCTCAACCCAATTTACCCTTAGCGTTTAATTACTGGTATGGTAGTATGTTCCTAGGGATGCTGGGCATCTATCTCGGAGTGAGATTAGCTCGATTACCTATAAAATCATCCCCTGAATAATTGATTGTTGACAATTTTATGGAAAAAAAAATGTCCTTTAAGTCCAAAACTATCTGGCTAAGAAAAACTTTTAGCATGAAAGGTTCTGTGTTGCGGGGAGTTTGGAAACGGTCTCTATTATGTGGAGCATTTGGCCTGCTGATTTCTTTTCTTTACTTGAATCAATGGCCGGTTTCTCAACCGATTTTAGGCAGTGTAATTCCTAGTATTGTTTTAGGTTTATTGCTAGTTTTTAGAACTAATACCGCTTACGATCGCTTTTGGGAAGGCAGAAAACTTTGGGGCAGTACGGTGAATACGATCCGCAATTTAGCTTGGCAATTTTCGGTCAGCATTAAGGAAGTTGAACCGGGCGATCGCGATCGCAAAATTCAAGCCTTACGTTTATTACCAGCCTTGGCGATCGCGAAAAAACTCCATCTCCGTTATCAAGCTGCCAGTGATGAGTTAAAACCTTGGGTTTCCCCATCTCAATACCAAGTTTTGCAACATACTCAAAATATGCCCCTAAAAATTACTCACTGGTTAGGGGATTATTTACAGCAAGAATACAACCGAGGTCTTTTAACGGTAAACCAACTGGCTAGTATTCATACTCTGATGACTCGTTTAATGGATAATGTGGGCGGTTGCGAACGGATTTTGAGAACACCAATTCCCCCAGCTTACGTGATTCATCTGAATCAACTGATCCTCCTCTATTGTTTAATGTTGCCCTTTCAGGTGGTCAAAGAACTAGGTTTTTGGACAGGGATATTTGTTGCTATTGTCAGTTTTGCTTTGTTTGGTATTGAGGAAATTGGCGTAGAAATAGAAAATCCCTTTGGTTACGACCATAATGATTTACCCCTGGATAAAATTTGTCAGGGGATTGAGAATAATATTGAGGAATTTACTCACTCTAACTCCGCTGAAGATAGCAGTAACATCATAGAAGCTGATTCTAATTATTTCTAAAGTTATTATGACCTATTAACTAGATTCGTAGGGTGGGCAATGCCTACCCTACGTCTTGGTGATAAATTTAATGACGAGAAATCGACGATGTTATTTTATGTAGGGGCGCTACGTCCAAGCGCCCCCGCTGGCGCCCCCGCTGGCGACCCCCGCTGGCGCCCCCCGAATTCTCGGGATCCGGTTCTGATCTGGGGGCGCTTGGACGTAAGGGCTCTTGGACGTAGCGCCCCTACAAATACACCAAGACCCAGGTTATGTGGGCTTCGGCCTACCAGACAATCACTATTTCATCCATCAAATAGTCAGCCCATCCGTTGCCCACCACTATTTCCGGCATAAATAAAATAGTCAGCCCATCCGTTGCCCACTCTTAGAGGTTTTACCACAGAGACACAGAGGGACATAGAGGAGTTAATGATATTATTTACAATCCGTTATCCCATCCGTTGCCCACTCTTAGAGGTTTTACCACAGAGACACAGAGGGACACAGAGGAGTTAATGATATTATTTGCATAATTTTGCATGATATTATTATTTACAATCCGTTATCCCATCCGTTGCCCACCGCTATATCTGTAGGCTGAAATCAGGACTAATTAGTCCGAGGAATTTGTAAACACCAAGATAAATCCGCTTTGCCAAAGTAAGCAGCCTGGGCTACATTATAATTTTCCCAAATTTTAATTAGTCCTTTGACTTGCGGACAAGGGGATGCTGCATAATTTTTAAATAAAATCCATAATTGCTTTTCTAGCTGAGGGCGGGCTTGAGGACAAATTAAGATAATTTTCATCAGTAAACTCATGGTGCGAATCGCCCCCAGATTAGAGATTAAATTCATAAAGATGACGTGCTTGTAAGGCGGGGTCATATCGACCACTAAAAATTGTAATGTAGCGGTACAAGTTCTGAGACTTAAAAAATCACTGATTGGGTCATCGGCTTTGGCCGGGAAAATGGTTTCTAGGTGTTTTTCTAACAGGGGACTAAATTGACGGATGCCGTAGCTGGAATTGAGGGTTTTGGTTAGATATTGATAAAAGAGTTTTTTGAAATCTCCATAAAAGTTAATATTAGACTGTTGATAATTGGAGAAGCTTTGGGCTAAGTCTCGATTACTCGGATGTCCGTCTACTTTGCCCAGATATTCTTGCAAGGCGCGATTGAGTTCTTTGTCCGTGAGAAAGGTGGGATTATTTTTACTAAAAATTCTCAGGGAATTTTTGGTGGTTTGATGCTCGTTAGCTTCTGGGAGCGATCGCCGCACTTGAGAAATCACATATTGGGATAAATTGGTATCAAATTCTTTGGTTTTTTTAGATTTGAGTCTTCGCAATGTTGCTGATAAAGAACCGCTGTCTTCACTGCTGACACTATAAGGATATAAATAAGGATAACGATAGAGTAATGACTGTAATGGCTGATTTTCGATCTGATTGACGGTAATTTCCTGGGGCTGCAAAAGTCCCAAGAAATGTTGCAGAGATTGGCATTGTTCGCTTTTACGGAATGCTTGCAACCTTTCATGTAAGCGTAAGGCGGTGCGCGATCGCCAGTAAGCGTCCGCATCAGGATTTGCCGGGCCGGTGAATAGACCCACTAGCTTGGGAATGAATTCTGCCGTTGCCGGTGTTTTTTCCCAGGCTTCAATTAAAATTTGACAACATTTATACAGACAGATATTAAACGCTTCTTGCTCGACTTTATAAGATAGCAAAGTATCTCGAGCACTCTCGACTTGCTCATTGGGATAATTCGTGCCATTAATCCACAATGCTTGGATGAGAGCGATTAATTCTTCTGGAGATTTTTCGTCAACGATGGTCGTACAGTGATGATAAAGCCGCTGTTGTTCTGGAGGAGTTTTTGCTGGGTTGAGATCGAAAGAGTTTTTCATGGAGTTCTTTACAAGTCTTGTTATATATAGGTTGTAAGCTGTTTGTTTCCCCGTTACCGCCACCTTCATAGCCACTTGGGGTATTATCGGAGTCAGATCCATTGTTCCCTAATAAATAATATATGATTCCTAAAATCACCCCTAAGCCCAAAAAAACTGGGTCCATATTTATCAGGTTTCGACTGACTCAAGACGGTAAGCAGAAAAATTATGAGATGACCTTGCCACTTAAATGGGATGACCGACGGGACCGCCGTAAGGCTGAAAAAATTGCAGATATCATTAGACAAGATATTAAACATGATTTTCTAGGATTACAACCACCGGCATTCGATCCAACACTGCAAAAGTATCGCCCTGGGTTGAAAATTGCCGTGGCGCCAAAAATCCCATCATTGCTAGATGCTTGGGTTAAGTTTGTTGATTTCAAAACTCAGCAAGGGAAAGTTCAAGAAACAACCCTGACAGATGCTTATCCCCGCGTTGAAAAAATGCTCACAAAAGTTGACCCAGAGTTACTGAGATTAAGTAATTCTAAAGAACTTTTGAGTTTCTTAACCAAGCACTACAAACCAAGCACCTTGGTTTTTTACTACACAAAGATATCCGCTTGCGCTAATTGGGCTGTAAAACAAGACATCTGGGAAAAAAATCCTTATAGCCGTGATTTAGCCATTTTAAAGAGTCAGTGTGAAAATCCTGAGAAATCTGGTAAAGCTTACTCTGACTCTGAAGCCATGACAATTCTCAAAGCGATCGCCACTGACCGCTTTACCTCACCCTATGCCTATATCAAGCATTCTTACTATGGTCAGTTTTTAAAATTTCTGTTTCTAACCGGGGCCTGACCGCAACTGGCGATCCCTCTGGAGTGGGAACAAATCGTCTGGGAACGGGACCGGCCTATCAAGATTTACTTTGACCGTGCCTATACAGATGGGATTCTCAAGCCTAGTAAAGGAGATCGCAACGGCAAAAATACACCACGGGTTTTTCCGGTTAACTCAGAACTGGCAGATTTAATCATGGCAATTCCCAGAAAAGAGACGATTCACCGTGAGCCAAGAATTTCCCGTCATCTAAAAACTATCAACCGGCCTCACTACCCCGATCTGGTTTTTCCGTCACCCCGTCGTTGGTATATCACCATTGACAATTTTACCAATCGGATATTTAAGCCGGTCGTTGAGTCACTGGTAGATGCCGGGGAAATCAGCGAGTATCTCCCAACATACCATTCCCGTCACACTACCCAGAATCGTTGGTTAGAGTCTGGGATGTCGGAAGAGGCGATCGCCGCGTTGCTGGACACATCCCCGGCAATGATTCGTAAGCATTACCGAGATGACCCATTAAGTCGGCTCTTGATGGAAAGGTGATGGATCGAGACGTAAATGGCGCTCGCGGGATATTCTTGCGGGCTTTGGTAGATACGCCCTGGATGAGTGAGCATCTTGCATTTGTTAATGAAAGTTAGCAAAAAGGTATCCGTTTTCGCCCCGCCAATTGCTCGAATCTCACCAGTCCAGCTAACCGTTTTGCTGGTGTACGCTTCACAGACATCCACCACCAGAGACCCGCGCTCTGTTGCTTTATGTTTCAGGAATTGCTCGAAACGGTAATGCCCAAATGAAAGCATATTCCGCACAGTCTTTGAGCGGATTTTTCTTGTGGCCTTGCGGCTCATATTTGAAGTCTCAAACGTTGGCAGGAGAATTACATCAAAGTTGTCTACCAGAAATCTGGCGGCAATGCGGATGCAATTCATCTACCAGGTTGCGAATCCTGACCCTGATCCTGTCAGCGGCTTTTTTCATCCGCCGCCGTTGCGGGGCGCTTACGCAGCTAAATCGAGAAATCAGATCGTCGAGGTGATGACATAGACGTTGAATCCTGGAGAAATCTGACTCTCCTATCTTCCCGACTTTCTGTTCAGAAAAGAAGGTTAGGAATGTTCTAACTCCAGGGTCTAAGGCTACCACCCGCCCTTGGTTGTCGGGCTGATGGGTGGTAGGCCCGGATGAGGGGACGCACAGATAATACTGCCCGCGGACAAGAACTAACCGACAGTCCCCAAAGTTTTCCGGCAACTCTTCTGCATAGTCAAGTTGACCCAAAATTTTGTGGTATATGCCCCGAGGCTTAACGGCAGATTTTGGGATATAGCATGACTGGTAAGGTAGACACGGCAAATGGACGTTTGCAACAAAAGACGGACTGACGCTATGGAAACACGCGGATGTCGAAATCAAACGACATACCCTAGTCAAGCCTGACAAATCACCATTCGACGGAAACTGGTTTTACTGGAGTACCAGGCGAGGACAAGACATCGAAGCCCCTACGAGAGTGGCAAAATTGCTGTTTCAGCAAAAGGGTAAATGCCCATATTGCGGACAATACTTCACAAGCAGCGACCTGCTAGAAGTAGACCATATCATTCCTAGAAGCCAAGGCGGAAAGGATGAATACAAAAACCTGCAATTGCTTCATGCTCATTGTCACGACTTAAAGTCAAGATATGGCGGAAGCGCCCAAGGGCGGAGGAAGAATTACCACTCTGGTAGTCGTACCCATGTAAGGGGTCAACGTGGGTAGGAGCCTAGCCTAGTGCCATGAAAGTGGCACGCTGGGTTCTGAATGGGAGGTGGGGAGAGCGATTTCCCCATCTACCCCTAATGGGATAAAGTAAGGAAGTGAATCACCTGGACTAATCACGGATTGTGCTGGTTCGGTCATATTCGGTCATATTGGTGCCACCTCTGCTTTAACCCCCTAACCGAGAGAGAATATTTTTGCTCAACCGCCATACCGCATTACTTTTCCGGTCAAGGGGCGTTCGCTTCGGCGTTGCGGATGCAATATCGCGGACTTCGTGTCCGAGGCAATCAATCGTCGGCAGCAGACAGGCCAATTTTGTCAGATATCTGTTTGTCAGATATCTGATGGATGACAAAGCTTTCATTGGCGGGTAAGATTGGCGGGAATCAAGGGAGGAAGAAAGATTTTTCCGTGCAGTCCGAAAATATCCATATGTTCTGAAATTATTTCTTTGCTGCTCGCAGGTATTTTTTGGGTTAAATATGAGTGGTTCTCTGGCGCAAGATGCGATCGCACTACTAATTGACTTGGCCAACCAGGGAGAAATCGATCCCTGGGATGTGCAAGTCATTGATGTAATTGACCGATACTTAAGTGGACTGGTGCCCGTACATGACGCCAGTCAAGTGGAGCGAGAAGTCGCTCTATCTCGGTCTGGACAAGCTTTTTTATATGCCTCAATGTTGGTATTACTCAAAGCGGATAACCTGGTGAGGGCTGAATCGTTGTCCGACGAAGAGGAATCTCCCGAAGCAGAGGTCGAAGACTTGGATGCTGATGAGCAAAATTCCCTGATGCCTTTGAGACTGGAGAAACAACTCCGCCGTCGGGCCGTGGCTCCCGTGCCAAAAAAACGCCGCGTCACCTTACAAGAGTTGATCGATCAGCTACAACTGATGTCTCAAACCCTGGAAGAATATACTCCCAAGCGCAGCACCAACCGCCCTAAACCCAATAAAGCTCAATCTAAAGCGGCGGTGCGGGCGCTGAGTGAATTTGCCACCCAAGAAAATCTTGCGGAAGTCGCCAAAGCCTTGGATCAATTTCTTTCTGACCAGTGGCACGAGTTAACCGACAATGATGATTGGCTAGAAATTGATGATTTAGTGGAGCGATGGAAAATTTCTAACTTTCAAGGATCGGCCAATGGCAGCCACAAAAATCCTGGATCCCACAAACATTATGACCGGGTAGGGGTTTTCTGGGCGCTGTTGCTGCTGTCGGCACAGTCGAAAGTTGAGCTCTGTCAGGAAGAATTTTACCAGGATTTAAAAATTCGCTCGATTTCTATCTCCATGAATTTACAGGCAATGTAAGACAGTTAAAATACATATAAAATACATAAATTTTGCGAGCTATCTCGGAGATCGACCATCGGTCTGACGAGCGGAAATCTCCGAGAGATCCGCTGTTTCCTATCGGCTTGACTGAAGGTTTCGGGAAAAATTGCCCCAGACTTTGTTTTTTTTGGTTGATGTAGATTGATTTAGATTGGTTTATCGTTATTTCAAATAAGATTAATACAATTATGTAGGGGCGTCCAAGCGAACCCCTATGTAGGAGAGGTTCGCTTGGACGCCCCTACTAACAGAGATTAAATGTCTCATTTTTACATTTTTAGTAGGGGTAGATCAGAGAATCGCTCCTCTGACCTCCCATTCAAAACGGAACGTGCCACTTTCACGACCCTGCCGCTCCGGGCGGTACTCGCTTTACTTGGCTCCTACTAGGGTAGCTTGCACTATCCCGTTTGGCATAGTCTTCTCACTTTGACCCGTGGGACGATGCCGCCTTGATGGTTCGGTTCAGGCCGTTCGATGTATTGCATTCAAATGCATCTTGGGGGCAATTACCCACTCAGCTTTCGCTCACTGTACGCACAATGAATGTTTTAATTTATTCCTACCCTTGCAGGTGGCTGATAACGTATTCAGGTAAACCATGTTAGGACTAACTTTACCGCCGTATCCCCTCTGCATATACCAGGCATTACCCCAGTCTTTTGCTTCTGGATACATCTGACCCCCACAAAGGCTTGCCCTTACACTTATCACTACTCAAATTGCTTTGAGAGCCAATAGGGGGGGATACTTCGTTCCGTGGTTTCGGGTATAATTAGCTAATAGTCCACCCTATCCCCCTGGGTACTTTTAGGACTTCAATATCAAAGCCTTGTCTACTGCTTACTTTGACTTTTGTGGGTTAATCAAATAATTACCCACTTATTCCCCATGTTATCCATTTTGAACGCAGCGGATCAACCAGTTTCGCTACTTAGTGATTAAGAGGGTTCAGGACGGGCGTTTGCCTATTACCCCTGGAATGTAATTATAATTCCAGGAAATCCGGGTATTGTCCTCCTTATTGGACAACTTTCACCACAGTTATAAGGGTTTGTGGAGCCGTTCATCGGCTTAGACTATTCGTTACTCAAACCGACACCCACACGACGTTTCAGCCGTTTTGCTTCCACTTTGGAGGGGAACGAATCGCACATTTAAAATAACTATAGATTGATTTAGATTGGATTTAGATTGATTCAGTGTCCCCTCTCCGAGACGGGACATTTCTATGTTTCTAAGAGTATTATTTGCGGCGATCGCGATCGCCCCCTAGCTTTTCTCTTTAACCAGGAAACCCAAACCATCCTGAGTCCCACAAGGAGAGAAAACTTTTCAATTAATTTATGTAAATTAACTGTTCAATCTCAGGAAAAATTTCCCCAGAAAAGGTTTTCCATGATGTCCACTACTGATTGGCCTAATTTCAAGTAGTAAGTATATTGAAAAGGTTACCACGGCTAATTGATACAATTAGTTGACCCTAGCTTCTTAAACTACAGATGCCTATGAAAGCAATGATTTTGGCGGCAGGAAAAGGCACCCGCGTCCGCCCCATTACCTATACCGTTCCTAAACCGATGATTCCCATCCTAACTAAACCAGTGATGGAATTTTTAGTAGAACTGTTACGTTTACATGGCTTTAACGAAATCATGGTAAACGTCAGTCACTTGGCGAATGAAATTGAAAACTATTTTCGCGATGGTAGCCGTTTTGACGTGCAAATTGCCTATTCTTTTGAAGGGAGAATTGTTGAAGGAAAACTAATCGGGGAAGCGTTGGGTTCAGCGGGAGGAATGCGCCGGATTCAAGACTTTTATCCCTATTTTGATGATACCTTTGTGGTGCTCTGTGGAGATGCGCTGATTGACTTGGATTTAACTGCTGCGGTGAAGTGGCACAAAGAAAAAGGCTCGATCGCCACAATTATTATGAAATCTGTGCCGAAAGATCAAGTCTCCAGCTATGGGGTGGTCGTCACCGATCAAAATAATCGGATTCAAGCATTCCAAGAAAAGCCCCCGGTTGAAGAAGCCCTCAGTACCGATATCAACACCGGGATTTACATTTTTGAGCCTGAAGTCTTAGATTACATTCCCTCTGGGGTCGAATATGACATTGGCGGAGATTTATTTCCTCAATTAGTGGCCAAAAAAGCACCCTTTTACGGGTTAACAATGGACTTTCAATGGGTCGATATTGGCAAAGTCCCTGACTATTGGCAGGCAATTCGGGATGTGTTAGCGGGCAAGGTGAAAAATGTTTCCATTCCGGGGAAAGAAATTCGCCCTGGGATCTACACGGGCTTAAATGTGGCGATGAATTTAGACAAAGTAGATATTACAGGCCCGGTGTATATTGGCGGGATGACTAAAATTGAAGATGGCGCTACGATTATCGGGCCAACTATGATTGGGCCAAGTTGTCATATTTCTGGTGGGGCAACGATTGATAATAGCGTGATTTTTGAGTATTCCCGTTTAGGTCCCAATGTGCGCTTAATCGAAAAATTGGTATTTGGTCGTTACTGTGTGGATAAACATGGTGTGTCCTTTGATATGCAAGCTGCGGCATTAGACTGGTTAATTACCGATAGTCGCCAAAGTCCCCTGGCAAAGCCACCAGAAGAACAACAGGCGATCGCGGAAATTCTCAAAAACGAACATAAGTAATCCCCATCGATTATGGCTATGGGAATTTATATGAATTAACCAATTGATATAAATTCCCATACCAATAATCATCCCAGACAAATTGACGTTTAGCTTGGCAAACTCAGGACAAGATATCGGACTGGAATTTAGGACTGGGATAAATAAGTATAGCGGCTTAAACTCTGTTCATAGTTTTGTAACAAACGTTGAGACTCTTCTAAAGTAATCCGCCCAGTTTCTAAAGCATCTTCCGTTTGTTGGCGAATACTTTCAATCATATCCTCCGCATCATATTGCACATAACCTAAAACTTCAGTAATCGTGTCCCCTTTGACCACATACTTAATTTTATAGCTATTATTGGGGGTTAGCTGAATATGCACGGCGTTAGTGTCGCCAAATAAGTTATGTAAATTACCCATAATTTCTTGATAAGCCCCACTGAGAAACACGCCTAAATAATAGGGTTCTTTGGGTTTCAGAGGATGTAATTCTAGGACGGTTTTCACATCTAATAAGTCAATAAACTTATTGATTTTGCCATCACTATCACAGGTCAAATCAGCCAGGATTCCCCGTTCGGTGGGTTCTTCGTCTAGACGGTGAATGGGGACGATGGGAAATAGTTGATCGATCGCCCAGTTATCCGGCATGGATTGAAACACGGAAAGATTGATGTAATAGGTCGATGCCATGTTTTTTTCCAAGGCTTCTAAGTCATCGGGAATATATTTTTGATGGCTGACAATTTCATCAATTTTCCGGCAACAAGCCCAATAGAGTTGTTCCGCTTTGGCGCGATCGCGTAAGGAAATATAACCAAAGTTAAAAATACTAATGGCTTCTTCTTTAAACTGGATCGCATCGTGATAAGCTTCCTGGTAATTTTCCGGGTTAATATCGCGATAAGTTTCGTAAAGATTGCGGATAATTAGAGGTTCTTTTTCTCCGGTTCTTTCCGGGGGTTCCGTGTTCACATTACTACAGCCGAGTACATCAAAAATTAACACCGACTGATGGGAAGCCAAAGCCCGACCACTTTCACTAATTAACACAGGAGCAGAAATTTCTGCTTGTTCGCACGCTTCCTTCACCTCTGCCACAATATCATTGGCATAGTTTTGCATATTGTAGTTTTTGGAAGCGTGAAAATTAGTCTTAGACCCATCGTAATCCACGGCTAAACCACCGCCCACATCCAGATAATTCATGTTAGCGCCTAACTTGGCCAATTCTACATAAATTTGGCTGGCTTCTCGGATGGCATCTTTGATCACGCTGATGGAAGAAATCTGCGAACCAATATGATAATGCAATAGTTGCAAGCTATCTAGCATTCCTTCTTCTGAGAGGCGATCTACCACGGCAATAATTTCTGGAATCATTAGGCCAAACTTCGCCCCTTCTCCCGAAGATTCTGCCCAACGACCAACCCCTCGACTGCTGAGTTTGGCTCTAACTCCCACCACAGGTTTAATGCCTAAAGATTTACTCAAAGAAATCACGGTTTCGATTTCTTCAAGCTGTTCAATGACGATAATTGCCGTTTTACCCAGCCGCGTGGCTAACATCGCGGTTTCAATATATTCTCGGTCTTTGTACCCATTACAAATCAGTAAAGATTCAGGATGTTTTAAGCAGGCTAAGGCAATCATTAATTCTGGTTTAGAACCAGCTTCTAGTCCTAATTGATACGGATGACCAAAGCGGACTAAATCTTCGATTAAATGCTTTTGTTGATTGCACTTAACCGGGAATACCCCCCGATAGATTCCCGGATATTTGTAGCGGGCGATCGCCTTGGCAAAACAAGCATTTAACCGTTCAATCCGGTCTTGTAAAATATCGGAAAACCGAATTAACAACGGCAAGGAAAGATTGCGCTGTTTCAGCGCTTCTACCAGTTCATACAAGTCCAAAGAGGCACTGTTATCGCCTCTGGGACAAACGGCGACATGACCAGCGGCATTAATGGAAAAATAGGGTTCTCCCCAGCCTTTAATTCTATACAGTTCTTCGCTGTCTTCGATTGTCCAAGCGGTTTCTCCGTTGCTGGGGGACGGTCGTGAAGCGAAGCTATCCCGAAGAGAATCGCCGTTATGATGCATTTCCGGCGATCCTCCCTGTAATTCCTCAGCGGAGAAGGTTTCTGTCTGGTGCTCTAAAGCCATGTTGGATATAACCTCGATCGAGATGGCGATTTTGAGTTTAACCTATTGCATTGGGCGATCGCTGTTTTCTCCTTGACATGGGTCGATTGGTTATGTTTCGCCGGTCTGTAGGGGCGTTCTTGCGTTCGCCCGGATCCGTCAACAGTCAATATAATGATCAAAGATTCCACAAAGGTGGCTTAATTCGGCTATGAGTCAAAATTTCTATCGCAGGCGATCGCCATATTTACAAAGATTCGGTGCTTTGGTCTTATCGATCGCGGCATGGTTCACACCCACAAAAGCCCCAGCCAATAACACAAACGGGGCGGGGTTTCTCCCTTGTCAACCGCCGAAATTTGGTGAGTCCCTCCTGTTAATCGTCACGAATAGCAATGAAACTCAGCAGCAAGTGATGGGTATCCTGCCCCCACAAGTCATCGCTACCGCTTGTCAGTATTTAGATGATGTGGTGCTCAGAGTTGAGGGGTTTCCCAGCATCAACGCAGCTAGTAATTGGGCTCAATATATTAATACCAATTTCGGATTATCTGCCTTTGTTGCCGTTCCCCAGGATGATTCCAGTATGCCACCTAGAATCCGCACGGTAAGTGAACCATACAATCCTCAACCCTTGCGTCAGGGATATGCGGTGTTAGTCGATTATTTTAACAATCCCCAAGTCGCCGTAGAATTACAGCAATTATTACCACAGAGCGTCGGTCTTGTCTCCTATCAGCAACGTCCTTATTTGTTAGCCGAATTTACCGACAACCAAAATACCGCGAAAAAAGTCCTGCAAACTCTGAGCGATCGCGGTTTTTGGGTCTTTATGGTGGATGCACCTGGGGTGATTCTCCTCCGTTCTCAGGTGACGATTCGTTAAATAATTATTTATTAATTATTGGTTATTAATTATTAGTTATCAGTTATTAGTTATTTGCTATTTATTATTCGTTGGTGGTTGTTTGTGGTTTGCCGCATAAATCTCCTAAACAATAACTAATAACCACCAACCAATAACCACCAACCAATAACCACCAACCAATAATCAATCAACAGCAAATGGGCGATCGCGCTTCACAACTTCTTCACAAGTTTATGATATAAGTTTATGATAGGATATTAACAAATCATTTTTAATAATTTTAGCTACACCAATACCCAAGGTGAAAGCTAACAGCCAGGAACTTCTGGCAATTTAAATAAGTTCAAAATAAACAATGCAGTAGTGATTAGTTGGTTATAATCATAATCACTATGCAACAGACTCATATAATCCTTAACAATTAACCAGGTTATGCAATCAGGTGAATCCTCCGTCCGATCTAGTGAACAACCTTCCCAGAGGTGGGAAAATCTGTTTGGGATGGCGATCGCGCTATTGACTTTACTCTTGCCGTTATGGGTAATTGGCTATTACTCTCAGGCAGATAGTCAAACTTTTGGGGAAGGTCGATATCAGATTCCCACCTTGGAAAAGTGATGCCGGTTCACAATTTCTCAGAGGGCATAAATATGATGTCAGAAACATTTTTTAGAGCGGGTTTTGCTCCCTAAACCCACTAGAATACTTGGATAAAAATTGATCGATTCCCTTGAATATCATTTTTGTTTAAGAAAATATTAAATTTCCCACAATTGGGAAATTATCCAAAAAATCAGGCAACCCGGTTTCTCAAAAAACCGGGTTTTTTTGAGGAGAGGTTTTTCCGGGACATTCCTCGCGGTTTGGAGTATCCGGGAGTCCTTGAGAGTAAATTATTGCTAATTACGAATTATTTATCGATATTGATCGATAAATTTGGAAATCTCTTAATTTCAGTCGTCTGTGAAGGGATGGTTTCTGGTAGGATGACTGACGGTGATTCCCTCGCCCTCCGCAAGGGGAACGGTGTGGATACGCCAGTCAAACTGCCGATCGCGGTCTGGCCGATGCAAGATTTTACTTGTAAAAAAAGGAGTTATTTATGGATTTATCGCGGATTCCCGCTCAACCAAAGCCCGGTCTGATTAATGTTCTGATTGAAATTCCCGCTGGGAGTAAAAATAAGTACGAGTTCGATAAAGAGATGGGCGCATTCGCCTTGGATCGCGTGCTGTCTTCTTCGGTGCAATATCCTTATGATTATGGCTTTGTCCCCAATACCTTGGCCGATGATGGAGATCCTTTAGATGGCATGGTGTTGATGGATCAGCCGACTTTTCCAGGATGCGTGATTACCGCCAGACCGATTGGGATGCTGGAAATGATTGATGGAGGCGATCGCGACGAAAAAATTCTCTGCGTTCCCGACAAAGACCCCCGCTATGCCAACGTGACATCCCTAAAAGATGTAGCCAAGCATCGCTTAGACGAAATTGCCGAATTCTTTAGAACCTATAAAAATCTTGAGAAAAAGGTGACAGAAATCCTGGGTTGGCAAGATATTGACCAAGTAGCCCCCCTGGTGGAAAAGTACACAAGAGCCGGTAGCAAGTAGCGATCGCCCAGGGGCAGGTAGCGGACTGGCAATTAATCCCACCAAGATAGCTTCCTGCCTCTGAGTCGGGAAACAAAAGACAGGGTTTTTTGATAACGTCAGCTTTTCTAGCCAGATATTTCACTTTAAGATAGGCTACAAATGATTAATGTTAAAATTTGGGTTTTTGAACGGGTTGATTTGAGTGGGTTGATTTTGGTGGGTGAAACTCTCCGGAGTCCCCACTGAGCAACCAGAACAAATTTATAATTAGTCAAGGTCTTGGGGGATATATTGCAAGCATCCCCATCCCCAGTAAATCTGGTCGAGGCTGGGTTAATTCAGCCTTGGCACATCGTCCACAACAGTTTGATGGAAAAGCCAGTATGGAAACCAGCACTTCCATTGATTTTTTAGTCCGTTTTTGGGGGGTAAGAGGAAGCATTCCTACCCCAGGCAAAGAAACTGTTCGCTATGGTGGCAATACCTCCTGTGTGGAGATGCAGGTCGCCGGTAAACGTCTGATCTTTGATGGCGGTACAGGCATCAGGGTACTGGGTAAAAACTTGCTATCACAAATGCCCGTAGAAGCGCATATATTTTTTACTCACTCTCATTGGGATCATATTCAAGGATTTCCTTTTTTTGTTCCGGCTTTTGTGCCGGGGAATCGCTTCCATATTTATGGGGGAATGGCGCCCACGGGACATACGATGAAACAGCGTCTTTCTGACCAGATGCTTCATCCTAATTTTCCTATTCCTTTGAAAGGAATGCAGTCAGATTTAAAGTTTTATACGGTTAAGCCCCAAGAGATTATTCAGCTTGACGATGTAACCATCGAAACGAGTTTATTGAATCATCCCGGTCAGGCAATTGGGTATCGAGTCACTAGCGATCGCGGTACGGCGGTTTACTGCACGGATACGGAACATTATGCCGATCGCCTCGATGAAAATGTCTTGCATTTAGTCCGGGATGCGGATGTTTTAATTTACGACGCCACCTACACCGATGAAGAATACTACCATCCCAAAACCTCGAAAGTGGGTTGGGGTCATTCCACTTGGGAAGAAGCAGTCAAAGTTGCTTTAGCGGCGAATGTGAGAAAGTTAGTGATTTTTCACCACGATCCTGCCCATGATGATGACTTTTTGGATCGGGTGGAAGCCGATGTGCAGCAAGCTTTTCCCAATAGTTGCCTTGCCCGGGAAGGAATGGCGATCGCGATCGGCGCCAATCAAGAAGACCACTAAACAGCGTCAATCCACTCAAGCGCTATTTTGTGCGATCACGCTTCGGCGTTGCGGATGCAATATCGCGCTTCGGCGTTGCGGATGCAATATCGCGCTTCGGCGTTGCGGATGCAATATCGCAGCCGGTGAATTCATCAGGGTTAATCGTGATTCAACCATTAACTGCGATTAACCACGCCTAACCTCGCCAGCGACGGGCAAATGCCTCTAACACCGAGGTGCTAATTTGGCTTTGTAACCACAGAAGAGACTGATATTGATGCGGCAGGCCCTGATAAAATTGGCAGACATTGATTAAACTAATGGTCGATCCTTGAAAAGTGGTTTGATTGCGCCAGCGACGGGCAAATTCTTGTTGGGTAAAGCTGGGGATTTGTGCTTGCAGCCAATTGAGCGATTGCTGTTGATTGCTTAACCCCCGATAATATTCGCACACATCGCTTAAGCGAATTGGGGTTGATTGACTCACTGCTTGGGTGTTGGTCGATCGCCACAAACGGGCAAATTGTTGGAGAATATCCCGAGACAGTTGATTTTGGAGCCACAACAGAGCATTTTCTTGATGCGGTAGTCCCTGATAATACTTGAAAACATTGGCCAGATGAATTGGACGAGGAGACGCTGATGCCGGATCATTGCGCCACCGACGGGCGAATTCATTCAAGTTTGAGGCGGATACTTGTTGGTGCAGCCAGTCTAAAGCATAGTTTTGGTTGGGCAAATTGCGATAAAAACGACAAACATCTAACAAACCAATGATCGGCGCGGGCGTGGGCGTGGGCGCAGGCGCAGGCGCGGGCGTGGGCGCAGGGGCAGGGGCAGGGGCAGGGGCAGGTGCTGGCGCAGGGGCAGGCGTCGGCGTGGGTCGGGGCGGTTGGATCTGAGAAACTAAGGCTCTCCAGGTTTGAATTCCCACGACTCCATCTACGACTAAATTCATCGCCCGTTGAAAGGCCATGACACTCTGGGTGACGCGATCGCTGAAAATCCCATTGACGGAATCTGAATAAAATCCTTTTTGATTTAAAACTTTTTGAATATAGGCCACATGAGATCCTTTGGCCCCTTGTCGGGAGACATTAAACCAGTTGACATCCACCCCTCCGGCAATGCCATTGACTTGGCCGCGATCGGTGTATTGCCAAAAAGTCCAACCATCCCATCCCGCTGGAATGATCGGTTGATAGGCGGTGGTGTAGTGGGCAATCCACAGGGGGTAATCAGAAAAACTGGTAGGATTACCGAAGATTTCCCAGGTGTAGGGATAGGTGTAAATAATCGGTTGACGCCCTGTTTCTTTTTCGACGATTTGCAACCATTGGGTAATCCCAGAGATAATTGTGCCGTTGGGCATCCCATCGGTGGTTTCAATGTCCAATACTGGGGGCAAATCATCCGGCTCTAATTTAACCGTGCGGAGAAAGATGTCCGCCTGGGCTTGGGGACTATGTTTGGGTCGATAAAAGTGATAGGCTCCCCGGGCTAAACCAACAGCCTTGATATCGCGCCAATTGCGATTAAAAGTCTCCGCCACAAAATTAGATCCTTCAGTGGCTTTGGTGAAACCAAAGGCCATGCCAGAGTTGGCCACGGCCTGCCAGTTTACTGGATCCTGCCAGTCGGAAACATCTATGCCACGTGCACACATAACTGAAAACTCGCTAATTTTTCAAGAAGAAACAAAACGGCAATAAAGCTGTGAATGGGTGCGATCGCCATTTATCTTTGTATAATAACAGCATCGGGGATTTTATCTAAACTTGCGACAAAGCTTGATGATTAGACCTTTGGGAAAATTATCAGAGGCCGCCCTGAAAAATGGGTTTGGAGCGATCGCTCTTGAATAGAAGCAATATTAACCAATATATTGTTATATTGTTACATATCACTTGCCATATTGAAGCATTTCCCGGATATTTTGATTCAACCGTGCTGATTAGGCAGCGAACGATGAGGCTAAAATTTAATATTTACTGCTAATTTAACTGTAATTTATCTGGTTAACTTTTTATTTTTTGCTTATTTTTTAAATTTTTAATAATTAATTTTATATTGAATATATGATGCAACATGAATGACAATTTAACAGGTAATTTTCAGTGAAAAAAATTTTTAGTCGTTGATGATACGGCTTATAATATCCGTTTGGCGGCGGGAATTTTGCAACGAAAAGGGTATGAAGTTTTCCAAGCCTTAGATGGGTTGACGGCATTAGCCAAACCTAGTGAGATTTTACCGGACTTAATTCTCCTGGATCTTAAAATGTGGGGCATTGATGGTTATGAAGTTTGCCAAAAGTTAAAATAAAATCCCAAAACCTCTGAGATTCCGGTAATTTTTATTAGTGGTTTGGATGAGTTGGGGGATAAGGTGAAAGCTTTTAGCTGTGGTGGGGTAGACTATATTACTAAACCGTTTCAACCTGTGGATGTGCTGTTAATAATCGAAAATCAGCTAAATCTGCGATCGCTCCAACGTAGAAAGAAAAAAATATTTTTTTATAAAAAACCTTGCAAGAACTAAAACAGACGCAAAACCAGTTAATTCAAACTGAAAAGATCGCTTCCTTGGGGCAGTTAGTGGCGGGCATCGATCGCGAAATCAATAATCCAGTAAATTTTATTCAAGGTAATATTAGTCATATAAATTATTATCCTGCCGATTTATTACAGTTAGTCAAGCTTGATGAAGCAGCTTTGCCAAATACGCCAAAAACCATTGTACAACCGAATAAATTGATTGGTAATTTATTTCAGACGATTTTCAAAAAATTTGGCAATGGATGAATGTGGGGGGTCAACGAATTAAAAAAATTGTTGATTATTTACGAGTTTTTTCTGGCGTGAGTCAAAGTTAAAGAAAGTGGATATTCACGCTGGAAAGTAGTTTGATGATTTGGCAACATCGCTTCTACGATCGGGAGAGCGATCGCCCCATAATTCAGGTAATTAAAAATTATCAACAAATTCCCTTGAATGCTATGCTGGAGAAGTTAACCAAGTTTTTATTAATATTTTGACAAAGGCGTTCGCGAAGCGTTGGGGATGCAATATCGATGCCTTAACTCACCCAAAGCAAAAATCATCCCCGGTTGCGATTGACGATCCAGTCTGCCGTAACCAGTCAGAATGCTTTCAACCGACGATTGAGATTAGCACAGAATTAATTGATGCCCACTGAGTACAAATCACCATTGCTGATAAGGATCCAGGAATGACTGAAAACGTCAGAAAACAATTGTTTCATCCATTTTTTACCACCAAGGCAGTGGTGAAGGGAACTGGCTTAGGATTGTCCATTCCATTAGTTATCAAATTGTGGTAGAAGTACACCAGGGAAATCTTGATTGCCTACCCTGGGATCCGGGGCAAGGTCTAGAATTATTTTACCCATGAAACAGTCAAATCATCTTCATTCACTCTCAAAGTAACTCTGAAATTCACTTTGAAAATTACCCGAAAAAATAAATAACCAAGATGAACCCGCAAAAACATATCGGCAAAATTTTAATCGTTGATGATACTCCTTACAATTTGAAAGTTTTATCAAATCTATTACTTCAAAAAGGATATGAAGTACGTCAAGCTTTAAATGGACAAATCGCTTTAAAATCGGTTATGGAAGAACCTCCTGATGTAATTTTGCTGGATATTATCATGCCAGACATGGACGGATATCAAGTGTGTGAACAGTTAAAGGCTTGTGAAAAAACGGCCAAGATTCCCGTAATTTTTTTAACGGTTCTTGATGATATTGAATATAAGGTGAAGGCTTGGAGCTACGGGAGCGTAGATTATATTACTAAACCTTTTTATTTTTCTGAAATTTTGATCAGAATAGAAAATCAAATTAAGATTAGTTTATATCAAAAAGAACTTAGGCATAAAAATCAGGAACTAGAGCAAGAAAATCAGATATTATCCCAAATTAATAATCGTTTAATTAAAGAAACCAATGAACTAATTACCTGGATTGCCCGAATTTATCAAGAGATTAAATTCCCTTTGCACTTAATTGCCCAGAATTTAGAACGCCTAAAAACGGAATATTTACCACCCCTGGATGCCCCGCATCATGCCAACCAGATTTTCCAAGCGACTCTGGCGATGGAACAGCTAATCAATTATCTGGTGGATTATGCTTGCTTGATCGCCCCCTATAATTCCCTGGAATTAAAATCGATTAGCTGTCAAACGATTCTCCGAGAAACCCTGAAAAATTTAGCCACAGAAATTCAACTTACCGGGGCAACTATTACTTATTCAAAATTACCAAATATTCGGGGAGACCGAAAAAAAATTAAGCAGTTATTTGAATATTTACTTCGGTATGCTTTGACGTTTACTCGTGCAGAAGTCTCCCCGGAAATTAAAGTATTTGCTGAGTATCGAGAATGTCAGCCAGAAGCGAATCTGCCCAGCAGTTCTGAGCGGGTTTCTGAGCGGATTTCTGAGCCGGATATAGGCAAAAAAAACCCCAATACTCATGGGGAATGGCGGCTGGCGATTCAAGATAATGGCATCGGCATGGCGGCCAAAGATTTGGAAAACATTTTTGCCAGTTTTCCGTACCTAGATGAATCACCAGAAGACCGATCTATGGGCATGAGTTTGTTAATTTGCCGCAAGATTGTGGAAAGTTATGGAGGACGCTTTTGGGTTGAGTCAACCCCAGGGTTAGGTAATTGCTTTTATTTTACCATGCCGATGCAATGATGCCGGTTTTAGTCATTTTTGGCTTATGCTCGTCAAATTTTGGCATTTTTGGTGGTAACTGCCGATTACTGATTGGCGATCGCCGGTCGCTGTTGGTGCCAAGGTTTCGCCGCTTCTATTTGTGCCGCCAAAGCCAATAAGGTGGAGTCCGCCCCAGGGCGACCAATGATTTGCACTCCCAGGGGCAAACCTTGCTGAACATTCACCGCATCAAAGCCCATTGGCAGGGCGATCGCTGGTTGCCCGGTGGCGTTAAAGGGCGGACAAGGAGCCACCCAATTAATTACATTTTGTAAAATCGCTTCGGGGGAGAGGTCAGCCCATTGACCAATGGCAATGGGGGGATGGAGATACACTGGCAGGACTAAGGCATCATAGCGCTCGAAAAAGGCAACTAATCGACGGGCAACGATTTGCATTTGGGCAACCGCTTGTAAGTATTGACCGCTGTTGACCGCATTGGCGCGATCGAGCAGCCATTGGTTCATCGGCTGGAGGATTTCAGGGGGAATGCCAAAAAAGGCCACACTGGTTTGCCACACCGTGACAAAGGGTTCGATTAAGCCGCTAAAATCCAATCCCGCTGGTTCCAAGGTATGACCGAGGGCATCTAGTATTTGAGCGGTGGTTAGCACTGCTTGCTGTAATTCTGGGGAAGCTTGACCGACAGGGGGAATCTTGCTGGCAAAAGCGATGCGGAGGCCGCCCGGATTGGCGTCGGTGGCAGCGGCGAGAAAGGAAGGATGGGGGTCTGGCAACCAGTAGGGATCGCCAGTGACGTAGCCGGAGACGGCATCCAAGAAAGCAGCGGCATCGGTCACGGTGCGGGCAAGGGATCCATTGGTGGCAATGCCACTGAGACAGTCCCCAATGGGGGCAAAGCTGATCCGACCCCGGGACGGTTTGACGCCGACGACGCCACAGCAAGCCGCAGGGCCGCGAATGGAACCGCCGCCGTCAGATCCTTGAGCGATCGCACATAAGCCAGCGGCTACGGAGGAAGCGGCGCCGCCACTGGAACCCCCGGCAGTATAATTTAAATTCCAGGGATTTCTGGCTGGGGCAAATCCGGGCGGTTCTGTATAGGGCAGGCTGCCGAGTTGGGAAGTGGCGGTTTTGCCCAAAATGATGCCCCCCGCTTGTTTGAGTCGTTGGACAATCCCATCATCGTGACCGGCAATTTGCGATCGCAGGGCGGCGACCCCGTAGCTACAAGGGACACCGGCAACGGGATTTAGGTCTTTAATACTGATGGGGACGCCGAAAAATGGCGGCAGTTCGCCTGGGTCAAGGGTGGTCAGTTGTTCGGTTTTGGCGATCGCGTCCGCAGTGGCAAGTTCCGCCGTGACGGTGAAATAACTCCCCAGTTGAGGATTTAGTTGCTCAATGCGATCAAGATAAACTTGGGTTAACTCTATGGGCGAAATTTCTTTACGGCGAATCAGTTGCGCTTGTTCCAGTGCCGGGGAAAAGGCCAAATCGGTTGCATTCATAGGATAAGAACAGATGATAAGAACAGATTACTTAGGCGGATTTACTTGAGAGCGATTTTTGATTGATATAGACCACAAAGGCAATGGTAGGGGCGAAGCATTCCGGCAAATCATCTCTGGGACAAAATCAAAAATTTTATACGGTCATGCTTCGCCCTAACCCAGAGATTGTGGTCTACTCACTAGAAAACCGCGATAAACAGACTTACTTACAGCGGCTTTCAGATTACTAAACCACGAGCGGGCCCCTACAGATATTTGTGGTTTACTCGCGGAGAAAATTGCTGTAGGACTTACGCAACGACTATATGGTGTCTTGGTGCGTTACGCTTCGCGCTTTCACACCCTACCGATAGCTTAAGCAAATTTACTTAGACAGATGATTTAGGCGGTTAGGCGGTGCGTAAGGCGACGATGGGATCGAGTTGGGCAGCCCGTTGGGCAGGTAGCACCCCAAAAAATAAACCGATCGCCCCTGAGACTCCCGTGGCTAAGGCGATCGCGCCTATAGAAATCCCGGCTTTTAAGGGGGTAAAGGTGGCCACCAGGATGATGCCACTCACGCCGATGCTGGTGCCGACTAAGCCACCAGCCAGGGAAAGAATCACCGCTTCAATCATAAATTGAATTAAAATATCTTGCTCGGAAGCGCCGATCGCTTTGCGTAAACCAATTTCCTGGGTGCGTTCCGTCACCGACACCAGCATAATGTTCATAATGCCAATACCCCCGACCACTAGGGAAATACCCGCGATCGCCGCCAGCATGATGGTCAACGCCCCGGTGATCGCACCGACAATCTGCAAAATATCTTTTTGGCTCTCAACGGTAAAATCATCTTCGGTGGTAATTTGGTGCCGCAGTCTGAGTAAATTGGTAATTTGAAATTGCGCCGCTGGCACGCTGGCTTCATTCACGGCGGAAATAGAAATAAAGGTCAAATCCAAGCCATAAGGAGAGGTGCGACCCGTAACCCGATTCACCATTGTGGTAATCGGCACATAAATGGCATCATCTTGGTTCACTCCCATAAAAGCCCCTTTGCGTTTCATCACCCCCACCACTTGAAAGCTGACCCCTTTAACCCGCAAAGACTCGCCGATCGGATCGGTAGAACCAAACACACGGTCGGCAATATCCGACCCGATCGCCACCACTTGATTATTCCGTTTCACATCTAAATCCGTGATAAACCGGCCTCGATCTAACTCAAAGCTGCGGACAGCCATAAATTCTGGGGTTGTCCCCACCACCAGGGTTTGCAGATTTTTGTTGCGATAAGTAATAAATTGGCGATTCTGTCGTTGTGGGGCTACCGCTGCCACCGAAGGCACTTGATTGGCGATCGCCTCCGCATCCGCTAACACCAAAGTCCGGGGAAAATCCAAGCTGGTATTTTGAGTTTCTCGCGAACCGGGGACCACAAACAACACATTTGGCCCAAGGTTTTCAAACTGTTCCGAGGCTAATTTTTGCGCCCCTTGTCCCACCCCCACCATCACGATCACCGAAGCATTACCAATAATAATGCCCAACATCGTCAGACAGCTTCTGAGTTTATTCGCCACCAAGGTGCGGCTGGCCATTGAAAGACTTTCAAAAAAATCCATGATTAGAGCAAAGAGATTTCAGGGGCTTCACGAGTAGGCGGCAGAAGAGCTTTCTGTGCGGCTATTCCTCAGCCAAGCTCTTCTATAGTTATATTTAAGAGTTGTGTTTAAGTCAACGGATCGCATCTTCCTTTTTCTTCTAACCTCTCTATTTTAACGTCTATGACCAGAGTGCTAGAAAAAATCCCGAAATAAATTCCGAAATCAATCATTAATTCGGGGACAGGGTCAATTCAACAATTTGAGCGAACTGAGAATTTTGGACAAAACCCACGAGACGCTCTCGGACTTGCTCATGGGAAGGCGGAATGTCTTCTAAGAGTTTCATCACCTGAGACGGACTAGATTGTAAGGCGGCTTGGTGAATTTGCTGTAACCATAAAGTAGGCATAAATTCCAGAGATTTACTACTGAGATACTCCGGGAATTCGGTGGCCGCAGATGCCAGAACTTCCGAGGCAGAAAGTTGACAAATACAACCGACGCCTAAATGCGCCAAAATTTTATCATAAACAATTTTTTGATTAAATGGTTTGCCCACTAAATCATCAAAAAGTAACTGAATTTTGGTCGATGCTTCTAGGTCAATCAAATTGGCAGTCATCGCCAAAATTTTCGGTGATAAGTCGGTTTGGATATCCCGAATTTTTTTAGTGGTTTCATATCCATCCATGCTCGGCATTTGTAGATCCATCCAAATCAAATGCGGCTGCCAAACCATCGATTCGGCGATCGCCTGGATGCCATTTTCTACCGCTCGCGTTTCTACATCTAATAAGTTCAAAAATTCCAGCAACAAAAATCGGTTGGTTGGGTCATCATCCACCACTAAAATCCGATGCTTTTCTGACGGATATTTCAGGGATGTTGTTTTAGACAACTCTTGAAAAATCCGATCATTTTTGGGAATCATTACGGGTAAATAACATTGAAAAGAACTCCCTTCATTCACCACACTATGAACAATTATTTCTCCCTCCAAAATTTCTACAAATTTTTTACTAATCGATAGACCCAGCCCGGTGCCTCCGGGAATCTTTTGCCCCATTTCAGTTTGGAAAAAAGGCTGAAATATTTTACTCAAATATTCTGGAGGAATTCCCAGACCCGTATCTATCACCTCAAACAGCATGGTTAAAGGTTGTTGATTTTCCGTTGGCTGCGGCCGATCTAGATCGCCGCCCTTCAGCTTCAAAGTCGTTCCCGCAAAATCTAGTACCGTTAAGCGTAAAATGACCTGGCCTTGCTTGGTAAACTTCAAAGCATTTCCCAGCAAATTAATTAACACTTGTCGCAGTTTTTGCCGATCGGTTTCAATTTTTTCAGGAAGCTCAGAATTTCGCTCAATTAAAAATTTAATATTTTGCTGGCTTGCCTTAAAAGTAAAAATGGCATTCAGGTGATCGAGCAGATCGTTTAAATCAAATGTTTCTTTAATCACCTTAATTGATTGTGATTCAATTTTGGCTAAATCTAATATACCATTAATTAAAGATAGTAAATAATGACCACTTTCATAAATGATTTCCATATATTCTCGATAATCTGCACTCAAAGCGGGATCGGTTTTCATTAATTCCGCAAAGCCGAGAATTGCATTCATCGGGGTTCTGAGTTCGTGGCTCATATTGGCAATAAACACACTTTTTGCCCGGTTCGCTTCTTCAGCCATATCTTTGGCATAGCGTAATTGGGCTTCCAACTGCTGGCGATAAACAATCTCCGCTTGCAGTTCAGCTTTTTGCCGTTGAATGGTTAATTGATTTTCAATCCGCGCCAAAACAGTTTGCTCATCAAATGGCTTAGTAATATAGTCAAATGCGCCAACTTCAAACCCTTTAACTTGGGAAGCAGGATCGTTGAGAGCGGTTAAAAAAATTACGGGAATATCTCGACTGTTTCGGGATTGTTTCAGGCGGCGGCAAACTTCATATCCATCCATTTCTGGCATTAAAATATCCAGCAAAATCACGTCAGGTGGATTCATTTCTACCGCATCTAAAGCCCGTTGACCATTGGTTACAGGTCTAACTTTATACCCCGCCTCCGTCAAAATTGCTGACAAGAGTTTTAAGTTTTCTGGGGTATCGTCAACCACCAAAATATCCGCTTTAAAAGTTTGAGAGTTATGGTAATTCATTTAATTAAAGGTTTGATAATTTCAATAAGGCGATCTATTTTGAATTCATGCACTAAATTGGCTAACTCCTGAGCCAAGGGCTGATTGATTGGGTATAGTTCTTCTAATAGTTGAAAAATCCAATGCTGATCTGCGCTTCTGGCTGCTTGGTATAGCTGCGAAATCCATTGATGAGGCATGACCATCAAGCTTTCCGGTTCTAGGAGATTTTGGTGTCCATTGTTGGGGAGTTCGTCCACACAAGTTTGGTTAGGAAATAAAGTCGCCTCTGAACCGGGTTGTTGTTTCCAGCTAAGACTCGATGAAACCATAGAAATATCTGAGATTTTATCCCTCTCAAACGGTGAAAATTTTACAGGGGGCTGAGTAGTGTAATACAGATCGTGGACTCCGAGAGATTTGCCGATTTGCTGCAAAATGATTTCTGTGGGAGAGGATTGGTGAATACAGTGATTCGCACCAGCGGAAAATAAAGCCGATCGCTCTTCTTTAGATTCACTGGTGATTAATACCATCATAAATGTTGGAGGATCAAAGTTGAACTCTGGCAGCCGATCTTTTTCCCGTTGGCGAATCTGTCGAATCACTTCAAAGTCATTGATTTGAGCAATTTGCTGATGGAGTAAAATCAAATGTGGCTGCCAACTCGACCAGGTTTCGATCAGGTCTTTGCCATTAGTGACTTCCCGAACTTGAAAATTTAGGGAAATCAGGGAGTTAGTCAAAACTCGATGATTTTCGACTAGGGGATCGGCGATTAGGACGCGATCGCAGGATGGGGAAGTCGATAGGGTTGTTGTCGCCGTGAGATTTGAGGCGATCGCCCCATAAGTGAGGCTGGAGGACGGTCGGTTGCCAAGGGGCAGACTTTCCACTAAAGCCACCTGCACTTCAAACTGAAAAGTCGCTCCCGACTTTCGCGCACCTTGGTCGGGGTTTGGTGCGGGCAAAATTGCCGATCCAGGGGTAAACTTTTTCCCTCGACTAATAACAGTGATTTTACCCCCCATTAACTCAATAAATTGTTGACAAATGGCCAGCCCTAAACCCGTACCTTCTTGAGAATGGCGACCTGCGGCGGTTTGCACAAACGGTTGAAACAATGAGGGGAAATCTTCCGGTTCAATTCCCTGTCCAGTATCTTCTACCGTAAAGCATAATCGCAGATTGGGCGAATTTTCCGGGCTGATTTGGGTCAGTCGGACAAGGACTTGGCCTTGTTCCGTAAACTTAATCGCATTTCCTACCAGATTAATCAAAACTTGACGTAATTTTTGTTCGTCGGTTTTCACCAAATCCGGCACCTGAGCATCCCGGTCAAAAATCAGCGGTAAATTTTTGCATCGAGCTTTAATCTGCATCATTTCCTGGACAGAGACTAATAGCTGACTTAAGCTTACCGGATGTTCATTTAATTGGACTTGCCCTGCTTCAATTTTCGACATATCCAATACATCATTAATCAGTTCCAGCAAATGTTGGCCACTGCGACCGATAATGGTTAAATATTCTTGATGCACTGGTGACACAGACCCATCCCGCTGAATAATTCGGCTAAAACCTAAAATAGCGTGTAAAGGGGTGCGGAATTCGTGGGTCATCTTGGCTAAAAATGCACTTTTGGCTCGGTTGGCAACTTCAGCAGCTTCTTTGGCTTTTTGTAACTCTAGTTCCGCCTGCTTGCGATCGCTAATATCTCTTAAGGAGACAATATAAGCGGATTTTCCTTGGGATTGATATTCGCCAATTTTCATCTCGATGGTTTTAGTTTGACAAGGCTCTCCCATTAAATAAATCTCAAAGGTTTTGTCTTGAGGAATGCCAAATTCTGAGTTAATTAGTTCCTCTACTGGTTGATTGAAGATTTGCCCAGCCGCTGGATTAGCAAAGCTAATTTTTCCTTGGTGATTTAAAATTAATAAACCGTCGGAGGTATTGGTGACTATCGCATTCATCTGGGCTTCATGCTGTCTGAGGGCAATTTCTGCTTTTTTCCGTTCCGTAATATTTTGCACTTGACCGATTAAATACAGCGGTTGGTTATTTTTATCTTGCACCAAAGAGACGCTAACTAAGCCATAAATGATTGAACCATTTTGATGAATAAACCTTTTTTCTCGGTAAAAAGCATCTTCTTTTCCCGATAAGAGTTGTTGCAAATATCTGAAGTTGTCTTCGATGTCTTCAGGATGGGTGATATCGTAAGAATGTTTTTGCAGCAACTCATCGGCAGAGTAGCCCATCATCTGACATAAAGCCTGATTGACTTGTAAAAACTGCCCCGCTGGTGACAGCAGACAAATCCCGATCGCGGAATATTCAAAAGCCTGTCTAAATCGTTGGTCACTTTCTTTTAAAGCTGCCGTTCTTTCGGCTACTTGGATTTCTAAAGTGCGATTATAATCGGCTAAGATTTTTTCCGCTTGTTTGCGTTGAGTAATTTCTTGAAAAGTCACCAAGGCATAAAGGATATTGCCTTGGTTGTCCAAGATTGGCTGACCTTGGACTTCTAAGAGTAATTTTTGGTCTGGGTGACGCATTTCAATATCATCAACTTTAATGCTTTCGCCCTTTAACGCTCGAATTACTGGGAGATTTTCCCAAGGATATGGCTCGTCAGTTCCGGCGACATAGAGTTGATAAAAGGTGATCATTTCTTCCGGACAAATGCGATTTTCAGGGGGAGATTGAATCAGCTTTTTTGCTGTTTTATTAATATACATAATTTCGTGATTTTTTGTATATAAAAAAACACCAATTTGTAAGCATTGTAAGGATTGAATTAGCTGCTTTTCACTATCGCGTGCTACCTGAATTGATTGATAAATTTTTAGGCTAATGGTGCTGGTGGTTAAGGCGATCGCGGCAGGAATCACCGGCAGCCACCAGCCTTGTATAAAGGCTAAATAAGTGATACTAAATAACAAACAATTACCTAGACTAATGTTCAGGGTAAGTTTCAGCAATTGCAGCATCAGCTTATGGGGATATTTTTCCCGATTTAATGCCCATGAACTGGCGATCGCCCAGATAAATGACCAAGCAATGATCCAAAAAAATTCCGTAAATTCTGACCAAGACTTAATGGTTGGTCGCCCCTCAATGGCGGCACTCAAAAGATGACTGATCGCATTCCCATGAATCATCACCCCAGGAGTGGCTTTAGGGATTGTCGTTAACTCGCTACTGTAGGGGGTGTAAAATAACTCATTTAAACTGGTGGCGGTGGAACCAATTAACACAATGCGTCCGGATATTTTTTCGGCTTTTAATTCTGAATTAAATTCGGGATTTAACAGTTGGGTCAGGGAAATTTTTTCAAAAATTTGATCGCCACCGCGATAGTTTAATAAGATTTGATACCCCGCAGTATTGGCTCGCACATAGCCGCCATTATAGCCAGTAAATGGTTCTAAAATCGCTTTACCTAATTGAATCCGATCTGGTTGATTTTTATTTTTAATTACTTGGGGGGTAATGCCGTGAGTTTTTAGATAGTTGATGGCTAATTGAGCGCCAATACTTAATTGTAGTTGGCCTTGGGAGTTGTGATAAGATAGCAGCACCCGCCGCACTTTGCTATCCGCATCTAATAATAAATCAACGATGCCTACTTGACCGATCCGGTCTAAACTCGGAGGAGCGGGAACTGGCTCACCAATCACTTTTTCCACCCCGATTAAATTGGGGGTCGATCGCATCACTTGGGCTAAGGTTTGATGCCCCGGTTCTACTGGCAAATCTCGATAAAACAGTAAGCCAATTCCCGCTGGGTTATGTCGATTGATAGTCTGAATCACTTCTGCTAAAATAGCATCGGATAAAGGCCATTGACCGACGCTGGCAATATCTTGTTCATCTACGGTGACAATTAAGAGGCGATCGTCCACTTTTTCCGCAGGCCGCCAATTAAAAAATTGATCTAAAATTGCCCATTCTAAGAGTTGCAAAGATCCGGTATATTTGAGGCAAATCACGCAAAAAGTTACGGTAGGGGCAATTAATAAAATACTCCGCCACTGCGGGGTAATTTTGTTGATTTTTGACAGTAGCCAATTCACTTTTGTTGTTGGTTGTTGGTTGTTGGTTGTTGGTTGTTGTCAGATTAGGGTTGCTCTAACAAGGTTTCATGGGCGATCGCACTCAGTCCCACAGAGCCTAATAAATTGCTCCAATTCTGATTCAATAAATTTGAGTCAGTGGCGGATAAATTATCCAAACCGGCTGATTTATTCAGTTGAAACAGGGTGGTTAAAAGATCGTACCAAAGTCCCGATTGACCATACAATACCGCCTGTTGCAGACTCGGAGTGGGCGATAGCTGACTGGCCAGATTTGCCTCTAGTTGAATTCGTTCTATTTTACCTGTGACCCAAGGCATATCTGTTTGAGTACGCTGACACATTAACCCCACTGACCACTGATAAGTTTGACCAATTTCTAAAGGATTTTGCTCTTGGGGTAGTGAGATTTGCACCACTCCTGCATTCCCGGAAATGGGCAACGTTGCCTGATAAATTCCGCGATTATTTGCGTCTTTTAAACTAAAATAAATTTGCCGAGCGGAAGTGGTGGGAATATAGACAAAAAAACTGGGATGAGAGGCGATTGTTAACCCGCGATTATTTTCCGGCATCAAAGCAGTTAAGGGAATTTCACGGATTTGTTCGGGAAGCGTTGCGGATGCAATATCGTCCCGACATTTAACCGCCGTCCTCGAAGCGCCACCCCTGGAATCGTCGGCTCTATCATCGGTGGGGGGTTCAAAAATGACTGACAAAAATTGTTCATTTGAAGCCGTTTCCGCTGGTAAATCCAGGTGGCTTTTTGTTTGGGCTGATGCGGGCAAGGAAAATGCCATTACCATTCCCCAAGAAAGCAGCGCCAGAAGAGTTTTGAAAGTTTTAGGCATCAAAAAATACATAGATTGAATCCTGATTTCGATAAATCGGTTATAGACTAGGCTAAGTGACTGGCGATCGAGATCAAGTGCTTGAAACCCTTGACTTGAGAGCCGCCACTCTGATCGATCGATGGGATAGAAGCATCAGGGATAGATAAAATATCCTCTGAACGACCTAACTTTGTCATCCGCCATAAGGCGTAAAAGTCATAAACGCGTAATGATTTTGATGACTCTATTTTATAGCCAATTTCCCAGTAATACAAAGGGAGCCCAATAAAAGGGATGTTGGGACTGGGGATTTTTCAGCAAGGCTAACTGAGCCTTTTGTAAGGCTTTGGCTTTTGAGGTGGCTGGCTGCCCCCCCGCAAGTTCTTGGTAAAACCGAATCATTAAGTCCGCAGAGGAACGATCGCTCACTTGCCACAAGCTGCCCAAGGTGGTACGCACCCCAGACCGCACCGCAAACCCTGCTAAACCCAAGGCTGCACGGCGATCGCCTGTGGCGGTTTGGCAAGCACTCAGCACCAGCAATTCCAGGGGATGACTAAATTTTTGCTCTCGCGATCGCAGAATGCTGTTAAACTCCTGCACGTTGATTTTGCCATCCCAAGTCAAAATAAATGTATTTTCCACGTCGGAACTAAATTGACCGTGGGTGGCAATATGAACCACGGGAAGATTCGCAGAATTGATTTTCGCAGTTAAATTGGCATTGGTAAACTTTTGATTTAACAATAGATCGGATTTGAAGATTTGAGCAATTTCTCTGAGTTCGGTTTCTACAGCGGGCAAAGCAGAAAAATGCCCTCGCGCTTCGCTGAGTCCTGCGGTCAAAACCCCTAATTTTTCTTTAGTCAAAGACTCCACATTTAATAATTCTAATCCGGGAGCGAGAGCGATACTATATTTTTCAATTAAATATTGTTGCCCGTCGTAAAGGGCAGCCATTGCCAAATTCCGCAAAGCCCCATCTAAAACAAAGACTAAAGTTTGAATATTGCTGGCGGCTAACTGCGGTTCAGTGGGTCGAATTAGCCAATCATACAGGGTTTGGGAGACTTGGAGGCGATCGCTATCAAAAAAAGCGGGATTTAAGTATAGTTGAAACTGCTCCAGTCGCCCTAGGATCTCTTTTTCTGGTAATTGGGTTTCATAGTAAGTTAAATCTGCACCAGGTCGCGCCAAAATCACCGACAGGCGATCGGCCAAAATAATCGGATAAATTACCGCAGCAGTGGAATCTATTTGCTCAATTTTGATCGGCTGGGCTGCTAAACAAGCCTCGCGAAAAAAGTTATCTAATTCTGCCAACTGCAAAGATTCAATTACTTGTCTCGCTTGCTGAAGGTTGGCTTGATTGTTGGGTTCTTGCACCAAAAGTCTCACCAATTCCCGATACACTGGCTCTACGGTTTCCGTAAAAGAAAATTGCACATTTCGGTCAATATTCACAAAATCATTCCGTAACCTTTGTAAGCTATTCACCGCTTGGGTATAAGCAGAAATTGCCTCATGTTTTCGGCTTTGATTGGTTAATATTCGTCCAAATTGCCATTGCCAACGAGCGATTAAATCTAATGCCTGAATTTTTTGGGCAATCCATAAGGCTTCTTCCGTAATTTTTTCCGCTGCTTGCCATTGTTGATTTTGTTCATATAATTTACCTAAAGTTCCTAAACTATAAGATTCAATCTTGGGGGTTCTTAAGGTTCTAGCCCCTTGGATCGCAGGGGTTAATATTTCGGCGATTTCTCTGGGAAAAATTATCGTATTATTTGCTGGAATTTTTAGTAAAATATCTGCCAAGTTGATTCTAATTTCTACGGAACTATTACTTAAGGTTAATTTATTTAAGTCTTGCTTAATTGTTGCATATAATTTTTGGAATTTTGAGGGACTATCTTCAGCCCGCAGCAGATTCAGGTAATTCAGATTAGCCTGTAATTTTTGAGTTATCGTCGGGGCAATTTCTTCGGCTTGCTGATAAGACAAAGCTGCCGCTTGGCTATCCTTTAATTTTTCATAAATATTGCCTAAACTCAGCAAAATTGCACTGGTAATTTGTGGAGCGTTTAAATTTTTACTTAAACTTAAATTTTGTTCTAAAATGTCTCTAGATTCTGTTAGTTTTCCCGTAAGACTTAGAGTGATGCCAAGCTGATGTAAGCTGCTGACTTTGAGCAGAGAATTAGGTTCAGCTTCTAACTGGGTCAATACTTCTTTTAAGATAGTTTGCGATCGCGGATACATCCCCAAACCTTGCAGGGCGATCGCCTGATTCATTTGGCTGCCTAACTTGCCAATAGTATCCCCAATTTCTGTATAGGCGATCGTGGCTTTTTCCCAATTTTCTAAAGCTGCTTCAATGTGACCTAATTTTAACTCTACTGACCCAGCGGTATTCAAAGCTTGAGCCAATATTGCTTCGATCACTTGTTCTGCCTGAGATGATAACTCTAATCTGGCGAAAATAGCTAAACTTTGATCAATTGCTTGTTTCGCCTCAAGCCACTGCTCTAATTTTTGATAAGCTAAAGCAACATAAGTTAAAGCTAGGGCTTTTTGGGCTGGGAAATTTTCCTGTTCAGGCTGGTCAGCCACTCTTTGCCAAATCTGGGCAGCCGCTGCATAATTTTCCTGGGCAAATAAACTTTTTCCCTCTTCAAATAAAGTTAAAGTGACATCGGTAGTTTCATTAAAGGCGATCGCCTCTTCCTCAAGTCTAAAGAAAGAAATTTTTGCATCCACATCAGCCCACTTTTCAAACCGAAAATGATCCGCCGTAATTTTCGCGACTCCGGGAGACATTTGCAGCACTAATAAAAACGTCACAACTGCCAGAGTTATCAAAAATTTAACTTGTTTTTTCATGTTTTTTATGCTTATAACATCCTCGATAAATTAGATCATCCCATTTCTGTAGGGGCGAAGCATGACCGCAGATATTTTTGGCGGAAAACCAGGAATTTCCTCCCGGAATGCTTCGCCCCTAAGAAAATTTGTGGTTTATTAATCTGAAAAGCGCTGTATGGCAGCACAACCATATCCTACCATTAAATTAGGGCTAAAACTAGGAATTTCTGCCACTAATTCAATGTTATTTTTTTGATTTATCCGCCAGTTTGTTGCCTCTAAAAATTGGGTAAATTTTGACTCAATTAATGGTAAAATTTGCCGTAAACGATAATTTTCTATTTCGGTTATTTCGGAAATTTCTTGGCTAGATAACAATCGAAAATCTTGCCAAACTTGCTGACTTTCTAACGCTTGGGTGGGATTCGGTAAACCACCCGGTCCGGCAATCACAAAATAACTCCCCTGATAATCTGTACAGCCATTGCGAATTAAATCGGCAATATTAATCGGGTTTTGAGATAAAACCAGTAACCCAGAAGTTAGACTACTTTCTGGAGTATTAATTTCGATGATACCATCGATTCCCCGTTCAGAACTAGCAGTAATTGTCCTATTAGTCGGTAAAAATATGCCCTGAGTGGTGATTTGGATATTTCCCCCATTGCCCGCGAAGGCATTGGCATTAATATAGCTATTATCTAAGGCGCCTAATATTTGACTTTGGATGGTAATATTTCCGCCATTGCCACCTCCTGGGGCTTCAGTTCCCGACTGGGTGGAAATGAAACTATCATTTCGCAGAATTAAATCTTCCCCAATATTTAACCGGATATTACCCCCTTCTCCAGACTCAGAAGTGGACGCATTAATGCTGCCTCGATCCAGTTGAATATTCCGCGCATTCAGGGCAATAGTTGCCCCAGACCCAGATGTGGCTACGGCGGTAATTGCTCCTTGGTTACTGACTAAAATTTGGTCAGCATTTATCAGAATTTGACCGGGATTTCCCGCGCCACCATTGGTGGCATTGACCAATCCGCGATCGCGGACAATTAATCTGGGGGTATTAATCATAATCGACCCCGCATTTCCCGCCACCGTTGTTCCTGCTTGTTTATCTTCTAAACTGACAAAACTAGCGGAAGAAATTAAACTCGGTCGGCTTTTGGGTAATTGACCTGTCACCTCGATGGATTCCGATGCATTAATGATTAAATTTCCCGCATTGCCACTGGAAAAAGCGGAAGCAGAAACTCTGCCAGAGTCCCTTAAAATTAATCGGGCTGTATTGATGATTAAAGTTCCGGCATTTCCTGAATTAAAAGATGTAGAACTCAAATTACTGGGTCTAATATTTGTGTCCGGTCTTATTGGGTCGAACAAGATGCCACTTAATTCTATCGATTCAGTAGCATTAACGATCGCATTTCCGGCGTGTCCCGTACTATCGGCCAAGGAAGAAACAAAGCTGCCATTTATTGCCGTTAAATGTCCCGTAGATAAATTGACATTACCGCCATTTCCGGTACTGAGGCTGATGGCGTAAATGCCACTGCCGTCGATTAATTTTATGGCATCCGTAGCCACAATATTAATATTACCACCTGGCGCCGCACTAGAGGTGGAAGTCGCGATCGCATCTCGAGCACTTTCAGCCATCAACTGCTGGGTGGAAATATTAATATCTCCCCCCGCACCTTCCCCCACCGTTTGATTCTTAATCGTACTGGGAAAATTACCCGCAACATTTACGCCGACAATCTGCACAGACTCAACGGCATTCACTGTAATATTGCCCGCTGCTTTGCTGCCCTGATTTTGGATAATTATCCCTGAACCATCACGTATTTCTAATCTTTGCCCTTGGACATAGATGGACCCGCCACTATCGCCACTGGCATCAACTAAAGCCTCAGATAATAACTGAATTAACCCGAAATTTGCTCCGGCTGCATAGTCCAGTTTCCAACCATAATCAGTGGGATTCAGACTCACAAACCCTGAACCGACACTGCCTAAAAAAATATGTCCTCCGGGAGCGGTTAAAATTCCGCCATTAAATCTTAAATTACTGCCAACTAAGGCCAGGGTATTGCCCGGTTTAATCTGCAAACCAGGAGGACTTTCAGCAAATCCTGTCACCGGGGTAAATCCTAGACCTAATTCATTATTAGAATTCAAACTATGTCCCGTTCCTTCGACCCGAATTTGCCCAGTATTTGTCCCGAATTGCAACCCAATGGGTACATTAATTGTTAATAGCGGTGGGGCATTTCGTTCGGTGGCACTAAAAAAGCTACCATCGGCTAGTTTGATACTATCTGCGGTACTGGCGATAAACGATCCACCCAAATTCAGCTTGGCATTGGCACCGAAAACAATGCCATTGGGATTAATTAGAAATAAATTAGCCAAACCATTAGCTTGAATCAGCCCATCAATCCGAGAAATTTGCCCGCCTGTCACCCGCGTAATAATATTTTTAACGGTGATGGCATTGTCGAAATAAGCCGTTTCTCCGTTGAGCAGATTAAACTGTTCAAAACTGTGGAATAAGTTGCTGCCTGCGGTAGTTCCGCCGGTAATTTGTTGCACTGATCCTTGAGAATTGACAACGGACTGACTCGGTAAGCTGCGATCGGAAACAATCTGGGCTAATAGCGGCCTAGGGGAAATAACATAGAGCAAGATTACCAGAAATCCGCTGAATAAATTGGAGTAATTCATTTAATTAAATTACCTGGTTATTTAATTAAATATCTATTTATTGATGAAAATGATTATAGCATTTTTTTTTATTTTTTACCACAAAGACACAAAGGACACAGAGAAATGATATTTCAAGGCTATCTCTCTGTGTCCTTTGTGTCTTTGTGGTGAAATTACCTGGTTATTTAATTAAATATCTATTTATTGATGAAAATGATTATAGCATTTTTTTTTATTTTTTACCACAAAGACACAGAGAAACACAGAGAAATGATATTTCAAGGCTATCTCTCTGTGTCCTTTGTGTCTTTGTGGTGAAATTTACCCTAAAAAATTAAAACAGAAAATAACGCTGGGCTAAGGGTAAAACCGTGGCCGGTTCGCAGGTTAATAATTCTCCATCAGCCCTGACTTCATAGGTTTCTGGATCGACTTCGATGTTGGGTAAGGCATCATTGAGTTTCATGTCGGCTTTACTTAATTGACGAACATTAGAGACGGCTAATGTCTGTTTTTGTAAGCCAATTTTTGCCCCAATTTCTGCATCAATGGCCGCTTGGGATACGAAAGTAAATGAAGTGGCGGCAATTGCCCCGCCATAACTGGCAAACATTGGTCGCATTTGGATCGGTTGCGGGGTGGGAATACTGGCATTGGCATCGCCCATTTGCGACCAGGCGATCGCACCTGCTTTGAGGACAATTTCTGGTTTGACCCCAAAAAATGCCGGTTTCCATAAACATAAATCCGCTAATTTACCCTCTTCTATGGAACCAACATAATTGGCAATTCCGTGAGTAATTGCCGGATTAATCGTGTATTTGGCAATATAACGTTTGGCGCGGCAATTATCATTTTCCGAATCCCCGAAAAGAAAGCCCCGTTGCACTTTCATTTTATGGGCAGTTTGCCAAGTTCTAATAATGGTTTCTCCCACTCGTCCCATTGCTTGAGAATCGGAGGAAATCATACTAAATGCGCCCAAATCATGTAAGATATCTTCAGCGGCGATCGTTTCTCGGCGAATGCGCGATTCCGCAAAGGCAACATCTTCGGGAATACTTCGATCTAAATGATGGCAAACCATCAACATATCGAGATGTTCTTCTAAAGTATTCACCGTATAAGGACGGGTGGGATTTGTGGAAGATGGCAATACATTAGCTTGCCCACAAACTTTAATAATATCTGGGGCATGACCACCGCCTGCCCCTTCGGTGTGGTAAGTGTGAATTACCCGATGTTTAAAGGCGGCAATAGTATCTTCAACAAATCCCGCTTCGTTCAGCGTATCAGTGTGAATGGCCACCTGAATATCGTATCGATCGGCTACCGTTAAACAGGTGTCGATCGCCGCTGGAGTCGTGCCCCAATCTTCATGTAATTTTAGACCCATTGCCCCAGCGACGACTTGTTCAATTAATCCTTGGGGTTGACTACTATTTCCTTTGCCTAAAAAACCCAAATTCATGGGGAAAGCATCCGCCGCTTGTAACATTCGATAAATATTCCACGGCCCAGGGGTACAAGTGGTGGCATTTGTCCCCGTTGCGGGGCCTGTTCCTCCCCCGATCATGGTGGTAATTCCAGAAGCGATCGCCACTTCTATTTGTTGGGGACAAATAAAGTGAATATGGGAGTCAATTCCGCCTGCGGTGAGAATCATTCCTTCCCCGGCGATCGCCTCGGTTCCTGGGCCAATAATAATATCGACGTTATCTTGAATATAAGGATTTCCGGCTTTGCCAATTTTAAAAATTTTGCCGTCTTTAATGCCAATATCTGCTTTAACAATTCCCCACCAATCGAGAATTAAAGCATTGGTAATTACTAAATCCACAGCCCCATCTGCACAGGAAATCGGCGATTGTCCCATGCCATCGCGAATTACTTTTCCGCCGCCGAATTTAACCTCATCCCCGTAAATTGTGTAGTCTTTTTCTACTTCGATCAACAGTTCGGTATCCGCTAACCGGATGCGATCGCCCACGGTCGGGCCAAAGGTTTCCGCATAAGCCCGACGATCCATTTGATAACTCATATTAAATGGCCTTTAATTTCCTAATTTAGTCCTAATTTAGAGTGAACCATTAATTTTATTGTTGAAGCCAAAGACTTGGCGAGTACCGGCAAGGGTGACTAATTCCACCTCTTTTTCATCCCCCGGTTCAAACCGAACCGCCGTCCCTGCGGGAATATTTAACCGCATTCCTTTGGCTTTTTCTCGGTCAAATATCAGGCTATTATTCACTTCATAAAAGTGAAAATGAGAACCGACTTGAATCGGGCGATCGCCGCTATTAGCTACGGTTAATCGGAGAGTTTCACGGCCGGCATTGAGTAGAATCTCTCCCGGTTGAATAATCATTTCACCTGGAATCATAATGGTTGAATTTGTGATCTAATTTTCGTGAGATAACTGTCGAAATTTTTTCCTAATTTGCCCCTAATTTTCTCCTAATTTACCGAATAGGATGATGAACTGTCACCAGTTTTGTCCCGTCGGGAAAGGTCGCCTCTACTTGGATTTCATCAATCATTTCCGGCACTCCTTCCATCACCAAATCGCGAGTTAATAAGGTGGTGCCATAACTCATTAATTCGGCCACGGTTCGCCCTTCTCTAGCCCCTTCTAAAATCGCCGCCGAAATATAGGCGATCGCTTCAGGATAGTTAAGTTTTAATCCCTTTTCTTTGCGTCTTTCTGCGAGTAAAGCCGCCGTAAAAATGAGCAGTTTATCTTTTTCTTGGGGAGTGAGTTGCATTTTTTTCTCTTCTCATCTATACTAAATAATATCTACGGATATATCTCAGGGAATGCCGATCTCTAATTAGACATCTCCAAAAAATAAATTATGGCTGCCTGATTAGGCCAGGGCGAAGCATAAGGGATAGGCATATCTCTAATGTCACCGTCAAATTGTCGCCCAAGTGCTTCGCCCCTAGAAAATAATCCAAATTAATACATTGTTTTCTGGAGATGTCTATTAGCGAATTAGAGTTGCCAAACCCTAGGTTTACTAGCCGGAATTCCCAAATAACTTAAACGGAGTAAATGCCAAACATCGATAAACCAGCTTCTCACTTCTGAGGTAGAATTTCCCCGATAACGACATACTAATCCATTTAAAATTTGAGTCACTCCTGCTTCACCTTCGCCTTTGCGATTATACCAGAAATTCCGGGCAGATGCGATCGCATCTGCGGAAACAGGTTGACCGATCCAAAACAGAGTCCCAACCAAAGGGTATCCCTTTAAAGCATTAGGACTATGAAACATTTCTTCAGAACCAAATAAACATTGGCGATCGATCCATAATGGTTCTCCGGCTTGCCAAACTTCTGTATTAGAACGCCATGCCCCGGCGAGAAACTTTTCTCCCCTAGCTGAACGACCAAAGCGGGTAATTTCCCAACCGAAAAAACTGGCACCAGGGGCTAATTCTACAGTTAAATCCTGCCGATACAAGGCTTGATTAAACACAATTGTTTCTTGAGGAATAAACTCCAGGCAAGCATCATTATCTACTTTAATATTAATGGTTTGTTGGGCATTATTGCCGTTACTGCGATAAATTTTACTCGCCGCTGCTGTGGTAATCAAGGCTTTAGCATTTTCTCGCAAATGGAAATTTTGAGCAAGTCTATCTCCCCCCACAATGCCCCCAGCAGTATGTAAAACCACGCTATGACAAATTGTTTCCCCTTCGGGATAAAAGGGTCGTTGAATTTTTAACGGGGCTTTCATATAAGAATCAGTGACCTGAGTCTTACCCTGGTGGTTAGCATAAACTAAATTCAGGATTCCCTGCCATCCCGCTTGCCTGACTTGACCTAGTTGTTTTTCTCCTAAATCATTAATTTGCGAATTATTCATTTAACTTCTAAATAAACGACTATACTGAGTTTCATGGGTCATGCTGGCTAAGGCTAAACCCCAACTACACGCCATTAAATCATCATCATTTAATGTTAAAATATCTTCAGTAGCTTGCACCAACTGATTCTGGAAGTTAAAGAGGATTTGTTGACCCGTAGTTTGACCTAAAGGGATTAATTTAACCCCCACACTAATCAGATTGGTTGCCCAACTCTGGAGATAACCCAGTAAAGCATTTTTGGCCTCAATTTGCCAGGTAGCGGCACAAATTCCAAAGGCGATCGCATAATTACAGCGTTGACCAACCGCATCAACCCAAGCCTCTAAACCCAACACTAAAGCCCGGTTTTCTTCAGGCTGATTTGATGAAGATAAACTCACCAATAACTTGATCAAACTATTGCCCATTTGCCAACTTTGCTGACGTAATTCTAGGGTTTCCTTACTGGCAGTTAACCAGGCATTCCAATAACCAATCTTGCCTAAATCTTGGTCAACGACAGAGCGATAACTCCGCAACATCACCGCTGCTTCTAAGCGAATTGCCCCATAAATTAACTCTTGATTTAACCAATATTCTAAGCTATTTTGGTTATGAATAACACCTTGTTCAACCAAAGTTTCTAGCCCATCAGAATAACTATAAGCGCCCACGGGCAAAGCCGGACTCGCTAATTGCAACAAATTTAATAGTAACTGGGATTGATTCATATTAAAAATGGGTGTGGGGTGTAGGGCCGCCATCGGCCGCCATCGAAGTGTGGGAAGCCGCCATCGAAGTGTGGGAAGCCGCCATCGAAGTGTGGGAAGAAAATCTCCTCTCTCCCCTGTCTTCCCTCTCTTCCCTCTCTCCCCTGTCTTCCCTCTCTTCCCCCTAAACCCTAAACCCTGCCCCGAAAGCTCCCCGCTCCTCCTAATGATGTCCATAAGCCCCAGTTTCGGGGAAAAATGGGGCAATTTCTTCTTGAACTTGTAATCCTAACTGAAGCAGCATTGAGGCTAAAACTGAATCGGGAGAAAGGCGAAGATAAGAGGGCTTAATTTCTAGGGGAACATGACGGTTTCCTAAATGATAAGCGGCTTTGAGTAAATCTAATGGGTTGGTTGCGGTTACTGTTAGGACTGGTTCGGGTTTAGCCACAATTTTAATAATGATTTCTGCGACGTCTGACTCCAATAAATCCCCATCTTTTAAGACCGTTCCTCTGGGTAAACGCAGGGATACACTGTGACCGTCAGCAGTTTCTAGCCGCTGACGAGTTTTCGTGCGTTCTTCGGCGGTGAGATAAAGAGAGAAATTAACCGGAATTTCTGCGTTGGGTGGTAAGCATTTGGTCAGAACTATCATGGACTAATTATCCAGTTTGATTTCGATAGAATATGATATAGCAGTTATCGGATTTATAAAATACGGAGATATAGCACTTTTACGAGATATGAAGTACAAAAAAACCTGTCATTCCTGCGAATGCGGGAATCCAGAAAGCCTCTG
>NZ_LIUQ01000130.1 GCF_001276715.1 Planktothricoides sp. SR001 | reverse complement strand
ATTAGTGCGATTCGTTCACGCGGAAAGCGGACGGGGAAACCCGGAAGCGAGCGCGTGGTAATGGTTTCGTCAGACGCCGTGTACTAACAGGCTCCGCCTGCACTCGTGTCACGAACCATTATAACTGTGGATTTGTTGTCTTAAATGGAGGACAAATACCCGGATTTTCTGGCAAAAGAAGAATCTTAACAAAAGATTTAACAATTGCCAGGGGTAATTAGGCATCAGCCCCACCCGGAGACTCACCATCAAAGGTGTGAAGCGGGCTGAAAAGGAGGTAACGCTTAACCAGTAAGGGAATCCCTTCGAGCCAATTAGTCAAGGTCAGCCGCGAGGCAAATGTCCGACTTGAACCCTCTTAACTATAAAGTAGCGAAATCTGGTTGGAACGCTGCGACCAAAAGGTCACGGGGAAAGTGTGGGGGAATTAATTAGTCACCCACAAAAGATACGGAGCTTCACGTCTTACGTATTAGCGAAGTCCCAAAAGTACCCAGGGGGATAGGGCAGCATCCTAAAACTAATAATCCCAAATCCACGGAACGAGGTAAAGCCCATGCCGGCTCTTAGGAGAGGTCGATACTCCTAAGTAGTGATAAGTGTAAGCGCAAGCCACATGGGTGAGAGATACAGTGCAGAAGCCAAAGACCAGCCTAACAACTGGTATATGCAGACAGCCTGTGCCTAAGTTGAAATGTAGAGTTTCAAGTAGAAGTATATATGTCCAAAACACGACAAATGTTGATGGTGGAATGGAACGAAATCCCCTGGAAATCAGTACAGCGGAAAGTGTTCAAGCTCCAAAAGAGAATCTACAGAGCGGCTAGTAGGGGCAACGATGTCACAGCAAAAAGGCTTCAGAAACTACTGTTAAAGTCATATTACGCAAAATTACTCGCAGTAAGGCAAGTAACCCAACTCAATAGAGGAAAGAAGACAGCCGGGGTAGACGGGATAAAATCACTAACACCCGTACAAAGGCTAGGTCTGGCCTCCAGACTGTCACTAACCAATAAGGCCAAAGCAGTTCGGAGAGTATGGATACCTAAACCCGGACGGGATGAAAAACGCCCGTTAGGAATCCCTACAGTAGAGGACAGAGCGCGTCAGGCATTGGTAAAAATGGCACTAGAGCCATACTGGGAATCTAAATTTGAAGAAACCTCATATGGCTTTAGGCCAGGTAGGTCAACACACGACGCCGTAGCCAGAATTTATCTTGTTATAAACAAGAAACCTAATTACGTTCTGGATGCGGATATATCCAAGTGTTTCGACAAAATTGACCACACATACCTACTGAAAAAGCTCCAATGTCCATCGAATATCCGACGCCAAGTGCGAGCTTGGTTAAAAGCCGGAATCATGGACAAAGGAGCCTTTGAAGAACCAGTAGCAGGCACACCCCAAGGAGGGGTCATATCGCCACTACTTGCCAATATAGCACTAGATGGGATGATTCGCGAAGTGGAATCTAAGTTCCCTAAAAAAGGAGCCTACCCACCAGCCAGAATCATTCGTTACGCCGACGATTTTGTGGTTCTACACCCAGAATTAAAAGTCATCCTAAGAGCTAAAGCCGCAATCGAAACTTGGTTACAACCCGTTGGGTTGGAGTTGAAGCCGGAAAAAACCAGGATATGTCACACTCTCAATCAGATGGTTGCAGAAAATGAATTGACTGTACACCCCGGTTTCGACTTCTTGGGGTTCAACATCCGACAATATCCAGCAGGAAGACACAAATCAGGAAAAACAGGTGGCCACAATTCCGAACTACTTGGATTCAAAACCCTGATTAAACCAAGCAAGAAAGCAATCAAAGCCCACCATGTAGCCCTAAAAGCAGTTATCAAGACCCATAAAACAGCCCCACAAGCGGGACTCATTGGAAAGTTAAACCCAATGATCAGAGGATGGGCAAACTACTACTCAGGGGTAGCAGCCAAGGAAACGTTTTCATCAGAAGACAATATCCTTTGGCAAATGCTCAGAGCATGGTCAGTAAGAAGACGTGGAAGAAAACAAAAAGCCCAAGCAATACGTAAGTATTATCGAGAAGGCCGACATGGTACATGGACGTTTGCCACAGCAGACGGACTAACGCTATGGAAACACGCGGACGTCGAAATTAAACGACATACCTTAGTCAAACCTGACAAATCTCCGTATGACGGCGACTGGGTTTACTGGAGTACCAGGCGAGGACAAGACATCGAAGCCCCCACAAGAGTGGCAAAACTGCTGAAAAAGCAGAAGGGTAAATGTCCATATTGCGGGCAATACTTCACAAGCAGCGACCTGCTCGAAGTAGACCACATCATTCCTAGAAGCCAAGGCGGAAAGGATGAATACAAAAACCTGCAATTGCTTCACGCTCATTGTCACGATTTAAAGTCAAGATATGACGGAAACGCCCAAGGGCATCAGGAAGAAGAACTGCCACTCTGGTAGTCGTACCTATGTAAGGGGTCAACGTAGGTAGGAGCCTAGTGCCGTGAAAGTGGCACGCTGGGTTCTGAATGGGAGGTGGGGGAAGTGATTCCCCCATCGACCCCTAATAAA
>NZ_LIUQ01000128.1 GCF_001276715.1 Planktothricoides sp. SR001 | reverse complement strand
GTGGCAATGATGTGATCCGTGGTTTGCCCGGACGAGATGCCCTATTTGGTAATGATGGAGATGATGGTGCGACTCGTTCACGCGAAAAGTGGATGGTAATACCTGAAACGTGCGCGTGGTAATGGTTTCGTCAGACGCCGTGTACTAACAGGCTCCGCCTGCACTCGTGTCACGAACCATTGTAACTGTGGATTTGTTGTCTTAAATGGAGGACAAATACCCGGATTTTCTGGCAAAAGAAGAATCTTAACAAAGATTTAACAATTGCCAGGGGTAATTAGGCATCAGCCCCACCCGGAGACTCACCATCAAAGGTGTGAAGCGGGCTGAAAAGGAGGTAACGCTTAACCAGTAAGGGAATCCCTTCGAGCCAATTAGTCAAGGTCAGCCGTAAGGCAAATGTCCGACTTGAACCCTCTCAACCATTATGTAGCGAAATCTGGTTGATACGCTGCGACCAAAAGGTCACGGGGAAAGGTGGTGAAATCGTCATTTCAACCACAAAGATACGGAGCTTTTCTTCTCTCGTATTAACGAAATCCCAAAAGTACCCAGGGGGATAGGGCAGCATCCTAAAACTAATAATCCCTAATCCACGGAACGAAGTAAAACCCATGTCGGCTCTTAGGAGAGGTCGATTCTCCTAAGTAGTGATAAGTGTAAGCGCAAGCCACATGGGTGAGAGATACAGTGCAGAAGCCAAAGACCAGCCTAACAACTGGTATATGCAGACAGCCTGTGCCTAAGTTGAAATGTAGAGTTTCAAGTAGAAGCATATATGTCCAAAACACGACAAATGTTGATGGTGGAATGGAACGAAATCCCCTGGAAATCAGTACAGCGGAAAGTGTTCAAGCTCCAAAAGAGAATCTACAGAGCGGCTAGTAGGGGCGATGATGTCTTAGCAAAAGGGCTTCAGAAACTACTGTTAAAGTCACATTACGCCAAGTTACTCGCTGTAAGGCAGGTAACCCAACTCAACAGAGGAAAGAAGACAGCCGGGGTAGACGGGAAAAAATCATTAACACCCGTACAAAGGCTCAGTCTGGCCTCAAAACTGAGATTGTCTCACAAGGCAAAAGCAGTTCGGAGAGTATGGATACCAAAACCCGGACGGGACGAAAAACGCCCGTTAGGAATCCCTACAGTAGAGGACAGGGCGCGTCAGGCATTGGTAAAAATGGTACTAGAACCATATTGGGAATCCAAATTTGAAGAAACCTCGTATGGGTTTAGGCCAGGTAGGTCAACACACGACGCCGTAGCCAGAATATATCTTGTTATAAACAAGAAACCTAATTACGTTCTGGATGCGGATATATCCAAGTGTTTTGACAAAATCGACCACACATACCTACTGAAAAAGCTCCAATGTCCATCAAATATCCGGCGTCAAGTAAGAGCTTGGCTAAAAGCCGGAATTATGGACAAAGGAGCCTTTGAAAAGCCAGTAACAGGCACACCTCAAGGTGGGGTGATTTCGCCACTACTTGCCAATATAGCACTAGATGGGATGATTCGCGAAGTAGAGTCTAAATTCCCTAAGAAAGGAAATTACCCACCAGCCAGAATCATTCGCTACGCCGACGATTTTGTGGTTCTACACCCGGAGTTGAAGGTCATCTTAGGAGCTAAAGCTGTAATCGAAGCTTGGTTACAACCAGTTGGGCTGGAATTGAAGCCGGAGAAAACCAGGATATGTCACACTCTCAATCAGATGGTTGCAGAAAATGGATTGACTGTACACCCCGGATTCGATTTCTTGGGATTCAACATCCGACAGTACCCAATTGGGAAACACAAGTCAGGAAAAACAGGTGGCCTCAAATCGGAACTACTTGGATTCAAAACCCTGATTAAGCCGAGTAAGAAAGCAATCAAAGCTCACCATGTAGCCTTAAAAGAAGTTATTAAGACCCACAAAACAGCCCCGCAAGCGGGACTCATTGGTAGATTAAATCCAATGATTAAAGGGTGGGCAAACTACTACTCAGGTGTAGCATCCAAGGAAACGTTCTCATCAGAAGACATGGTTCTTTGGCAAATGCTCAGAGCATGGTCAGTGAGTAGACGTGGAAGAAAACAAAAAGCCCAAGCAATACGCAAGTATTATCGCGAGGGCCGACATGGTGCATGGACGTTCGCCACAGCAGACGGACTAACGCTATGGAAACACACGGACGTCGAAATTAAACGACATACCTTAATCAAGCCTGATAAATCCCCATATGACGGCGACTGGGTTTACTGGAGTACCAGGCGAGGACAAGACATCGAAGCCCCCACAAGAGTGGCAAAACTGTTGAAAAAGCAGAAGGGTAAATGTCCATATTGCGGGCAATACTTCACAAGCAGTGACCTGCTCGAAGTAGACCACATCATTCCTAGAAGCCAAGGCGGAAAGGATGAATACAAAAACCTGCAATTGCTTCACGCTCATTGTCATGACTTAAAGTCAAGATATGACGGAAACACCCAAGGGCATCAGGAAGAAGAACTGCTACTCTGGTAGTCGTACCCATGTAAGGGGTCAACATAGGTAGGAGCCTAGTGCCGTGAAAGTGGCACGCTGGGTTCTGAATGGGAGGTGGGGGAAGTGATTCCCCCATCGACCCCTAATAAATTTATGGCAACCAAGGGGCAGATTTGTTGCTGGGTAATCAAGGTAAAGACATTATCTATGGTGGTCAAGGCAATGATTTAGCAATGGGTGGTCAAAATGATGACTTAATCTATGGCGATTTAGGTAGCGATACCTTGATTGGTG
>NZ_LIUQ01000002.1:82092-281363 GCF_001276715.1 Planktothricoides sp. SR001 | reverse complement strand
AATTGATGACACGCCCTAGTATTGATCCGGAAAATGAATTTTTGGGTTGACATGAGGCCAGCGATCGCGCAGAAACCGGGGTTATTAACCAAATCGTTCTCACCCAACCTTCATAGATGATAAAAACCCGGTTTCTTGGATCAGAGCGTGATTATCAAATCTAATTTTTGTCAGGGTCATGCAATTCTATTTTTAGGAAAGTTATTGAGATTATACTTTTCAAAAAGCATGAATATGCATCGGTCAATTCATCAATGTAATCGCGAAGTATGACCGCAGATAATTTATTGATTAAAATATTACATAAAATGCCGAAATGCTTCGCCACTACGAAAGAAAAATTATGACATGGTGACGAATATGAATAAGATAATTTTAGTCACTGGTGGTGCGGGATACATCGGTTCTCATGTGGTTAATGAAATGGGAAAAGCTGGTTATCAGGTATTGGTGTACGATAACCTTTCTACGGGCGCTGCGGCTAGTGTACTCAGTGGCGAATTGGTGGTCGGTGAACTCAACGATCGCGAACTTCTCTGTGCAACTTTTGAACAGCATCAGTTTGATGCGGTGTTGCATTTTGCGGCGAGTATCTCTGTCCCTGAATCGGTCTGTAATCCCCTGGATTATTATGCTAACAATACCCGCAATACTTTGAATTTATTGCAATGCTGTCAAAAATTTGGGGTCAACAAGTTTCTTTTTTCTAGTACCGCTGCGGTGTATGACCCAAACCAAAAAACTTTGCTGACGGAATTATCCCCCACTTTGCCGATTAACCCTTATGGGCGATCGAAGTTAATGAGTGAGCACATGATCCAAGACTATGGTCTGGCATCTAGATTAAATTATGTCATTCTTCGGTATTTTAATGTGGCGGGTGCGGAAATCTCTGGGCAACTAGGTCAGTCTGCTAAAAAAGCGCATCACTTGATTAAAGTTGCTTGTGATGCCGCTTTGGGACGGCGTGATTCTGTATGTATTTTTGGCACAGATTTTCCCACCCATGATGGGACAGGAATTCGGGATTATATCCATGTGCAAGATTTAGCTGCTGCTCATCTTGATGCTTTGGCATATCTAGAAGGGGGTGGGCAAAGCCAAATTTTTAACTGTGGATATGGACAAGGTTACAGCGTTCGTCAAGTTTTAAATAAAGTCAAGGAACTTTCTGGATCGGACTTTACCGTGATCGAACACGATCGCCGGGTTGGGGATCCGGCTGCGGTGGTCGCTTGTTCTGACAAAATTCGTAAAACGATCGGTTGGCGACCCCAGTACAACAATTTGGATATCATTATTTCCACAGCGTTGCAGTGGGAAAAACATTTACAAGAAATTGCCGCACAGGAACAAGCGCTGGCGCAACAGAAATTTAAGCTTGGTAGTCTGATGCTAAACAAAAAGTTGATTTCTCAACAGGATTTAAATAAAGCATTAACTGAACAAGCCAAAATTGGTAAAAAGTTAGGCGAAATTTTGCTGGAAAAAGAGATCATTTCGGCTTCAACCCTAGAATTTTTGCTTAAAGAACAAGCTTGGCGCAAACAAGGACTTTGGCTGAAAATACCCACAGCGGCCTAAAACCCTAGTTGGGTTAACATCATTTCAGGGTAATATAAATTGGATCAACATTGGCTGAAGATTGCTTCAATATATCGCGCAGCATTTACTCTATTGACGAAATCAATAATAACGACATTGATTTACGCATATGGCAATTATGAAAAAGCCATAAATTCAGCCTAAACCAGTAAAAATTAATGCTTGGTTAGCATTTAAGTCAGCATCTAGCCGGACTATTCAAAGACTCTGCTCTGGCAAATATTTACTTATCTAAGGCATTTTTTTTCTATGCTTTGATTAAAAATTAGGTTAATTTATTCAATTTATTGGACGAGATTATGGCTACTTATGGAACGATCAATTTAGATGGCAATTTGAGTGATTGGACACAGAGCGATCGCCTAGATTCTTATCCCGGGAGTGGCGTGAATGGATTTGAAGTCTACGGCAAATATGACAACAATGCTTATCTATTTGCATTGAAAGCTGATAATGTGTCTATTGGTGCCAACACCACCTTTTGGCTAAATACCGATCAAAACGCCAATACAGGTTACTCAATTTTTGGCATTTCCGGACTCGGTGGGGCGGAATATAATGTCAACTTTGGCGCCGATAACCAACCGTATCTTTATAGCGGTGCTGACGGAGGAACTTTAATCAGCGGCCTGTTAAATTATGCCTACGATCCGACGCAAAAAATAGTCGAGTTTGCCGTTGATTCATCCTTGATGAATTCAGTCACCAATCCGGGCAAATTGGATGTATTGCTCGATGTCAATAACGCTTATTTCTTACCCGATGATTATGCCAACAAAAAATACACCATTGGTTTGACAGGGAATACGGTGACAAATTATGGCACGATCGCCTTAGATGGGAATTTGAGTGATTGGAAAGCCAGTGATCGCCTAGATTCTTATCCCAATAATGGAGTATCTGGATTTGAAGTGTACGGCAAGTATGACAACAACGCTTATATATTTGCATTGAAAGCTGATAATGTGTCTATTGGTGCCAACACCACTTTTTGGCTAAATACCGATCAAAACACCAATACAGGCTACTCAATTTTTGGCATTTCTGGAGTCGGAGGGGCGGAATATAATGTGAATTTTGCCGCCGATAACCGACCGTATCTTTATAGCGGTGCTGACGGACAAACTTTAATCAGCGGCCCGTTAAATTATGCCTACGATCCGACGCAAAAAATAGTCGAGTTTGCCGTTGATGCCTCCTTAATTAATCAAGCAAATCCGGCAACGGGATTAGATTTGTTGGTTGATGTGAATAACTCTTATTTCTTACCCGATGATTACGCCAGCAAAAAATACTCAATCAACCTGAATCAGTTGCCGGTGACAACTGACTCGGATCGCAAAATTGGCATTGTATTTTCTCAAACATCTGCCAACAACTATTTTGACCAAAAAGCTTACAGTCAACTGTTCATGGCGATGCAGTATCAAGCCATGCAGTCGGGAATTCCTTTTGATATTCTCACCGAAGACGACTTAACGGATCTAAATAAAATCGTCAATTATGATGCGTTAGTCTTTCCTTCTTTTAGAAATGTCAAGACCTCGCAACTCAGCGCCATTGAAAAAAACCTTGATGACGCAGTTTATAAGTATGGCATCGGCTTAATCACAGCGGGTGATTTCTTAACCAACGATGAAAATAATCAGAGTTTACCGGGCAATGCTTATACGCGGATGCAGCGGTTGCTCAATGTAAGTTACACCGGAAATACTCCGGGAGTCATCCAAAATACACCGACCCAAATTATCGCCAATGATGTCACTCATCCCGTGATGCAAAACTATGCATCTGGTGAAGTGATTCGGAGCTATGATAAGTTATTTGTCAATGAATATGGGGTTTATAATAACCAGTTTAATCAGAACAGTGTTCTAGCCAATCAACAGGTTAACGGACAAAACTATTCAGCAGTTTTGGCGACGCAAACTGGGGGACGCAATGTCCATTTTTCCAGTGAATCTTTGATGGGGGATAATAACCTGGTTTGGGAAGCTTTGCAGTGGGCGGTTTTGGACAAACAACCCGGTGTGAGACTGAATATGAGTCGGGAAGCCAGCATCTTTTTGTCCCGTACCGACATGGATCAGTCAGCTTTTGCGGAAGAAGTTACCGTGGTGGACGATGGGCTTTTAGACATTCTGGAACAATGGAAACAAAACTATAATTTTGTCGGGTCTAATTATATTAATCTGGGCAATAACCCCGACAATGGGGAATATACGGATTGGGAAGTTTCCGGCCCTATTTATCAACAATATCTGGAGTTGGGCAATGAAATTGGCACCCACTCCTACACGCACCCAGATTATACAAATACGTTAACTCCCGCACAATTAGAGTTTGAATTCAATCAATCTAAGTCGATTATTCAGGATAATTTGGGTCAATTGGTGCCTGGTTTTACTCTCACAGGTTCAGCCATTCCCGGAAATCCTGAACCGATTTCTGTTGCCCAAGAGATTAAGCAATATTTGAACTATGTCAGCGGCGGATATTCAGGAGTTGGTGCCGGTTATCCCGGAGCATTTGGCTTCATGTTTCCCGACGATCCAAACTTTGTTTATTTTTCGCCAAACTTGTCGTTTGACTTTACTTGGATTGGATTCCAAAAACTAAATGCCCAGCAAGCAGAAGCTAAATGGGAAGCCGAATATAATGGGATTAAAAATCACGCGGCTGAACCAATTTTCCATTGGCCTTGGCACGATTATGGCCCAACACAAGCGGAACCGGGTTATACCCCGGAGATGTATAGCAATTTCATTGTCCGGGCTGCTCAAAATGGCACTGAATTTGTCACAGGTAGCGAACTGAGCGATCGCATCAAAAGCTTTGAAAAATCTCAGCTAGAAATTAACTATATCGATCCCAATACCATTAACGCTAAAGTCGTGGCCACCGATGTGGGGGCATTTGGTCTGAATGTCGAAGGCAAAATCCAAAGTGTGAATAATTGGTATGCCTACGATCAAGACACCGTGTTTTTGCCAGGAAATGGTGGCGACTATACGATCAATTTAGGCGAAACACCACAGGATGTGACCCGAATTGTTCAGCTACCAATGCGGGCAGAATTGGTTTCTGTTAGTGGCGATGGCACCAATTTACAATATGTGTTCAAGGGTGCGGGGAATGTGGTGATTGATGTGAAAAGCGATCAACCAAATCTGACCGCGATCGCCGAAGGATCTGACAGCAGCACTTTTGACGGGAACTTGCTGACCATGACTTTTGATTCAGAAGGAGAACATACTGCCACCGTCACTTTGGGACCAGATAACTCCGTCATAGAACCCAATCCCATTACCGATCCCACCGTTCCAGAAGATCCCAGCAACACTGTCACCCCGATCGAGGCTACAACTGGCGATGATTCCATCCCCGGCACGATGGCAAATGACCAACTGAATGGTTTAGCGGGGAATGACCAACTGAGTGGTGGGGAAGGAAACGATACCCTGAACGGTGGTGATGGCAATGACACACTCAAAGGTCAAGTCGGAAACGATCTGCTCAATGGGGATGCCGGTGATGACACCCTTCAAGGAGGGCGTGGTCAAGATATCCTGAATGGTGCTGATGGCAATGACCAAATTTTGGGTGGCGCTCAAGACGATCAAATCTTTGGTGGTGTGGGGAATGACAAGATCAATGGTGGTCGTGGCTTAGATACTTTGACGGGTGTTGACCCCAACCAGGCTTTAGGTGTCGGAGAGATTGATACTCTCAGAGGTGGAATGGACAGCGATCGCTTTGTTCTCGGTGATGCGAACGGCGCTTATTACAACGATGGTGATTCTTCTAATCTGGGATTCAGCGATTATGCTCTGCTTCGGGATTTCCTGATTTCCGAGGATACGATCCAACTGTCAGGCAATGCTTCTCAGTATAGTGTCGTCAATGCCCAAACATATTTCCAAGGGAGTTTGCCGGATAGCCTTTTATATAATAGTGCAGCAATTCTCTTCAAAGATCCTTCTGGATCTGATGAGTTGATTGCGATCGTTAAAGAATATACCTCCCTCGATCTGGCTCAGAGTTATTTCAATTTTGTTTAGGTGAGGACTCACGGTTGCTTTCAGTTTTAAGTTTTGGATCTGACGCATTATTTTGCCAAATCCCAGCTTATATTTCTGGATTTATTTCAGGATTTAATTAAAGCGATCGCCGCGATAAGCCCTGATCTAATGCTGATTTGATGTCGTTGATGCCGGGGAAAACCGGGTTTGTATTATCCGAAAACTTGTAGTTAACCTCGGAGAAAACAGCCCGGTTTTTCAGTACCGAAATCTAACATGGTTCTGTCGATGAGTTCTCTGCTAAATTTCCGTTTATAAATTTTTGTAACAAGTGGCCAAATTGGCAACATATTTGATTGAATTTGCAGTTTATTAGATAGAACGGGTAAAACCGATCTGGCTGAAGCCAGTGAACCATTATACTGCCAATCGATCCATAACAAAATAAAATTTGGGGGCAAAACTGACTTTTTGAAACAACAAAAAAATTGTAAAAATAACTGAAACATTTAGGTTATTATTCGCTATAATGCCGCAAATTTTTGTTTCTTTATTAATTCCAAGGAGAGAATAAGTTATGTCACTAGCTATATGTCAAGAATCTTTGAATACTCTGACATTAGAACGTAACAAGATGCCTGAGTTTGAGCAAAGCCGACGTTTTTGGAGACGGGTAAAACCTTGGCTGAAATGGTTTTTCCCTGGATTATTAATTAAACGTTGGTTATTCGTGAGTGCTACCGGCGTATTATTGACGATTTTAGGTCTAGCAATTTTAGCAAACTTAACTCCAGTTCAATACATTTTTCAATTATTAAAATTATTGATTTCTGCTTTAGCCAGCATAATTCCCAGCTATGTGTCGGGAGTGGGTGCGGTGGTTTTTGGGGTAGTTTTAATTGCTTGGGGTCAGAGTCGCAGTTTAGGGTCACTTACGGAAATTTTTGATGTTAAAAGTAATGAGCAATTAGTCAGTCGGCTGATGACTCATCGACGCTTAAATAAAGGCCCAAAAATTGTGGCTCTGGGGGGCGGTACAGGGTTGTCAACTTTGCTCCGAGGACTGAAAGAATATAGCTCTAATATTACCGCAATTGTGACGGTGGCAGATGATGGCGGTTCTTCCGGTCGTTTGCGTCGAGAAATTGGGGTATTACCTCCGGGAGATATTAGAAATTGTGTGGCTGCTTTAGCGGATGATGAGGAAAAGTTACTCAGTGATTTATTTCAATATCGCTTTGAATCCGGTGATGGTTTAAGCGGCCATAGTTTTGGTAATTTATTTTTGACGGCGATGACGAAACTTACCGGGGATTTGGAAAGTGCGATCGCCGCGAGTGCTAAAGTTTTAGCAGTCCGAGGACAGGTGTTACCCGCTACATCCAGTGATGTAAATTTGTGGGCAGAATTGACCGATGGGAGAATTATTGAAGGGGAATCAAATATTCCTCATGCTGGGGGAAAAATTGCCAAAGTTGGCTGTACTCCGGCTAATCCTCCAGCCTTACCTGCTGCCATTAAAGCCATTCACGAAGCGGACTATATTATTCTTGGCCCCGGCAGTCTTTATACCAGTATTATTCCCAATTTATTAGTACCAGAAATTAGGGATGCGATCGCCCAAGCAACGGTTCCTCGCTTTTATGTGTGTAATGTGATGACGCAACCAGGAGAAACCGATGATTACACTGTTGCCGATCATATTCGAGCGATCGATAATGCTTGTGGTGAAGCATTATTTGATGCGGTGGTAGTGAATCGTCAATCTCCAGGAGAACGAGCATTAATTCGGTATGCCCAAGACAATTCTTATCCGGTATTCGTGGATCGAGAAGAGGTGGCAAAACTGGGTCGAAAAATTATTGCCGCTAATATCATCGATCAAAATATCCAAACGGGTTATTTGCGTCACAATAGTCAGCGACTAGCACGGGTTTTAGTGCAAGAATGTTATGAAAATTACCAGGAAAATTTCGGGATGACAGCCTGAGCTAATTCTCCGCTAATTATCAGCTAATTTTCTCCTAATAACCGCCTACATAATAAGCATAATTTAGATGAGCGATCGCCTGAAAAACTTTCTGGCCAGAAAGTAACATAAACATAGCTGCACCTATAATTAACCCAATCACCGCGCAAGCCACGGTAATCGTATGAGCCAAGATATAACCTACGGTAAAATTTAGCACGAGAGATGGGAGTAATGTCTGAAACACTACCCTTCCTTGATTCAGACTAAACAGCAGAATCGCATTCAGTATGGCAATGACCAAAAATAAGTAACCTAAACAGCCTAAGAGAACTTCAAGCGTGGCTTCCATGTCCCAAGTGGCGGGTTTAAACAGGTTAATCGTGATGGTGACAGAAGTCGCAAAAACGATGATAATGGCCGTAACAATTAACCAGTAACGAATAAACAATTTTTTTGCCAGTTTTTGCTGATTTTTTACCGCAACTTGTTTAGCTGCTTGATACCAAAATCTAATAAATATATAGCTAAAATATTCCACAAAAGGCACCATCAACAAAAAATTCAGCAAAGCTAAATCCATCTGTCGTTGATAGAAAGAATCAATCGCAAAAATGATGCCATAAGCGGGATTAATGGCAATTCCTGCCACAATGCGATCGGCAAAAATAAAGCAAAAATAACCAATGCCATAGCAGAAATAAGGCATCAGTAAATAAGTGGTCGCACTGACTTTAGGCAGTTCAACTGGTTCAGGATTATCTTTGGGCAACTTCTGGTGTTTCGTCAACCAAACCACCAGAATCGCCACAATCACTAAGGTGATAAACATGGCTACAATTTGTGCTTCCAAAGACCCCCAGCGAAGTGCCAACCTGAAAACCAAGAAAAGAGCGCTTAAACCCAACAAAATTACCAAAGGACTCCACGGTAATTGAATGGACAAAAAAGCTAACAGCATCCAGAGAATACTCAAAAGTAAATAGTACCAAGTGGATAAAATGAGATACTCATCAGCAACTAAACCCCGATATAATCCAAAAAATAAGCCAATTAAACTCAAAATAATCGTCGTCGTCATTCCTAAATACAGCAGAAGCAAACAAACTCGTTGTGCTTGTAAAGGTTCATTTATTTGGGTATAAAATTCACCCCGACGACTAATGATTTGCACAAATCCACCGCTGGTACATAAGCTGGTAATCGTCGATAGGGTAATCAGGGAAGCTAGTTGAGCGGGCAAAATACTTGTTTCACTTTTAATGTGAAAATATTCTAATAATACAATCAAAACCAATGGCAATGTATAAACAAAACTCCGGGAAAATTGCTGGAGAAATAGCCGGAAATCTTCTAAAGTGGTGCGCCAATTTCTGACTGGGGGCGCGATCGCTTTTTGTCCTTTTTCTCTCTGTTGGTGATCGTAAATATATTTGCCAACGGACAAAGCATCAGGAAAACCAAATTCTTTTTGAATGATGCGGTCAGTATAGCCCAGGGATTCAATAATTGCTGTCGCTTGCCAAAAGTCAGCAAGTTGGGGACTAACTGCGGTGACTTCATTCATTAATTCGCTCAGTTTTTGCTCGGTTGAATCCATCATCCCACCTTAGACATTCTGGGTAATTTTATAGATAATTTTCGATTAATTTTAGCGTGAGACATTAGTTTGTTATAGCTGTCTAAATGTTCATCTAAAAATTTTTGTTGAGTAAATAAACTTAAAGCGCGATCGTAGGCTCTTTTACCAAATGCTCGTCGTTCTTCTGGGGGTAATTCGAGCAATTTTAAAATAGCGGCGGCTAACTCTTCGGGACGCTTTGCTTGTACCATTAATCCGGTATCGCCCAAAGCTTCATTCACCCCGCCGACATCGGTAGAAACAATGGTGGCTGCTGACAACATCGCCTCAATTAAAGCATAAGGAAATCCTTCAGAAATACTGGCCATTGCCACGACATCAGCTTCACTATAAGCTCGCCACGGTTGACTGGTAAATCCGGCAAAGTTAATCGTATTTTCTATACCATGTTTTTTAATTACTTCTAAACATTCTTGATAATATTTTTCATCGGAAGGCTTACCATAAAACCGAAATTCTACATTAGGAATTTTTTTCTGCACGATTACGGCAGCCCTAATTAAATCGATTTGACCTTTGAGGGGAAAAATTAACCCCATATTCATCACTTGCAGTCGTTCTTTTTCCGCCGGAGGAGTGGGATGAAATTTTTTCGGGTCAGCCCCGTTGTAAATAACTCTAATTTTTTCATCGGGAATACCCCACCACTTTTCCCAGCGAGCATTATATTCACAAACCGGAGAAATTTGATCTGCAAAATGATAGTTGAGTTTCACCACTGCACCGATTAAACGATACAAAAATTGCCGGACAAATAATGAAGGAATACTGCAATTTAAGTTGAGATATTGTTCCCGAATAATGATGCCATGTTCCGTCAGCAGATAGGGAGTGCCTCGCTGAAGTTTGGCAATCACACAAGGTAAGCCACAAAATGCCGCTGCTGATGCATGAGTAATATCTACATGGGGAACGGGAATTTGAATAGAAATAAAAAAACGATAGAATAATCGCATGGCTTCGGTTAATTCTGCCAAGGTCAAGTTGCTAAAGTCATATTGCTGTTGCCAGTCATCCGTAGCAATTTTTTCAAATACTTCCCAGGTTTGCTCAGAAATCATGGTTTTGTGGTAGTCATACTCTAAAAAATATTCATGCATTTTTAGGAGTAAGTTACCCAATCGATCCATCGGGGCTTCCGTCAAAAATATTCCGGTTAAGAATTCTTCAAACAGCGGGATAAATTTGCGGGCGATCGCCTGGTTGGTTGTTTTGAATTTGCTTTGTAAGACTCTAGAAAAGGGAGACCGCCAAGAGTATTCGCTCGGATCGTCGGTCCCCCACAAAGGAACTTTGATCAGTTCAGTCACGTTTGGGGCTAATTGATAGCGATTTGGCAAATACGGATGAGCCACAATGGAAAAAATTTTAAAATCTACCTCTGGGAGTTCACTCGTTAGTAGATGACACCAGGTACTCACCCCACCTTTTTGAAAAGGATAGGTGCCTTCAGTGGTTAACAACACAGAGAGTTTTTGCATGAGAATTAAAGACAGCGTAGATTTTTTATTTTATCAATTATACAAAATTTTGGCATTTAATGCTCTCTAAAATTATGGCTGACTCATGGAAATATTGGCTGAGGTTTCCGGGACTAACTGCACGATCGCTACTTGCCCCAAAAGTAAAGAATTTTGGTAATTTTCAAATTCAACGGCGATCGCATGATTGAGATTTTCCGAAGGCAAAGGATTGATCGTAAAAACTTTACCCTTAAATTCTTTAGCCCCTGGCCCCATGCCGACTTTTACCAAAGCGGGTTGACCGGGTTGAAAAGCATTTACCAGTCGAGCATTCACCGCAATTTCCACCGTGAGTTGCTGTAGATTTGCTAATTTAATCAAAGGATTGCCACTAAATAGTTGATCGCCAATTGTCACGGGGATTTCCGTGACCACTCCACTGGTGGTTGCTTTGACAGTTTCCATAATTTCAATTTCCGGAAATTCAATCTCTGGAATTTGCCAAGTTAGAGGCAAAATTTTTGGCAAATTTCCCAGTTGTTCTTGAATCATTGCTTGTTTTTCTGTCAGTTGTGCTGACTGCAAACGAGTTTCTTCTAACTCAGCATTCATTTCCCGGAGTGTTTGTTCTTGTTCGGTGATAATTTTTTGATGCTCTAGTTGCAATTTTTCTCGTTGCGCTTGCTCGCTCTCTGCGTTGGCAGCGATCGCCTGACTAGCAGTTTCCAGATCCGCTTTGGCTACTTGTAAATCGGTGAATACTTGTTCTAAGTTATCTTGAGAAATTGCTCCTTCTTTATACAGTTCATTAAAGCGATTATATTGAGATAAAGCGCGATCGTAAATTGCTTGCGATCGCGCCACAGAATCTTGCCGTTGACGCAAGGGAACTTGTTGCGATCGCTGTTCGGCAATAAATGCTCGTTCTTCCGCTGCCGCAAGTTCTTGATTCAAAGACAAAGTTTGCTCTTTAAACCGGGCAATTTTTGCTTCTAACTCAGAAATTTTTTGCTCAACGGTAATCTGTTCTTGTTCCAGGTTCATCTGCTGTTGTCGCAGAGACATTTCCTGTTGTCTTCGCGACATTTCTTGTTGAGTTCGTGCCATTTCCTGTTGTTCTTTGGCGATTTGCTGTTGCTGTTCGATCGCTTTTCGTTGTTGTTCAACTTGTTCCCGGGACTTTTCGGCTTCTAAATTTTTCAGTACCAGTAACGGTTGACCCAATTCAACCCGATCGCCCACCTTAACATAAATTTCTTCCACCACTGAACCAGAAGTTGCTGTCATTTTATACTGGTTAGCGGGCTGAATTTTTCCCGTAAATTTTGTCTCCGTAATAATTTTCAACTGTTCAGAAAAGTTTAACTGGGGCAACGGCTGTCTCATCCGGTCTCTGACCAGATAAATTACCCCCGTAATCCCCACTGTAAACACCAGTAAAGTGAATACCGATCGCCAATTCATTCCTACCGATGCTTTGGGGGAAATTATGCCACCATGTTTTGCCGATTTATCGGGAAACTTAATCACCGGATTCACCGGAAAATTTCGGTTGGGTGAATTCACCTCTGCCACCGAATTTAAGGTAGGAGAATTTTTTAGAGTTGATCCCAAATGTTTTAATGGCTTATTTTCTCGATGATTCACCACCATTTCTGGAAGCATTTCCGGAATCATCTGTTTCAACAACCCAGAGGCAATTTGAGGAGAACCCCGGTCAACCAAGTTAATTTCTTTGATCAGTTCTTCTGCCGGAGCTTGTTTCCACAAATATCCTTTGACTCCAATCCCAATTAATTGACCTAAAGACTCATAACTATCGTCTCCGGTGACAATAATGATTTTTTTTTGGTTGAATGTCTGATTGATCAGCTTAACGATTCGGGAAACATCATTGACTTTGCCCTTTGCTAAATCAATCATCACAATGTCAGGATTTCTTAACTTAATCTCCTTCATCAGATGGTTCAGGTCTGGAGAAAATTTTTTGAGCGCGACTTCCCAATTATGTTGCAATTTTAAAGTTTTTTGTAAAGTCAGGTAGAAGGGTTCATCCACTTGCTCGACTAAACAGACAATAATCATAACTCCTTCCTCTCACGTTTGAAGTTATTTGATTTTTTTTCATCAAAGAATTTAGCGGCCAGCCATCAGCCCTACAAGCATCCAGGAATTTTTGACCTCAGATAGGTCAGGATCTCCAGGGTGATAATTTAGCCTGATCGCAGAAAGCTAGGCTTGACTTTTTCAAGCTGGTTTTCTATTAGGATTTAGGCAAGTACCCTGGCTCGATCCGAGATTTATGCCCAAGCGGATCTTTAAGCGCCGATCGATTGAATTTTTAAGTTTTGTGTTAAGTTTTGTGTATTGAATAAACTACTGAATTATGCCAATTATGGTTAATCTCGGCCTAGGAAATTTTGGCTTCTACAAATTTAGCTTATTTTTCGGTATTTGTCAACTCATATTATCATTTATTTCACCGGATTTAATTGTTAAAAACAGACCGATAAGCCAACCGTCAGTTTTTCCAATGAATTGGGGGTTTAGCGGACAATTTTATCAAACAAACGGTTTATAAAACTCCAGGCTGTAGGCAAAGCCGTGTAAAGCTGCCCCAAAAAAAACGATACTTTTGGAGTGGCACTTCTTGGCGTAAATGCTAAAATAAAAATAAAGATTTTTCCCTCTTAGGGGTTCACAGTTCACCGTTCACCGTTGTCTGTTTCCTTAACTTGTTTGGTTAATTCACCCGCTTATCAACTCGATCGCTATGATACCTCTAGAAAAATTCACGATTCACAGTTCCCGAAATCCCGATCGCGTCCGAGAAACATTATTAGAAGTGGTAGACCCTCGGCAAATTTTGCCCTGGGACGCCAAAAATTCCGCTAAACCATATCAAGGAGAAATTGGCGATCGCGCTTTCCAGATCAGCCGCATCATCAGTTATCGCAACTCTTTTTTACCCCTAATTAATGGCAGAATCACCCCAGAAGGAACGGGCAGCAAAATTGAAATCTCCATGATCCTAGACCCTTTGGTATTTATCTTTATGTTGGTTTGGCTGGGCATGGTTGGCAACATGGGCATCTTATTTTTACTCGCTACCCTGGGTGAGGGAAATTTTGAACCGGCGGCATTGATTCCTTTGGGGATGTTTTTATTTGGTTTTTTATTAGTATTTGTGGGCTTTAAACCGGAAGCAGCCAAAGCCAAAAAATTTCTCCGAGAACTCTTAGAAAATTAATTTACTTGTCACCTGTTATTCGTTATTTTCATAAAAAATAACAAGTAACAAATAACAAGTAACAGAACAAAGTTTACTTTTTGTAATAATTTGGGTACTCAACCCCGATGTAAAATCAGAATAATAGTCAACAAAGGTCAACTGAGTCGGAATTGCAAATGTCACAAGATCAAAAGTCAACAGTGATCGTCACGGGGGCCTCGTCCGGGGTGGGTTTATATGCGGCGAAAGCACTCGCCAAACGGGGATGGTATGTGATCATGGCTTGTCGGAATCTTGAAAAGGCAGAAAAAGCCGCCCAAGAGGTGGGAATTCCCAAGGACAGCTACAAGATTTTACATATTGATCTAGGTTCCTTGGATAGTGTCCGACGGTTTATCAATGATTTTCGCGCTACTGGGCGATCGCTCGAAGCGTTGGTTTGCAATGCGGCCATCTATATGCCGTTAATCAAAGAACCATTACGCAGTCCAGAGGGATATGAGCTCAGTATGGCCACCAATCACCTCGGACATTTTCTGCTGTGCAGCGTGATGTTGGAGGATATGAAGCGATCACCTGCCGCAGACAAGCGGATGATCCTATTAGGCACCGTCACCCATAACCCCGATGAACTCGGCGGTAAAATTCCCCCACGGCCTGATTTAGGCAATCTGGAAGGATTTGCCCTCGGATTCAAAGAACCTGTTTCCATGATTGATGGCAAAAAATTTGAACCTGTCAAAGCCTATAAAGACAGCAAAGTGTGCAACGTGCTAACCATGCGCGAACTACATCACCGCTATCACGAATCAACCGGGATTACTTTTAGTTCTCTTTATCCGGGATGTGTTGCCGACACCCCATTATTCCGCAACCACTATCCTCTATTTCAGAAAATTTTCCCCTTATTCCAAAAATACATCACTGGCGGGTATGTGTCTCAGGACTTAGCTGGTGAACGGGTCGCCGCCGTGGTCGTCGATCCGGAATATAAGCAATCCGGCGCTTATTGGAGTTGGGGCAACCGCCAGAAAAAGGGTCGCAAATCCTTTGTCCAAAAGGTTTCTCCCCAAGCTCGTGATGACGAAAAAGCCGAACGTCTCTGGGACTTGAGTGCGAAGTTAGTCGGACTGGCATAGCACCAACCAAACAATTGATAATTGATAATTGATAATTGATAATTGATAATTGATAAAATATTTATTAATTGTTAATTATTAATTATCAATTATTTTTCCCCACATCCCAAACCCCACACCGATGGCAGCCCCACACCCTAATTACATTGCCAAATTTTAATAGTTTTATCTCGACCTCCAGTGGCAATAGTCGCCCCATTCGGGCTAATGGCGATCGCACTGACCCAGCTAGGATTTCCTCGGAGCATTCCTAACTCTTCACCATCGGCAAGCCGCCAGATTTTCAGCATCTCATCTTTACTACCACAAGCGATCGCCTGTCCATCCACCGTAAAGGCGATCGCAAACACCAACCCCAGAAAAAAAGTCGTCCCGGAAATAAGCTGTCCATCTTTTAGCCGCCACAACTTAATCACATTATCTGATGCACTATGACTGGCTAAAATTTTGCCATCGGGGGTAAACGCCAGAGAAGTCAAAGCATGATAATGAGCGGGCAAAGTCCGCAACTCCTGACCATCGCGCACCCACCACAACTTAATCGTGCCATCACTGCCCCCACTTGCCAACATTTGCCCATCGGGACTAAACGCCAAAGCCTCCACCGTTCCCGGATGACCTCGCAGAGTGGTTAATTCTCGTTCCTCATTTAAATGCCAAAGCTTAATATTCCGATTAATGCCACTGGCAAGAGTTTGACCATCAGAACTCAAAGCCACCGCTGTCACTGAATTAAACAACCGATAAAACCAACGCCGACCCCCAAGGGTAGTCACTTCCACACCATCTCGCAGATGCCAAAGCTTAATACTGCCATCACTGCTGCCACTGGTGAGCAACTGTCCGTCGGGACTAAACGCCACCGAATTGACACTATCCCCATGACCTGTAAACGTATAGATACATTTCCACGCCCCCTCAGTGACTTCCCCCCCCTGAATTCCCCCTCGGAATGCCCCCCCAGGAGGCTGAGTCACCATCACAGGATTTGCCGGTCGAGGAATTCCCGTCCCTGGATTTAACTGTTGCAACACCTCAGCCGCCGAATAAAAGCGCTTTTTTGTCGTCGTAGCGCTCATTTTATCCAAAATCCGGGCTAAATCAAAACTAATTGGATTTTGGGCTAAATATTCTCGCCATGCCCAACCTTCTTCTGACGGTTCAAACAGTTCAAACGGCGAAACATTCGTCACCAAATGAATACAAGTCACACCCAAACTATATAAATCGCTGGCAAAAACTGCTCGACCCATTGCTTGTTCTGGGGCGACATATTCCGGAGAACCAATGGTGGTTCCAGTAGTCATCAAAGTGGTTTCTTTGGTCAACTTAGCGGCGCCAAAATCTACCAGAACCAATCGTCCATCACTCTGCCGAATAATATTCGTGGGCTTAATATCCCGGTGAATAATTTTATTAGTATGGATAAAATCCAGCACCGGCAACAATTGAGTCAGTAAATCCCGGATTTGAAGTTCTGTAAATGCTCCGTTAGTAGCTAAGATTTCTGCCAAGTTTTGCCCTTCAATTAGTTCTTGCACCAAATATTGCTGGTTATCTTGGATAAAATAGGCTAACAATTCGGGAATTTGAGGATGTTTCCCTAATTGTTCTAACCGTTCTGCTTCTTGGGCGAACAATTTGGCCGCTTTTTGTAAATTAGAAGTGCCTTGGGCTTGGGGATAAAATTGTTTAATAATGCAGCGAGATTTAGAGGGTTTATCTTCATCTACCGCTAAAAAGGTTTTGCCAAATCCCCCTTGTGCGATCGCCGAAATCGCCCGATAACGATCTCTGAGCAGCAACTTAGATCCGCAACTAGAGCAAAACTTATGGGTCAGAGGATTTTCAGGCTTACGGCAATTGGGGTTTAGACAATAACTCATAACAGCAACAATTCAGCAGATTAAAGCAGATTAAATATATCCTAGATATCCTAGGGCTTCTGCTGCATATCGGCAGGTTTAGCAAAATTTTACTTTAATTATATTGGTATATTGGTCATTGGTCGGCAGGCTATTGGTCGGCAGGCTATTGGTCGGCAGGTTATGGATCTGAAATCCGGTTAGGTCTGGGGTGGGTAGGGGTCAACGGACGTTAACCCCTACAAATTAAAGCGGATTTAGTATGCGCGATCGCCCCAAACAACAACCGGCTTTCCAGCAAGGGAAATGTGGCAAATAACCGATAACAAATAACAAACAACAAACAAACAACAGTCATTCAGAACATTGACGACCGGGAAGAATCGGACTAAAGCGGTGATATTCTGCGAGATACTGCTCTAACTCCACGAACTGAGATAAATTTAGACTGTAGTAAATCCATCGGCCTTCCTGTCGTCCGCGAATCAACCCAGCGTCTTTGAGGGTTTTCAGGTGGAAAGAAAGCTTTGATTGATTAACAGCAAGCTGGTCGCATAGTTCGCAGACACATAACTCTTGCCGGCGCAATAATTCCAGCACTTGAATCCGTAGGGGATCGGAAAGAGCATGAAAACCAGCGGCGATTCCCCGATGTGGCTCTTCGCTTACCGACTCTGATATTGCATCTGTTGCATCTGATGTTGCAGAGGAAGTCTTTAGCATGAATTTTTCGCCAGATTCTTATGTTTCATTCACTATCCTAACTAAGAGTTTTGGCCTTGCTGTAAGTGCGATGAATTCTTAACCCTCAAAGGGGATCCAATAGGGGAGAATAGGCTGGGGGCGGTAAGTGAAGCCCGTAGCCGTTGGGAATCGGTGTGGAATGGTTCGATCTGGATTCGATCATTCTAGAGGACAAAAATCACACCAGCCGATTACAATTGAAATAGACCATCCTTGATTGATGTACAATTTCATCAAGATTTCCCTTAGATGCGATGAATGACTTATCGATTGTCGATTTTTGAGCGATCGCTGAGAAAAATTCTTATATTTTTCTGATATTTGTATAAAATTTACTGAAGATTAGTGCTGAAACAATTTTTAATTGTTGTACCCGATAAACTTGTATAAAATACTGTTTTCAAACCCAACTATCCTTTACCCCAACCGAAGGGAGAAATTAAAGATGGAGACCCCGATTCAAGATATTATCTTCATCGTCGATGATAGCAAAACCAATCTTGAATATCTTTTGACCTTTTTAAACCGTGGCTTTTCTGTATTTGCCTTTCAATCAGGAGAAGAATTGATTTCACAAGTCAAACACCGATTGCCCAACATCATATTGTTAGATGTGGTGATGTCAGGAATTGATGGATTTGAAACCTGTCAGATATTAAAAAAAAATCAGGATACTAAAGATATTCCGGTGATTTTTATGACCGGACTTTCTGACCCAATTGATAAAATTAAAGGACTATCCTTGGGAGCCGTAGACTATATTACTAAGCCAATTCAACCGGAAGAGGTTTTAGCTCGGATCAATGTTCATTTACGGTTGCAAAAAGAAATTATCCACCGCACTCAAGCCCAAGCGTCTTTAGAAAAACTCACCGCCGAATTAGAAAAGCGCGTTGAACAAAGAACCGCAGAACTGACCGATTCTTTGACTAAACTGTCTAATGCAAAATTACAGTTAATTCAAAGTGAAAAAATGTCAAGCCTGGGAGAATTAGTGGCGGGGGTAGCCCATGAAATTAATAATCCTCTCAATTTTATTACCGGCAATATGGCACTTTTAGAGGAATATTTCACCGAGATAACTGAACATTTAAAGCTTTATCAAGAAAAGTTTACCGATCCGGGTTATGAAATTATTGAAAATGCTGAAAAAATTGAATTAAACTATATGCTCGAAGACTTACCGAATATGATCGCTTCTATGAAATTAGGACTGGATAGAATTCGAGAAATTAGTCTGTCTTTGCGAAATTTTGCTCGGGCAGATCACTCTAAGAAAGTACCGATTAATATTCACGAGTGTATTGATAGTACCCTGATGATTTTACAGCATCGACTTAAGGCAAATTCCGAACGTCCAGAAATTAAAGTGATTAAAGATTATGGCAAGTTGCCCCTGGTTTCCTGTTATCCAGGGCCAATGAATCAGGTGTTTATGAATTTATTTGCCAATGCGATCGATGCTTTTGATGAGCAAGTCCGCTTTCCTCAATCTTTTTATTTAGCTAAAAGTTATCATAGCGCTCATATTGACCTGACAATTACCATTACTACTTGTGAAATTCCTGACTATGGCATTTCGATTAAAATTGCCGATAATGGACCGGGAATTCCCGATGAGTTGCGGGCGAAAATTTTTGATCCTTTTATTACCAGCAAGTCAAGAGGGGAAGGAACTGGACTCGGATTATCGATTAGTCGGTCGATTATTGTTGAGAAACACGGGGGTTTGTTAGAGTGCTATTCAAAGGTAAATGAAGGCACAGAATTTACTATTGAACTTCCTAAGTAACTCTCATAATTAATTCTGGGAAATAATCTGAAATGATGGGAAAACATGAGTTGAGGCAAGGATGAAAAAAACTATTTTGTTCATGGCGGTATTTCTCAGTTTAGTCTGGTTTACCGGACGAGTTTATTCTCAAGAACGCCCTGATGTTCAACGGTTGCTGAGTACGAATAAATGTCCCGGATGTGATTTGAGAGGGGCTAATTTAAGTAGAGCCAAATTAGCGGGGGCTGATTTACGCAATGCGAATTTGAGTGACAGTAATTTAGGGGGGGCTGATTTAACTAATGCGAATTTGACTAAGGCAAATTTACAAGGGTCTTATCTGGGAAAGGTGACGTTAAATCGGGCGAATTTAACTGAAGCAAATTTAAGGGAAGTTAATTTGTTTGAAGCGGATTTAAGCAGTGGTAATTTTACCAAAGCTAATTTGAGTCAATCTAATCTGAATCGATCTAATTTGAATGGGGGAATTTTTACAGAAACTGATTTAAGAAATAGTTTTTTACTTGAGGCAAATTTGGGGCAAGCTAATTTAAGTAGTAGTAATTTATGTGGGGCGTTTTTACCTAATGGGCGGCGATCTCTTCAAGGGTGTCCCTGACGGTGAGCGATCGGCCTTTATGCTATTAGCACGAAGCGCGATCGGATTAACTTAACCCTGACCGCAGATCGCTGATTGCCGATCGCTGACCGCTTAGTTGAGCTTACGTTTGCCAAACCCCAGAAAAAAGACTTTGTACCGCCAAAGAAATGCGATATAAATCTTCTTTTAATAAGGGAGGCCAGTCAACTTGAGATTTTCGTCCGGCTTCAAACAGGCGTTGACTTTCCATTGTTAGCACATAGACGGCTAAGGCTAACTCCCGCTGGATGGTTTTTGCGTCGTGCAAAGCTTCAAAGACAATTTTTAAGGCTAACAAAATGGCGGTGACTTGACCGGGGATTGGGGGTTTTCCTTGTTGTAAGCGTCTGAGAAAGTCATCTTCACTTTCAGGTTTGAAAAGGGCATTGCCCTGGGTGATTAATAGCTGATAAGCAGTTTCGTAGTCCATTGATGATTTCGCATTCCATGAAGACTATCAGCATGATAAACAAAAATTTATCTTCTTGGGGCGCGATCGCCGATTCAGAAAAATTTTCTGGGTGCGATCGCCCATTATGAGCGCCAATTGAGATATAAAAAAGCAGAATACATTATACATGTTGAGGGCAATTTATGCTGCCAACCAAATTTTTGACGATCGGGTCAGCCAGTATTCTCGTGATGGCCGTGGTGAACTTACTCGGTCAGGTTTCTGGGGAGCGAACGCTCACCGTAGAAGCCAGTATTCAGCCTGCGAGAGAAACGATTACTGCACCGATGAAACTAGCCCAATCAAGTAACACTAACTTTTCCGCGTTGGAACAAGCGATTATTCAAGAAACCAACGCAGCGCGGACGAATCCTACCGCTTATGCGGCAAAGCTGGAAAAGCAGACTAAATATTTTGAGGGTGGCATACTGAAAATCCCCGGACAAACTCCCCTGATGACCCAGGAAGGGGTAAGTGCAGTCAATGAGGCGATTCAGTTTCTCAAATCCGCTAGTCCCATGTCTGCCCTGACTGCTTCGAGTGGAATGTCCAAAGCCGCAGCGGATCATGTGCAAGATCAAGGCCCTGGGGGTAACTTGGGTCATACGGGGACCGACGGCAGTCAGCCGTGGGATCGGCTGGAGCGTTATGGGGAATGGCAAAAGACGGTGGGGGAAAATATTAGCTATGGCCCAAATACTGGAGAAGATGTGGTGATCAGCTTGATTGTTGATGATGGCGTTACCGATCGCGGTCATCGCACGAATATTTTTAACTCAGATTTTCGGGTTACAGGGGTGGCTTGTGGTGAGCATCGCGAATATCGCGTTATGTGCGTGATTACCTATGCCGGTGGATATGAGGAAAAATAACCGGGCAAAGGTAGCAGCACTGGGAACCCTCCAGTGCTGAATTCCTGAGTTAAAATGCTCATAGAAGCATTCTGAGATATTCCGCCATAGGAAGGAAGTGAATGACTAAAGCTGTCAAATGTAATACCTTAACCGACGATCAGATTTCTACCTGGTTGCGTGGCTTATTGTCCATTGCTTGGGCTGATGGTCACTTTGATCGGGAGGAAAAAGATTTAATCCACGAACTGACTCAAACCGAGTTAGCCCTAAAAATTGATTTAGAATCTTTTGAACCGATTTCCACCTCAGAGTTAGGTGAGTTTTTGGGCAAAGATCCGGCGATCGCGGAAAATTTCCTGAGAACAGCGGTGATGGTCGCCTTAGCCGATGGGATTTATTCTCCCTCGGAAGATCAACTGCTCCAAGAACTGTGTGTCGCTTTGGGGGTCAACGTGGATGCCCTGGAGTCTCTGCGACATACCATAGAAGATCGGCAAACCATGACTCAGGAAACTCCGGTGGATCTCGCCACCAGTGGCCACAGTTTGAAACCACCACACCCAGGAGTGGATGTTTTGGCGCCAGTGCGTGACTGGATGGATGGACTGGAAATCCACGATCCGCGTCTGGCGAAGTTCTTGTGCAAAATGATTCCGCCCCAATGTCCCTTTGAAAGAGACATTAAACTCTTTGGCCACAAAATTGTCCATATTCCCCCAATGTGCAAGCTGAATCCTTTGTATGAACAGTTGGTGGGATTGCGTTTTCGCTCTCTGAGTTATTTAGCGGATGATTGCGGTGAAGATATCACTCCTTATATTTAGGATGTTTAGGATGTTTAGGATGTTTAGGATGTTTAGGATGTTTAGGATGTTAATCCAAGATGGGAGTTAAAGCTGAGACTGATGTTGTAACAACGCTTTACAATACTCAAGTATCCTTAATCTAACCATTGTTATGCTGTTGAAGTCCACAACTCGTCACGTTCATATTTTTGCCGGTGTTGTTCAAGGAGACGAAATGGTTCCCAGCGAAGACACCTTAACTCTGGATATCGATCCAGATAATGAATTAAACTGGAACGATCAAGTCTTAGCCGATGTACACCAAAAATTTGATGAATTAGTCCAAGCTTCTGCCGGTGAGGAACTGACCGAATATAACTTGCGGCGCATTGGTTCTGATTTGGAACATTATGTGCGATCGCTCCTGCAACAGGGGAAGATTAGCTATAACCTCAACAGTCGGGCGGTCAATTACAGCATGGGACTGCCTCAAGTCCTTTTGTCCGATCGCTAATCCGATCAGTGCGAACCCTTGAAACCGGGTGGCTGCCATGATATCAGCCGAAACTGCCGCAAGGCACAAAACCCGGTTTCTGTACCCGGTTCTCTATCCCTCAGATTTTTCTCCGGGCGGTTGTTACCGGAGAGTCGTCAGCCCATCGGCGCAATCTATGTTTCCTGGGGCTGACCCATACCCGAATAACCGTGAACCATCAAGCAGGCGAAAAATAAGCTATTTTAAACTCATAAGCTTATAAGCCGAGCCTATTCCCCCTAGACCATAGCTGATCGGCGTGAGGAATCCCCATGCAAACACCTGCGGCAACCATTATTTGTCCCAACTACACCTGTGAACAGCCCAATGCAGAACACCATCAATTTTGCGAAAAATGCCGCACCCCGTTGCCTAAGCGCTATCTATGGGTAGTGGGGACAGGAGTCCAAAAGTTTAAAGAAAAGTTTAAAGATTTGAAAAGCGGTGAAGTCCTGGCCGATCGCTATGTGTTGAAGGGCGATCGCCTTCTGCTCGATACAAAACCGGGCAAAGTCCCAGATGTGCCGGTGGAAATTCCCGATTTGATTTTGCCCTACTTAAGGCTCTTTTCTCACCGCATCCATGTTCCCCAAGTTTACGGTCAATTGGTGGATCAAAAAATCAGTAGTTCTGGCTTGTGGTTATTAGAGCAAGGGCCGATTTACGCAGAAATTCCTACCCCGTCTGGCAGCGAAGCTAGGGAAACCCCACCCCCACAGACGGGTAAACTAATGCCACCGTTAATCGGCCAATGGGCGAAAGCTTCACCCTTAAGACAGCTTAACTGGTTGTGGCAAATAGCTAATCTTTGGCACCCATTTATGGGCGAAGGAGTGGCGGGAAGTTTGCTGAACCCAGAACTAATCCGGGTGGAAGGGTCAATTGTCAGATTATTAGAACTGCGTCTGGATAGTAAGTTTCCCACCCTAGAAAATTTGGGTCAATTCTGGTCCCAATGGGTATCCACCGCCAACCCGTTGATTGCTCCTTTTTTAGAAAAACTTTGCCAGTTGTTGATCGATGGTGAAATTAAAACCAGTGACCAGCTAGTTGCTTTACTCGATCGCGGTTTAAATGTATGTGGGCAACTTCAGCAACGAGAATATGCGATCGCCACCGACACCAACCAAGGTCCTAGCCGTCGCCGGAACGAAGACGCTTGTTATCCCAACGAAAGTAGCACGAAACTCACCTCAGAATCGGGACTAAGTTCATTAGCGATCGTCTGTGACGGCATTGGGGGACATGAAGGCGGCAACGTCGCCTCAAATATGGCCATTGATGCGGTGAAAAAGCACATCCAACAACAGCAAACATCAAAAGCCAATTTAACCGACCCAAGGACAATCACCACCACCCTAGTTCAGGCGGCAGGGGCGGCTAATGAAGCAATCTCCGCCAAAAACGATAGCCAACAAAAACAAGGCCGTCAACGTATGGGCACCACTCTGGTGATGTCATACACCCATGCCCACGAACTCTATATCACCCATGTGGGGGATAGTCGCGCCTATTGGATTAACCGCAGCGGCTGCCGCCAAGTGACAATCGACGATGATGTCGCCTCCCGTCACGTTTGTTTTGGCTACATCCTCTATCGGGATGCCCTGCAACAACCCTCCTCTGGTTCTCTGGTACAAGCCCTGGGGATGGGGCCTTCCGCTCATCTGCATCCATCAGTCGAACGTTTTGTGATTGATGAAGACTGCTTATTTTTACTCTGCTCTGATGGACTCAGTGACAACGACCGAGTAGAACAATATTGGCAGAGTAAGATTTTGCCGGTCTTAAATGGAGAGCTATCTTTAACTCAAGGGGTTAATCTTCTGATTGATTTGGCCAACTATCACAATGGCCATGACAATGTAACGGTCGCTTTAGTGCATTGTCGAGTCAGTCCCAATGAAACAGCCCAGATTACCCCAGAAGCATTGTTGGCTGAACTTGAGCAAATTCCACTCCCTTTAATGCATCCCGATGCTCATCCCGATGAGGATACCGAATTGCCTGGGCAAGAAGTTTCTTCTTCTGCCCCAACAAAGTTAGCCACACGGCCAACAGGTTCGCGGCCATTTTTACCGATTTTATTGGCCATAGTCCTAGTGGTAGGACTGGGTATTGTGGCTTTTTATTTGAATTCTTTGAACAATATGACTGGTTCAAATAATTCAGAAAGTAATCCAGAAAATCGGTTAGCTACAAATTCACAAGACAATTCGACAACGAGTTCTAATCCACCAGTGTCCGTGCAATGGGAAGACCTAACCACTGGTACTTTATATCAGATTAAGGCTGACTCTAATGTATCAGAATCTCCTCTTTCCCTTTATAAGAACAAGTCTAAGAATAAATCAGAGGAAATCGCTAAAATCGCCACAGATACGGTTATTTTAGTGAAAGAAAAACCAGGAAATATAACTGGAGATACTGAGAAATGGCTGCAAGTTCAAGTTTGCCCACCTGAAGATCCGCCGTTAGGAGATAAAATAAAATCTCAATTAGGTTGGATCCCTTTCGGTGAGTTAAATCAAGCGCAGATTAATCTAGAAAAATCCGATAAAAAGTACACTAATGGCCCTTGTGTTGTTAATAATTAGCCAACTGCAGAAAGTCCTACAACTGAAGGCGAACCAACAACTTCCCCAGAAAAACAAACCAATAAACCAGCCAATCCTAAAGGTAAAAGTGAATAACTGAGATTTTATTGCATTACTCGCATATTTACAGCGGTTTTTTTACTGAATAGACCACAAATCTCGGTTAGGGCGTGATCTTGGATTAAATCTCTGCTTTTACAGCGGTTTTCAGATTACTGAACCACGCTGGGGCGAAGCCCAAGCGGTATTTAATTTAATATTTTCAGTATTGTAGGGGCGAATGGCCATTCGCCCCTACAGAATGCTTCGCCCCTACTAAATATCTGTGGTCTATTCAACAGAAAACCGATTTAATAGTTGTTTTTACTCACTCAAAAAATATCCGGGTCGGTGAATAGTTGCGGGTAAAAATAATTTCACTATAATGAAGTCGGGGTGATTTTATTAGAAACAGGGTTTCTATGAGAATTTTGGTGGGATTACAGAGATTTGCTAAAGAAACCCGGTTTCTGCCTGTTAGAGCCAGTTTTAGAGCCAGTTAGAGATAATTAGGCTATCTAGAAACTTGAGAAAACATTTCATTTTAGATTAGGAAACTCCAATGATTTTATCAAAAAATAGCCGAAAAATAGTCCTTTCCGTGATGCTCACGTTGCTGCTACTCGTGGGCGCTTGTGCGGAAACCAAGACCACAAAGTGGGATACTGCCCAAAAAGAAAGTACCACCCAACCGCGTAATCAAGCGGTGAAAAAACAAGTTAAAGGAGGAGAATTTAATAAGTTTTTTCCTAAACCCAGTGGGGAATATAGCTTGGTCTATGAACAGGAGAAAAAAGGAGCCGCGATCGCCGATTTGAAAAAAGGCGGCCAAAGCGTAGCCAAGCTCTCGATTACTGATACAATTGATACACCGGATGCGGTGAAAAAATTTGCCAGCAGCACGAAAAAAATTGGCGGTTATCCAGCAGCAGAACAAGGAAAAACTATGACTTCAGTGTTGGTGGCTGACCGTTATCAAGTAAAAGTGCAATCGAGTTCTTTGTCACCAAGCGATCGCGAAAAGTGGATTTCAGAATTTAATCTCAGTGGTTTATCTAGACTTAAATAATCCTTGTCTATTCCAGACAAAATCCAAACTTAGTAATCTTCAAATAGGAGTCTTTCCATGAGTAAACCGATTTTTGAATTGGTGGATCAGCTACCAACCAATAATATGACGGTCAAAGTCCTCCGCGCCCTTGACTTTGTGGTTCCCGGTCAGTGGAACAACCTGGTGGGCTTTGAAAATACCATTCGGCAAGTAACCGGGGAAGACGACCCAGAGATTATCCAACAAGTAGGCGATCGGGCCATCTATCTGTTCAACGACAAAAACGAAGGCTACCAACGCGCCCTCTGGCTTTACCAAACCATTGATAGCGCCGGTTCCGCCCTCGGTACTGCGGCAATGGCCAATAAAATTGGTGAAGATATCAGCTTTCTCGGCTTTTTAAACAAACTCACCCCCAAAGCAGACAAAGCGCAAACCATTGACTTAGTAATGAAATTAGTCGTGGAATTGGTAGCTTTCTGTCAAATTAACGGCATTCCCGGCGATAGCATTGGGGACTTTCTCGCCTCGTTAGCAGACTATGGCGGTGAGTCGATTATGCGAATGGCGGCCTTAGTTTGCCTGGATGGGTTAATTCCCCTCGGCCCCGACTTTATCCAAAAAGGATTATCCACCATTGAAAGTTTAAGCCCGAAAGAACTTGAGGAGAATGGTTCCTTTAAGTCCGTGAGCACTCTAATTCCCGGAAATAATGCCAGTAGTAAGTTGAGTTTTATCGGCGAAAGCTTTTCTTCCGTGTCTGATTGGATGAGCAATTTTGTCGGAGAACGGAGTTTAACCCCCCAATCAGTCCTCAGCAGCTTACAAGGCTATGTGGAAATTGCCGATGACAAGCTGGACTATGTGGCGGCATTCCTGGATATGACTACCAACTATTATGAGCATACCGGGATCCAAACTTTAGCGCGGCGGCTGATCGAACGCGCGATCGCGGAAATCTAATCCCATTGATGCCAACCGAAAGGATGAGGGGTTAACTACAGAAGCCTTCATCCTTTCTTTTTTATGGATAGGCTAAAATTGCCCGCTAAAAATGTTAGTAGGATTGTGATTAAATTCGTACAGGTGGCAAAAAGTCTGTTTTTTTGGATCGCTAACCACCCATTACTCAAACCATAGAAGGATCGATTTATGAGCGAAGAGCAAGCAGCAAACACAGAAGCCAAACCCGCAGCCAAAGCCAAACCGGAAGCAGCCAAAGCCGATGCAGCCAAAGCCAAAGCCCCCAAGCCAGAAGATAAGCCCTTTGCCGATTTTATGCATCAAGACTATCTGCCAGCCTTAAAAGCAGCTTTGGTCAAAGAAGGTCTGGACGATATTGAGGTGATGTTGGAAAAACAAAAATTTCCTATGTCTGGTCTGGGTGCCAACTCCGAATGCTGGCAGGTGATTGGTCGCTGGAACAATGGCAAACGTCAATTTAATCTCTATTTCCCCAAAGCGGATATTTCTGGCCCTAGAGGGTTTTCTTGTTCTGATGTCGGTGCTAAACCCAGTACCTTGGAGCCGTTTTTGATTGATGAGCGCAAGATTACTCTGGACTTGATGTTATTTGGCGTGATTCAACGGTTAAATGGTCAAAAGTGGTTAGCCCCAAATTGAGGTCAGGGATGAGCCTAAAATTGTAGGTTGGGTTGAGGTACGAAACCCAACGGAGGAGAGAGAATAGAGGAGAGAGAATAAAGGTTCGTAGAAGAGTGAAAATTGAAATCTCCACTCTCCACTCTTCACTCTTTCCTCTTTCCTATGCATGCTCTTTCCTCTTTCCTCGCAAGTGTTGGGTTTCACTTCGTTCTACCCAACCTACAAATAGAATTATATATATCGCGTTAAATCTACTCGATATCTGCCTTTTTTGGTGACGGTAATTTCCCCGACTTCTAGGCGTCCTTTGCCGCGAATGGCAATTAAATCATTGGATTTGACTTGATAGCTGGGTTGGGTGATTTCTTTCCAGTTAATTCGCACGTCTCCGGCATTAATAAAATCCACCATTTTACTCCGAGACATCCCAAACCCCGCTGAGGCGATCGCATCTAACCTCGTAGAAGCTTCCACGGTGGTTAACTGCTTTTTCTTCGGTTCTTTAATATTTAATTCCGTCAACTCAATTCGTTGAGTTTTCACCGGCACCGATCGCACTTGTTTCAGTTCCATTTCCAGAAACTCCACCATTTCTGGCACCACAATCACCTGAGCCCCGCGATCGCCCAAAACAACAATATCACCAGTTTTTTCCCGGACAATTCCCGTCCCCAACATTGCCCCCAGAAAATCCCGGTGACTGGCAGTGTCAAACAGAAAATTTCCGGCAATTTCTAACGCGCAGACCTGCACTTGTGACACATCAAGGGGAATTTCCTCACGGGCGATCGCCAAACGGGTGCGTTCCGCTTGGGGGTAGCCGCCCCAACTCACACAATGAACCTCCGTCAAAGACTTAAAAGCCTTTAGACTATCCGCCAACTCTGGGGGAGACAAAAAATCTGTCAACACCACCTCCCAAGTTTTAATCGCTTGATTTGCTTGGTCAATAATGCGGGCAACACAGTCTCGATTTTCTATACCTTTTAACAGTTCTTCTTTGGGTAGCATCTTAATTTTCCCTATTAATATATTTGTTGATTGTTGATTGTTGATTGTTGATTGTTGATTGTTGTTTGTTGTTTGTTGATTGTTGTTTGTTGTTTGTTGTTTGTTGTTTGTTGTTTGTTGTTTGTTGTTTGTTGTTTGTTGTTTGTTGTTTGTTGTTTGTTGTTTGTTGTTTGTTGATTGTTGATTGTTGATTGTTATTTGTTGATTGTTATTTGTTGATTGTTATTTGTTGTTTAACAGACATCTCCCGAACTAACAACCAACAACAAAAAACTAACAAAAGTTAACTAACAAATAACAACTAGCAACAAAAAAAATCAACTAACAACTAACAACTAAGAACTAATATCTGAAGGTGAATGCAAAGCTTTATCCAAAATTTTTAACAACTCTTGGCTAGTATAAGGCTTGGACAAAAAACCGACTAATTCTTGTTTAACTGCCATATCATCCTCAAAATGAGAAGGCCAACCACTCACCCCTATAACTTTCAAATGGGGGCTAATACTCCGTAAGTATTTCAAAGTCGTTTTCCCATCCATCCCCGGCATCATCATATTTAATAATACCAGATTAATTTGCTCTCCGTACTGAGTATATCGAGCCAAAGCCTCAATCCCGTTTTTCGCGGTGATCACTCGATAATTATTCGTTTCTAAAATAGTTTGGCTAATTTCCAAAATCACCAACTCATCATCCACCAGCAGAATTAACTCACCCTGTCCTTGAGGAAAATCAATTTCTGGAATTGTTTCGGCATGGTTTTCCGGTGCGGCGGGTAAATAAATTTTAAATTGAGTTCCTTCACCCAGTTGACTGGCCACCTGAATAAATCCACCGTGGCTTTTGACGATTCCCATCACCGTGGACAGACCTAAACCCGTGCCTCGACTAATTTCTTTTGTAGTAAAAAAAGGTTCAAATATTTTATTTAAATGATCGGGATGAATTCCCGTTCCTGTATCTTTTACCGTAATACAAATATAAGCACCGACCAGGGAATCTAAATTTAATTTAGCATAGTTTTCATCAATCCAAACATTTTCCCCGTAAATTTTTAAAGTGCCGCCATTCGGCATGGCATCGCGGGCATTTACGCATAGGTTCATCAAAATTTGATGCAGTTGAGTGGGATCGCCATAAATTAACCACAATTCTCTAGGAACGTTGGTGACCACAGTAATTGTTTTGGGAAAGGTTTCATCAGCAATTAATCTAACTTCTTCAACAATATGTCTGACTTGAATAATTGTCCGTTCACCTTCTAATCCCTTGGCGAAAGACAACACTTGCTTGACCAAATCCGCCCCGCGAATCGTATTATTTTCCAGCATCGTTAAAATTTGATCTCGCTTTTCGTCTGGGAGATCCATTTTTAACAGGTGAACGGCAGCTAAAATGGGGGATAAGATATTGTTGAGATCGTGAGCAATGCCACTCGCCAAAGTGCCAATGCTTTCCATACGTTGCACCCGGAGAAACTGCGCTTCTAGAAGCTTCTTTTCGGTAATATCCGTATCTACCGTTAGGATAGATTTCGGATAATTTTTGCTATCTCTGACTAATGTCCAACTGCTAGAGACAATGATTTCCATGCCGTTTTTGTTAATTTTATGTAATTCACCCTGCCATTCTCCATTCTCAATTGTATTTTTTTTAGCTAACTTATAATAATTATCATAAATTTGACTAGAAAGTTTTTTATTGGCATATTCTCCTATAATTTCTGATGCTTTCCAACCATATAATTTTTCGGCGCTAGGATTCCAGAATAAAATTCTATCCTCTAAATCTTTTACCATAATCGCATCTTTGGCAATTCCGATCAATGCCGCTTGTTCTTCTATTTGGGCTTCGGCTTCTTTGCGATCGGTAATGTCGTACATAGCGCCGACGACTTGCTCGATATTACCATCCAGACTGTCTATCACTTTCATTTCATTGCGTAGCCAGCGGTAGCTACAGTCAGCGTGTAAAAATCGATGTTCAATAATTTGGTGTCCGGTTTTCCCTAGATGCAAAATTTTTGGTAAAACTAACTCAGTGTCATCAGGGTGAATATGTTCAAAATAAAAATTGGGTTGATTAATAAACTGATTTGGTTGATAGCCCAATTGTTCTAGAACATTGTCACTGATAAAGGTCATATGCAAAGTAATTTGATCGGTATTATTTTCTTGGCAAGTATATAAAATTGCCGGACTGGATGCCAGTAAATGTTGCAATTTTGCCTGAGTCGATCGCAAAACCGCATCAGTGCGTTCTAATTCTTCAATTTGGTCTTGGAGTTGTGTTTCTCGAATCACCCGTTCCGTCACGTCGTGAATCACCGTAATTGTGCCCACAATCTTTGATTCTGAGATCAATGGGCCAATGCGAGCACTCTGCTGCATATAGGATAATTGATGTTGCACCGCTGAAGTGGACATCGGTAGCAAATAACGATGTAACCGCTGAGAAAGCATCACCACCTGACCATTGAGGGCTTGACGATAGAAACGCTCGATGCCCTTTTTTACTAACGTGGGATAAACTTCAAATAAATTATGCCCAATGGTTTCACTTGCCGATAAACCACTGTGGATTTCTAGCCAATGATTCCAACTGATAATATTCAAGTTAGGATCGGTGGTAAAGACTCCTTGATCGGCGAGGGCGTCTAGCCAGTGTTCCAATGCCTGATGGTAATTTGTGTTAAATTTCTCATTCATCATAATTCATGTAATTTTGCTGTCGGATCAAGGGGATTTATGGAGATTCAGTAAATTTTGAGCGATCGCGATCAAATCATTCGAGTGTTCAGGGAGTCCTCATCATTATTCCAGAATTTCCACCGAAACATCTGCCCAATGTTCCACCGCTTCCAGTAATTTTTCCAAGGAAACCACGCTCAAAATCAGTACCAGATAACCTTTCACCTCATCTTCTTGGAGTCGAAATCCGGTGTAAACGAGCATGGCATACCGCATTTCTTCCTTGCCAATCACCAGGGAATGGATTAAGCCATCAATCGCTTCCAGATATAAGCGCGGCACAGAAAAAGAAATTTGAATTTGTAATAAGTTGCCAAATACGCTTAAACAGGCATTCAGCAAAATATTGCCAATTTCCGTGATCACTTCTGATGCTGCGGTATCCAATCGCTTGCTATGAATATGAGCCTCTGGGGTAATTAAGTCTGAGAGCATGACGGCTCCGTCATAATTTAATAATAATAGGGCATTGCCAGAGACAGGTCCGTTAAATATCTGTTGAACCGTGGCCACTTCTCCCTCCACAAAGCTGGCCAGTTTTGGCCTAAGCTCATCAATGGTATGGATGGAAACCTGCGGCACATCGAGTAAGACGCGATCGCCGGTGAGTTCACTCAACGAATTGGCGGCCCTGGCAAAGCCAATATTAATTAGTTCACTCAAAGCATCTAGCTGGGTTTGAGTGAGATCCATAATTCTATCTCCTTATAAAACATCTGGGGTATTGCTAAGTACCTGATTCACCACTTCTAATACCTTGGTGCGATTGAATGGCTTGTTGACAAAACCCATCGCCCCAGCTTCTAGGACTTTGGTTTTGGTTAAGTCCTGCAAGTCAGCGGTGGCAATAATGACTCTGGCAGATTGATTCAACTCCAGAATTTTTTCCAGCACCTCATCTCCGGGTAGTCCTGGCATTGCCATATCCAGCAAAACTAAATCCGGCTGTTCCATTAAATAAGTTTCAATTCCCACTAATCCGTCTGTGGCTTCAATAATATGATGTCCTTCTGCGATGAGAATTGTTCGCAGAATTCTTCTGGATAAAGTTGAGTCATCCACAATGAGAATTTTGGCCATTACCATCCCTCCAACATAATTCCTAACCGATCCGGGCGTTGATTGTTTTGACTGACTCGTCTGGAACTGACTAGATACAGAATCTCATCAGTGATGGACTATATTGCTCTGCTGGTGAGAATTTTTTTCATCATACTCCGATCTAAATATCTGTAAACAAGGATGAATCAAAAATTAATCAAATTTTTTCCTAATTGTGAATTTACATTTTTTACTCATTAGTTTATCGGCGTTTTTGAAATCGGCTTTTTTGAATTATCATCAGCCGATGCTTACCGGAGCCAATTAACTTTTACCCGTGATAGCCATCGCTATAATTATAGCCATTCTAGGCGATCGCTATTGAAAAAATTACATTGGTAATTTTTTTTGTTATCATATATAGTGGCACATTTCTCTGCTTCCCAAAAATAGATTTTTCTCTAAATAAAGAAAGCGGGAAGTATTGGGAAATTATGACAAATGAGATAATTTTATCCCAAATACTTCACCCATAAAATCCACACTAATCCACACTAATTCTAAAAGCATTTCAACGGTTAACCTTGCTCTGCTGCTCCTCTTATGGTTCACTTTTGCCCAAAAGAAGAGAAAAATCAAGGCGGATTAAATGGGGATTAAATAAAGTTAGCGTCCTCAGTATAACCTTGAATATTTTCTGGTTTAAACTGATTTATAATCGGAGTGGCTTGGCGAATTAAACTGTCCGCCCCTTGAACGATCACTAAATATTTGCCTTGATTCAGCCGGTTCCGGTAGGGCAAAGCGTCGCCACTGCCAAACACTAAACCAACCCCACCACCCACAAAAAAGCTACCCATTGCTCCAGACATTGCTCCCAAGAGTCCACCAATTAGGTGATTGCCGATTTCCCCAGCCCAGGCAAATGTGTCTAAATTAGTAATGAAGCTGAAGGTAAAGCCAGCCCCAAAGCCAAACGGGACAAGCCAAGTTGCCATTAGGAGAGCTTGCTTCCGGGCTTTTTGGTTGGGATCGATAAACCCAAACTCATCAGCACTTTTGTATCCTTTTCCTAAAATATGGATTTGACTGGTGGGAATGCCTTCTTTTTCCAAGGCAACGGAAACTGCTTCCGCTTGAATTCGATCTGCCAGAACCGCTACGAGATATTTCATACCACAGAAATTACTAATAATGAATAGACGATTAAACCACAAAAATGAACCGGCAAAATCCTTTTTTTTGCTAAAAAAAAATAGCATTTTTGTGCTATAATAGACAGCAGTCATAGTTATAATATATCTGAACTTGAGCCAGGCAGTGCCAGAAAATTTAGAAATTTATGCTGCCCCAGGGGGATTTTGTAAAAAAAAGGAAAAAATGACTGGTCAACCGAAGAGTTAGCCGCAGTCCAGCCAACCCTACCGGGAAGAATCAGGCGGAATAAGGCTAAAAAAGTGATGTTTTGGATGTTTTGATCAAGATTTACCAAGATGGGATGCTCCGAATTTACTGAAAGACAGTGAAAGAGAGTGCGGGATTGAATCTCTAGAAGATTGATTTGATTTCGGGAAAAAACGCTTAGGGTCAACTAAACTTACCGAAAAGCGAAATTTACATTAACTTACATTAACTTACATTGCTGGGTCGCTAAGTGAGAAAGCCCGATCGTGCCGGGAGATGATCGAGTGATTAGAGTGATTAAGCCGAGTAAGCCTCTGGATAATTATGCCCATTTTCTGCCACAATAATCACGAATTTCCCGGCTTTGAGATCGGAAAGTAAAAAAAACTTTGATGTGTCATCAGATTTTCTACCCATTTACCGCTAAAATGACTTACTGCACCAAGTCTTCCGGGTATAGAGGTTTTTCTGATGGGTCAGAGATCGTCATTGAATACCAAAGCTACTGGCCTAGGTTGAGCGGATGATATCCCTCTGACATTACCCCTGTGTCGATCGGGCTTGCTGTTGTTAGTTGCAACCTACTTGCTGACCATGCCAAAGGTTCTCGTTTCAGATTCTATTGATCAAGCTGGAATAGATATTCTATCCCAGGTCGCCCAGGTTGATGTTCAAATTGGACTATCACCTCAAGAACTCATCAACATCATTCCTGAATATGATGCTTGGATGATTCGTTCCGGCACCCGCATTACTAAAGAAATGATTGCAGCGGGCGATCGCCTCAAAATCATTGGTCGCGCTGGCGTTGGCGTCGATAATGTGGATGTGCCAGAAGCCACCCGTAAAGGGATTGTGGTCGTCAATTCCCCTGAAGGGAACACGATCGCCGCTGCGGAACACGCTCTGGCTATGATGCTGGCCCTTTCCCGCTACGTTCCTGATGCCAATACATCGGTTAAAAATGGCTTATGGGAGCGGAAAAAATTTGTCGGCGCGGAAATTTACAAAAAAACCCTGGGAATTGTCGGACTGGGCAAAATTGGCTCCCATGTAGCCAGCATTGCCAAAGCAATGGGCATGAAAATGCTGGCTTACGATCCGTTTATTTCCATTGAACGAGCGGATCAACTCGGCTGTCGCTTAGTCGATCTCGATTTATTATTCCGAGAAGCCGATTACATTACCCTGCATATCCCCAAAACCAAGGAAACCGCGAATCTGATTAATGCGGAGGCGATCGGTAAAATGAAACCGACCGCTCGGATTATCAACTGTTCTCGGGGGGGCATTATTGATGAAGTCGCTTTAGCCACCGCCTTAAAAGAAGGTCGGATCGCCGGAGCCGCCTTAGATGTCTTTGACAATGAACCCTTAGAAGAAGGGTCGCCCTTGCGGGAACTGGGCAAAGAAATTGTCCTCACCCCCCACCTCGGCGCTTCCACCACTGAAGCCCAGGTCAATGTGGCCATTGACGTAGCCGAACAAATTCGCGATGTACTTTTGGGACTGCCTGCCCGTTCAGCGGTAAACATTCCCGGACTTTACCCAGATGCCCTGGAGAAACTACGCCCTTACTTAGAATTGGCGGAAACCTTGGGCAATTTAGTCTCTCAATTGGCCGGTGGGCGCGTGGAACTGCTAAATGTGCGGCTCCAAGGGGACTTGGCTAACAATGAAAGTCAAGCTGTAGTCGTGGCTGCCCTCAAAGGTCTGCTCTCTCAAGCGTTGCGGGAACGAGTCAATTATGTGAATGCCAGCATCGAAGCCAAAGAACGAGGCATTCGGGTGATTGAAACTCGTGATGCGTCAATTCGTGACTATGCCGGTTCCCTGCATTTAGAAGCTAAAGGTTCTCTGGGCCAGCATACGGTGACTGGGGCGATCTTAGGGGATGGGGAAATTCGGATCACCGATGTGGATGAGTTCCCCGTCAACGTGGCGCCAACTCACTATATGCTCTTAACCAGGCACCGAGATATGCCAGGGATTATTGGTAAAATCGGCTCCCTACTGGGCAGTTTCAATGTGAATATTGCCAGTATGCAGGTGGGTCGCAAAATTGTTCGCGGCGATGCGGTCATGGTACTGAGCCTTGACGATCCTTTGCCAGAAGGAATTTTGGCTGAGATTATGAAGGTTTCAGGGATTCGCGATGCCTGTACCGTCACCCTTTAAAGGATTTTAGTTAAATGATTTTAGATTTGACTAAGCCAATTTAGTCAGCTATCAGGTATCAGGTGTCAGGGATCAGCCGTTAGCTGACGGTCATCAGCTAACGGCTGATAGCTGATACCTAGCGGCTGATAGCTTAATACTGATAACTGATAGCTGATAACTTATAGTTAAATGCTTATTTCAAATCTAAAGTCTCTAATTGATATGGCAAATAATTGGTGGGAAATTCAAGTGCTTTGTGAACCAGCTTTGGAAGATTTAGTCTTCTTAAGGCTGGAAAGTTTTGGTTGTCAGGGTACAGCTTCTCAGACTAAAGGTTCTTCTTGTTTGGTGTTGGCTTATTTACCCCAAGAAAAAGCACAGTTGTTGGATTTATCGGCTTTGTCCCTTTTGCTCAGGCAAGATGCTTTATGTATGAGCTTTCAAGCTCCCGTGATTAAGTGGAGTTTAATCGAGGAAGAGGACTGGGGCGTTAATTGGCGGAAGCATTGGCATCCCCAGAAAATTGGCGATCGCTTCTTGATTAATCCCGCATGGCTGCCCATCCCCACGGATAGCGATCGCCTGATTTTGCGTTTGGATCCGGGCGTTGCCTTTGGCACTGGAGATCATCCAACCACGGAACTCTGTTTAGAAGCCCTGGAAATGCGCCTCGGAGATGATAGTGAGCAACAAAATGCGGTCATTGCTGATATTGGCTGTGGTTCTGGTATTTTATCCATCGGTGCGATCCTTTTGGGGGCGCATCGAGCGATCGCCGTAGATACTGATCCCCTAGCAGTGCGGGCAGCACGGGAAAATCGCGAATTAAATAAAATCGCCAAAGAGCAAATCACGATTCAACAAGGCAGTGTTTTACAGGTCAAGGAGTTAATTGACCAACCTGTGAATGGGATCGTCTGTAATATTTTGGCAGAAGTGATTATTGATTTAATCCCAGAGATGAATGCGATCGCCGGCCCAGAAACTTGGGGAATTTTCAGTGGAATTTTGCTCGATCAAGCCAAACCTGTCGCCGATACCTTAGAGCAACATGGTTGGATCGTTGCCGCCCTTTGGCGTCGTCAAGATTGGTGTTGTTTTAATGTGCGTCACGCTTAAAAAATAGAGACGTTGCCTCCTACAACGTCTCTATTTTTTGTTGGCTATTTTTAGGATAAAAGCTTGGATCTAGCGTTTTTCATACTTATGAGGTAATAATTTTTCTCTGTCATTCCCGCCTTCGCGGGAATCCAGAGCGCGTTTTAGGGTGACGATCATAAGTTTACGGGCAGAAATAATAGCTAAATAAAAAAGCCAAAAGTTAACTAACCAATATAGCGGTTATTATCTGGATTACAGAGGTTTTCTGGATTCCCGCCTGCGCGGGAATGACAGTTTTTTTGTAATTCATAACTATTACAAGTGCTATAAAAGGCAGCGATCGCTGGTTGAAAAAATGACCCAACAAAACAAATTAACCATTTTAGCACAATGGCTGGTAGGCGAATTTGAAAACGTTAATCAAGCCAAAGAACAACCGAATTGGTTTGTACATATTCGGCTTTGGCATCGGCTTTTACCCATAAAAATTGACGGCAACTTAGCTATTTTTGCCGAGCAAGCGCCAATTTTAAAATTAGATCAACCCTATCGCCAGAGAATTTTAGTCTTAAAACCGAGCGATAATCCCGCTAAGTTCATCGGCCAATATTATGGATTTAAAGACCCGAATAAATTTCGCGGTGCCGGGACAAATCCTCACTTGCTGAATCAATTTTTACCGGAAGATTTAGTTAATTTACCCGGTTGTGCTTTGACCATTACGGAGCAAGAGCAAAAATTTATTGCCCAACCGGAACCGGGGGCAAAATGCTTCTTTGAATATGATGGCCAAATCCGTCAAGTGGTTTTGGGCTTAGAAGTCAGCGAAGATAGCTTTAAAAGTTTCGATCGCGGAGTCGATCCAGAAACCGGAAAAGGATTGTGGGGGGCATTAATTGGCCCTTATGAGTATCAAAAAATCCAGGGATTTTCTTGGCCGAATTAAGCTACTTTCTCCTCTGTCACCAGGGTTAAACTGTCCCATCCTCCCCGATCGTCATAACGGCGAATTAAGCGCTGTCGGCGGCGATCGTCAAGCAACCATCCCGCTTCCAGGAAAAAAGGTTGACGCATAGGAATGCTTAGGGGAGTATTGCACGATGCACCGTCGGGCAGTAACAGAATTTGCATCGGCATACTTCCTTGGTTGAATAAAAGCCGGGAACCTTGAATCTCTGCGGTAGAAGTGAAGCTAAAGTTTTCTGCACTCATTTCTATACTCAAAGATGTCGAAAGATTGTCTCCTTGCCGACGTAAGGATAGACGAGTGGAGGAGACATCAGGCGATCGCCAATCTGGATAAATAGTCACCGCTTCTCCTTCCCAGTCTCCGAGGAGTCGATCTATCGTCAGGGGAGGACGTTCGGGGGTGTTGGTATTTTCCCGATATTCCCGAATCAGGGTCATACTGGCAAAATTAGCATTTCGGTCAAATAATTCCACCAAACGCAATCGGCGATCGCCAACAATAAAACCAAATTCTGCCCCAAACTCACTAAAGGGTCCAAATTGCATCGAACCAGTGGAAAAGGCTCCATTATTAAAGAATAAAATACTGCGGTTTAAAGAACTATATTGCAGTACCAACGGGGGCGGAATTTCATCGGTATTTTGGGGAAAGCGCTCCACTACCTGTTTAACCGTGCGATTATTGTCTAAGCCTTCTAACCTCACAACGGTGGGGGTATCACTTTGGATTTCTCCTTGGGGGGAAATTCGGGTAAATGACCCTTGCCAAACCCCTAAATTCAGGAGGAAGTTGTCCCATTGAGACGCTAATTCATACTTGGACATGGTTAGAGATTTTGATAGATAAACGAGCGTTAATTTTATCTCGTTGATTTTATCTCATATTCAGGTTAAAGCTAAAGGGTAGAGTCTGTGTGGCCATGAAATCAGAGAATGGTTGATTTTCGCTTATAGCAATGCTAAAGTGGTGCCAAAAGTTTTGTAGGGGCTTCTCCGTGGCGGTGGCTGCCCCTAGACTGTAGGGGTAAGCTCACCAAGCCAAACCCGTTACCCCTACAATTACCACAACCTCTAAACGGATTGCTATACTATTTAATTTTCTTGGCAGCAATCATTTCCGGAGTTGGCATTTTGATATTCCAGGCTAGATTTAGCTTTTCTAATCCCCGAATAAACCAGGCACCGGGATCGATTTGCCACCATTCAAACCCATTAATTGCTGTGTTAGGAAAGGCGTGATGGGTATTGTGTAAAGACCCCCCTAAAGTTGGGATAGTTAACCAAAGATTATTGGTACTTTTTTCTGGGGTAGCAAAAGGACGATTGCCAAACACATGGCAGAAAGAGTTAATGCTATAAGTCCCCTGTTGGACTAGGAACATCCGCGCCATTCCTCCCCAGAGAAAACCATGTAGAATTCCGGCTAAACTGCCGCTGAAAATTCCGCCTAAAATGGCAGGAATTAAAAGACCTAAAAATACCCAAACAAAGTAAAATTTGTCAATGGTCATTATTAAGGGGTCTTTGAGAATATCCCGACCATAACGACCGGGACTGGTTCTTTCTGGGTCAAAAATCCAACCGATATGAGCGTGCCAGAGTCCTGGGAGTAATTCCACAGACTGGGAGCCTTGAAAGTAGGGTGAATGGGGGTCTTGTGCTTGATCGCTGTAGATATGATGGCGGCGATGATTGCTGACCCAGTAGATGACAGGGCCTTGTAGCGCCATGCAGCCAGCGATCGCTAAAAAGGCGCGAATGGGGGCAACGGTTTCAAAGGCATGGTGAGAAAATAGGCGATGATATCCCACTTCGATACCCAGAACCGTGAGGAAAAACATACTCAGAAATAGGATCCAATCTAGGGCGGTGATTCCTGAATAAAACCCTAGGGCGATCGCACCAATAAAGCCTAAACATGGCAGGGCGATCGACGCGGCAAATATCCACCGTTCTCGTTTCAGTTGAGATGGTCTAGGAATCGTGACATGGGGGATATTTGATCGTCTCTGAGCTTCTTCTAGGACATCGAGAGAATTCACCGGAGGCTTGATTTGAGAATCTAGCGGCATCTTGACACCGATTTAAATCATGGTTAGCTTTAGCTATCCTAACTGATTTTAGGACGGATAACGGCAAATATACCTTGACAACTTAAACCAATTATTTTAAGCCAGAAATTAACCGCTCGGCGGGCATAAATCCAGCAAATATTTTCACAGGTTAACCATTTTTAAATAACAGTAAAGTTACTGATGCTAAAATCTGATGTTCTGATGCTAAATCTGAAGTTAAAAGTTATGCATTCGTAGGGGCCAATGGCCATTCGCCCCTACAAAATAAATATCACTATTCACTATTCACTCTTCACTATTCACTCTTCCCTACACCCTACACCCTACACGACGGCGGCTTCCCTCTTCCCTACACCCTACACCCTACACCCTACACGACGGCGGCTTCCCCCGCCCCTCCGCACCCCCGCCAACAGCCAGCCTCGCTGCTGTAACCAAATCGCATTAAAATCGGTTAGTTTGCGATCAATTTCCGAGGAAATTAAAGATGGAACTTTTACCAGAACAGATGCAAAAATTACCCGATCGCGTGGCGATTGTCACTGGGGCTTCACGGGGAATTGGTCGGGCGATCGCGATCGCCTTAGCCGCAGAAGGGGCTAAAGTCGTGGTCAACTATGCCAGTTCCAGTGGGCCTGCGGATGAAGTGGTGACGACCATTACCCAAGCGGGAGGAGAGGCGATCGCCCTACAAGCAGATGTCTCCCAACCAGACCAAGTAGATAATCTGATCAAAACCGTCATGGATCAATGGGGTCGCATCGACATTCTAGTCAACAACGCCGGAATCACTCGCGACACCTTATTAATGCGGATGAAATTAGAAGACTGGCAAGCGGTCATCGACCTCAACCTCAGTGGAGTATTCCTCTGTACCCGCGCTGTCGCCAAAATTATGCTCAAGCAAAAAGCCGGTCGAATCGTCAATATTGCCTCCGTTGCCGGACAAATGGGCAACCCTGGACAAGGCAACTATAGCGCCGCCAAAGCCGGAGTCATCGGCTTTACCAAAACCATTGCCAAAGAACTCGCCTCTCGCGGCATCACCGTCAACGCGGTTGCCCCTGGATTCATTACCACAGACATGACCAAGGATCTCAAAGGCACAGAGGAACTGCTGAAATATATTCCCCTCGGTCGTTTTGGTCAACCCGAAGAAGTGGCTGGGTTAGTGCGATTTTTAGCTGCCGATCCTGCGGCTGCCTATATTACAGGTCAAGTGATGAATGTCGATGGCGGCATGGTTATGGCTTAGAAGCGATCGGAAAATATATCTGAAAAATATATTTGCAACTCACCAGGACTTACCCATCATATTGATCGGTTTGATTCGTGATTGGGGCAATTCATCAATTGCCCCAGCTTGCAGAAATGAGTCAAATTTGAGTGAACTGATATTCTCATCGCTAAAAATAAACCCCTATAAGCCATAGCCTATAGGGGTTTATTTAATCTGTTAATCTAATATGCCAGGAGGCGGGTTTGAACCGCCGACACGAGGATTTTCAGTCCTCTGCTCTACCAACTGAGCTATCCCGGCTTGTGTTTGTTCAACTTTATTATCTTAACTAATTAACTCAGGATTGTCAACCCATATTGGTAAAAATTTTTTTCTGCCTCCCCCTTTAAAGCGCCGATTGAAATTGGGACGCGATGAAACAGGGCGACTCCCTTAACTTCACGTCCCTGACCCATGAAGGTTTTGTCTATTAGTTGTCTATTGGGCGCAAGCGAGTGACTTTGAGGGTAAAGTTGCCCACTCCACCTTCGCCAAAGGCTCGGACTCGGACAATATAATCGCCGGTAGTTTGGATTCTGGCAAATAATAGAGAGTTGGTGGTGCCATCAGGTCCATCATCATTTTCCGCTATGGTGGTGCCATCAGGACCGATTAAGGATACTATTGCGTCGAAACCATCAGAGATTAAATCGATCGCTACTTGATCGACATCGGTGAGTGTGACTCGGTAGTCCCGGGCAAATCCCCCTTGACCCGTGGGAATATCTTTTTCTGAGAGAACATCGGTAATTTCATAGCGTCCCTTTAAGTCAATCGGGTTATATATAACTTGAGCGTTTACTTTCGGGGTACTCATGGCGATCGCCGCCACCGTTGCAGGGATGAAAGTGCTCCGCACCGCTACCGCGAACGTGGCGCGGCACCAGTTAAACAAAGGATTTTGAGTCATTATAAAAAAGCCACAATAATGGACAAGTTTTATCTAAGATACTGGAAGAATTTTCCCTAAGCCGGGAAATTGTACATTAAAACAAACTATTTGGCATCAAAATTTGCTAATTTTACTTGACAAATTTTAACTGACAAGTTTTACCTGACAAGTTTTACAATGGGCAATTTAACACAGAAAGTAAGAATTGGGGACAGTTTACCCTGACTACTGACAGGACGACGGCAAGACGTGGGGACAGGGGTACAATCAACCGTGAACCAAGAACCAAAGGCAACAGGCAATAGGAAAGAGGAAAGAGGAAAGAGGAAAGAGGAAATAGGAAAGAGAAAATAGGAAAGAGAAAATGGGAAAGAGAAAATGGGAAAGAGAAAATAGGAAAATTTTCTCTTCTCTGCCCCTCTGCCGACGGCGGGCTCCCCCGCCCCTCCGCCCCTCCGAACCCCTTTCCCCGTTCCCCGTTCCCCGTTCCCCGAAACCCAACCAACAACCAACAACCAAGAACTTCAGAAAAAATGACTAATCAGTTGAGTCGATCGCACAGTTGGATAATTTTAGGGGTAATCTGGTTGGTTTCCGCTGTTGGCGATCGCCTCTGGTTTGCCATTGATAACTCTATCCCCAGTTGGGACCAGGCGGATTATCTGACGGGGGCGTTGAACTATTGGCAAGCTTTCCAAACTCCTCAGTGGGGGAATCTTGACTGGTGGACAAGTTTATGGCAACTGTCGTCTAAAATTCCTCCCGGCACTTATATGATTACGGCGATATTTCACTCCTATTTTGGCTTAGGTGAAGATATCGCCACTTTAGTGAATTTATTCTTTAGCGCGATTTTACTGGTTTCGGTCTATGGCTTAGGCAGTTTGTTATTTCACCAGAAAGTTGGTTTATGGGCTGCCGGTTTATGTATGTTGTTTCCCGGCTTATATAATGTCCGCCTGGACTTTCTCCTCGATTATCCTCTAACGGCGGTGGTGACTCTCTGTTTCTATTGTTTAACTCTTTGGAAATATCCACCAGAAAAGAAAAGAGAGGAGAGAGGAGATAGGGGAGAAGAGAGAAAAGAGAAGAGAGAAAAGAGAAGAGAGAATTTTCTTGATCCTCTATCCTCTATCCTCTCTCCTCTATCCTCTATTCTCTATCCTCTATTCTCTTTCCTAAAGTTAGGGCTTGCCCCTAGTCAGTGGGGTATGGCGATCGCTTTTGGGCTATCTCTGGGGTTGGCCTTGATGATTAAGCAAACAGCGGTGTTATTTTTGTTTGCGCCAATTTTATGGGTAGTAGTCGGCAGCGTTTGGCGGCGTGAGTGGGGCAGACTGGCACAATTGGCGATCGCGAACTTATTGGCGATCGCGGTAATGTATCCCTGGTATCGCACCAACTGGTTACTAATTCTGACTGGCAGTAAACGGGCAACTATTGACTCGGCGATCGCGGAAGGAGATCCGCCATTAAATACCTTGGGGGCATGGACTTATTATCTTGAACAATTGCCCCATCATGTTTCTTTGCCATTATTAATTGTGGCGATCGCCGGATTTTTTTTGTACATAACCAGAAGCAAGAGGCAACGGGCAACGGGGAATAGGGAAGAGGGTGTAGGGTGTAGGGCCGCCATCGGTGTAGGGGCAGAGGAGCAGAGGAGCCGAGGAGCAGAGGAGAAAAATTCTCCCCCGCACAAGAGCCCCCCTGCCCCCCCGCTCCCCCGCTCCCCCGCTTCTCCTCCCCGGCGATGGTTGCTAGTTTTCTGGCTAGGGGCTTATTTGCTGTGTTCCCTGAATATCAACAAAGATTTTCGCTATGTCTTGCCCTATTTGCCGGTAGTGGCGATTTTTTTAGCCAATGGGTTAGTCGAGTGGCAGAGTCGATCGCCTCGTTGGGGGAAGAAAGAGGAAAGAGGAAAGAGGAAAGAGGAAAGAGGAAATATATTCTCTCTTCTCTCTTCTCTCTTCTCTCTTCTCTTTTCTCTCCCCTCGGTTGGGCGGTGGGTTCCTGCGGGGACTGTAGCTGTGACATTGTTACTGATGACAGTGAATTTATGGCCGGTGGATGATTTGTCCAGGATAAACTCCAGACAACCAGGACAACATCATGCTTATGCAGGCCCTGTTTGGCCAATTCGTGAGGCGATCGCGCAAATTATCCAAACCGAACCTTATTTACGTTCAACCGTGGGGGTGTTGCCTTCTACCCCTACGGTGAATCAGCATACCCTGAATTATTATGGGGCGTTGGCGAATTTCCAAGTTTATGGCCGTCAGGTGGGAACCCGGCGATCGCAGGTTGCCCAAGATGTGCGATCGCTGTCTTGGTTTCTCACCAAAACCGGCGACCAAGGTTCTGTGCCCGTAGAAGCGCAAGCCGCCACAGTGCAAGCAGTCCAGACAAGTCCAGACTTCCAACTGCACAAAACCTGGCAATTACCCGATGGTAGTACCTTGCAACTCTATCACCGCCAATCCCCAAGCATTCAAGTCATAACGACAGATATCACCCCGCCACCGCAAATTAAATTAGAAAATGTCACCGTGTCCCCTGCTGCCCCCCCAGGGCAACCTATTCCCGTGACTTATCAGTGGTTGGGCAACTGGCAAGATTTGCAAAATGGCTTAGTATTGTTAACCTGGAACCAACAACCAAACAACCAACCAACAACCAACAACCAACAACCAACAACCAACAACCAACCAACAACCAATAACCAAACTAACTATTGGTTACACGATCGCGCGATCGGTTTAGGAAAGTTGCATAAAAACGCAAGAAACCCGGTTTCTTCAAGAAACCCGGTTTCTATCACCGACTCTGTTTCTATCACCGAAACATTAGCTATGTTGCCACCGGGGAATATTGCCCCAGGAATCTATACTTTAAAAGCGGAATATCTTAATCGGCAAACTGGCGAAACTTATCCGTTAGAAGTGCCGAATAATGTGCAAATCAAAATTGACCCAACGGCGGCGGCAACTCCTGCGCCAGAGTTGGATTTAGTCACTCAATTGCGATCGCTTGCCACTGCCTTACCCCTGGGAGTGGATGCCCTCAGTCCTGTTTTTGATGACATTGGCAGAATCAACCAATATGACCCGACTCAAGATTATTTAACCCAAGCCCAATTAACTTTAAAAGCGCGATTAAGCGGACAGGATAATCTCGATTATGCCTATAATTTAGCTTTAGCAATGGTGTTAAAAAGAGATGCCCCAGGTGCGATCGCGGCTTTAGAAAAAGTCGTTCAACTTGATCCAAAAAATCCTTATGCTCATGGCTATCTTGCTTTTGTAAATCTCTATGATTGGCGTCCAGGTGCGGCAGAAAAAGCCTTGAAGCCCGCCCTAGAAATTGACCCAAACCGCCAAGAATTTCAAATTCTCAATGCTTTAGCTGCATTATTCCAAGGCAATTTGCTCAAAACCTGGCACCGCACCTCCCCCTTGCTTCCCCCAGAAGTGCAAGGATTAATTTCAAAAGTGGGACTATCTTTATTAATTCTCATCGGGGCTTTCCTAGGAGTGATCGGCTTTTTGATTGGGAGAATAATCTTTAAAAAAGCTAAAGAATTTCAACATAAGCCAAAAAATCGCTAAAATAGAAAATAGATGAGTAAGTCATAATTATGGAAAAACAAATCAAGGCTTATCCAATCAATATTCCATTACCGAGCATTGCCGAAATTTGCCAAACCTACCATATCCAAAAACTTTCTTTATTTGGTTCCGTGTTAAGAGATGACTTTGGACCGCAGAGTGATATTGATATTTTAGTAGAATTTCAAGCGGGAAAAACTCCCGGATTTCGCTTTATTAACATTCAAGATAGACTCTCGGAACGTTTAGGTCGTACCGTTGACTTGAATACACCTCAAGACCTGAGCCGCTATTTCCGAGAACAAGTTTTAGCTGAAGCCGAGGTAATCTATGTTAAAAAATGATTATATTAGATTAATTCATATGTTTTTTTCATCAAAAAAATCTATATTATATCAAATATTCGGATTATGTATTAAAGGAAAAATTAACCACAAAGACACAGAGAACACAAAGAGAAATATTAGGGTAATATTAGAGGAGTTGATTGTCTCAGCATTATATGAAACATAACAAACATTTTCACTGGAAAAAATTACAAAATGGTTCAGATATCCGGGGAGTCGCCCTGGAAGGAGTCGCCCATGAACCAGTCAATATTACCCCAAAAGTGGTAGAAATTTTGGGGCAAGCTTTTGTGTTATGGCTAACGGAAAAATTTGGCAAAGCTGCGTCAGAATTAACTATTTCTTTAGGCAGAGATAGTCGATTATCGGGAGTAAGTTTAATCGAAGCCGCCACCGCTGGAATTACTTCAATGGGGGCTAAAGTTTATGATTTTGGCATGGCGTCAACTCCGGCCATGTTTATGAGTGTTGTGACACCGGAATTTGCCTGTGATGGGGCAATTATGCTCACCGCTAGTCATTTACCTTTTAATCGTAATGGTTTAAAATTTTTCACTTCTCACGGTGGTTTAGGAAAAGCGGATATTTCGGCAATTTTAGAACTGGCAGAACACCATAAATTTGAACCTGCTGCCACGAAAGGAAGCATTTCCCACCATGATTTTATTTCCGTTTATGCCGCTGGATTTGTGCAAAAAATTCGCGCAGCGGTGAATCATCCCGAACATTTTGACGAGCCTCTTAAAGGCTTAAAAATTATTGTGGATGCGGGCAATGGGGCAGGGGGTTTTTATGCGGAAAAAGTGCTGAAACCCCTGGGGGCAGATACGACGGGCAGCCAATTTTTAGAACCCGATGGCACATTTCCTAACCATATCCCCAACCCGGAAGATAAAGAGGCGATGGCTTCGATTTGTCAAGCAGCGATCGCCCAAAAAGCGGATTTTGGGATTATTTTTGATACGGATGTCGATCGCGGGGCAGCAGTGGATTCTACCGGCAAAGAATTAAACCGCAATCGCTTAATTGCTATAATGTCGGCAATTGTTTTAAGAGAACATCCGGGGTCTACAATTGTCACCGATTCGATTACTTCCGATGGACTGACTACGTTTATTGAACAAGAGTTAAAAGGTAAACATCATCGTTATAAACGCGGTTACAAGAATGTGATTAATGAGTCAATTCGCTTGAATGAATCCGGGGAAGAGTCTTGGTTGGCGATCGAAACCTCCGGTCATGGGGCGATGAAAGAAAATTATTTTCTGGATGATGGGGCTTATTTGATTACTAAGCTATTAATTGAATTAGCTAAATCTAAATTAGCTGGCAAAAACTTATTAGATTTAATTGCCAATTTCCAGGAACCAGCAGAAAGCGAGGAATTCCGGTTAAAAATTAGCACACCAGAGTTTAAAGAATATGGGCATCAGGTAATTAACCAACTGCAAGAATTTGCCGCCAAGCAAGCGGGTTGGCAAATTGTGCCGAATAATTATGAAGGGGTGCGGATTTCTTGTCATTCCCCAGAGGAAGATGGCTGGTTTTTGTTGCGCTTGTCTCTGCATGACCCGGTAATTCCTTTGAATGTTGAGTCGAATGTTCCCGGTGGGGTGAATAAAATTGTGACTCGACTGTTAGAGTTTTTCGAGTCTTTTGAGGCTTTGGATTTATCGGTGTTTAAATAATCCGTTTATCCCCATTTATATTTCTCGTTTTCTCGTTCCTAGGCTCTGCCTGGGAACGAGAGATATCTATCGATTTAAACTTTTAAACAAAATGATAGGGCGGCAGTGATTCGCTGAGGAATAATTGCCAAGTGGGATGGTTCTTCTGCCATGTTTGGACGTATTCTAGAAGTCGCGACTCTTGATTTTTTGGGATTAATAAATAAAGTCTATTGGTCGTGCCTTGGGGTTCGCCGATAATGGTTAGAAATCCGGCTTCTTTGCCTGTTTCGTGGAGAAACCGGGTTTCTGCGATCGCCTGTTGGAGATTTTCCCATTCACGATTTTGTTGGGTTTGAAATTCTTGGATTATGGAAAAGCGTTGTTTTTTAGCTAATAAATAGGCTTTTCCTTTGGCTTGCGGATCTGTATCCGGTACGGGGACATCTAAGGGTACGACTTTGAGGGTGTATTCGGCTTTGCCTTCAAATTGGTTTAATTTGGTTAGATATTCTTTTTGTTGCTGGTTTAAATGGGCGATTAAATCCGCATATAAACGGAAGATGGTGCCAAATCTTAGGGGTAAAATGGTAGTTTGGTTAAATAATTCACAAAGAATGTGATCGTAGGTCAAAACTGCCTGCATCAGACGGCGATCGTCTTTTTCTAAGGGGGTTAGAGATGTTAACCCTGGTTCAGCGATCGCCCCGATATTTTCCGTCGGCAATTCCGTCTCATATCAAGTCCGTGCGATCGGTTACAAAAACAATCCTGTCTCATTAAGATGGATTCCCGCATATAGCGCTCCAAGGACGCATACTCCGAAGGAAGCGGTTCGGGACAGTAGGGGCGAATGCGAGAAAGCCCCTACGTGAATAATCAGCGAATACACGGACTTGATATTACTGGGTTGCTCTATTATAAGTGATTATGCGGACATGATATCAATTAGTTGTAAATCACCCTCAATTCCTTGGGGCAATTGTAATGAATTTGCGGGACTTTTAAATAAAGCGTAAATATAGTTTTTGCGACAATCTCTGCTAATAAACCGAGTTAAGAAACCGGATTTCTGCGACAAACTCGGAAAATTCCGACGCCGTGGGTTCGTCATCGGTGTGGTCTACACCCTACACCCTACACCCTAAGAAGCAAGCGGGTTTCTGTGTTAATTTAAGTCGGGATAAATTCTAATTCTAAGCGAAATTGTGCTAACCCAGATTCCCAGTTTTTGGCTAGATTTTGGATATCGATGTTGGCTCCATTCATTAACCACTGAAAAGAGGGGGTATTTGCTTTAATTTGTTGGCTCAAACTATGTAGGATCTGTTCAACCATTAGGGGTTGCATGGATAATTCAGTATCGGGCGATTTGCGAAGCGATCCGCTGTCGAGGAATCGCACAATAGTGTTTGGCGACAAGTACAAAACTTTTTGACCGGGGTGTTTTTCCCAAGATTGACCGGTGGATAAATCCACCGTAATTGTTTCATTTCCCACCTGAATTTCAAAAATGGCTAATAACCGGAGAATGCCAATTTTCCAGTCTTCTCCGGGGCTGAGAACCATCGCCTCTACACTGCCAATTAACTGCATCATCGGATAAGAACTGGTAATGGTTTGCCAGAGTAATCGCTCCATGCACTCATCGATCAAAACTTCTCCGTCACCCCAGGGAAACTCCCAATTTTCGACTAAATCATAAGCAGTTGTCACCAACTCAGAAATTAGATTTGAGTTGAGAGATTCATTTTCCGCTGTTAGAAACTTGTTTTTTTCAAGCAACCCGGTTTCTAACCCGGTGTCTGAAATAGATTCTGGCTGAATCTGTGGCAGTATTCTGATTAATGTTTCTTCAAATGGGATTTTGGCGGATTCTTGCAATATTGCCGGTTGAGAAAGTCGCAGCATTCGCTTACCATACAGACCAGACCGAGGGAATGATTCAGAAATATCGGCAACAATTGGTTGACCCAAGGGTGCGCTTTGACCTTCTGGTTCTGGGGAATTTTCTGGTGATTGGGGCAAAAATTCCCAATCCATTGTCAGTTGCAGAAAACCACTAAGCCATTGGTGATTTGGCGACAACCATTCCACCGATTGCGGTTCCATTAACTTGGCCAATTCTGGGCTGGTAAATTCGATTTCTTGGCGTAACTGAGTGATTAGCTGACCGGCGGAAATCGGTGACAAGAAACCGGGTTTCTGCGAGAAACCCGGTTTCTGCGTCGATTTATGCCAAGAACCAGAACTTAAATTAAGAAACCCGATTTCTGAACCAGAACTTAAATTAAGAAACCCGGTTTCTGGAGTTTCTGGAGTTGGCTCAGATGTTACGTTATGGGTGGCTAAGTCGATAAACCAATGATGGTCTGAGTTCCAGACGGACAAACCCACCACTAATCGGATTAAGCCAATCTCAGGATTTTGAGGCGATCGCACTATCTGGGCAGGAACGCCGCCAATTAGTTGCATTACGTCATAAGAACTGCTGACTAGATGCCAAAGTAATCGAGGAATTAAATTATCGACGACGATTAATGGAGAGGGGTGCGCTTGTGCGCTTGTGCAGGGGTGCGGGGGTGCGGGGGAGATATTTTTCCCATCTGTCCCTTTGCTCCCCTGCGCCTCTGCGCCTCTGCGCCTCTGCTCCTCTGCCCCGGAAGCCCCGGAAGCCCTGTTGCTTGACTGCCCGAAGGCGTCCAGGACATCGTAAGCTTCGTCCAGGACGTAGGGAATCAGGTTTTCTGAGGTTTTTGGCAAGTCCGCAGGCCATCCACCGAAAGGAGATCGCAGTTCCGCGACGATTTCCACCAGTCGCGTCATTGCCTCTAATACTGGTTGGGTTGCTTGTCTCTGGTTGGTTGTCTGGTCGGTTGTCTTGTCTATTGTCTGTTGTTCTGAGACCAAGGAGGTTTCTGCGGACGAACGGTTTATGCGATTCCGCGAGAGCGGAGGCCAGCGCGAATCGCCTAGTTTGAGGACGGTTTTGCTTAGAAAAGCAAATTCAGCAGAGTCGAGCATTTTTGAAGTTGATGTTGTATGTTGATACTCTAGATTTCCAGAAACCGGGTTTATGTGTCAATTTAGGCCAAAAATCAGCACTTAAATTCAGAAACTTGGGGCAGAAACCGGGTTTATGTGTCAATTTAGGCCAAAAATCAGCACTTAAATTCAGAAACCCGGTTTCTTGATTTGAATAAAAGAAATACAGCTACCATTCGCCGCCTCTGTGACCCCAGCTAGACCGAGAAAATTGTTGGTGATGTTGGTGATATCTTTGGTTTCAGCGGTGGTTTCAGCGGTTTCAGCGGTGGTTTCAGCGGTGGTTTCAGCGGTTTCAGCTTCTGTTCCAGTCCAAAACCCAAATCCCAGGGGAGCCTGGAAGCCAAATTGAAACTTACCATTATTCTGTCCTTGGCGATCCAAACAGGTGATTTCACCTTTAGCATTGGCTAACAGACAGCCTCCGGGGATGGGAGATAAACAAGTTGGCATGGTTTCTAGGGGAATTCGCATCAGTTGCATGGGGAAAAGCTGGATCCGCCAGACGGCGGGTCTGGGCTCCCGGACAATGCCAAACAAAATCCCTGGGGCATCGGTGAAAATCAGTCGCTCAAAGAGAAGAGGCGATCGCACCGAACCCATCTGCGTCCCCTTACGGCTATACATCTTAAAGATAGTTTGGGGCTTTTTGGCTTCGCGGCTGTGCCAGACGCTTAATACATGACGGCGATCCAGAAACATCAACTGGGGCAACATACCCACGGACAGAGAAAGGCTTTTTAACAACTTCACCGGCGGTGGTTTGTTTCCATCTTGATCGGTTCCCAAGGAATAAAACCCAAATCGCAGAGTCTTTTTTTCCGGCTGGCTCAAAACTGCCACCACCAACGATTGACCACAAGGGTCAGCCGCTACCGTAAACCCTTGTTTAAACTTCAACAAGCGGTGAGGTTGCCTAGATTTTGCCGATACCCAGTAAATCGATCCGCTTTTCCCTGGGTCTAACTCACAGGTACTCACTAAACAGCTATTTGCCAAAGGGATAATTTCCTGAACCGGTTCTGGGAAATTTAGGTGTATTGCCTCGGTTTGGCATGGCTGCCAGTTCAAAACTGTGTTTTGCTGGAAAATTCCGTAAAGATTACCATGTCCTGAACATAGACCTGTTAAAACACCAGGTAATTCTTGCTGGTCAAAGATACAAATATTTGGCACTTGTATTCTGTCCTCATCTTTGTTGGGGTCAGCTTCTTTGAAGGGCAGAGGTCTTGCCATCAAGGGTAAAATCTCTGGATGATTCATTACTTGCGCGATCGCCTCTGACATTTTTGCCGCTGTCCCATAGCGGCGCCCTTTCAACTTGGCCAAAGCCTGTTTCAAAATGGCCTGCAAAGGTTCTGGCAGACCAACGGGAATTTCCAGGGGTTGATTTAAATGCGCCCACATCAACCGTTCTGGTATTCCCGTAAAAGGACGATCACCCAGCAACAGTTCAAAAAACACAATTCCCATCGCATAAATATCCGAGGAGCGAGAATACATCCCATAAAATGCTTCCGGGGACGTATAAGCAGGCGCTCCCACCACATCAATACTCCCGTCCGCTGATTCTACGGTGCCTCGATTTTGAGCGATTTCTGACAAGCGACGGGCAATGCCAAAATCCGATAAGCGCGGCAACCACATCCCGGCATCTAATCCCAGGAGGATATTTTCTGGCTTAATATCACAGTGAATAATTCCGTGACGGTGAGCTTGTTCTAGTCCCGCCAGAATTCCTTGCATAATAGTTAAGGCTTCACCCAAGGAAAGGGAATTTTCCGACTCTAGCAACTCACGCAAGGTGCCGCCTTCACAGTAATCCATGACCAAATATCGCGCCGTGGTGGTGGCTTCAAAAGCGCGACAGGTGACAATGTTGGGATGTTGTAAGGTCAACAGTGACCCCAATTCTCGTAAAAACTTAGATGTGGATAAGCGACGGTGGGTGATTTCCTTCAATGCCACCAGTTGGCCGGTTTGCCGTTCTACGGCACAAAAAACCTGGCCAAATTGTCCCTGTCCCACCCGGGCCAAAACGCGGTATTTCGGAAGCTGTCGGCTAAGAGACCGCGATTTACTATCTTGAACCCACTCCTTCATACGGCTGGTTTGCCCCCATGTTATGCCACTTAAACTATGATTATTGTCGCTCCGATGTGAACATCGAAGCAATTTGTATTTTTTGTGCTAATTTTGTCCCTGCACCGTACTGACTCAAATAAAAATTTACCTTTGCCGCCGCTTTTGCCCACAATCACCGCTGATTGAGTTATAGATTTAAATAGATTACACGCTCATCAGCACAATATGGTTAAAACTGTCAGGCTAGAACCGATCGCCCAAAATACGGAAATTCAGACTAACGCTAATCTTTTATCCGCACTGTTGCAAGAAGACTTGCACGTTCTCAAAGAATGTGGCGGACGGGGAATGTGCGCGACTTGCCATGTTTACATCAAAGACGGGATGGAAAGTCTTTCCGGCATCTCTAAACGGGAACAGCGCACCCTAGAAGTGATTACCACCGCCAAACCCAATTCTCGCCTTGCCTGTCAGTCACGAGTCCTGGGTGAAGGGGTGGTGGTAGAAGTGCCCGCTGGTATGTATATTGACGCGATCGAAGATATTGAAGCATTAATTGGCAGACGAACGGAACAACCTTTACTTCACCCTCTGACTGGGGAAGTGGTCGTAGAGTCTGGAAAATTAATTACTCGTTCCGTGATTACTCAACTTAAAGATGTTCGTTTAGCCGTGGGGGAAACTTTAGCCCGGACTCGCGACGCTTAAACAATGATGGGGGGTAACGGGGGACAGCACCCACGAACCCGCCAAAGTGCTCCGCACCGCTGCGCGAGCGAATCCGCTTCTGGATCTAGCCGCACAGGGGCGATCGCGCCAATTAAACTCGACTGCGGGGCAAGCGGACTTTATGCTTACGCAAAATGCGGATCACCTGAGTGCCACTTAATTCAATTCCGGTTTTTTCAGCCAGATAAGCCGCTAATCGTCCACTGGTCCAAAATTCACTTTCATAGCCCAATTCATTAGGCTTTTGATGAACGATTTTAAGCAATAAGTCGATATAATCACTGTCTGCTTTGCGATAATTCCCCTGTTCCCGTCGGTCTTTCATGGTTTCGAGATTGTCTGGATCCCCATGTACGCACCAATAAGCCACGGTTCTATAAGAACACCCAATAAAGTCAGCAATTTCCTCATAGGTTTTGCCGTCATGTTTCAACAGGAGAATCAGGGCGTGCTCCCGAAATCTAGGGCATTCGCTTTCTCGTAAAGCCTTTTGGAGTCGTTTTCTTTGGGGATCTGTCAGAAAGGGTTGTCCTGCCATTCTTAAAAGATTCTAGGGGTCATCTCTTTTTATTTTATGCTATTTAGATGTTTAAAAATACTTCGGCAAACAAGAAACCGGGACAAGAAACCGGGTTTCTTCAGTTAACCTTTGCCACCCCACAGGCCCCTACATAGAAACCCGGTTTCTAACCCCTCCAGGTTTCTGCCACCCCAGGGACAAGAAACCGGGTTTCTTCAGTTAACCTTTGCCACCCCACAAGCCCCTACATAGAAACCCGGTTTCTAACCCCTCCAGGTTTCTGCCACCCCAGGGACAAGAAACCGGGTTTCTTCAGTTAACCTTTGCCACCCCACAGGCCCTTACATAGAAACCCGGTTTCTAACCCCTCCAGGTTTCTGCCACCCCAGGGACAAGAAACCGGGTTTCTTCAGTTAACCTTTGCCACCCCACAGGCCCCTACATAGAAACCCGGTTTCTAACCCCTCCAGGTTTCCCACCCCTCCAGGTTTCTGAACCCTAACTAGGCCAAAAATAACTGATAAGCCGGATTATGATTTTCATCCCAGTAGCGATAACCGAGGGTATCGAGAAATGCTTGCCATTCCTGCATTTCTTCTGGAGGAACTTGCATTCCGACCACAATTCGGCCATAGTCCGCGCCATTATTTCTATAGTGAAATAGGCTGATATTCCAGTTGGGACTCATGGAGGCGACAAATTTCATTAGGGCGCCGGGACGTTCGGGAAACTCGAAGCGGTACAGTAACTCATTATGCGCGAGGGGAGAATGTCCGCCAACCATGTGCCGCAAGTGCATTTTGGTCAGTTCGTCATCGGTTAAATCGAGGGTTTTTAAGCCATTGGCTTCAAAGGTTTCCACGATTTTCACGGCATCAGCCCGGTTGGTGACTTGCACCCCAACAAAAATATGGGCTTGTTTTCGATCGGCGATGCGATAGTTAAATTCGGTAAGCTGCCGTTTGCCCAAGCAGTCGCAAAATCGCCGCAAACTGCCAGGGGTTTCGGGAATGGTGACGGCAAAGATGGCTTCCCGACGTTCCCCAAATTCCGCCCGTTCCGCCACAAACCGGAGGCGATCGAAGTTCATGTTAGCGCCGCAAGCGACGGCAACCAGGGTTTGTCCTCGGATTTGTGTTCTCTCCACATAAGCTTTGGCCCCAGCGATCGCCAATGCCCCAGCGGGTTCTAAGATTGACCGGGTATCCTCAAACACATCTTTAATCGCGGCGCAAGTATCGTCCGTATCCACCAAAATAATGTCATCCACATATTCTTGACAGAGGCGAAAGGTTTCTTCCCCCACTTCTCGGACCGCTACCCCATCGGCAAATAAGCCCACCTGGGACAATTTCACCCGTTTTCTGGCTTTGAGGGATTGATGCATGGCATCCGCATCAACGGGTTCCACCCCAATAATCTTGATTTCTGGGCGCAACCGTTTCACATAAGCGGCAATGCCGGAAATTAACCCGCCGCCACCAATGGCGACAAAAATGGCATGAATTGGCTGCTGATATTGGCGTAAAATTTCCATGCCAATAGTTCCCTGACCGGCGATCACGTCAGGATCGTCAAAGGGATGAATAAAAGTTAAGCCTTTTTCTACTTCGAGTTGACGGGCGTGGGCGTAGGCTTCGTCATAGGTTTCCCCATGTAATACCACTTGTCCGCCTCTGGCTTTGACCGCATCAATTTTCACTTGGGGGGTGGTCACGGGCATGACGATAATCGCTTGGGTGCCTAGGTGACGGGCTGACAGGGCGACTCCTTGGGCGTGGTTGCCTGCGGAGGCGGCAATGACTCCTTGGGCAAGTTCTTCTGGGGGCAGTTGGGCCATTTTGTTATATGCCCCCCGCAACTTGAAGGAAAAAACTGACTGCATATCCTCTCGCTTTAGCAGCAGTTTATTATTGAGTCGGGCTGAGAGGTTTGTGGCTAATTCTAGAGGCGTTTCTTGGGCAACATCATAGACACGGGCGGTGAGAATTTGTACCAGGTAATCGCAACGCATGAGGCAATGGTTCGTTCTTTCGGTGAATGTGAGGCAATTTTATCTTAAAGCGATCGCATTCGTCCCCAGAGGGAACAGAAACCGGGTTTTTTTCTTAAATTTTTGTGATTTGGCCTTATAGCAGATGGTTTTTTTGGGGCTTTCAGAAACCGGGTTTCTTAATAAAATCTTTGTAATTTGGCCAAAGTTAACGCAGAAACCGGGTTTCTTCGCCATCATCAAGAATTGTTAACTGAATTAAATATGGTAATATAATAAAAGATGTGGCTAAACCAATTAAACTTTCGCTTAATCAATAATTGGAATAGAGATGAATTAATTCAATCTGAATGAATTAATTTTTCCAGATAGAAGGGGTGAAATCAAATGAATAATTCTAACAACCCAGAAAAAGACTTAGAGGCAAAACAAAAAGAAATCGAAGAGCGCGAACGGGCGATTCGACTGAGGGAATTAGAGCATGAACTCTACCAAAAAGAACCGCCTCTTTATAAAACTGTGCCAGATACACCGCCAGAAAATAAGCTGAAACGATGGACAAGACAAGCAATTAAAATTGGTAAATTTGTCGGAGTTGTGGTAATCGGAATTGCCTCCATTCAGCTAGGAGCATGGATTGCTGGGTTTATTCTCGTTGGAGGAATTGCTTGGTTTTCCTACAAAATATTCTTTGAATCTGATGATGTGAATGTCAAATAATACAGCACTTCTCAGAGTTATGAATTACAAAAAAACCTGTCATTCCCGCGCAGGCGGGAATCCAGAAAAACTCTGTAATCCCGATAATAACCTCTATAATAGTTAATCGGAATCATTACCATGATGGAAAGTACCAGGTTAATTAATAACTTAGATCGAGTTGCCAGTATCCGCTCGAATGTGGCGGACTCTCTGGTAAAAATGGCTGAAATTTTGTCTAATTCAGAAGAGGTTGCCGAAAATAACTCAGGAAAATTCGGATTAGACGCGGATATTGAAGACCTAAAATTAGCCAGTAAAAATCTAAAATCAGGAGTATTTAGACTGCTGGTTTTGGGGGATATGAAACGGGGTAAAAGTACGTTACTGAATGCGCTGATTGGGGAAAACTTATTACCCAGTGATGTGAATCCTTGTACGGCTTTGCTGACAGTGTTACGTTATGGCCCAGAAAAAAAAGTTACGGTTTATTTTAAGGAAGGCAAACTTCCAGAAACTATCGATTTTAATACTTTCAAGCAAAAATATACTATCGACCCCGATGAAGGGAAAAAGCTGGAAAGAGAAAATCAGGCCGCATTTCCTAATGTTAACTATGCGGTAGTCGAGTATCCTTTACCTCTTTTAGAAAAAGGGGTGGAAATTGTGGATAGTCCCGGTCTAAATGATACGGAAGCCCGCAACGAGTTATCGTTAAATTATGTGCATAATAGTCAAGCTATTTTGTTTGTGTTACGGGCTGCACAACCTTTGACTTTGAATGAACGCCGCTATTTAGATAATTATATCAAAGGTCGCGGGTTAAATGTGTTTTTCCTGATTAATGGTTGGGATGAAATTCGCCTGGGTCTGGTTGATATCGATGATGGGGCAGAATTGGCGGAGGCAGAGGCAAAACTGCGGCAATTTTTCCAAACTAATCTGGCAGAATATTGCCAAATTAATGGGGCTAATGTTTATGATGAACGAGTATTTGAGCTATGTTCTCTTAATGCTTTGCGGCGCAGGTTAAAACACCCAGAAGATAGCCTAGAAGGAACGGGTTTTCCTGGGTTTATGGCGGCTTTAAATACTTTTTTGACTCAAGAAAGAGCGGTGGCAGAACTTCGCCAAGCGCGAACTTTAGCCCGTCAAAGTTATAACCATTGCCATGATGCGATCGCCCGTCGAATTCCTTTGTTAGGGGAAGATTTGCAAGAGTTGAAAAATCGGATTGCGTCGGTGTCCCCAGAGTTTGAAATGTTGACGGATATTCGCGATCGCTTCCAGGAAGAAATTGGGGAAATGCGCGATCGGCAAGCCAAAAAAGTGGCTGATTCTTTTCGCACCTATATTTTAGACTTAGGCAAGACTTTTGAATTGGATTTTGTCCGGTATCAGCCAAATCTCGGTTTTTTAGATTCTCTGCAAAAGGGCAAACGAGAACAGTTTAATGCGGAATTCCAGCAAGCTTTTGAGCGTTATCTGAATGAAAAAATTGCCGAATGGGAACTGACAGCGGAAAAACAAATTGCTGATGCTTTTGCCCAACTGAGCCAAAGTGCTGCCAAATATGGGGCAAATTATACTCAAGTCACTCAACTGATTAACGAGAAATTAACCGGGAAAAAATTTAACCGGGGAATTAACACTGAATTAGAAGAAGATGCGCCATCTTGGGCGAGTTGGGCAATGGGTTTTTTCTCCTTAACTACGGGAAATGTGGCTGGGGTAGTGATGGCTAGTGCTGGATTTGATTGGAAAAATATTCTGGTCAATTATGTAGCGGTAATTGGCATTAGTACCTTTTTATTATTGTTTGCCGGCCCCCTCGCTTCCATTGGTTTAATCGGCATTCCTTTATTAGGTTTAGGAGTGGGGGCTTTACAAGCGGATGAAGCCCGGAAAGAATTTATCAAAGCTACCAAGAAAGAGTTTATTAAATCCCTTCCAGAAATAGCCCAATCTCAATGGCAATCGATTTATGATGTAGTTGAGCAATGTTTTAATGACTACGATCGCGAAGTCAGCAAGCGGCTGAATGCGGATATTAAATCTCGTCAAGGGGAACTTGACAACTTGGTGGCACAAAAGCAATCCCAAGAGATTGATTATGCTCAGGAATTAAGCCGCCTGAAAATGTTGGATGGGGAGGTACTTTCCCAGCTAAAAACTATCGAATCGGCTTACCAAGATTTACTCTCATCTCCTGTTTAGTAGTTTATTAGTTTAAATTTTCTTGGGAATTTCACCACAAAGACACAAAGAGCACAAAGGAATCTTTTCTTCGTGTCCTTTGTGCCTTAGTGGTTCATATTTTAGTAGCATTAATAGCCGTAACGCACCAAAGATTGACATATAATTGGCGGTAAAACTTAAATTTTATCTAAAAATACTTGACAAATTGCCAATAAAATAATAATATATAGTCATTAAGAATAATTCAGGTTTTTGGGGTCGGAAACACATCCAACAAGCCCAAACGATACCTGGGAGTACCTGGCCCGGAGTAGCGAAGAAAGTAAGAGCAAAAAACCCCTTATACTCTCCGGGCCAGGTAAAATCCCTAACTCGTTTCACAACTCACTTCGGGAAGCCCTGTGAGGGGCTTCCTCTTGGGCTTTTAACCGGAGAAACCGGGTTTCTTTTCCGCATATCACAGTTATCTTTGGCATCCACAGAAGAAACCCGGTTTCTGAGTCCTCGCAGATAACCTAGAAACCGGGTTTCTTTTCGGCATATCACAGTTATCCGTTTTCAGCTTTCCAAGAAACCCGGTTTCTGAGTCCTCGCAGATAACCTAGAAACCGGGTTTCTTTTCGGCATATCACAGTTATCTTTGGCATCCACAGAAGAAACCCGGTTTCTGAGTCCTCGCAGATAACCTAGAAACCGGGTTTCTTTTCGGCATATCACAGTTATCTTTGGCATCCACAGAAGAAACCCGGTTTCTGAGTTCCTCGAAAAATGCGATCGCACTGCCAGGATAAGGGCGAAGCATTCGGGTAATTATTTTAACTGTTGAAACCGAGAATTAACTGCCCGAATGCTTCGCCCCTACAACCAAAATCTTGGTGAAGAAACCCGGTTTCTGATGTATTCTACACACCGACAAAAACATCAGCGGTCAAAGTAGCAGGAGCAATACCAGCAACAATCCCTAAATAATTTCCACCGGCTTTCAAGGCAGTGGCGGTAATTGCGGCGGCATTATTCAAACTTAGGCTAATCGTTTCTAAGGTCAAATCAGCAAAAGCTAACCCACCAGCGAGACCAATTTTATCCCCTAGGGTAAAGTCCATAATTACATCAGCCTGTGGCAAACTCAGGGCGGCGAATTCTCCTCCGGCTAGGATAAAAGTATCATTTCCCGCGTCACCTGTGAGAATGTCTTGACCGAGTTCTCCCGCGAGGATATCGTCACCGGCACCTCCGGTTAAAATATCCCGGCGTTGCCCACCATGCAGGGTGTCGTTACCGTCTCCACCATTGAGAATATCGTTATCTTTGTTGCCATAAATTAAATCATTGTCCGCGCCACCATCAATCTGATCTGAACCTTTGCCACCCCATAAAGTGTCATCGCCATTAGAACCGTTGATGGTATCTGTTCCTTGGTTGCCGTTAATCTGATCGGCGGCGGTGGTGCCAGTGAGGTTATCTTGACCGGATAAGCCGAGAATTTGTTGACCGGCTGCTACGGTAGGAAGAGCAGTATCAGGGCCATCGGTGAGGGTGATTAGATTGGTGTCGGGAATGTTGGCATTTGGCGGTAGTCCGGTGGCAAGACCATTGCTAGTGACATTAGGGGTGGGTATGGTGATAGCAACAACTCCGTCTGTGAAGCCTGCGCCGATGATTCCTTGGTCGAATGCGGCGGCGCTGGCAATGATAGAATCTCTGAAGGAGTTATCTATTAGGGCATTGGGGAAAACACCTCCACCCATAGAGACGACTTGATTGGGATCGAGGGTTAAAATATTTTGCAGAATCTCTTGTTGGGTGACGCTATCGGCACCGAGTTCCGTCAGGGTTTGTACCATTTCGGGGGATAAACCGTTGGCGCGAAGCTGATTTTGATAATCAATTACATCGCTAACCGTAAGATTTATGGCCGGAAGTCCAGCAGCTTGATAGGCATTGAAGAAGTCAGCAAACAGTTGAGGTTGAGGGTCTGTTAATGCTCCTAGTGCTAGGGTATATTTTTGCGCGGCTTGTTCTTGTTGTTTTTGCCAAGCCTCATCCCCAGCAGCAACGGCACCATCAGCGCGATCGAGGGATGTTTGTAAGGCTTGGGCAACACCAATCCATTGGGTTTGATTCGCTATCATTGCATTAGCAGCATCGGCGAGTTGTTGGCTGCCCAAATCAGTGGCGGTAAATGGTTGTTGAGATAGAGAAGGGGTAATTGGTTCGGCGATCGTTGTGAAATTGGGATCGGGGGGGTCTTGTGCTAACAATGAATATCTTGCTGCAAGAATTCCAGCTAAACCCGCATAAACTGTAAAAACGGCTGCTGCTGCTGCTCCTAATGCTGTCGCTGCGGCTACCGCAGCCAAGATAGTAAACGTTGCTGCCTCGGCAGTATAATAGGCTGCTGCTTGATTATAAGTTGCTTTTTGTTCTTTTTTGAGTAGATTTTGGTCTGGTCCATCAAGGATAGTACCAGTAGCACCATAATCCGGTGAAGGCAGTTCGGCATTGGTTGCGTCAGAAAGTTTTACATAGAAATTTTCTTGACCCTCTGGCTCTTTGTCGTAATTGCTGTAAATAGATATCTTTTTTTGTGTTTCTCCGGGTTCAAATCTAAGTTCTAGAACTCCCGACGGTGGGGCGTAGTCTTTGTCTTGAGTCGTCGCTGTGCCATCTTCCGTTCTGTAAGCAACAGTTACTACCTGATCGCTCGGCTCTGACAATGTGACTTTAAACTCCAAGGGCGAGGGGTCTCCTTCTCTTCTGATGGCGTTAGTAATCGATATGGTGGGAGTGGTGGGAGTGTCTTTTTGATTGCAAATAAAATCTAGAATTTCCTGACCCGATAGATTTCCTACGGTTTCAATGAAGCCAAAATCTGGGATACATTTCCCCTGACTATCAGAAGTATAAAAGTTCTGAATCGTCATATCATTGAATGGAAATAAATTTGGTGGGTTTGGCTCAAGTACACCATTTTTGTTAGTATCGATTACCAGGTGGCCAGTCCCGATAGTTCCTATACCAATTTGTCCCACTGTTGGTGGAATCAAAGCTAAATTTCCGCTTTCAAATCTGATTGTGTCATTACCGCCAGCGTCCCCTATAATCACACCTGAATCGAGAGGCACAATATAAAGATCGTCACCGAGTCCCCCACCAGCCGAGAGCCCGCCAGATCCTCCGATAATTGTGTCATTGTCAGAAGTTCCTTCAATATTATCATTTCCGGGACCCCCATCAACAGTTATAGAAGCCTTTTGCTCGCGGAAGGTATAATTTTTAAACAAATCATCTCCTTCGCCCAGACTTATATATTCTCCTCCAATTACTCCTTTATAATAATCAATATTATCGTTCCCACCAAGAGCGTAAACAGTATCGCCAGGCCCAGCCTGTATAAGATCACCTTCATTCGTCCCTTGTATGACTTCACGAACCTCTTCCTTCTGCTCCCAGAACCAGATATTTTTCTGCTCAATACTCACCTCTTGCCCATCCAAAACCACCACCGCCGAATCATCTTCAGCTTTCAGGGTCAAGATATCCGACTCATTCAATGGCTGACCCTCAACCCAAGCGGCAAAAAGTTCCCCCTCATCTCCTAGTGCATCTTCATAATTCACCTGTGCATCTATATAATGTCCATATTCCTCTAGGAGAACAGAGCCGATCGCCCCTACATCTCCCGCATTCACCAACTCCCGCGACAGATAAATCTTGCCCGTAGCTTGGGCAAAAGCCCCCCATGCGCCATTAATCTCAGCGGAGTCCCGAACCTCGATCGCCGGAAAAGCGCTAAAATCTCCAGCGACCCAAGATGCTGCCAAAACTCGTGCTTTTTCCCCATCCAGGCGATCGCCAAATATCCCTTGCATTTTGGCATCATAATCCCCTTCGGTGGCAAAACTTTTCAGGGAATTCTCAACATCTTGCAGCGCATCTGACACTTGAACATTCAACAATTCAGCATCACTTGTCAGCGATTTCATAATCTCAATTCCTCACCAAGCTACTGATTGACAAACATAAAAAGCTGGAGGTATTCAGAAACCGGGTTTTTTGGCAAAGCAAATTTACCGAAGTAATATCCCTGGAAAAACTCGGTTCTTTAGCCACCTTCCCCAGTCCCGCGAAACTCACATTCGTCACAGACTTGGCGATTTAACTATTTAGTTTATGGAAAATAACTAGCTGTCGATACTCACAACCGTACAGCGTTTTGGATCTTAGGCTTTACGCTGTTTGAAGAGCGATCGCCATAACCGAATAATCATTTATCTGGCTTGACAAGTATATTAACCCACTTACGCAAAAATGAAAAGCCGAAAAAGTTAAAAAAAGCTAAAATTTTTAGGGGCGAACCATGACAATCGATCGATCCCCAGGAAAGAAACCGGGTTTCTATGAAAGTTTTGGTTGAGTCACAGAGATGATCTCAAGAAACCCGGTTTCTCAACCTAAGCGCGATCGCCTGTTTGCCCCCAGGAAAGAAACCGGGTCAGAAACCGGGTTTCTTAAAGAAACCCGGTTTCTTGGTTGAGTGACAGAGATGATCTAAAGAAACCCGGTTTCTGAACCTAAGCGCGATCGCCTGTTTGTCCCCAGGAAAGAAACCGGGTTTCTATGACAATGTTGGTTGCGTCACAGAGATTATCTAAAGAAACCCGGTTTCTCAACATAAGCGCGATCGCCCGTTTGTCCCCAGGAAAGAAACCGGGTTTCTATGAAAGTTTTGGTTGAGTCACAGAGATGATCTAAAGAAACCCGGTTTCTCAACCTAAGCGCGATCGCCTGTTTGCCCCCAAGAAAGAAACCGGGTTTCTATGAAAGTTTTGGTTGAGTCACAGAGATGATCTAAAGAAACCCGGTTTCTCAACTCAACATAAGCGCGATCGCCTGTTTGCCCCCAGGAAAGAAACCGGGTTTCTATGAAAGTTTTGGTTGAGTCACAGAGATGATCTAAAGAAACCCGGTTTCTCAACCTAAGCGCGATCGCCAACAAGAAACCGGGTTTCTGGGACAATTTTGGCAATTAACCCGAAATTTTAGAAAAGAAACCCGGTTTCTAATCTCGAAAATAAAGCGCATTACATATATTCCTGAAAATCATCGAGAGGTTCATCAAAATCATCGGCGATGAAAATGCGATCGCGATCGCTGCCAAACAAAGGTGGACGCTGAGAGTTTACAGAAATAGCAGAAATTTTAATCTTTTGCTGATTCTGATTCGTAATAATAATCTCTTCACCGGAAAAAGCCATATCCAAAAGATCAGATATTTGCGGTAATGCTTGGTTAATATCAATACTTTTCATGGTGATATCGATGGATATAAACAACCGAATCCAAACCGTCTAGATACATTATAGCATTGAAACCTTAACCGCCAGAAATCGGGATTAGTAAACAATACTTGTCAGAACCAGTCAGCAATACTTGTCAGAACCAGTCAGCAATACTTGTCAGAACCAGTCAGCAATACTTGTCATTCCCGCGAAGGCGGGAATCTATTTTTTCAGGTTAGCGTCGCATTCTCTCGGTTTTCTTATCGTTGAAGATCATGCCAAAAATTAATGGTGCGTTACGGTGGACAAATAAATTAACGAATATTTCCCCAGATTTTTCCCACCTAACGCACCCTACTGGGTTGACCTAAACATAAGCGCGATCGCCTGTTTGCCCCTAGGAAAGAAACCGGGTTTCTATGAAAGTTTTGGTTGAGTTACAGAGATGATCTCAAGAAACCCGGTTCTCTCACCATGCGCGATCGCCTGTTTGCCCCCAGGAAAGAAACCGGGTTTCTATGAGAGTGTTGGTTGAGTGACAGAGATGATCTAAAGAAACCCGGTTTCTGAACCCCGGCGATCTCAGCTAATTTTATGCTAGATTGGATTTCAGACCTCAAATGTGCTGTGTTGGTGATGTTTAGAACACAATTCCTATGAGTTATCAAATTGAAAGCAACAAGTTTATCAATGATTTGGATAAGGTGGCTAAAGTCCGTGGGGCGATCGCTGATTCTTTGGCAGAAATAGCCGCTACTTTAACCCGTTCAGAAACCGAAAGTGATACAAAATCCGGGCGTTTAGGGTTGGAACGAGAAATCGGTGATTTGACCAAAGCCAGTAAAAACTTAAGTCAAGGGGTTTTTAGACTGCTGGTGTTAGGGGATATGAAACGGGGAAAAAGTACATTTTTAAATGCCCTAATTGGGGAAAATTTACTGCCCAGTGATGTGAATCCTTGCACGGCGTTATTAACCGTATTGCGTTATGGATCTGAAAAAAAAGTCACCGTTTATTTTAATGATAACACAGCCCCAGAAACTATCGATTTTAAAAGCTTTAAACAGCGCTATACCATCGATCCAGCGGAGGCAAAACGATTAGAAGCTGAGAAAAAGCAAGCTTTTCCTAATGTAGATTATGCGGTAGTAGAATATCCCTTACCGTTGCTACAAAAAGGGGTGGAAATTGTGGATAGTCCGGGGCTGAATGATACGGAAGCGCGTAACGAACTTTCCCTGGGTTATATTAATAATTGCCATGCGATTTTATTTGTTTTGCGAGCGTCACAACCTTGCACTTTGGGCGAACGCCGCTATTTAGAAAACTATATTAAAGACCGAGGGTTAACGGTCTTCTTTTTAATCAATGCTTGGGACCAAGTGAAAGAAAGTTTGATTGACCCAGATGATGCGGAAGAATTGGCGGCAGCAGAGGATAGACTCCGGCGGGTTTTTCACGCAAATTTGGCGGAATATTGTCAGCTAGAAGGACAAAGTATTTATGATGAGCGGGTGTTTGAACTGTCTTCAATTCAGGCACTTCGACGCCGGATTAAAAATCCTGATGCCTCGTTGGAAGGAACAGGATTTTCCCCGTTTTTGGGGGCGCTGAATACTTTTTTAACTAAAGAACGAGCGATCGCAGAATTTCGTCAAGCCCGCACTTTAGCCCGACAAACCAATAGTTATGTCCGGGAAGCCATCCAGCGGCGGATTCCTTTGTTAAATGAAAATGTCCAGGCATTAAAAGAGAAAATTAGCTCCGTAGAACCGGAGTTTGAGCAACTAAATCAGATTCGCGATCGCTTCCAAAATGAGATTAGAACCATGCGCGATCAAAAAGCCAGCAGTATTGCTAATTCTTTCCGGGATTATATTCTCGGATTGGGGGATACGTTTGAAACGGATTTTCTCCGCTATCAGCCAGATTTACGGTTTCTGGATTTCTTGAGTGCGGGGAAACGTTCAGCCTTTGAACAACAGTTAGCCAAAGCTTTTGAGCAATATGTCACCGATAAATTAGCCGCTTGGACTCGTAGCGTAGAAAAAGAGATGGACGCGGCTTTTTTACAGTTATCCATGAGTGCGTCTAAGTATGGGGCAGATTATACTAATGTCACCGATAAAATCTCTGAAAAACTAACCGGACAAAAAGTGAAAGCGGCGATCGGTTCTACCACCGAAGATAAATCTCCTGCTTGGGCAAAATGGGCGATGGGTTTGTTTTCTTTAGCGCGGGGAAATTTGGCAGGAGTGGCAATGGCTGGGGCTGGTTTTGACTGGCAAAATATCTTATTAAATTTAATTACGGTGGCGGGAATTGGGGCTTTAATTACTGCGGCAACGGGGATGGTTCTCGGCCCTGTGGGTTTGGGAATGTTGGCTTTGGGTGTGGGAGTTTTCCAAGCAGATCAAGCCCGGAAAGAATTAGTCAAAGCGACGAAAAAAGAGTTAGTCAAATATCTCCCAGAAGTGGCGCAACAGCAATGGCAGCCGGTTTATAATGCGATTAAAGAATGTTTTGAAACTTACGATCGCGAAGTGAGTGAACGAGTGAATGATGATATTCAATCTCGTAAAGCTGAGTTAGATAATTTGCTGAAACAAAAAGAAGCTTATGAAATTAATCGCGAGGCGGAATTAGCCCGGTTGAAAACCTTGGAGGCTACCGTAGCTTCAGAGTCACAGGATATTGAGACAGTTTATCAGGAGTTTTTGGTAGCGGTTTCTTGATATTTGAATAGACTATTTGGTGCGTTACGGCGGATCGTAATATAGGGTAATAAATATCAAGCCTTTTGACCGCCTAACGCACCCTACGAAAGGTTTGTAATCGGTGCGTTACGGCGGATCGTAATATAGGTTAATCAATATGAAACCTTTTGACCGCCTAACGCACCCTAAGAAAAAATTATATTTTTGATAATTTGGATATTGAATTGAATAATTATGATCAAACAGCAGCAAATTAATCAGGATTTTATTCATACCCTGCAATCGGCCATTGGTCTATTAGATAAGCAGCAATATGCCCAACTGCGAAAAGATGCGATCGCCCTTGGTGAGTTTCTGGAAAATCCCGCTTTTAGAATTGCGGTGTTTGGGCCATTTAATTATGGCAAATCTACCCTACTGAATGCGTTACTGGGAGAAAAGACTCTGCCCATTGATTTAATTCCCACCACTGGGGCGGCGATTCTGGTAAAATACGGTCAAGAGTTATCCACTAAAATTACTTTAACTAATGGCCAAGAAATTCGCGAACCGGGGACTAAAATTCTCCAGGATTATGCCATTCTTTCTGATGCCAGAAGAATGCGCGATGATGTGGCATCCGTAGAAGTCTATTGTCCCCATCCGTTCTTGAAAACTGGGGTAGAATTTCTGGATTTACCAGGCACTAATGACCAGGAAGCCCAAGATAATTTAGTGCGCGATCGCCTCTTAGGGGCAGATTTAATTATTCAGCTTTTAGATTGTCGGAAACTGATGACCTTGGGAGAACGAGAAAATCTCCGAGATTGGCTATTAGATCGGGGGATTAACACGGTAGTATTTGTGGTTAATTTTCTCAATTTACTAGAACCCGAAGAGCAAAAAGAAGTATCTAACCGGATGCGGTTTGTGGCAGAAAGTTTTCGGGCAGATTTGCCGGATGGAGTGAGTAATTTATATCGGGTTGATGCCTTGCCCGCATTGCGTGCTAAACTCAAAGGTGATGTGGCTGCGGCGCAAACCAGTGGCTTATCTATGTTTGAATCAGCCCTACAAATGATTGTTACTGCCCAACAAGAAAAAAACACTGTACCCTTATCTAGAATAGAGGCGATCGCGCAGCAAATTTGCCAAGTATTAGAAGCAAAAAAATCCCAGGCATTACAATCATTAGCAACTGCCCAAGAAAAACAACAGCAAAAAATTGCCATTCAACAAAAAGCCGAAAAACTGATTAAACAAGGAATCGACTCTGCCTTATCGGATTTTCAAAGTTGGCTATATTTACCCAAATTATTAGACCGCTATCAAAACGACCTAGCCAAAGCTTTAGAAACCACTAAATTTGACACTTGGCGAACCGAACAATTTCAAGCAGAAATTGGCAAATATCAAACCGGAATTATGGAATGGGTGAAGAAAGCCAGTGAATTTTTTCCCATCAATCATCCGGGGGAAATTGACATTTCTTTTCCCGAACCGCCCCAGGTTTTATTACCTGCCCCTCCTGATTCTATCAAACCATCAGGACAAAAATCTCGGAGTAGTTTACCAACAGCGATCGCCACTGGATTAGGTTGGTTATTGGGCGGCCCAGTGGGGGCAGCGGTTGCCGGTGGTGCTACCTATATTTTAACTAAATCACCGTCAAATTCCCCAAAATCAAACCTATCTAATGAAGCTTATCAAGCTCAACTAATTCAAGCTTACAACCATGCCGCCCAAGACTATTTAACTCGATTTAGCGAGCAAGCATTCGCTACTTTAAAAGACTATGAAATCAAAGTAGGACAGATGATTGTCATCCAAAATCCTGAACCATCAAAAGAGATGATGATGGCTCAGTATGAAATAGAATTTTTAGCTAATTTATTGGCTAGGTTTCAGCAAAATTTGGCTAATTTAAAATAGTTTAACCCAGAAAATTGTCAACTCATTCGATCGCCCAGTTATTAGACCTCTTGCTTGCATAACAGATCGAACCTCCCAACCGATGGCGGATTTTCGGGGGGCTTTGAACGAATTTTGCCTTCTTGTCTATTATAGTCATTTCAATTGTCTCAAGCACAATTGAAATGACTATAAATTTTTATTGAGAATTTTCTGAATCGACTTGAGGATTTCTCCCAACAGCCGATATTTTTCTTCGGCTACCAAATCAAACTTATGCTGATAATTCATTGGGGCAGAGTTAGCCCATTTCGCGATTTCTTCTTGATGGGCGTTCACTCGGTCTAAAATTTCATTAGCTGTAGCGGTTAATTCCCCATCAAAATTGGCTAATTGCACCAAAGAATCATAAAAATGAAAAACCCCAATACAACTAGAACCAATTAATGCCCCCAAATATTGATTCACGGTTGCTAAGTGCTGGGCAACGGTTGGCATATCTTCAAAGAGATAACAGAGAAACATCTGGCAAAGGAATAAAAAAGCCAGTCCGGTCAAATCACTTTTTTCTTCATGCCAACCATTGCCGTGGTATCATAAACTCGGCCAACCAGAATTTGCGGATTTTCGGCTTCTCCGAGTAAATTCAGCAGAGTTTGCCAGTGAATTTTGTGGTGAGTTTGGGCAACATTTTGGTTGATTTTTGCTAAAGCTTGGTTATGATTGGCTATTTCTTGGGATAAATCTTTCAGATTTTTGCCTAACCATAGAGAATGATAGGCATAATTGGAGAGAGAATAGCCGGAAAATTCTAAATCTCCTTCTTCTAATCCATCTTGATAGCTTTGCATTAATAGGGGCAAGGTGGCGTGTAAAGGTTCTTGCCAATGTTGAATAAATGTGGCAAAAATTTCTCGGAAGCCTGATAACCCTTGGCTTGACCCCGTTCTAGTAAAGACAGGGCTACTTGACCATAAGCATATCCTGATTCAATGTCGCCTAAAACTCCATAAATAATTAAGCCATGAAGACTATAACCAAACGCCGAATCTGGGGCATTTCCATATTGAATAGATTTGACTATTTTAAAGGCAATTAACGGGAGTAAATGCGGAAAAAATGCTGGCCAAAATTCGCATTTTCGCAGCCATGTTGCGATCGCTGATTAAAGGCAGATTGACCAAATTTTCAATGGGGCAACCTTGTAAATTTTGATTAACTGCTTTGGGTTCTTGAGTAAAGTCTGCGGTGGTCGGTTGTTCCGGCAGTGAAATCCCTAACTTTTGCAACACTGATAAAGCTGTTTTCACCGCTAAAAGTTGTTTTTTTTGCACAATATGGGCAACAATGAGAGTTTCATAAACGGGAATTTGATCCAGTTTTTGCCGTGGCGTAACATTAACCGAGCCAAGATTTCTATATCGGCAAAATCTCCATTGAGATAAGCTACCTCCGTGGCTAAGGTATAAATATTTTTGGTTAAAATATACTCAAAATCCCATGATTGCCTAGTAATTGCATTCCCACCCCTAAATAGATTGCCGCTGCTTGATAAGCCGTGGCATTTTTGGCTTTTTCTCCGGCAGTTGAGTTTGGCTAGGTGAATTTTTTGCTGCGGTTCTGTAATTAAATGTTGGCCGTAATTTAACTGTTTGACCTGTTCAAAAATTCGTTTTTGTGGATCTGATTCGGCCAGTTTATCGAGGTAATTGTTGGCCAATTTTTAGATGGGTGCTTTGTTTCAAATTTTCGGGAATTAGGGAATAAGCCGCTTGCTGAATGCGATCGTGCAAAAAGCAATATTTTACGGCCATGTAGTGGCCCGCGCATTCCAGCAATTGATTCATCGGTGCTAATGAAAGATTGACTCTCGTAATGCTTCACCCCTACATAGCGATCGCCTGCTTGGAACAACTTATTGATTGCGGAAAGGAACCAACTCATTAAAGTTGGGGTGGGAGTTTCGCAACACTTTGATAATAACAGCTTGGAGAGTCTGGACTTGAATCGCTCGATAGACTAGGGTACGGTTTCCACTGTAGAGAAGTTTTGTCTCCTGATAGCCAGATAAGTTCAGCATGATTATCTCCATCAATCAGATTTAATTAACGATAAAAAACTAAAACACAGTTTTTATGGTTGATATCTCAATTATGCCAAGATATTCCGAGAATTATAGTAAACTTTTATTTAGATACTCTTGATTCTTTACCTAGCTCGGTAAATATAACTGTAAGCTGTAATTTTTGCCGTAAAAAATTTACCGAAAATTTTCATAAAATATTGACGGCAATTCAATTCTATCAAATTGATCGGAATAGTTACTTATCCTTGAGTGGCCAAGAATGAGAAAGCCCGATCGCCTTGACTCATTCCTGGTTGTTATTCTTTTTGATTTTTTTAGCTTTTTTTAATCATTGTTATCAGGTTTGGGTGCCAGAAAACTCCCCCAAATCCGGCTCGAACTGGGCAAAAAACTGCTTTAAAATTTTCTGATTTTCTGGCAGATTGATATAAACATCTGCCGCTTCAATTAAATTGTTAATATTTTCCTCACTGGCGTCATCCATATCATCGCTTAATCTTTTAGCGGTTAATTGTCGATCTAAGGGAAATTGTAGGCGAATATAACGAGAATTATCCCCAATAATTTGCTCTGTAATATAATCGTAAATATCCGAGGGAGCATCGGTCATTACCTTGATCACTAAACCACCTTTAATCCATTGAAATGCTCCCCATTTTCTCGCCGCTTCCCAAGGAATTTTTCGGGTCGGATCCCCTGTGCCAATAGACAGAACGTGCAAATTATTGAGGCTATAACCGAGTCGAATTCCGGCAGCCACTCCGCAAGCGGTGGGATTATTAGCCGCTAAACCGCCATCGATCGCACAGTATTGTTTGTATAATTGATAAGTCGAAGTGCGATCGGGAATTTCTTGCCAAGGTTCATTAACAATTGCCTCTCGTTTTTCCCCGTTATATTGCTTAATCATCCGTCGCTGATTCTTGCCTTTGCCGTTGGTAATCGTCATCTCCATATTTCGGTAATCATTATGATCGGTTGCGGCCATTTGATCGAGAATAATTGTGGTTTCTGTGGCGCTGACCACTGTCCCATGATATTCTCGCTCTAATTTATGAGCCGGGAAAAAAGTGGGGGCTGAAGCCGAACAAATGCAAGCCTCCCACAATGGTGTTTGAGCAAATTTAGAGTCCCAACTTTTAAATATAATCGGTTCTCGTTCCAAGGTGTCATAACTGGTAATCAACAACTTGCATTTACTTACATCTGCGAGTTTTTTGTCTCCGAAGAGATCTTGGAGGACAGTTTTCAAGCCGCGATTAGAAAATTTCGGCCCTAAAAATCCATATTCCAGCATCACGGGTAGTCGCTTGACATCTAAACCATCCGTATAAGGAAAGACGATTTTGCCTTTTTGTCGGTAGAAATCAACAATATTTTCCGCCGGAATTTCCATAGCAATGGCGGCAGCTAACATTGACCCGGTAGAAGTGCCGCTGATTAAATCAAAATATTGGTTCAGTGGTTTCCCTAAGCGTTTTTCTAGGCTCAACAGCATTTGGGCGGCTAAAACCCCCCGAATTCCCCCACCATCTAAACTTAAAATTCTAAGTGACACTTTGATTGCCCTCCTGGTTTACTGTTGCATGAAGTGTTAGATTTTTGATTGCACTTAGTTTAGTTGTACTGCGATTTTGCCATCAAAATCATCAATCAGGCTAAATTCAGGCAGGCTAAATTCAGGCAGGCTAAATTTAGGGAATAGGGGGTGCGATCGCCCAAGTAACGGGCGATTACTTGCCAGGACTGGGCGATCGGCTCTATCTGGAGGGCGATCGGGTCTGGGTGGGATTTTTGAAATATGCTTTAACTTAGATCAATACCTTCGCCATTTTCAAGGCAATGCATGAAAATGGCGAAGGCATTGTTAGATTAGATCAGATTAAATCATATGGGAGCGATCGCCCATTTTTTTAGCCACCACTTCTAATTGTTTTACTCCACATTTGTCACCTGACCCAAGCGGGTAAATCTAATTTCAATTCGCCGCCGTTTTCCATCAGGATTGCGATTCGTTTCGGCGAAATCGCCGCTAGGAGTAACTAATTGCGCCGCCGAATATGGACGAAACTGTAACCCTTTTAGCCGCCCTTCTTTTTGTTGAATTTCCTGTAAAATTTTCACCACGGCTAAGGCTCTCATTAAACCTAAATCCGCATTAGAACCGGGAGATAACTGATTTAAAGAGTTATTCCCCTTGGCCACATTTTCTAGCACTTGATCTAAATTACTCACTCCCCCTTGATTCACCTGACCATCGGTATGACCAATAATCTCCACCACATCAATTTGATATTGTGCGGCATTAGTCTCAATTTGGGGGACTAACTGTTGCCGAATATAGCGGGTTAATGGCTCAGGTAATGCCGCACTACCGGACTGAAATTGATAAGAACCAGTTTCTTGAATCACGATAATCGGCGGGGCTTTGGGTCGCTGGGTTTCTTCGTCTAACTGGGTTTGTAATGTTCGGGCTTGATCGGCAAAATTCCTCACTTGTCTTTCGGCATTTTCAGCCCGTTGTCGTTGCTGAGTGACACTGGCTTCAAGTTGGCGAATTTCATTGTTAAAAAAACGAATTTGAGCCTGATTCCTGGCTACTTCTGCCCGGGCATTTTCTATTTGTTGTTGCAGTTGCCGGTTTTCACTTCTTAATTGTTCTTCTGTGGCTCGCAGACTATTAATTGAAACCAGGGGTTTAATAATTGCCAGCAACAGAATAAAGCTCAAAATCATAAAAGAATTTGACATTAAGTCCGTAAAGGCTGGCCAAACATCAAAATCTTCTAAGGCTTCTTGACGACGCGATCGCAAACTCATAATATCGCAAACTCATAATCATTTCCCTCTATTCTACTATTCTAATTCACCAAATCTTCTTGGTTGAAAAAAGATCGGTTCGGTGGGGCGAAATACTTTTCGCCCCTATGAATGCTTACAATTCCATACTAAGCTTCTGGTGGATAACTAATCCGAGTTGATTCACTATCATCTGTTTGGGGATGATTTTCTAAATTTTTGACTAATTCCCCCAGGTGGGATTTCACCATATTTAAATCACTCCCCAGTTGATAAATTTTGGTAGTGACTTCTTGTTTTTGGGAGGTAGCAAAGGTGCTATTTTCATTAATTGCCACCACTAGGCGATCGCCAATTGCTTGCAAATTCACCGTGACATCTTCCGTATAATCCTGCACCACTTCAATTAATTTTGACAATTCCGCATGGACATTAATTAAGCGATCAGAACGATTGTCTAAGCGTTTTTGCAGTAAATCCAAAGTTCTAATTACGGAGTGGAAAATATGGCTTGCTTGCTGAAGTTGGTTCACCACATCTCCCAGAGAATATTGATTCGCTTGAGTCATTCCCAGCACTTCTGAAGACTGTTTGGTGCTTAAATTAATTTGTTCACTTAACCGCACCATTTCCGCATTAGAACTTTGTAAAGCCGCGATCGCCATTTGAATCGATTGAGTGGATTGATTCAACACCCCCGCAGACCGCGATAATTCCCGCTGAGTCGTCACCAAACTTTCCATAGAACTGGCTAATTTATGAGCAAACTGACTCCGTTCAAAAATATTCGCTGACTCCCGGAAAATCATTGCCCCAGATTTCATCGCCCCAGCGGACTCTAAAAAGCGGGTATAAACTTGATTAGCCAAATGATTTGCTTCTCGATTTCCGTCCATAATTGCGGTTACTTTTTCCCCCAAAGATTGCTCAACCGCTTGTCTAACAGAAATGCCAAACTCGTGGGTAAATCGCTGAAAGAACTCTTCTAGGCGATCGACCGATCGCTCCATTGGGCTTTTATGCCCTAAACTGGGAATATAAACATTATCCACATAATCTTCTAAGGCACTTAACAGTTGATATCGGGCTACATTAGTATTCCGCAATAAATTCACCAAGGTCAACATAACACTACAAGAAACCGCCGTTAAACTACTAATAAAAGCCACGCCCATCCCTTGCAATGGTCTTTGCACTTGCTGCACCAAATCATCAATACTGTTACTGCCAAATTCATTAATCGTCTGACTTAAATCACTCAGGTTCATCGTAATCCCCAAAAATGTTCCCAGCAGACCAAAAGCTAACAACAAATTGGGCAATAACCGGCAAAAATAATCTAACTGTTGATTTTTTGATAATTGTTGGCTATAAACTTGATCCACTAAAGCCGTAGTATTAAGTCGATCTAAGTTGGTTAAAGATTGTTGTAATCTATATTCAATTTTTTCAACAATCTGCGGTTTTTTCCGTAAGCTTTCCTGGTGAATTAGTCGTCGGACTTGATGAGCAATCAGGGTCAAATTTTGATAAACTATCACGCGCAACAATATGGCAATTGCGGTCAAAATCACCAACACCGCGCAAAAAACCACTAAATAGGAAGGCAGCAACACTAACCAATTGCTCGGAAGCTGAATCATCCCCGGTATGATTAGAGGCGCGATCGCATAAATATTTGCATTCATTTTTTTTCTCAAGTTAATTGTACGATTTGGTTATTTGTTATTTGTTGGAAAGTTGTTTGTTGCCCGATGGCGTTTGACGGCCATCGGGTTTGGGGGGTTGTGGGAAAGTTGTTTGTTGTTTTTAGCCCCTCCGCTCCTCCGCTCCTCCGCCCCTCTGCCAGAATAACAAATAACCAACAACCAACAACTAATCTAATTCTCGTCGTCCTTCTAAAGCCCTTGCCAGGGTTACTTCATCGGCATATTCCAAATCGCCGCCCATTGGCAAACCGAAAGCAATTCGAGTCACTTTGGTAAAGGGTTTCAGCAGTTGCCCCACATATAAAGTAGTGGTTTCGCCTTCCACACTGGGACTAATGGCTAAAATCACTTCTTGAATATTTTGCTGACTGACACGACGAACCAGGGGTTGAATCGTCAATTGTTCCGGCCCTATCGCATCCATTGGCGAAATCACCCCACCCAAAACATGATACTTGCCGCGATATTCCCGGGTTTTTTCCAAAGCAATCAAATCTCGCGAATCCGCCACCACACAAAGAATATTTTGATCGCGATTGGGATTAGAACAAATTTCACAAATCGGCTCCGCAGAAAGATGAAAGCATTCTTGGCACAGCCCCACCTGTTTTTTCGCCTCCATCAAGGCGATCGCCAGGGCTTGTACCTCAGTTTCCGGTCGCTTCAGGATATGCAAAGCAAGTCTTTGGGCGCTTTTTGGCCCAATTCCTGGCAACCGTTGCAGTTGTTCGATTAAACGAGCTAAAGGACGAGTATAAATGGGAAGCCTCCTTGGGGGTGATGCCCAACCTCACCAAATCCAGGCTTTATTATAAAGGAACCTACAGCAATGGAGGCGATCGCCATCATCTTCTGATGTTTCTGTTCCCAGAATTTAATCAGTTTAGGCACCTCAGATCCACGGAATATTGAAATATTCAATTTCTGGTATTTTTTAATTAAAAAAAATTTTTGATCAATATATGTTAATAAAAACAAAACCGGATTTTATTTATAAAAAACCGGTTTTATTGTGACTAATTGATGGCTTTAATTTACACCGATAATGCCGCATTAACCCATTGTTTAATGGTGGTTACGACTTGCTCAATGGGGATTTCTTGAGATTCATGGGTAGCCCGTTTGACCACTTCTAATTTACCGTTTTTCAAGGAACGTCCGGGAACAATTCGATAGGGAATGCCGATTAAATCCGCATCTTTAAATTTTACTCCAGCCCGTTCACTGCGGTCATCTAATAAGGTTTCCACTCCAGCGGCATTTAAATCGCTATAAAGTTTTTCCGCGACTTCTACTTGTTCGGCATCGTTAATATTAGGAATGGTGATGATGGCATGATAAGGCGCGATCGCCACTGGCCAAATTATCCCATCTTTATCATAAGATTGTTCCACCGCTGACTGGGCAAGGCGAGAAACTCCGACGCCATAACAACCCATAATTAAGGGTTTTTCTTCTCCGGATTCATCGGTATAAGTTGCCCCCATTGCTTGAGAATATTTAATCCCCAATTGGAAGATATGACCTACTTCAATTCCCCGCGCCGTTTGTAGGCTTTGATTTGGGTCATGCTTGGCGCGATCGCCAGCTTTAGCCTTCCGAATATCCACCTGAATTTTAGGTAAGGAAAATTCGCTGCCCCAGTTTGCCCCAACCACATGATAACCGGATTCATTAGCCCCGGTGACAAAATTTTGCAGGTCTATAGCAGTTTGATCAACTAAGCGCAAAAACTGAGGCGCAACCTGTTTATTCTTAGCAATATAATCATCGGACAAATCCGGAGCAATATAACCCAAAGGTAAAGGTTTCGCCGCCCATTTTTGCTGGGCATCGACATCAGGAACGGTTAAGGAAATAAGAGTTTTGCCTTGGTATTGACTGGCTAACTTAGTTAACTCATTGGTTAACTTCACCTCATTCACATCTTGATCGCCACGAATGCTAACTAATACCAACACCGTCATGCCACTGTCATACACCGCTTGGTAAAGCACATTTTTAACAATTTGAGTTGGCGAACATTGGAGAAACTTGCTCAAAGTTTCAATAGTATCTGTACCCGGAGTTTCCCGTTTTTCATACTGAGTAAATGGCGAATTTTCCCCATCAGCAGGTAAAGAAACGGCTTTTTCCACATTCGCCGCATATTTGCCATCGGCGGTATAAAGAACCTCGTCTTCTCCTGCTTCTGCGAGTACCATAAATTCTTGGCTACCCGTTCCCCCGATCGCCCCTGAGTCTGCTTCGACGGCGGTAAAATCTAGACCACAACGGCGAATCATATTTCGGTAAGCCCGATCCATATCCTGATAAGTTTTTTTCAGACTTTCTTCTGAGGCATGGAAAGAATAGCCATCTTTCATAATAAATTCTCTGCCCCGCATCAAGCCAAACCGAGGCCGAATTTCATCCCGAAATTTGGTCTGAATTTGATATAAATGTAAGGGCAATTGCCGATAAGACCGAATCGTATCGCGGGCGATCGCGGTAATCACCTCTTCATGGGTTGGACCGAGTCCCATTTCCCGTTCTTGTCGGTCAGTCAGGGCAAACATAATTCCCTCAGTTTTGGTGTAAGTATCCCACCGTCCTGACTCTTGCCACAATTGGGCTGGTTGCATTTGGGGCAGCAAACATTCCTGGGCGCCGGTAGCATCCATTTCTTCCCGAACAATTTGGGAAACTTTTTTGAGGACGCGCCACATGAAGGGTAAATAGGCATAGACCCCAGCGGCAATGCGGCGGATATAACCCGCCCGCACTAAAAGTTTATGGCTGGGAATTTCCGCTTCCGCTGGATCTTCCCGCAGGGTGACAAACAGCATTTGAGATAGTCGCATTTTTCGCTCCTCTACAAAATCCTTTACAAACAAGAGAATTCATTATCTCAGGTGTTGATGGTACTCGGTGCGATCGCGCTAATTTTTTTAGGACTGATGCTGGCAACTGCCCACCCTTTTCTTCTCTGGGGGGATAGGGGGATGGGGGCTGGGGTGCTGGCGCTAGGGGGGCTTCTTGTGCAGAGGAACCCGCCATCGGCTCGCCATCGGCAGAGGAACACAGGGGTACAGGATCCCGCAGTCCGATTTATCTTCCCCGCACAAGCGGACAAAAAGCTCCCCACCAGATTACCAGATTGTCAACACATCATGGTAAGGCTGACCGCAAATTCTGAACATTTTATTACAGTATTTTATAACAGTTTTTTTAATCGCCTACAACCAGGTCTTAACCTCAGATGATTATGCTAAAAATTGAAGTTAAGCAGAGAAGGTGATCCAAACTACAATCTACAATACTGTTTAATTTAAAGATTTGCCAATAAAGTGATCCAAACTACAATGTTTTTTAATTTAGAGATATAAAGTATTGTTTAGCCAAATCTTCATCGGGTAAGTGAGATATGTTTTGCTCATGGCGATTAATTTTTTCACTCCGCAACCAGTCCAGCTTGGGCTTAGGTTTGTTCCTCAAGTAGCTAAAAATCCCTTAGATAACGATTCACTCAAAATTTGCCCTTGGGTCAACTGGGTAAGCCAAGAGAATTTCTCGTAATTATTTCTCGAAATGTTAAATCATCCTGACTAATTCGACATCAAGCTGTATCAAGCTGTATTGGTCTTGTCAATGTTTTTCTAAGGGGATGAGCGATCGCCATCACCAAAAAATGAAGTTTAGATCACAGGGACAAAGAATTGCGATCGCACTCAAAACCGGAACTACTGGACAAACTTAAATAGTGTCATTAGCCAGGAGATGTTTTATGAATTCCAAGAATATTGAGAATTTTTCTTGCCAACATTGTATGCATTATCGTGCCTTTACAACACGCGGAGAATTTTGTCAATTGCTTTTTGTCCCCGTACATAGTGAATTGATCGGATGTTCTTTTTATGTACAGAAAATGACCAATATCTCCACCTACTCTCATGCTCCTTACACTTATCCGATGATTCATCCATTGATTGAACCACTGATTTCCGAAGTGGTGAATTACGAGCATAATTTCAGCCATCAAGCTCAAATTATGCCTGGCTAAAACCATTATTAGTTAGTTAGCATAATCTGGCTGAAAAAAATATTTATTAAAAATAATTTAATCAATCAAACATAAAATTTAAATTTGATCGGTTTTATTCGTTTTTTGGGAGATCATAAAAAAGTAAAGTCGCCTGAATTGATATCAATCACTGAAGTTTATGGATCTGGCTTGCTCAAATAGCCATCCGCGATCGCCGCATAATTTTTCCCAATCATCGATCATTAATATTCCTTGTGGAAAGCGATAAATGCCATGAATTCTAACAATTGTTCTACTTTATCCTGTCGTTTTTGCCAGCACTATGAAGTGGAAGGAAGACGGGGAGGTCTTTGTCATCTTCTGAATGTATCTGTCCGAGGCACTTGGCAAGCTTGTCCTTTGGCGATTCGTTCTTTTATTCCAGAGCCTATTCTTGTAGGAACCATAAGTAATTCATCGAATTTATCTGTGAATTATGAGAAAATTATTCCCTTAAAAACTCCCGATTTTACTGATAGCCCATCCCGAAAAAAAGTCAGTTAAACCAGGAGCCGCTTGACGATAAACCGGGATTAAATTTGCCGATAAAGATTTTGGAGATTGGGGATTTTCCCGGTAACGTTGAGATATTTAAAATCTCAAAATATCCCATGACCTTAACCCAGGCTGAGAAGGCTAAGAATATTTGCGGTGGTAATCAGACCGTTTTTCTCATGGCAATTCAGCCATTTTTTTAGGGGAATTTTTTCTCGAAAAAATTCTCAGCCCCTGGTTTTCGCCCCCAGACTCGGCCAACCTCCTGAAAACCAGGTAAATATTAAGTTTATCTAAAAAATTTAAATCATTAGACCAAAAACTTAATAAAACTTAAAGTTTAACGGTGGTAAACTCTGGATTTATTTGTCAGAATTTAAGTATTTGCAAGATTACTTGCAAATAATCTTGCAAGATTATTTGCCCGGTTCTGGCTGTCATTCTGGATAGAAGATGCTACCCATCTATATTTTTTCCTTTACTATTGGCGGAATTTTCGTCGCCCTCGCTGCCTTGGCAGGATTGGACGGCGTAGATTTTGACCATGACTTCGATGCTGACATCGAAGTTACAGAAGAATCTCGGAACATTGAAGAAGGGGAGAAAATACTCACCCTGACCAAGCGATCCAAAAAAATGACTTTGTGGTTGCCGTTTTTGACGATTAAGTTTTGGACGTTCTGCAGTTGTTTTTTCGGCTTAACCGGCATTGTTCTGTCGAAATTGACCCCCGCAATTCCTCAACTGGCGATCGCCTCAATATCGGTGCTGATCGGTAGTTTTTGCGGCACTTCAATGGTTTGGGTCTTGCGAAACCTCCGGCGCCATCAAGCGGATTCCTTAATTCGTGCCAATGATTTAATTGGTCTATCCGGTAAAGTCTCCCTTCCCTTTGACAGCCAGAGTAAGGGGAAAGTTCAGCTAAACGTTAAAGGTTCAACCCTGAATTTGGTGGCGTTCACCGATGAAGAAAAAGGCTTTAAAAAAGGCGATCGCGTCTTAATTGTTGGCCTAAAAAATAATCAGCTTTGGGTCGTCACCGATGAATCTACGGATATCTAACAGGTACAGTCAATTTTGCTAGGGAATAAAATGGAAAATCAACTTAAATCTTCATTCAAACAAGAAGTAGTCGCGATCGAAGTGGCACAAGTCCCCGCGAATCGCTCTATTGGGGCTATTGGGGAAAGCCAAAGCCAAAATATGACCTTAATGGGTATGAGTTTACCCTTGACTGTTGGCGGATTTTTGGCTTTAGCTTTACTGATGTGGTTTATTAATAATTTTCTCTGCATTTGTAACCCCAATGAAATCCTGGTACTTTCAGGCAGGAAACACAAAACTAAAGACGGTCAAGAAGTGGGTTATCGGGTCATTTTTGGCGGACGGACAATCCGCATCCCAATTTTGGAAACCATTAAAAGAATGGATCTCAGAACGATGGCGGTGCCCATTGAGATTTCTAATGCTTACGCCAAAGGGGGAACGCCACTACAAATTCATGCGATCGCCAATGTAAAAATTTCCAGCAACCCTGCCATTGCTGGGAACGCCATTGAACGTTTTCTCGATCATAATCGCGGCGAAATTGCTCGGGTTGCCAGGGAAACTCTCGAAGGCAATTTACGCGGTGTCGTTGCCACCCTCACCCCGGAACAACTCAACGAAGACCGCTTGCAATTTGCCGAACGCATTGCCCAAGATGTAGAAGATGACCTAGTAAAACTGGGCATCCATTTAGACACCTTAAAAATCCAAAGCGTTTCTGATAACGTCGATTACCTGAATTCCATTGGACGCAAACAAATTGCCCAAATTTTACGGGATGCAGAAATTGCCGAATCTAACGCCAAAGGTGAAGCAGACCGAGTAGAAGCCCAATGCGAACAAGAAGCGCAAGTAGCCAAAACTCAAGCTCGCACAATTATCCAGGAAAAAGAAAACGAACTCCGCAAAATTAAAGCGGAATTAGAACAACAAGCGCGGTCAGAAGAAGAGCGGACTAAAGCGGCAGCCCAAGAAGCTAGAGCGAGAGCGGAACAACAATTACAAACCATTAGAGCTCACTTAGAGCGGTTGCGCTTAGAAGCGGATGAAGTGCTCCCCGCAGAAGCCCATAAACAAGCTCAACAACTCAAAGCTAAAGGGGATGCGGCAGTTTTGGCGGAAAATGCCAGTGCCGCTGCTTTGGTGAACGAACTCCTCGCCCAAGTTTGGCAAGAAACTGGCACCGATGCTTCCGAAGTTTTTTATATTCAACAAATAGAAATGGTGCTGCGAGAAGCGGCCAAAATTCCTGGCCGTTTGAAACTAGAACAAGTGAATGTGATTGATAACGGAGATGGCAAATCTTTGGCCTGTTTAGTGAATGCTTACCCAGAAATTTTCCGTCAGTTCCTCGATCGCGTGGATGATACTTTGGGAATTAAGGTGATGGGAAATAGCGTCAGTCGCAATGGTCATAAAGCCGAAGTTTAACGCCCTGAATTGCCCTGAATTAATTAATCGCGCCAAATTAGCAAAAAAATAGGGAGAAAAATCATTATGGAGTTCATTTTTTCACTAGCAATTATCTTGAGTGTGGCTGGTGGGGCGGGGACTTTGGTTCTGCGTAACCTTTATTACATTTGTCAGCCGAGTGAGGTGTTAATTTTTGCCGGAAGCGATCGCCGTTTGGCAGACGGACGGCGGGTGGGATATCGCTTAGTTAAAGGGGGTAGCAGTATTCGCACTCCTTTATTAGAGCGAGCATTCCGTATGGATTTAAGTAATATGATCATCGAGTTGAAGGTTACGGGGGCTTATTCTAAAGGCGGGATTCCCCTAACTGTAGAAGGAGTGGCGAATATTAAGGTGGCTGGAAGTGAGCCAACTATCCACAATGCGATCGAGCGTTTGCTGGGGAAAAGTCGCAAGGAAATCGAAACTTTAGCCAGAGAAACTTTAGAGGGAAATTTGCGCGGGGTTTTGGCTTCTTTGACTCCAGAACAAATTAATGAAGATAAAATGGCTTTTGCTAAAAGCTTGCTCGACGAAGCAGAAGATGACCTAGAAAAATTAGGATTGGTTTTGGATAACCTGCAAATTCAAAATATTTCTGATGAAGTGCATTATCTCAATTCCATTGGCCGCAAGCAACAAGCGGAATTGCAACGAGATGCCCGCATTGCTGAAGCGGAGGCTAAAGCTACTTCAGCGATTCGTAATGCGGAAAACGAGCGAATTACTGCCCTAAAACGTATTGAAAGAGATATTGAAATTGCCAAAGCGGAGGCGGAAAGACGGGTAAAAAATGCCTTAACTCAGCGGGTGGCTGTGGTGGCAGAAGCTCAAGCGGAAATTGCCGCAGAAGTGGCTCGCCGACAAGCAGAAGTTTCGGTACAAACGGAACGAATTAAGCAAGTTGAACAACAGTTACAAGCGGATGTGGTGGCTCCTGCGGAGGCGGAATGTAAGCGGGCGATCGCACGGGCAAAAGGAAATGCGGCGCGAATTATTGAAGACGGGAAAGCCCAAGCGGAAGGAAGTAAGCGTTTAGTGGAATCTTGGCAAGCGGCAGGCCCCGCAGCGCGAGAAATTTTCCTCTTCCAAAAGTTAGAAACTTTGTTAAAAACAATGGTGGCTACGGTGCCAGAAGTGGATGTGCGTAATGTCACCGTAATTGATGGCAATAACGGCAATAGTGCCAGTAAAATCGCTACTTTTATGGAGCAAATGCGGCAAACCACTGGGTTAGATATTGTGGATGCGGTGCGGAGTTTTAGCGGTCAACAGCCGGTAAAAGATGCGCGGGTTTTACCCAAAGCAACCGCCAAGCCTCAAACCAATAATTTCTCGTCCGATGCTCCATCTTTAGCGATCGCCTCCAAAGAGGTTGCATCTACCAACGTTGATGTTAATGCTTATAACGCTTTGCGATCGGATGTGCAGCAAATCCTAGAAAGGTTAGCAGAAAAAAATCCCAGTAATCGGCAAGCGGAACGGGCGATCGAAGCGGTAATCAAAGAAAATTTATCCCTGAAAAACCGCTTAAAACGCACCTTAGAAGTGCGCGGCAGTGAGGTGTTACAAGAAATCTTTGAGCATCCGGTTATTCGCATTCCCGCAGGCATGATTAAGGTTTGGGTTGAGCAAGATTAATTGGCATTTTTTATCTGCACCACAAAGGCACAAAGGACACAGAGAAAATTGCTCATCATGGCTCGTCTCTGTGTCCTCTGTGTCTCTGTGGTTGATAAAGTAATCGGCCTTATTGTTTTCGATTGAATAGACCACAGATATTGGTAGGGGCGAAGCATGACCGCAGAAGTTCGATGGGTTAGAAACGTGAATTTTTTACGGCCATGCTTCGCCCATCTGTAGGAGGCGATCGCCTCCCAGTTGCCTCTCAGGAAATATAGGCGCGGTAAGCGGAGCTATGCCGTCAGGCTTATCGCCGCGCAGATCGGGTTGAGGATTGGGCTATGGTTATGGCATAATTATGATGTGATTAAACTCAAACCGTTATGATTATCACCATCGACAATAGGTAGCAATAGGTAGCAATTATGTCAACAGTTTATCGCTTAAAAGCCAGTGAAATTAATAATGATTTGTTAGAAAAAATTAAAGCCAAGTTTGGCAATAAAGAGATTGAAATCGTTGTCTCAGAATTGAATCAAGATGAAACCGAGTATCTTTTCAAGTCTGAACCTAACAAAAATCGACTTCTCAGTGCGGTTGACAATATTAATGATCAGAATAATTTAGTTGAAGTAAAATTAGAATATTTGGCATAATTAAATGATTTTTCTGGTAATTAATCTGAGCGATCGCCTATTAAAAAAATGGATTATTTACCACAAAGACACGAAGGACACATTCTAAAGCGATCGCCTCTGTATTCTTTGTGTTCTTTGTGCCTTTGTGGTGAATAATATCTTTAGTAAATTAGGAGGCGATCGCTGTCATCAGCTTAACCAAACTAATCATGGTCAAATTCGCTTTTTTCCTTGGACGCAAAACTTAAATTTTGTAAAAATTCCAACACCACTCTATCCGGTTCTTCCGTACATTCGTTAACGTTGTAATATTGAATCATCCGAATACCTTGAGATTGAAGAATGCGATCGCTTCTCCGATCTGCTTCATCCCCCTCCTCTGCATTCACCCCCAGAATCCCTAATTTTCCTTCATAACAAATCAGAAAATAAAGGTCTTGGTTTTCTCTGCCATCGGTGGTTGTCAACCGTGCCGTTGCTTTAGGAAAAAATAGCACCCCGGAGCGATCGAGTGCCTGGGCAATATTCGCCTCTGCTGCTGACCGAAACTGCCAACTTTTCCAGGAATAAGTGATAGTTTCAGAAGGCGAATGAGCGATCGACTTTGAATTATCTTCAGCTTTTATCTTCGGTTCGTCTACTTCAGTTTTATTATCCCCTATTTTATCTTTGTATAAATCGGCTTGACACGAATCTTTACTTATATTTGCGAATAATAATTTAGCTCCACTTAAATTTGAGCCAGTGAGATCCACTCCCATTATTTGATTTCGTTGTAAAGTTATTTGATTTCGCTTTAAATATCGCCTCAGAACCGATTGGAGATTATCTTTTTTTACTTTTTCCCCGAATACTTTTGACAATTCCTTCCAGAGTTTAGATCCAGCATCTTTGAGATAATCGGGATCGTATCCGCTATTTTTGGCAATTTCCCGATAAGATAGACCTGCCCATGACTGACGAAATAATATTTCTTGAACGTGGTTGAGGCGATCGTAATCCAGTGCAGTTTCCACGATCGCGAGTGCTTCCTCAACCGTCATAGCCCTAAGTCCCTCATTCTGGTAATTGAACAACAGGCAGGTAGTCCAGCCCAGCCTAATCGGGAAACTGAAATATCCACCCTGTAAAGGATTATACCATATTTATTACTTTTTGCTTACTTTTTTCTGACTTTTCTATTACTTTTTTCTTACTTTTTCTGACTGGACAAAACCAGCCAAATTTTCTACATTGGTTGAAATAAGACATTTGAGTGGCTAACGGGGCGGATCTCAAGGATTAACAGAATATCGCTCATTGAAAACAGAAACGCAGCGATCGCATAGAGGTTTATCTGAAGTCAGGGTAAACGAATCTTGTCATCAAGGGCTTTTTTGTCAAAATTATTGAAAATTAACCAGAGCATCCCGATGCAGGGGCGAAGCATTCCGGCAGTAAGCTGAAGCTTTTAACCAATAACTGATCTAAGGTTATGCTTCGCCTCTACTACAAACCTGGGATGCTCCCGAATTAACTCAACCATGAGTCCCAGATTGACAAGTGGGCTAGGGCTAAAAATCTTCAAATCCCGATCGGAGCGCTGCGGCAAATTAGATGCCTTTGCCGGGTAAGGATACAGGAATTATCATGTCTATGTCTAAAAAAAATCATCTGGTCATCTTTCTGACTGTCCTAATTTTCACAGCCATATCCATAGGATTAGGAAGTGGATTTAATCCCTCCATAACAAACGCTCAAACCAATATAGGCCGGTTTTGTAATGTCCAAACCAATAGTGGTGGCTGGTGGCTTTGGGTAACTACCGACTTATCCACCGATCCTTGTGCCGCTCTTCTCAGCCAGCATTGCACCTATCCCGATTGTAGGGTGGCAAGTTCCGGTACATACCTGTTAAACGGTAGAAACCAGGTTCAAGTTTCTTGTCAAAATTTTCAGGCTTCCTTTTCCGGGTTTGGTAGTGAGCCGTTGGCTCGGGCATTTGAAAGTGCAGGCACCCCATCCAAAGCTTCATGTCTTTTCACGGTGGCTAGTTCGGCGTCTGTTCCTAGTCCCACATATATCCCTCTCTTTCAGAAACCCTTTTCAGGAAATTTCCCAAATACAAACGTCTTTGATCACGACTTACCGGGCGCTCAGAACGGCTATGTGCTTACTTGGCAGGGAAAGAAACTGCGAGCTGGTAGTCCCGGTGCCTACATTGACGGTCACTCAGGTTATGATTGGCTTATGCCCAATGGAACTCCGTTGTTAGCTGTTGCTGATGGGGTAGTGGATTCTGCTGGTTGGCAGTCTTTTAACTGCCCCCCAAGAGGAATTGTACATCAATTAGATGTATTCATAACCCATACCGCACCTGATGGCTCTCGTTTTCAAAGTATATATGGTCATCTCGATCATATTGATGTCAGCCAAGGACAGAGAGTGTATTCAGGACAGGTAATCGGACTATCGGGAAACACTGGCTGTAGCAGCCACCCTCACCTACACTTTGCTGCTAGCAGATTAACAGATACTAATAACGGTCAACCTACTCTGATCGACCCCTATGGTTGGTCTGGCAATGGAGTAGATCCTTGGTCTGTTCATCCTAACGGTGCGGTTAGTATCTACCTCTGGCGAGATGGACAAGCTCCGGAACTTCCACCCGGATAATTTATCTGGAATTTTATAAGACTGATTGCATTTATCTACTTGGAAAGTGTAGACAAAGCCCTGTAGGTTTACAATAACAAAGAATTCTCTGAAACTGATTTTATTTCGTTTGCGTACAAAACCGACTATTACAATTTATAAAGCCACCCAAAAGGGAAAAGGACAGCACTTTGTGGAGCAGGGTTTTCAGCCTGCTGATTTTCCCTATTCTCCTCCGTATGCTGACGGAAAATGCTACTTTGCATCGCCGAATAGCAGAGGTCTGGCTGAGGAATATCATCGGTATTACAAAGATGCTATTTTAGAAGTTACAATGGATTTAGAAACCTATAATCGGTATTTTCTACCACTAGAAAGACCGTATCAAGGTGGAGAATATAGAGAATTGCCGATTTCTCACGATTTGTTGCCGATTTTAAACCAATATCCTAGAGTGCTAAAACCGAGGTAATCAAATGAGCGATCGCTTCTGGAATGAAATTAAGTCGAAGTATCGGTTAGGTGAACTGATTCATGGTAAAGTTGAATATCATGCACCCTTTGGGATTTTTGTAAATTTGGATGACGACGCGGTGCGAGGTATTGTTCAGATTACTGATTTTGTGGAAAATGGAGATATGACTCCCGAAATGTATCCCGATATTGGTTCACCAATTGGGGCTGTGGTGATCGGTTATACTGAAGACGATCGCCATCAAATTTGGTTAAGTGTCAAGCCAAGTGTTTTGCAAAAAGCTTTGGTTCATCTGAAAGTTCCGGCAGTCAGCGAACTATCTTAACCCGTGGATCATTTATCCATTCCCAGATTAGTTTTAGCCAAAGAAATGTTCCTGATTAATTTGCTCACGGATATATTTATGGATAATTTACCACAAAGACACCAAGGACACAAAGAAAAGCGATCGCCTCTGTATTCTTTGTGTTCTTTGTGCCTTTGTGGTGAATCAGATTTTCAGTAAATTAGGAGGCGATTCCGCTTCATCGGATCGCTTCCGCGAATCAGATCCTCCAATAAGGCGTTCCCAGGCAGAGCCTAACAACTAGGCTAAACGAGGTTAAATCAAGATAAATCTACGGTGACTTATTTATGTTAAAATGTTGATGACATTTCGACATAAACCAATTTAATGTAGATGCAAATTCCATCAGAAATACAAAAGATAATTGACCGAATTTATTTAGAAGTTGAGCAAATAGAAGCCGAAGCAACCTTCGGACTAAATGTACTCAGGCGAGTCATGTCACAATTTCCGGAAAATGCTATACTGTTACAATACTTTGCCTACTTAAATGCCTTGCTATTTTTCACGACCACTGCTCGTCAACAAATTCAGAATATGGTGAACGTTCTCTCTGAAGCCAATCTTTCGTTAGATGTGATTCAGGAAACGGGAGAAGATTTAGGAATTTTACTGGGTAAAGCGATTGAAAGTAAACTGCGAGTAGAAAAAATTGTCAATTTTTTGAGGGAATTACCATGAAAGAACTACCAGATGAGAAAAAAATGCTGGAAATGCTAGAAGTTTTTAAAGAATCAGAAGAAAAAGCTAAAGAAATGTGCGAATTTGCCACAGCTATGGCTTTAAAGTATCAGCGAAAAATCAGAGAAACATCTCCAGCTAACTCCCGGCAAGTGAGTCGTGTAGAGTAAAGGTTAAAGAGAATAAATTGCGATCGCCTATTAAAAAAATGGATTATTTACCACAAAGACACGAAGGACACATTCTAAAGCGATCGCCTCTGTATTCTTTGTGTCCTCTGTGTCTCTGTGGTGAATCAGATTTTCAGTAAATTAGGAGGCGATCGCCGTCATCAGTTTAAGCAATCTAATGATAGTCAAATTAGCTTTTTTCTTAAATAAATTAAGATTATTCCAGAATTATTGGCAACCGGGAAAAAAGCGATCGCCTCTCTAATTACGCTTCAACTAACGGTTTAGTTTGCAGAATATTCTGAGATGATGGAATTCGTTCAAGATTAAAAGTGCCGTAAAGCAGTGAAATCTCAAAAATATCTGTATGAATCAAAGCGGGTTTTTGGCGATCGCCCTCTCCCAGATGAATTCCGATTAACTCAGCAAAAGTTTCGTGGACTTCCTCTGGATCATGAATTTCCCAGCGAATTTCTCTACAATCTTGAAAATTCAGAATATAAGGCAGGCGATCGCCCGTTGGATCGTAGAGACATTCGATCGCAACATCATTACCCCATAACGACATTGTGACATTAGTAACTAAGGAGGTTAATCCTCCCAGATTTAGCAACTGATAATCATCTGACATATTCATTAATCCCTCACTGTTTCTCCGGTATTATGAGTCTCAGGCATTGGATTGCCTAATTAACCCATCAGATCAGCTTGTCTCAGTTCTAAAAAATAATCCCTTGATAAGCTTTGATAGTTTCCTGGGCGATCGCCGACCAACGATAAGCATGATTCGCATAAACTTGTCCATTGTTTCCCCGACGGGATAAATCTTCTGGATGTTGTAATGCCATCCTTAATTGACTCACTAAATCTTCCAGATTACAATCACAAACCCAACCGGCATCTGCCCCTTGCACATCTTCCCAAATATAGACCCCCCGCGAAATACAAACCGCTGTCCCTGCTGCCATTGCTTCTGCCACCGCAATGCCAAAATTTTCATAATAAGAAGGTAAGACAAATAAATCCGCTTGTTGTAATAAAGCTGCCTTAAAATTTCCGGTGACAAATCCGGTGATAGTTGTGCATTTTTCCAGGGGGGAGGCTTTTATTTTGGCCTTAATCATCGCTTCATAATCCGGGTCTTGGGGATTACTTCCAGCGAGGACAAAGTGAAATTTAAACCCTTCGGCGATTAGGGTTTCCAAAGCAGGCAAAAGCAGATTTAGTCCTTTTTTCGGTTCTATGCGCGAAAGAAATAATAATAAGGGGCGATCGCGGGGAATATTTAACTGACTTCTCACATCACAAACTTCTGGATTAACCGACTGAAATTTTACCCCCAAGGGAATGATTAAATCCTGGGTTTTCACCCCAAATCTTTCAGAAATAATGGCTTCTTGATGACTGGTAAAATGCAGCGCTGACGCCCCGGCAATATTGCCTCTTTCCCACAGAGTTGTATAGATTTTTTTTAGCTGTTTTTTCTTCTGTAAATCCGCCGGATCTAGAGTGCCTAAAGGCCGTAAAATATAAGGTAACTTTTTCACTCTTGCCACCGTCGCTGCGGCGGAAATAACTGGAGAAAATAAGGCGTGTAAATGGGCTAAATCAAACTCATGGGCATGGGTTGCCAGCCAATTCAATAAATCCACAGAAAATTTATATCGCCGAAATGGACTACAGCGGAAATAAATCACCTGATAACCATCTTGGGGAATGGGCTGATTTAAAGGAACATCTAATGGCGCTTGTCCCGTATCTCCATTAGAATTAGTGGTTAAAATTGTCACATCAACCCCTTCATTAGCTAGGGCAGCAGAAAGCCCTAAAACCATTTGACTGGGGCCGCCATAAACGAGGGATATTGCCGGAATGATTTGCAGAATTCGCATAATTATGATTGGGAATATGATTGTTTTTTTTAGGTTCAAGAAATATAGCAATCCTAAATCAGTTGTGTAATTGTAGGGGCAATCCGATGGCGGTGGTTGCCCCTACAAAAATATTACGATTGAAATAGGACTGCTATATCAGTGGTGAGCAATTGTTGGTAAAATTTTAACAGTTCTTGGGCTAGGGCTTGATTGGTATAGTGCGCGATCGCTCTTTGATAACCTTTTTCCCCCAAATCCGCAGCTAACTGGGTATTTTCCATCAGTTGCATCAAGCAATTTTGCAACGCTGCCACATCTTTTTCAGGAAACACTAACCCAGCGTCATCAATCACATAAGGAATTTCTCCAGAGTCCGACCCAATTACCGGCACTTTACAAGCGATCGCCTCAATTAAAACATGACCAAACTGTTCTTTCCAGCCCACAGAAGTTAAAGTTTTAAACTTATAGGTAGTTTCCGAAGGTAAAACCAAAACATTCATTAAATTAATATATTGATATACTTGGTCATGGGGGACACTTTCCACTATAATTACTCTATCAGTAAAGCCATTTTCTGCCGCCCAAGCGAGTAACTGTGACTCTAAATCGCCGCGTCCTAATAATAACCACTTCCAAGGTTTTTCGGGGATTTTTTCCAAAGCTTTTGCTAGGGTAATTAAGCCTTTTTCTTCCACAAATCGGCCTACAAATCCCACAATAAAATCCGTATCTTTAATTCCCAGTTTAGCCGCTAATTCCGGTTGGCTTTGGGGACGAAACAAAGTTTCATCAACCCCCAATTGAGGCATCACCACCATCGGGCCAGTATATCCGCGATCGCGCAAAATATCTGCCCCATCTTGATTACCCACCACTACCCCATCAGTAGCTTTTAAATTATAAGCTTCCAACCAAGAAATCGGCCACTTTAAAGTATAAGGCAAATTCCACCAAGTAAAGAAGACATTTTTTGCCCCAATTTTTAACCAACGATTCAGAGTAATTAACTGAGCATAAGCCAGCGCTTTTGCCCCTTGTTCAACCTGGATAATATCCGGGCGAAAATTATGCAATACATTAATCAAATCTGCCCCAAATACCAATAAACCCTGATTATTTTCACTAAAATTAGAAACCGGCACTACTTGAAAAGAACCTTCTTGAATGGGTTGGGTTTCAATAATTTTATTTTGCACTCCACCGGGTTGCCACCGTCGGGGCACCACCACCGTCACCTCAATTCCTGGTTCTAACTTGGCTAAAGCCCTAAACTTTTCTCGGTTTAGGTCAACAATATAAGTATGGCTAACGACTAAAATTTTCATAATTTTATTATTGGTTGGTTGTTGGTTGTTGGTTGTTGTTGGTTGTTGGTTGGTTGTTGTTGGTTGTTGCTTGCCCGATGGCGGTTGACGGGGGGGTTGGGGGGGTTGTTAGTTGGGGAAAATAATTAATAACTATTAAAGAATAATCATCAATTATCAATTATCAATTATCAATTATCAATTATCAATTATTCCTTATCTTCCTTAGTATAAATTTGCCCATCATTCCAGAGAGATTTGATTTGAGTGCCAACTGCACTGAAAAAACCCAGGGTATAAAAAAAACCCCGCACCAACATTTTTAGCGGTGAACCACTTTTATTACAAGGGGGATGACCCAGGACATGACAATCAAATAACCGGGCAAAAAAGCGGACACATTGAGAACAGGTGAGATTTTTTAAGCCTAAAAAGAAATGATTGTGATAAAAAGTAATCTGATATTGCCAAGATTTTGTGCTAATATCGTGACATCCGCCCGTCTCTTCTCCCAGGTGAACTAAATGGGCTTCTGGGTCATACCATATTTTATATCCTGTTGACCGTAACCGCAGACAAAAATCAGACTCTTCGCGCACCGCAGACCCTCTAAATCGCTCATCAAATTTGAGTCCATGCTGCGTAAATATTTCCCGGCGAAACGACATATTGCAGCCTCTGGCAGAGAGGACTTGCTGGGGTTTTACCGTATGGACTAAATCAATATAATACCAAGCAATTCCCGGATCCATTGCTTCCGGGGGCAGTTGTTCTATGATTAAATTTCCCTGAGAATCGGTTAGTTTCATTCGGTCAAAAACTCGACCAGCGATCGCGCCTATTTCGGGGTTGTCTTGATAGTTTTTGGCATGGTTGGCTAGAAAGTTTTCTGGCAACTGCACATCATCATCAATAAATAGAATAATCTCGCCTTTTGCCCGACGAACTGCATAATTTCGCGCCCCAGGTAAACTGGCCCAGTTCACTCTAAACCAGCGAATTTTTCCCTGATTAGACATTTCTTCTAAATACTGTTGAATCTCTGGTTTATGAGTAGCGGTTTGGTCAACGACTATCGCCTCAAAATTGGGATAGTCTTGCTTGAGTACATCCGCAATACTGTCTCGTAGGGCATCTTCACGATTATAGGTGGGAATAATCACGGAAATTAAAGGCGCAGTCATAAGTTTTTTTAGTTTTTTTTCAGTTTTGGAGTTGATTTTTGATTTATTATAGTCTCAAATCTCAGAAAAAAACTGTCATTCCCGCGAATGCGGGAATCCACGGATTTACTTCGGGAACGAAATCTCAGAAACCGGGTTTCTATGGGACTCTTTCGTTTTCAGCAAGGATTGCTTCAAGAAACCCGGTTTCTTTGTTTCTTAATTGTTTTGCAAGAAGCCTATTCTTGACGACGCAAAAAGGGCAATATAATATCGCTGATTTCTGATGACCAATGTTCTTGAGGATAATGTCCCGCTTTTTCCAGTTTGACTAACTGACCATTGGGTAGAGATTTAACCAGTTTTTCCCCATCGAGTACGGGCAACCAAGGGTCTTCTGTCCCCCAAATAATTAAGGTAGGTTTTTGCCATGCTTTTGCCCCAGATTCAATTTCAGTCATGGCATTTTTGAGGTCAAGTTTCCGCACAGTATTTAACAGTGATCTGCCTGCGGCGGAACTTTGGAGTAATGGTGCCCGATAGATTTTTAAGTCTTCGTCAGAAATAGGATATCCGCAGCCCGCTTCCAAGGTGCGATCGATGGAAAGAGGGTCTTGGGTAATCATGTCACCGATGAATGGTAAACCAAATTGTTTGATTTTCCAAGGTAATTTTGATTCTGAAGAAACGGGAGCATTAAGTATGATTAATCGCTCAATTTTTTCTGGATTTTTCAGGGCATATTGGAGGCCAACAGTGCCTAAAAATCCTTGAATTGCTAAAGAAAAATTGGCAATTTCTAGGGTGTTGAGAAAGCTATCCAGGGCGCTGATAAAGGCTTCAGGAGTGTAGGGAAAGTCCTGTTTTTCCGGTTTAGCTGATTGACCAAAGCCAATCCAATCAGGAGCGATCGCCCGAAATCCTTTTTCTGCCAAATTCCGCATAATCACTGTCCAACTATAACTTTGGGCAGCTAGTCCATGTAACAACAATACCGGGGGGCGATCGCTGGGGTTTTGGGGATTAATTTCCCGATAAAACCACTTCAGGGAACCCACTTCAACTACTTTTTCTTCAACTTTCACGATGTTATTTTTATTTTCAGATTGTCAATCATTAAGCTTACTCCGTTTCCAAGTAAAAATGCAATATAGCGCTTATTATTTGGATGAAGTACAGAGGTTTTCTGGATTCCCGCATTCGCGGGAATGACAGGTTTTTTTGTACTTTATATAGTTGTTTCAATTGTGCTTGATCCAATGCTTGCGCCCCATCTCAGCATTGGATCAAGCATAATTGAAATAAATATAGCAGTAATTTTTGAAATTTGTATAAAAAAAGGGAGCAAATTGCCCCCTTTTTTGAGTTAACTGATTAAAGCTACTTTAGGCTTAAAAGTTCATTTCGGCTGCTTGAACTTTTTCGACTTGTTTCTTCTTCAGAACCAGAAGAATTTGAGACAAGATGACGATGCCAAAGAAAGCTAATAATCCTTGAATCCGCGCCGCACTTTGCAACACGATTTCTGTATCGCGCTGACCAAAACCACCCACATTGGGATTGTTGGTCAAAGCTTGACCAGCGGTGACTTGATCGCCTTCGGCAACGATCAATTCTGGGCCGGCAGGAATCACATCAACAACGGACGCGCCGTCAGTGGATTGAATGGTCACTTCATAACCACCAGAGGCAGCCTGAGCAATTTGGCTAATGGTTCCGGCAGCGCTGGCATTATAGATAGTATTGTTGGTTTTATCCCCGGTTGGATAAACTTGTCCCCGACCCCGGTTGCCCCCAGCGTGAATCGAATATTTACCGTATTTAATCGATTTATCGGTTTCGGGATTGGGAGATAAGACCGGAAATACAATCTCTTGATATTGTTCACCGGGTAATGGGCCGATGATCACAACGTTTTCTTGGTCAGCACTGTAAGGCTGGAAGTAAAGTCCTTCGACTTTTTCCTTCATTTCTTCAGGAATTCTGTCTTCTGGAGCAATCTTAAAGCCTTCGGGCAACATTAAGACGGCACCAACGTTTAAGCCACCTTTGCTGCCATCACCTAAGACTTGTTGGGCTTGAGTGTCGTAAGGAATTTTCACGACGGCTTCAAACACCGTGTCCGGTAACACAGACTGAGGCACTTCCACTTCAGTGGGTTTGGCACCGAGGTGGCAGTTGGCGCAAACAATGCGTCCGGTGGCTTCCCGAGGAGTTTCGGGAGCGGTTTGCTGCGCCCAGAAAGGATAGGCAGCGGCTGACTGGGGAATTACCAGGTCGCTGGCAATGAATAAGCTAAGGGTGGTGACGGCTAAAACCAGTCCTTTGGCGATCGCCTTTTGACTAAGCCGTAGTATCTCCGATAAGGAATATGTTTTCATCTTCGATGAGAGGTTCTCTGCTCCAAAGGTCAAACGTGGGAAATAACGCGGGAAATTTAGATTACTTCAATGGGCAATTACATTGAAAATCTAAAGGCTAAAATTTAAAATTTTTACGCCCAGTAGGGTTCTTCCCCGGTGCGGAAGTCGGTTTCAGTCCATTGACTGATAAACACGGTGTCGTCTTGCACGTTGACGTGAGTCAGGGCTAGAGACAACGGTGCAGGGCCACGCACAACTTTGCCTTCGGCATTGTACTGAGAACCATGACACGGGCACATAAATTTATTTTCACCAGCGTTCCAAGGCACCACGCAACCCAGGTGAGTACAAACGGCGTTGATTCCGTAATCTGCTAGACTTTTGTCTTCAGTTACTACTAAGTAGGTGGGGTCGCCTTTAAGACCTTGGACTAAGGTGCGATCGCCTGAATTATGACTAGCCAAGAACTGGGTGGCTTTCACATCATTACCCAGGGCATCTTTAGCAGTGACACCCGATCCACCACCCCCACTAGAGGGAGGAATAAAATATTGAACGACCGGATAAAGTGCGCCTAACGCGGTTCCCGTAACGGCACCAAAGGTCAGAAAATTCATAAATTGACGACGCCCCATGCTGGGGACATCGGGAGATCCAGAAGCTTGAGCCATGAGCTAAACAGCTAGGTGTATGGTACAGTTTTATTTTTTAATAGAGCAATCCCAATCGGGAGTTTGACGGTTCACCGTTCCTGGTTCACCGTTGCTGGTTCACCGTTCCTGGTTAACTGTTAACTGTTAACTGTTAACTGTTCACTGTTCACTGTCAAGGGTTACTTGTCACTTGTCATTAGACTTAACAACTAAGGACTAAGGACTAAGGACTAAGGACAGGGGTGAACGATGAACGGTCAGCCTCCGTGCAGACGGGGGTCAACGGTCAACTGTTAACTGTTAACTATCAACGGTCAACTGTCAACCCTCAACAGCTTGAGATGCCCAATTAGAGCATTCCTTAGAGAATTATTACATTCTTTTACGCCATAATCGTAATTTCTGAAAACGGGATTTTTGTAAATTGTGATTGTAAAATTGTTCTTTTAATGATATGGACGGAAATACATTACGAGCATTGTTGATCCAGAAATGGGGATATTCCTACGACATTCAACTGCGCCGGACTCAAGGTAAGATGTTTGTCCAGGTGATGTGGAAATACTTAGAGCAAGCCTCTTTTCCCATGACCGAAGCGGAATATCAAGAGCATTTGAACGCAGTGGCGAATTATCTGCACGCTTGGGGCGGGTTTGAGCAAGTGCAACGTTTTATTGAAAATACTCAGGAACGTCCTCGGTTGGGTAAAGCGGTCAGTATTCCCATTGATTTGGGCGAAAGGGCTTCTGAATGGATTTTGGAAAATTCCTAAGCTGGCTGAATGCTTTAAGTCCCTCTGGGACGCGATTCGCGCTTCGGGATCCGCGAAAGCGGAATCGCACCAGAGGCGCTCAACAGGCTCTCAACAATTGATAAAAATGGAGAATAACCACCACAGGATTATTCTCCATAGACAATTCTGAATGAAATCATATTTAAATTCCCGAAATGGGTAGAGTGATGGCAAATTCTGTACCTTGACCAACGGTGGAAAAACATTCTATTTTTCCTTTATGTTGTTCGGTAATAATTTTATAACAGATCGAGAGTCCTAAGCCGGTTCCTTGACCGACATCTTTGGTGGTGAAAAAAGGGTCAAATACGCGGTCTTTGACCGAGGCAGGAATCCCTGATCCATTATCAATGATGCGGATTTTCACCGATTGGCGATTCCCGCCCATTTCAGTAATAAGCTCAGTAATAATCTGAATTCGACTGGGGTTTTGTTCAAAATCAGCCCAAGACCGGGTGCGATCGCGCAAAGCGGATCGCTGCCGCGAATCGCGCTGGTCTATCGCATCAATAGCATTATTAATAATATTCATAAACACCTGATTCATTTGATCGGCATAACATTTAACTAAAGGTAACTTACCATAGTGTTTTTCTATTTGAATTTCGGGACGATTTGCCGTGGCATTCAAGCGAGGCTGCAACAAAATTAAGGTACTATCAATTCCTTGATGAATATCCACCGCTTTAATCCCAACTTGATCCATGTGGGAAAAAGTGCGTAAAGAAGAAACAATCGCCTTAATTCGATTCGCCCCTTGTTTCATGGATCCGATCAAATTAGGAATATCTTCGATCATAAATTCTAGATCGATATCTTCGATTCGATCCGTAATTTCTGCGGCGGGTTCAGGGAGATAGGTTTGATAAAGCTGAATTAGTTGAATTAAATCTTGCACATAGGTCTGAATATGAGCCAGATTACCATAAATAAAATTCACGGGATTATTAATTTCATGGGCAATTCCTGCCACCAGTTGACCCAAACTAGACATTTTTTCTGTTTGAATTAATTGACTTTGAGCATGGCGTAACTCTTCTAAAGCTTTAGCTAATTCCTGAGTTTGTCGTCTCAATTTTGCTTCGGAATTCCGTAGGGCTGATTCCGCTTCTTTTCGGGCGGTAATATTTTCTTGAATTCCGAGAAAATGTGTCATATTTCCCTCAGCATTAAAAATCGGCGAAAGCGTCGCTTGTGCCCAATAAAGCGAGCCATCTTTGCGGCGGTTATGAAATTCCCCACGCCATTCTCGTCCCGATTTAATCGTTTGCCACAACTCCTGATAATAAGCTTTGCTTTGTTTACCGGAATTCAAAATCCGAGGAGTCTTGTCCTTAACTTCTTCAAAGGTGTAGCCAGTCATTTGAGCAAACTGGCGATTTACATACTCAATTTTGCCGTGCAAATTAGTAATAATAATCCCATTGGCGCTTTGTTCTACAGCTTGGGAAAGCTTGCGTAATTCTTCTTCGACTTGTTTGCGGGCAGTGATATCCAGGCTGTATTCAATTATCTGCACCACATTTCCCTCCTCATCTAAGATCGGATAGCCGTGAACTTCTACCATCATCGGTTCGCCATTAGCCCGAAAGTGGGTATGTTCAAGCACCACCGGCTGTTTGGTCTGCTGAACGATTTGCAAGGGGCAAGAATGTCGGGCATTTGTACAGGAGGTATTGCTTTGATGGGTTAAACCCAGGCTAATTCCTCGATCTAATTTCCCCAGCTTTTTGGCCGCAGTATTCGCCGTAATAATCTTGTAATCTTTGACGTTAACCACATAGAAAGGATCCGCTAGAGAATTGATGATATTATTTAAAAATTTATTTTGTTGTTCAATTTGTTTTTCCGCTTCAGCCCGTTTATTTTGAATATTAGTTAACCAGAGAGCAATCACCAGACCGATCGCCCCTAATCCGAAGAAAAGCAGGGTCGTTTCTTGCCGAATGGGGTTGAGTGCCTCCTGGAGATCCGCAGTGGATATATAGGAAACCACTTGCCAATAATATTCTGAGGCACCGATTTCCGCTTGGCTGGGAGCAAAGGCTTCTTGGGCGATCGCAATACTGGATTTTTGTGTTCCCCTTAAAGGATAGATAGTGACAAAGGTAAATAAGCCATTTTTACTATAAAATTGACCGGATTTTTTTTTGCTCATTTTTTGCCATTCCTCTGGAAAATATTGCCCAAAGGTTTGATGGTTGCGATCGCCATACATAAACCCCCACAACCGGGCATCTTCCACTCCCGTCAGCCAAAAACCCTGGGCGTTTAGCAGCATCACATTCCCCGGAGCATAAGCCGCATTATTTTTCAGTTGGTTTAACAACTGATTTCCCAGGTAGTTAAGTAAAACAATTCCTCGTTTTTGATTCTGGTCATCAAACACCGGAACCCCAAATCGAATCATTGGTTTTAATGGTTGTTCAATTTGGTTTCCTTCCACATTTAAATCAAAGGGAGAAACAAATATTTTTCCTGGATCGATCTGAAATGTATCTTTAAAGTAATAGCGATTTCCTTGATTTTGCAGTTTTTCATCCGGCACAATCGATGCGCGATCGCCATTAAAATTCACCCGAACAATTTCCATCCCGGTTTGGTCTAAAAACCGAATCTGGTCGTACATTTTTTTTGAGGCGGAAAAATTTAAAAATTCACGGGCTAATTCATCCCGATATTGGGGATTTTCTAGCTTAATATATAATTGCAATTCATTAAGTTTTGTTAAAAATATTAAATCAGATACGATTAACTGAAATTCCCTGGTAATTTGGTCAGTTTGGCCTTTGACACTATTACTGGCTTGGATTTCCAGAACAGTTTTCGCCTGCTTTGCTTGTTGAGCATAAATAATCCCAGTAACAACAGCTATGGGTGTGATAAGAAGCAAGAAGGTAGTCACAAACCGGATGGTTTTTTGAATCATGGTTGATTCCGCCTGTAAATATAAATAGGTTGTAAATCTGAGTCTATATTGCGATCGCTCCCTGAATATTAGGACTTACGCAACGACTCTATATATGGGGTATTAGTCGGTAACAGTCTGGGAAAAACACCCTACCGATAGCGTTCATGGGTAATTCCTGAATATTTAAAATTGGCCAAATTTGGCCACAGATCCCCGACTTTTGCCAAGAATCCGGGAATCTTAAATCTCATGGGAGCATCTATCCCCTGCTTTTCCACCCACATAAGTGCCGGGAAAAGCTATCCCGCTATCACCCTGTTCCACCTCAACATTAGTCCGCAGATAATCCCGCAACTAATCCCGCAACCAATCACAAGCATACTCCAGAGTGGGAATATCACTGCCTAGATCCCCCCACTCAATCCAACTATTTAGTAATGTTTATTAGTCATGCTTACTTTCCTAGTTCTACTCCTTTACATAAATCCCGATCGCCCTCTTCCACCTCAACATTTGTCTGCAAATAATCCTGCACCCAATTGCAAGCATAATTGAGCGGTTTCAGAGCGAGAATATTCTTTAAATTCCAGATAATCATAGTGCCTTCTTCTCCCCCAGAAACCAGGAAGTTGCCATCAGCGGTAAAAGCCACGCTAAAAACCATCGATTGATGACCGGGTAAAATGGCGAGTAATTCTCCGGTATTACTCCATAATTTTACATTCGTATCTACTCCCGCTGTCGCAATAATTTTACCGTCAGGACTGATGGCCAATCGGTTTAACCCACTTAAATTAGGTATCGTCTTGAGTAATGTTCCATCTAATTCCCACAATTTCAAGTTACCATCGCGACTAGAAGTGACAACCAAATTTCCTTGAGGACTAAAAGCAACTCCCCAAACTGGGCCATCGTGGTTCAGAGTGGCCGCTAATAAACCATCGGCAACCCGCCAAATTTTAGCGGTGCCATCAGCGCTGGCCGAGGCAATGAATTGACCATCAGGACTAAACCCTAATCTCCAAATAATTTGATTATGCGCGGGAAAACTATGCAGTAATTTTCCTTCAAAATTCCAAAGTCTAATCGTTTTATTATCTCCAGAAGCGATGGTTTTTCCATCAGGGGCGATCGCCAGAGCATTAACCGGCGCTTGATGTCCTGCGAAAGTTTTGAGCAGTTTTATCTCTGAAGTTTCTGGATTACTAATATCCCAAATTTGCACTTGCTGATCCACACTACCCGTCACTAACATTCGACTATCTTGACTAAAAACCGCCGTCCGAAAAACTGTAGATTTGTTATCTTTCAGGGTTTGCAAAAGTGTGCCATCAGACCGCCATAATTTTAGGGTTTGATCCACACTGGTTGAAGCGATTAATTTACCATCCGGGCTCGTCGCCACATCCCAAATCTTATGCTCATGTGCCTTGAGGGGTTTTAATAGATCGTGATTCAGCTTCCAGAGTTTAATTTCCCCCTGATTATTCGCCGAGATTTCCATTAAACCATTGGCACTCATGGCCACGAATCCAACTTGGCTGCGAAACATATTTAACTCGGCAATCAAGTTGCCGTTAAAATTCCAATATTTAATTGTGTTTTATTCGTCAATTGTAGTATTTTTTTATTGAAAATAAATAGCAAAAAATTCCCGATTGGTGGGAATTGTTTTGACTAAAGTGCCGTCTATTTTCCACAGTTTTGCCGTGAGATCGTGACTAACAGATACCAGTAAATCTGTCCCTGGGCAAAACTTTACATCCGAGACAGTTTTCTGATGTCCTTTTAGGGTGTTCAGCAAGCTACCATCAACGCTGCATAGTTTAATCGTATTATCCGCTCCAGCAGAATCAATCATAAGGCTATCGGGACTAAAAGTCACACTTAGCACGATGTTTTGATGACGGATAAATGTTTTTAAGAGTTGGCCATCAAGGTTCCACAATTTTACAGTGCGATCGCCACTTGCTGAAGCGATTAGTTGACCATTGGGGCTAAACGCCACTCCCCAAACCGGCATTTCATGGGCTTTAAAACTTTTGATTAATGTACCATCAACCCTCCAAATTTTCACAGTGCCATCTAAACTCGCTGCTACGAGTAAATGACTGTCAGGACTAAACATCACCCGCCCAACGGATCCGCTATGTTTTAAGATATGCAAAAGTTTCCCATCCGGTTGCCAAATTCTCACGGTTTGATCTTCAGCACCCGTGGCAATTAACTGAAGGTTGGGACTAATATTCACCGCCGTAACACTGCCTTTATGTCCGCTTAAATGGTTAAATTTATAACTTCCATAGACTGCTTGATTTAAGGCAGTTTCCACATTTTCTATGGTGGCGCGATCGCCTTTGGAAAAATTTTCTAACTTGCGGTTAGCTTGAATTGCGGCAATTATTGCATCTAATTGTCGATTGGCAAGCAGCAAACTTTCTGAGGATGCAGTTAAAGCTTTTATTTCGCTAATTCTGGCTTCTCGATATTGTTGAAAAGCCAAGACTCCTAAGCCAGAAGATACCAGAAAAGCTAGACTGATTGCTCCTAAAAATAATCTGTGTAATTTGGCAGTTTTTTGTTCTTGCCATAACCTTCTTTTTTCCTCAGCTAATTGGGCAGCGATCGCTTTTGCTTCAGATTCAATAGCTTTAGATCCTTCGGCTTATAAAGCCCGTTGGACTTCTTGTTTGTCACAGTCCACCGAAGCGGCTAAAAACTGATAATCTAAATCGCTTAAACTTTTGCCTTGCGCCCATATTTGCGCCTCTTTTAAAGCTCGGCCTCTTAATAATCGTGATTCATCGGTTTGCCCCGAAGCAACCCAAGCATCAAAAGTTTGAGAATAAGGCCGTAAGGCTGAAAGTTGTTTTTCTACCGACTTTTGATTAAAAAATTCCTGATAAATTTTATTTTTTACTTGTAAATATTTCTGATGTTTGACCACCAAACCTGATAAAATTAGTTCTGTAATCTCCCAGCTTTGTGTTGGTTATGCAAAATGCGATCGCGAATGGTTATTAAATGTTATGGTTCATCCTGAGACTCCCAATGCTTAATCACTTGGCTTTTGACCAAATTTTGCACCCAAAATGCTTCCGTACTTGGGGGAATACTTAAGCCATATGCCATTGACTTGGCTGCTATTGTAACTAAATTACAGAGTTTTTGAGTCAGAAAAGGTTGGCCATTTGTCCAAAGCAAGATTTCTTGCAAGACGTTTTCTGGATGACTCACATGAGCTTCTAATCCTTTTAAAAGCGGCTGCGCTTGTTCCAGAGTAAATCCCCCTAAATCGATCGCGGTGCCAATATTAAAGGGAGTGCGGCTTTTATCTTGGATTAAATCACTGGGAGTAGCTACCCCAAATAAGGCAAAGCTAAGACGATGGTATGCGGGATTAGTGGCTCTTTGGTTGTAGCAAAACCGAATCAGAGCAAAAAAGTCATCTACCGCAAAATATAACCGAAAAATACTATCAATTTTATCCAAAAAATCAAAAATTTTTATGCATTTATATTTGTTAAAATAACTTATTCGATAAAATTACTTAATTTTGGCAATAAAGAAACTTCTTCCACTTCTTGCAACCAAGATTTTAGCGGAAACTTGTCAATTAAATTAAATCCCCGCCATAATTCGGTGACAATTCCTTTGTACCATTGTAAAGGGGTAATATTTTCACTGCAAATTCGAGTTAGGTCAATGGTAGTACAACCATATCCCTCTTGTTCTAAGCGCTTTCTCGTATGTACCATTAGGGAAGATTTGCCCATTTGTCGGGAATTAAACACATAGCAAAACTCGCCTTTAATTAAGGCTTGATAAAGTTGCTTGTCTGCCAGACGTTCCACATAAGTCGGGGCATCACTGGCTAGACTGCCCCCCACTTGATAAAAATATTCAGTCATTTTTGCTCTCTGGTTCTACTCTGTTATTTAATAGACAAAAATGTACAATTATAAAAAGCCGATGACGGTGGATCGGGTAGTTGGGGTGATCGATCTCAATATTTTGCCAGAATTGTTTAATATGTATATAATATAAAACACCTAAATCTTTGCTATAAATTTTTTTCAAAAACAAAACTTCAAAAAGCAACGATTGACACGGGTTGCTTGGAGGTGTTCGGTTACGCTGTCGCTAAACCAACACCCGCTTTTGAGGGGGCAAGATAAACAAAATAATTGATGCTTGATTAAGCTTATTTAATATAGTAATTAGGAGAGAGATATGCCGGGTTTATTTATACCTATGAGTATTTGATTTCATAAAATGCCTGCAAAACTAACGGTAAACTTGCCATAATGCTTCGGTATGATGGCCGTCTGTGTCTTGATAAATATACAAACTTTGATTTTGAATATAGCCAAATTTATCACAAAGTAAATCGGCCATTTATCTTCCCCTTTTAGTGGCATATGCTTCAATAAACCAGTTATGAAATCCTCGATCGCGCAATAGTCCCCAATCTAACCAAATTCGAGGGCGAATACTGGCATTTTTGAGGGTAGGAGTACAGAGTTTTAATAACCGAGAATGGGATAAACTAATTAACATTCCCGATCCTGTATCAAGACCCACCCAAAATGATGGGGAAATAGCCGCCGCATTGCCAAAACATTCGGGACGACGACAAGCGGTATAAAAAGCCGCAAGTCCGCCGTGAGAACTGCCTAAAATTGTGGTTTCTTTAGGGTGAGATAAGGTACGATAGTGTTGGTCGATAAATGGCTTTACTGAGTCTGCTAAATAGTGGCTATATTCTTCGAGTCCACCCCCACCTCGTCCTGGGACAGGTTCATGGGTGTATTCCCAGTCACGGTTTAACGGACAAACCGCTAAGATAATTAATTTGCGGATAGCACTTCTTTGGTAAAGGTCGCAGAGAGTTTCCGCTGTCCACCAAGATTTTCCCACCATTCCACCGGGAAAAAATGCCGTATCTCCATCATTCATATAGAGCACTGGATAGCGATCGCCCACCGCTTCATATTCTCGCGGTAAAAATACATGAACTTTCCGAGGTTGGTCGGTTTTTCCCCCCACCTGAAAATTATCATAAGTGTGAAAAAATCCCGCTTCATGTCCGCGATCATAGAACCAGCCTCTTTGGTTGCCTTTATAAAATTCGCTCATAATTGATTTTTGTTAGTGGTTGATGGTTGGTGGTTGGGTAGGGATTCTTTGGTTAGTGGTTGGGTAGGGATTCTTTGGTTGGTGGGTAGGGATTCTTTGGTTGGTGGTTTAATCCGCATAACGAATAACTAAGAACTAAGAAAAAAAAATAAAATTCTTAGGGTGGGCATTGCTCACCCTACAATATATGATGGTGGGCATTGCTACAATTAATTTTTCCTTTACTGAACAAATTAAAGCAAAGCTAAAGCAAAAACGATGAATCAACAACCCGTACAAGTGATTGGTGGTGGACTTGCAGGGACTGAAGCCGCGTGGCAAGTAGCCCAAGCTGGAGTGGCCGTGGTTCTCCATGAAATGCGCCCAGTGCAAATGACCCCTGCCCACCATAGTGAGGAGTTAGCCGAGTTAGTTTGTAGTAATTCTTTTGGGGCAAAAGCGAGCGATCGCGCTGCCGGATTACTCCATGAAGAATTGCGACAACTAGGGTCAATTATTATTGGTAAAGCAGACGAACATTCAGTCCCCGCAGGCGGGGCGCTGGCGGTTGATCGCGGAGTATTTAGTCGAGAACTCACCGAAACTTTGGCCAATCACCCATTAATTGAACTGCGCCGGGGTGAAGTGCAAAATATTCCCTTAGATGCGATTACCGTACTCACCAGCGGGCCGTTAACCAGTGCGGCATTAGCGGCGGATTTGCAACAGTTTACTGGCATGGAGTATATGAGTTTTTTTGATGCCGCCAGTCCCATTGTCCTGGGGGAATCAATTAACTTTGACATTGCTTTTCGTGCCTCTCGTTATGATAAAGGAGATGCGGACTATATTAATTGTCCCATGAACCGAGAACAGTATCTTAATTTTTGGCAAGAATTATGTGCCGCAGAACAAGCCGAATTAAAAGACTTTGAACGAGAAACCGCTAAATTTTTTGAAGCCTGTTTACCCATTGAAGAAATGGCCAAACGGGGAGAAGATACTATGCGTTATGGGCCGCTAAAGCCCGTGGGACTGAATGACCCCCGCACGGGAGAACGTTATTATGCAGTGGTGCAATTGCGCCAAGAAGATAAGGCCGGGAATTTATGGAATATGGTTGGCTTTCAAACTAATTTAAAATGGGGGGAACAAAAGCGGGTTTTTCAATTAATTCCCGGCTTAGAAAATGCGGAGTTTGTCCGCATGGGGGTCATGCACCGGAATACGTTTATTAATTCTCCAGAATTGCTCGATCCTACGTTACAATTTAGAAAAAAACCCACCTTATTAGCGGCAGGTCAACTCATCGGTACTGAGGGCTATACCGCAGCAGCGGCTGGGGGTTGGTTAGCGGGAACAAATGCGGCCAGAATTGCTTTAGGTTTGCCTCCGGTGGCGTTACCGGAAACGACGATGATGGGCGCATTATTTGCGTTTATTAGTTCAGCTTCGCCGAAACATTATCAACCGATGCCGCCGAATTTTGGCATTATTCCCGATTTACCCCAAAAGGTGAGAAGTAAGCCGGAACGTTATGGGAAATATCGCGATCGCGCTTTAGGGGATTTAGCTCATTGGCGCCGTAATATTTTCCAGCCATTAGTAGCGGTTTAATTTACGATCGTAGGGTGGGCATTGCCCACCCTACCATATATGATGTTAGGCCATTTCCGCGAATACCATTTTGGGGATTAATTGTGGTGTTTCGCTATCAGAAATTACGGCAATGCCTAAAAATTCTCCATCTTCAGAATGGACTCGAAAGGGAGAATTTTCTGTCGGTGACAGGTTAGATAAAAACTCGGTAATTTTCTGTCCTTGGCACCAACGATGAGCGATCGCATTTTCCAGAGTAATTTGCGGTAAATGGATTAACCCAGTTACGGGCGAAATCAAATTAAAACTGCCCGATTGTAACTGAGTTTCTAACTCTTCAAAGGTGATACTTTGGTCAAGGGTAAAGCCACTACTTTCGGTGCGAGTCAAATGGGCAAGGGTGCCACCCGTACCGAGTCGCTGCCCCAGGTCACGAGCGATCGCCCGAATATAAGTCCCCGGCCCACAGGCGATCGCCAGATCCAATTCGGGAAAGTCCCCATCACGCCAGTCTAGGAATTTAATCTCGTAAACCTCCACCTCCCGGACAGGCACCTCCACCGCTTCCCCGCGACGGGCTAAATCATATAATCGTTGACCTTGGACTTGAATCGCACTGTAAGCCGGTGGGACTTGGGAAATCTTACCCACAAATTCCCTCAAAGCCGCGATCGCCGCTTCCGGCAACCGCTCCACGGACACCGGCTCACGAGTTAAAATTTCCCCTTCTAAATCATCGGTCGTCGTCGTCACACCTAAGCGAATCGTGGCGCGGTACGCCTTAGTTTGGGGCAAATACTGCAACAGTCGAGTGGCCTTACCCACAGCCACGGGTAAAACCCCCGTCGCCGCAGGGTCTAAAGTACCAGCGTGACCCACACGCTTAATCCGCAACAGTCGTCGGATGCGGGCCACACAATCGTGGGAAGTCATCAGGGCAGGTTTATTGAGAGAGAGAAATCCGGACACGGCATTAAAACATGAGTAGTGGTTGACATTGTAACCCCGATACGTCATTCACCACCAGAGAAATCATCAAAGAAATATGCATGGAGATTTTTGGGTATTTTGACCGCGTGGCCAGCCATCAGTCATCAATTCCTTTGGACAAATTTAGTGGACAAATTTAGTGGACAAGTTTAGTAGACAAGTTTAGTAGACAAGTTTAGTGGACAAATTTAGTGGACAAGTTTAGTAGACAAGTTTAGTAGACAAGTTTAGTGGACAAGTTTAGTGGACAAATTTAGTGACCAAGTTTAGTGGACAAATTTAGTAGACAAGTTTAGTGACCAAATTTAGTGGACAAATGGATGTCTAAAGTGTTAATGATGAGGTAACAAACACATGAGGGGTCAAACCCCCTTTTTTTTAGGGTGGGACTACCAAAAAAATTTTGTTGTACTCAGTCAAGGAGACATCCGCGATGTTAAGAGCGAATTCAATGTTTGGTTTTGCCCCAGATTTTTTGGACGCCTTTCAAAAACCACAGATCCCTAGCAAATCCCCCAAACCTTTGCCAGGGCTAAATCAGCGCCATCCCCATCCCCAGCCACACAATCATTCACTGGTCGGTGATGCTTCAGCCAAGGAAAATGCGATCGATCCGCCTGTCACCAAGGCGAATGATTCCCAGGAAAATTACCGGGAATACTTACATCAAATTGGTCAGCAATTCCGGGATGCGCGGACTGCTCTGGGAATGTCCCAGTATCAACTCCATTATCAAACCCTCGTACCGATCGCCCATATTCAAGCCCTGGAAACCGGACGCATTGAAGCCCTACCCACCGCAGTCTATGTGCGAGGATTTATCCGCAAAATTGGTACAGCCCTTGGATTAGATGGCGATCGGCTGGCAGATTCCATGCCGGAAATGCATCTATTCAAAACCGTCCTGGGTTCCCGGTGTTTATCGCCCAAGTCTGGGGAGGCTAAAATTGTCTTAAGTCGGATGCATTTATATCTGGGCTATTTTGCCTTGTTGCTGATTTCTAGTGTCTGGTTAAAGCAACAAGAAAATGCCACACAAACTCAGCTAGAACCACCAGCCATTCCAGAAATTCAGGCCAATGTCAGTCCGGAAAAACTAAACTCGGCTCAACCTTAGCCAGAGGCATGGCGAAGATAGTTCGGGACAACTGCGTACAATCTAAGTATTTTATGACAAAAGCGATTGATCTTCAGTTTTGATTAAAATTTATCTATAGGAATTCTCAGAGGGTGATTGCTGACCTTGTTTGAATTCCTCGATTTAATTGTTCTGGGTCTGAACTGCGGATCAGTATCCGAACTGTCTTAATGTCATTTTGAATTCCCAAGATCCTACGCCACTTGCTCTACTTGGGTAACCCCCAAGCCTGTCCCCGCGTTGGCGGAGCCTGCGCGAAGCGCGCTTAGGCGGGGAACCGCAGTGGCTTGCTGATTTCAGATTAAATTAATCTAGAACTGAATTAGCATTGATGGCCGTGAATAATTAATTGCTATTTAACTGCTATCAACTGAAATCCCTGAACCAATATTGAATAAAATGCTCCCACAGATTGTTCGCACTCTCATTAGCTTGTTTCCGGGCAAGTCTCACCAAAGCTTCTTGCCTAATGGTTCTTATGCCACTCTTGTCCCACAAAATGATCGGGGATTTTGGCATCACCAGTCTGCTGATTTCTTTATTCCCCAACGACTTACTCCCGATAGCACTAATTTACTGTCCCAGTCGATGATTCAAGCGAAAGAATCGACGGGCAGTTTAGATATCTGGGATGTTTTGGCGGCGATGCCTGCGGATCCATCCGCCCGCAGGGTGGTATTAATTGGCAGTCCTGGAAGCGGCAAAACGACTTTATTGGAGCATCTACAACGCAGCTATGCGGAAAATCGGCATAAACAGATCCATTCAGGAGTTCCTCACCTGATTCCTTTGAGATTTTGTTTACCGGATATTCAACCGATGATTACCCAAGATCCTCCTTTGAGTTTATTGGAACTCATTGCACCGGGAGAAAGCCTGGAAAAACAACAATGGTTCCAAGGTTATCTGGATCGGGGAGAATTTTTGGTGATGTTCGATGGGTTGGATGAAGTTGATGGCAGTAACGATCCTGGCGATTCGCTCGAAGAGCGATCCGCTTTGCGGAATCGCACCAGTGCGCGGGCGCAGGTTAGCTATTGGATCGAGCAACAGATGCAAACTTATTGGCATACTCCATTTATTATTACCGCCACTTCCCATGCTTATCACCTCAGACCCTTGGCAGATGTGGGGCAGGTTCTGGAGTTGCAGCCGTTTAACGATCAGCAAATTCAGGAATTTTTACACAGTTGGCATCAGGTCAGCGATCGCTATTCCTCATCGCCGCTTGCCCCAGAAATGAACACTGGAAACCAAAGTAAGCGGTTGCTCGGTGAGATTAAATCGATGCGATCGGTGGCGAATATGGCCACCAACCCATTATTGCTTAGTGCGATCGCCTTGGTCTATGATATGGGTAAATATCTGGGTAATCTGGGTAAAATTCCCCCTCGCCGGGTAGAACTTTATCAAGCCCTTTGTGATGTCTTACTGACAACAAATTCTCCATCCGACGAGACTATTCAGACCAAGAAATTTCTGTTACAAAAGCTGGCTCTGGGCTTAATGCAGCAAAAAACAAGTCAATTTACCAGTGATTCTTTCCCAAGCTGGTTAGGAGAAAACTTAGAATTATTAAAAAATATAAAAAATTTTGGTGGGTTGTTAGTCGAAATTCAATCTGGGGTTTATAAATTTGCCCATAAAAGTTTTCAAGAATACTTGGCAGCCGCAGAAATCAAGGAATCTCAGCAAGCAGAATTGCTGGTGAAAAATATCCAAAATCTCTGGTGGCATGAAACCATCAAGTTTTATACCGCTATGAGTGAAAATGATCTAACGAATCTGCTGGAAGCGGCTCTCTCAGAACCGAGTACCTTAAATTTAGCTTATGATTGCTTGCAGGATAATTATAATGTGCCGTTGCCCCTGCAAAAAATCTTTAACATGAAATTAAATAGCGCCTTAGAATCTGCCACACCGATGATTTTTTATTCAGCGGCAAAATTGCGCTTAAAACAGCGCTGCCAAAAGCTTTTGGAAATTCAAAAGTCTGTGGTGATTTCTGACGATTATATTACCAATGCTGAGTATCAATTATTTATTGATGATAAGCGGAAATTGGGTCAATATCGCCAGCCGGATCATTGGCCAAGTCAACAATTTTCTCCTGGAAAATCTCACGAAGCGATCGCTGGAGTCCGTGGCAGTGATGCGGAGGAGTTTTGTGAATGGTTAACTCAACAATATGCTGGGTATGGGATTAGATTTCGCTTACCAACGGCGGCAGAATTACACAGCCATCCAGCGGTAGAAGAACATCTAGGGGCGTGGTGTTATGCCGAAAAAGATAAGGCGATCGCCGGATTTTCTGCCCAATTCTGGCAACAATGGCAAGAACAGATTGCGAACGCTCTGGATCGTGACCTAGAACAGTTGCGCCGTAAACAAAAAGCGTTAAAACTAGACCTAAACCGCACCTTAACTCGCGAGATTGCCTTGAAATTAGCGGCAGCCCAAAAAAAACAACTGGTTGAGCAGATTTCTCACCGATTACAGCGAGGAAAATCCCACGATATGGTGAAAAATTTAAACCATATTCACGAATTAGTTTTTACATTAGGTAGTGTCGATACCTTCGATAAAATTCGTGACTTTGCCCTGCAAGTTTCTAAAATGCGTCAACTGTTTGCGTTGCGAAAAGTCATCCGAAGCAATCCAGGAGAAATTGATAGCATTCGCCAGGATTTTTTGCTGATTTATATTTGCTTCAATTCTTTAGATAATTATCAAGTAACAATAAATGAAAATTCAGCAATTTATTTTTCTTATTCTCATCAGGTATCCAAAGATAATTTGCCGCAAAATCAAGATTACGATCGAAAGAAAAGTGAAGCGCTAAATCTGTATGCTTTTTTTAGCCTGATTCATCAGCGTTATTTTCACCAATTGCCTGCTTTTGAGGGAATTAGAATTGTTAAAGAAACCGTCAACTGATTCCTTCTGGTGACTGGCTTTCTAAAATGATGTATTTTTGAGCAGTTATGGCAGGAGGTGCGATCGCCCAATAAGGCAGCACATTCTTTTTTACTTTGCCCAGATTGCCCATTAAATCATCTCCGGTTTAAATTTATTAAAGTTAATTATTACTTGTGATTTACTGGGTGAGTTACTGGGTGACTTGGTGATTTATTGGGTGATTTACTGGGCTATTTATTGGTCAAATGGTGGTTGGCAAAAATCGCCGAAACCTCGACCAAACCGCACCATGATCGGGATAACGAAGAATTTCTGACCCAGCGCGAACTTCGCGAATGGGAACTAATTCCATCACACTATTACTCATCGCCATTGCTTCAAATCCCCGGATTAGATCCGCTGTCCAGGGTTGTTCCTGGACTAATTCCCCCTGACTCGTCAACCAGTCAATCAGTTGCGATCGCATCAAACCGGGCAAAATTCCCGCCGGTAACGGGGGTGTCCACCAGTGACCGTCTCGCCACCCCCAGAGGTTGCCAATACTGGTTTCCAGCCATCGACCCCGGTCATCCACCAAAATCGCATCGTCAGCCCCTTGCTGTTTTGCCCCTTGTAACGCCAACCAACAAGCTAAATAATTGCCGGTTTTATGGTCGGGCAGCGATCGCCGAAACTGCGGCGCATCCCACACCACCACGGAAATCCCTTGCTGCTGTTTTTCTGCTAAATCCGCAGGCAGCGATCGCCCCATAATCAATTCTCGACCATCGGGAAAAATCGTCACCCGCAACACTGACCAATGAGGGATCATTGCTTCCGCCCCCTCACGGATTTGTTGCCAGTCTGGTTCGGCCCAGCCAAAGATATTTAAACTATGTTTGAGGCGATCGCAATGTGCAATCCAATTCGTCCTCGGATGATCCAAAGACCCCCCATAAACTCGTAAAGTTGTAAACACCGTCGCCCCATAAATCAAACCCGGATCGTCAATTCTCAACTCTAAAGTTCCAGAATCTTGTAATTTCCCCTGATACCAAAATATCTGCAACGTCACAGTCACAACCTCTCTGAATTAGCCCTCTATCAATTAGGTGATCGCCATTCCCATGATAATTTATCTATCCGTTTTTTGGGGTGTAAGCTGTTGGTTATCGGGTGTCGGCTGTCGAGTTTAGGCTTTAGAGTGTATTGAGAAATTGATTTCTTTTGTTCCCAGTCCGTTACCTATCCGTTGCCAAGGATTAGCTAACCTGAGAAAATCTATCCATCCGACGATTAAATTTAGATGAATCGGGCAACCTCTGGTTAGCGATCGCCTCTTTTTCCTCCTTTGGGGATAAAGGTTTTTGACTTTCCCTGATAGCTGTTTCTGGGGACAAACCGATCGCCCCATCCAACTTCACCCCAATAAAATTAGCTCCAGTAAAATCAGCTTCTCGCAGAATAGCACCCGCCAGATTTGCATTCAACAAATTAGCATTCTTCAAATTAGCCCCGGTTAAATCAGCATCACGCAAATCTGATCCCACTAAATTTACATCACGCAAATCTGCATAAGAGAGATTTGCCCCAGTCATTTTAGCATCCTGAAGATTAGCCCCTTGAAAATTAGCGCCAACGCTATTTGAGCGTTGTAAATTCACCCGAACTAAATTCGCTCCCAGCAAATTAGCCCCTTTTAAATCCGCTGCCAACATATCGCTATTCACCAAACAAGAAAAAGTCAAATTTGCCCCAGCTAAATTAGCGTGATTGAGTGTTGCTTGTAAAAAGTTACTGCCTTTCGCTTCCACACCGTGAAGCACCGCTTCAGTCAGGTCAGCTTTCACCAAATTCGCAAAACTCAGGTGACAACCAATCAACAAAGCATGATGTAAATTTGTCCGACTGAGATTGGCAAATAATAACTGCGCCCCGGTCAGGTCAGCACCCATGAGATTAACACCAGCAAGCTGTGCTTGACTCAGGTAGCCACCTTGACATTGTTTTGTCGTCATTAACCGCTCTAAATCGCTGCGATCGCTCCACTTTTTCCCATAATTTATTGCATTGTCAGCCATATACATCCCCTTATTCTTTATTCTTTTCCAATGGCAAAATTACCCCTACCTTTATAATCAAAACAATTACAAAGTCAGTTATTCCGTATTTTTTTCTAAAAAAAAATAAAATAATTAATTTTTGATATTTTCTAGAACAAAAACTATTTAAATTTGACTATTTAATCCTTGGCTTTAACTAATTAGCTAGTTACCTGGTAAAAAAATAGTTGTTAATTAAATTGTTATACTTTTTTTAATTTTCAAAAATGCAACAGTATGGTCGCGGATATCCAGAAGTAAATTACCCCTAGTTGCGCCCAAATTCACCTCGTAATTGTAGCGAAAATTTTTGATGCTTGGTACAATAGACGATTGTGGCAAAATACTTGTCTCGATCCCCCCAACCCCCTTTTCAAAGCTAGGGGGGGTGGGGGCTTTTTAGCTTGGGAAAGCATTCTTGTCTATTAATCTCTAACGAAGTCTTTCCACATCTTCTACCGACAGGGACAAAGCCTGAGCCACTTGCTCTATACTTAAGCCCATTGCCAGTAGTTTAGGAATGGCTTCCTGTTGGGTCTGTTCGGCGCGATCGGCCCGTTGGCGTTCCGCTTCCGCCCGTTGGCGTTCCGCTTCCGCCCGTTGGCGTTCGAGTTTAGCGAGTTCGCTACCAGTGAGCAATAAATTACCCTGGTTGTCCCACCAACGTAACCATTGCTGGGTCTGATTTTGGTAGCTACCTTCCCAGACCCCTAACTCAACTCCCATAGTGGCGATCGCGTAATGTCCGCGATCGTTTGGTTGCAAAAGGTGATAGCGACCATTCAGCCAGTTATAAACTTCTAATTCGTTGGTTTGAATGATGTATATCGCATAATAAGGAATGCGAATAATCTGCTCATAAACCCAAAATTTTCCGGGTTTTTGATTGCCTCCTTCTGGCAAACGAGATAGGGGAGTTTTATCTCGTTCTTCAGAACCATCACCGCTGGCAAATTCGATCGCAATAAAAGGCACAATATACTCGCGCCACAACACATAAGAACGGCGATATTGACCATCTAATCGCGGTGGAACATTGGGAACATAGAACCAATCCGGGGCTTCGGCACCCCGTTCCGGCGGGTCAGTTTCCCGCCAATAAATGCCACAATCTTGCCCGATCGCATATTGTCCGTCGGGGTGGAGAGTTTGCAATGTACTTTCCAGAGAATCGGTCAATAAAATACTCTGGGGATGTTCTAACAAGTTTTGTGTAAAAGTGCCGTCGGATTCAGGTAATTGAGTGTGATCGGGAAAAGCGGGCGGTACTATTGTCCGGTCTAGGCTTTGAGTCATGTCTATCCGCTGGTAAAAGGACAGATATTTTATTTAATTATAGCTATTTAAGCTAATGGTAGCTAATTCCTCTTTTTATTCTGGCTCCAATTCTTCCAGGCATATTTCCCAGGGAAATTGCTTTTGCTTACTTAAACTGAGTGCGATCGCTTCCTCTCTTTCCAGGGGCTTTCTTTCTGACTCTGAATACTTACGCTTGGGCAGTTTAGTCGGATTGGGAATAGTCGCCAAAGTCAGGGCGCGAGTCGTCTGGCAAATAGCATGATAAGGGTCTATTTCCAGCACCTTATCAAAACAAATTAGCGCCTCTTCATACCGATGTAAATTACACAAAGTCGCGCCTTTATTATACCATAAATCTGCCACCTTTGGATGAATATTAATCGCGCTTTCATAACAGCTTATGGCCGCTTCATAGTCTCCCAATTGTTCTAGGGCAATGCCTTTGTAAACCCAAGCGGGAATAAAATTAGGCTGACAATCAATGGCTTTTTGGAAACAATCCACAGCTTGAGAATATTGTCCGATATCCTGAAATTTCATCCCTTCATAAAACCAGCTTTCATAGTCCGATAATTCTTTCATAGTTGCTTCACTAAAATTGACTAAAATTTTCTAGTTGTTCTGGTTTGTTCTGGTTCCCAGGCTCTGCCTGGGAATCCTAGTCTAGAGGCTCTGCCTCGCGTGTCAATCGGGATAATCCCCGCGCTGACAGCCTTTTCCCAGATTATAATCAGCTTATCCCAAGTACAGAGGGGCGATCTATGCTTCATACCGAGTACGGGCGAATGGCCATTTGCCCCTACAAGAAATCTGGTTTCTGAAAGCAGAGACTTTATCCGGTCATGGTTCGCCCTTTATGAGATTAATCTGAAAACCACCCTAAAGCGGTCTGAAACATGATGGAAGATAAGAGTATTGATGAGTTAATTCATATTCTGGAAACTTCTACCGATGAGGATATCCGCAGACGAGCGATATACAGCTTAGGTCAAATCGCCACAGGTGACGAACGGGCAATTTTTGCGTTAGTCAAGCTTCTAGAAACTACTACTGATTGGTACACCCGCAGACAAACAGCAGAAAGCTTAGGTCAAATCGGCACAGGTGACAAAACGGCAATTTCGGCCTTAGTCAACCTGATGGAAATCTCTACCAATGAGTTAATCCGTAGCGAAGCAGCATACTGCTTGGGTAAAATCGGAACAGGTAACGAAGTGGCAATTTCAGCCTTAGTCAAGCTTCTGGAAACTACTACCGATGAGGATATCCGCATACAAGCGACATATAACTTAGGTCAAATCGGCAAAGGTAACAAAACAGCAATTTCGGCCTTAGTCAAACTTCTGGAAACTACTACTGATAAGTGTACCCGCAGACAAGCGGCATATAACTTAGGTCAAATCGGCAAAGGTAACAAAACAGCAATTTCGGCCTTAGTCAAACTTCTGGAAACCTCTACTGATGAGTCTACCCGCAGACGAGGGGCATACTACTTAGGTCAAATCGGCACAGGTGACGAACGGGCAATTTCGGCGTTAGTCAAGCTTCTAGAAACTACTACCGATGAGAAGACCTGCATACAATCGGCAGAAAGCTTAGGTCAAATTGCCACAGGCGATGAAAGGGCGATTTTAGCGTTAATCAAACTTCTGGAAACTACTACCGATGAGGACACCCGCAGCGTAGCGGCAGACACCTTGGGTGAAATGGTCGGTATATCATCTCCTATTTTGCTGAAGCCAGATCAGATCGCACCGCCTGTTATTGTTAAAAGGCAGTGGCTAGACTCTATCTCGCTGATATTTGCAGTCTTTAGCTTGCTTTGCTCGCTTATATTGCTCATATTACCAAACTCTGGCTTATCGAGCGATACCATCAAATTGCTCTATATTTTTTTATTGCTAATCCCTTTATTTTGGTTGATAAACGAGCTATATCTAAAAAAAATATTTTTCCGATGGTTTAATAGACAACGAAATCAAGAAGTTGCTGTTTGGGTTCAAATTTTAAGCAGCCAAGACGAATTTATCCAGTGGCAAGCTATAAAAAAACTAGGAGCGATCGCTAACGGCAACAAATCTGCGATTGTCGCATTAATTAACATTTTAAAAACTAGCAAAAATGAATTTATCCAGTGGCAAGCTGTCAAAAGCTTGGGAAATATTGGCAAAAACAACAAAAAAGCAATGACTGCCATCATAAAATTCATCGAAACTACATCTAATGAATTTATCCAGTGGCAATCTTTAGAACAACTGCATCACTTTAAATTTATTCATTTCTCAAATGTTCTAAAAATCCGAAAAAAATTAAAGATTAATAGTTCTCCATCGATTAAATCCGAGATTCTGAAGCTTCAGCAAAAACTCGATCCTCTAGAAAGGTTAATTTTAAAACCTTTTAATCAGAAATTAATCAAAGGAGTGCGTCAAGAATATTCGGTAAAAACTATATTTGGCGATAGCATTGTTAACTATATCGATCGGATGCAAGAAGGGCGAGACATTACCAATCGTCGAAGCTTGATAAATTCCTGCTTAGAAGTTTATCAAACTTTAGTCAGATTTGCTTTACAAAACACAGACTTTAATCGAGCATTTTTTTACACCGAAATATTCAGAAATCGCTATCTCGTAGAACGCATCGCCCAACAAGACGCCCCGTTACCCCAGACCATTTCCCCGGCACTTGCCCGAAAAGTCCAAACCGCCAAACAAACAGAACGCAAAACCCTACAAACCTATACTGATGCTATCAGCAAGCATCGCCAGGAAACCGAAAACAATCGCTCTGAAACCGAATTAGAAACCCTCAGTCAAGCCTGGGAAAATGCCAAACAAACCTTAGAAGACTTGTATCTTCAAGTGGCGGAAATTGAACCGGAATTTATCGCCAAAACCAAAGTTTATCCCATTCATTTCGAGGAAGTTCAGCAACTCCTACCCGCCGATAACGCGATTATCGAGTTTTTCTTCACCGAAACCGAACTGATTACCCTGCTAATACTTCCCGGAACCCAATCTCCGCTAATTCCCGAAACTCTTAGAATTAAACTCAAACCCAATCATCTAGAAACTTTAGCCGAAGACTGGAAAGCATATTTGGAGGACAAAAATAAATCTGAAACCAATACAACCGATACAACTATCCAACAATTACCCCAGCGGATTGACCATCTGGGCAAACTGCTGAATTTTACCGATTTAAACCAATATATCCCGCGCCAGATTAAGCAGTTAATCATTGTTCCCAATAACTATTTACACCTGTTCCCCATTCACGCTTTACCCTGGAATGAGAATCAACGCCTAATTGACTGTTTTTCTGTCCGCTATTTCCCTAACCTGCACATCTGGAAAATCTGTCAGAACCGCCAAAGGACTCGCGACTCTTTCCTAGGCATCGAAAACCCCACCGCAGATAAAGACCTCATTTTTGCCAAAGCCGAAATTGGCAGTATTTGCCAGACGGGAAACTTTAAGAAAACTAAAGTTTTACCCCATGACAAAGCCAAAAAACAGGATATTCTCCAAGACGCCAAAAATTTCCACTGCTTCCACTTTTCCGGTCATGGGGAGTATAATTTCACTAATCCCCTGGAGTCTTATTTGGAGTTGTCAGAAACCCACTCAGAAAATCTCACTCTAAGTACCATTTTTACTGACTTACACCTGCCCAACGCGGACTTAGCAACCCTTTCCGCTTGCTGTACCGGGGTGGTGGATGCCTTTCAACCCACCGATGAATGTTTGGGTATTGCTACCGGGTTTCTCCTGGCAGGGGCAAAAGCGGTGGTCAGTAGTCTCTGGAAAGTCAACTCGATCGCCACTGCTTTTCTCCTAGATGAATTTTATCGCCAGCTAGAACAGACTCAGGATAAAGCTGTGGCTTTGCAAAACGCCCAAAACTGGTTGCGGAAGCGCGAGGCCGAGGAGTTGATACAGCGGGCAAAAGAGTGGGATTTGAGTAAGTTAAAATGGGAGGACAGGAGTCCTTTACGTGCTACTCTCAAATCGTTGAAGGATATTCCTTTTGAGAATCCTTATTATTGGGCTCCATTTATTCTAACGGGATGTTAAACCATGAAAAATGAAAATAACCATAAAATCAACCGAAATATCTTATTGTGTGAAGCATTTAGATTGCTGCTAGAACAGCCCCCTGCGGAACTCTATGATAGTATTCGCGAGGAAGGTTTTCAAGAAATTGCGAACTTTTTAAGCAAAATATCTCCAGAGGATCGATTGAATCCCTCGGCAATGGTCGAGCATATTGGCGAATATTGCGATCGACCGGGCAATGAAGTTTTGGAAGAGTGTTATTTGGAAAGTTACAATAGCATTGCTCAAGAAGATATCCAGGCTGTGCTTAAAAAAACTGGGGACGCGGGCGATCATCGCCCATCCATGACTTCCTCCCCCAATACCATCGTCGCTGAAGAAGTGCTTCATACTTGTGAATATCTGCAACAGTGGGCGATCGAATTCTTGAAGCAGAACCAGCAAAAACGTTTAGCGGAACTTTTGGGAGGGTCAGAAAATGCTTTAATTTGGCTAAACTCTCCTCACCCGGTTCTTGACAATCGCACGCCAGAGTCTTATGTACAAGAAGGTAAGCTGGAGGTTTTAGAGTATTTCATCCACGCGATTGAAACCGGACAACCCAGCTAAGTCCACTTTTACAACTTTTAAAACTTTTACCACTTTTACAACTTTTACCCTGTATCGATCAGTGCTGAAAAATCAAGAACTCGTTACGGCGATCGCTGGACTGCCGACCCAATCCGCACAAGGAGTGGTTTTTCGTCTTGTCCATATTAAATATCAGAACAGTGCGTTATCTGCGATCGGATCTTTGAAAGTTGGGGGGCGCTACAACATTGCTGGGTCATTTTCCGCGCTTTACACCGCTGATACTCCGATTACTGCCCTTCGAGAACTCAGAGTTCTGGTAGAAACGGCAACCGGACTCATTGGCATTAAAGCACCACCTTATCTTCTACTCTCGCTCGAATATAACCTAGAAACTGTCATCGACTTGACGAAATCTGACCACCAAAACCTCTTGCAAACTAATATGCAGGAACTCACGGGGGTCTGGTTGCCTAGTGTTTTCCAAGGTCAGACCCCTCCCACTCAAACCCTTGGAGAAGCAGTGTACAAAAGCCCAAATATTGAAGCTTTAAAGGTTCCATCAGCCCACGATCCTAATGCTTATAACCTAGTGATATTCCCTGATAAGCTTTCCGCTAAAAGCGTGGTAAAAGTTTACGATCCCTCTGGGACTATTACTGCTCAAATTCCGTAACCGAAAAACTGCGCCCAAACCAAAGAAACCGGGTTTCTACCAGCCTTTGATTAGGGTGACAGAAGCTTGATCAAAGAAACCCGGTTTCTGATATCCGAAGCGATCGCGGATAGGTGCGATCGCGCTTGATATTACAGCGGTTTTCTATTAAATAAACCACAATGATTTGTAGGGGCGAAGCATTCCGTAGGGGCGAATGGCCATTCGCCCCTACAATATTAAATTAAATACCGGAATGCTTCGCCCGATCGCGGTTCAGTAATCTGAAAAACGCTGTAATTTCTATCTTAGACTAGGGCGAAGCATTTCGGTATATAGGTTATTGGTTTTCAGCAATAATTTATCTGCCGAAATGCTTCGCCCCTACGGTATTATTGGAAGGGCGAAGCATTTCGGTATATAAGTTACTGGTTTTCAGCAATAATTTATCTGCCGAAATGCTTCGCCCCTACAGATGCTTTGTGGTAGATTCAATAGAAAATAGCTGTAGTCATCCTCTCCTGAAAATCGGGATTTTTTTTGACAATTTTTTTAAACGCCCGTTTAAAATGATTATCCCAAACTATCTTCATCATCTTCATCACCCAATAAATCGGCCATTAAATCATCGATAGTCCCTTTTTTTGCCGTTCCCTGTTTTACAGAATCTAAAGTCGCTTTGGCATTGGCAGCAATCTCCAAACGTCGCTTTTCAATTCTTCTTTTTTGGATGAGTTCAAACAAGTAATTTTGATCGTCAATCGAAAGTTGTTCAATCGATTCTATAATATCTTGAAAAGATATCGCGATCATAGGTTTTAACTTTTGCACAATTTTGACAAGTTTGACAAGTTCAAATCCTACAGCAATTTTCTCCGCGAGTCAACCAGAAATATCTGTAGGGGCGAAGCATTCCGGCAGTGTAGGGGCGAATGGCCATTCGCCCCTACAATACTGAAAATATTAAATTAAATACCGGAATGCTTCGCCCGATCGCGGTTCATTAATCTGAAAAACGGTGTAGTTTTTATCTTAGACTAGGGCGAAGCATTTCGGTATATAAGTTACTGGTTTTCAGCAATAATTTATCTGCCGAAATGCTACGCCCCTACGGTATTATTGGGAGGGCGTAGCATTTCGGTATATAAGTTATGGCTTTTCACCAATAATTTATCTGCCGAAATGCTACGCCCCTACGGTATTATTGGGAGGGCGAAGCATTTCGGTATATAAGTTATGGTTTTCATCAATAATTTATCAGCCGAAATGCTTCGCCCCTACGGGTATTTGTTAAACCTTAGCCAAACAAGCGGCTAAATCTTCATCCGGTGTAGTGATGGGTTTAATATGATATGTATCCGATAGCAATTTCAACACATTAGGTGATAAAAATGCGGGCAAAGTTGGGCCTAAGCGAATATCTTGAATTCCTAGATAAAGTAAGGTGAGTAAGACCGCGATCGCTTTCTGTTCATACCAGGACAAAATCATGGATAAGGGCAATTCATTCACCCCCACATTAAACGCATTGGCTAGGGCGATCGCAATTTGAATCGCTGAATATGCATCATTACATTGTCCCACATCCAATAAGCGGGGAATGCCACCAATATCGCCTAAATTTTGGTCGAAGAAACGGAACTTGCCACAAGCGAGGGTGAGCACCACACAATCACTGGGGACTTTTTCCACCAGTTCGGTGTAATAGTTGCGATCGGGTTTTGCCCCATCACAGCCACCAACTAGGAAAAAGTGGCGAATTTGTCCCGCTTTCACCGCTTCAATGACGCGATCGGCCACACTCAAAACCGCATTTCGGGCGAAACCAGTCGTCACCTGACGAGGTTCGGTTGCTTCCGTAAATCCGGGTAACTCTAAAGCTTTATTAATTGCGGGGGAAAAGTCCGGCAGTCCATCAAGACCATTAGGAATATAATTCAATCCGGGATAGCCAACGGGTCCAAGGCTAAATAATTTATTCTGATAATTTTCGTGGGGCGGCATTAAACAATTGGTGGTAATAATAATCGCCCCTGGGAACTTAGCAAAATCCTTAGTTTGATTTTGCCATGCGGTGCCATAATGCCCATAAAAATGAGGGTAGTTTTGTTTCAGGTGGGGATAACCGTGGGCGGGCAATAATTCCCCATGAGTGTAGACAGTAATTCCCTTGTTCATGGTTTGTTTGAGCACCGCTTCCAGTTGGGGAATATCGTGACCGGAAACGAGAATTGCTTTGCCTACTTTGGCATTCAGGGGAACGGGTGTGGGGACGGGATGACCAAAAGTGCCGGTATGTCCAGCATCAAGCAATTCCATCGTCCGCAGATTAATTTCGCCAACTTTTAGCGCCAGTTTCAGCCAATCATCGAGGGTGAGGTCTTGGCGTTCTAAAGCGGCGAGGGCTTCATAGGAAAATTGATAAATGCGATCGTCTTCCTGCCCCATTTCTTGAGCATGAAAGGCATAGGAAGCAACGCCTTTAATGCCATACAGTACCGTTAATTTGAGGGAAAAAATATCGACATTTGCACCAGATTGGCTGATAAATTTCAGGGCGATATCTTCCCCTTGGGCGGATAAACTGTCCTCAAAATCAGGCTCAAAACAGGAAATTGTTGACCAGTTTTCCGTGGCACCCGTGGCTTGTTCAATTTGGTTTTTCAGGTTTTCCCGGTATGCGATCGCCCGTCGAATATAATCCGTAAACCGATGTTGATCGAAGTTAACATTGGTCATGGTGGCAAAGATAGCTTCACAGGTAAAGCGATCGATTTCCTGAGTGGAAATACTCAATTGATTCGCTCGGATTGCCACGGGAGCAAGTCCACGCAAGAGATAGATTAATAAGTCTTGAACCGCATTGACTTCTGGACTTTTGCCACAAGCGCCCCATTGGTGGCATCCTTGTCCGCTGGCTGTTTGTTCGCATTGTTCGCAAAACATCGTAAATCCTCTGGAAAAGTATCTTTGTTTACTATTTGCTTACTATTTTAAGGCCAGGAAATTGCCAATGGTTTGACTTAAGTCAAAAACATGGGTCAAATACCATAATCTTTAGATTTTCTTCCACTTTATGATGGGGCGATCGTAAGAACAATTACTGATTTTAGGTGATCGCGGCTTAAGCGATCGCGGAGATTTTCCAGTAACTTCAATGAAATAAACCACAGATATTTCTCAATATGGCGATCGCTTTTTTTCAATTTATTAGTCACCCAAGAGCGATCTCTAGTGCGATCGGTAAAATAAGTGATTAAAATAGAAATAGACTCAACGGTAAACTGCAATGGTCGCTAACTTACTACGCTGGACAACCAGAGACCTTGACGCCATGCCTGATGATGGCGGATGGAAACGTTATGAAATTATAGATGGAGAACTATTCGTGACTCGTGCCCCCCATATTCGGCATCAAAGTGCCATTGGTAACATTCAGTTTGAACTAGAACGCTGGTCTAGACAAACTAAACTAGGTAAACCAATCCAAAGCCCAGGGTTAATTTTTAGCCCCACTGATGCAGTAATTCCCGATTTAGTTTGGATTAGCAAAGAGCGTTTGGCGGTGGGGGTGGACGACGCGGGACATTTGATTGTTGCCCCGGAAATTGTGGTAGAAATTCTCTCGGAAGGAGAAACCAATGAACAACGAGATAAAGAGGTAAAGTTAAAACTCTATTCTATTTATGGAGTGCAAGAATATTGGATTGTGAATTGGCGACTGAAAACCCTCGATATCTATCGTCGCCATGATGCCCAACTTCAGCGAGTTAATACTTTGTTAGATGGGGATACTTTAGCTTCGCCATTACTTCCTGGTTTGGCGATCGCGATCGCGGATATTTTTCAGTAACTTCAAATTATTGGTTATTAGTTATTTCTGAAAACCTCCAAATAACTAATAACTAATAACTAATAAATAATAACCCATAAATATGCTTCTGGTTCTAGTCCGGCGATCGCTGGTTGATTGATACTATCCACAGGGTCGTCAGGCAGCACAAAATCAGTAGCGGTGGCTATAATGGTAAAATATGGGATATGAAAAGAGCAAAGCCAAAGACGAAAAACTAAACTTAGAGATATTGGTTTCGATGATATTGGTACTCTCAGCGCAATTTTACGAGATATTGAAACTCATTTTGAGCTTACTCGTGACGAGCTAATTAACCAACTATTTTCTTAATGTATTTTCTTAATAAATTACTATGACTAAAATTTATCACGCCCATCTTTACGGTTCACGAGAAGATAAGTATCGCTATCTGGAAGAACATGATGTCACCACAGTTGATTGGCAAGAACTCAATCCCCAATCGCCATTTTATCTGTTTATTCCCCAAAATACTGATTTAAGATTAGAATATGATAATTATTGGGAAATACCTAAAATTTTTACCGTTAATACTCTAGGCTTTCAAACTCATAGAGATCATTTTGCCATTGATTTCGATCGCGAGATACTTAGACAAAGATTTCAAGATTTTAGAGATCGGAAATTCTCTAATGATGAAATCAAGCATAAATATAACATCAAAGATAATAGAGATTGGCAAGTAGAGACTGCTAGAACGCAAATTCGTGCAGATGAAAATTGGGAAACAGGTCTGATTAATTGCCTTTATCGTCCTTTTGATTGGCGACCTTGTTACTACAGTACAGTGGCAATGGATTACCCTAGAACCGTATTACAACAAAATATGGTTAAAGAAAATTTATCATTGCTTTGCTCAAGACAACAAGCAACTATTGGTTTTCATCATGTGTGGTGCTCAGATGTTCCAGCAGAAAGTTGTGTATTATCCACTACAAGTCGAGAAGGAAATCAAGTTTTTCCCCTATACACCTATCCCGATACTCAAAATGAACAAGGTAATTTATTTTCTGAAAAATCTCCTAACCTTTCTTCAGATTTCTTGACAGCGATTCGAGAAAAACTGGGTTATCTGCCCACCCCAGAAGCGATTTTTTACTATATTTACGGGATTTTACACAGTCCTACCTATCGCCAACGCTATGCCGAATTTCTGAAAATCGACTTTCCCCGCATTCCTTTAACCAGCAATGACCAATTATTTAAAGACTTGGGGGCAAAAGGGGAGGAATTAGTCAATTTACATTTAATGAAATCCAAGAAACTCAATAAATTAATCACCAAAGTTGGCGGTGAGGGGGATAATGCAGTGACGGAGGTAACTTACCAAGCTAAAGAACAGCGGGTTTATATTAATAAAACCCGTTATTTTGAAGGCATCACCCCGGAATTGTGGGATTTTAAGATTGGCGGTTATCAGGTTTTAGACAAATGGCTGAAAGACCGTAAGAAAGCCAACCGGATTTTATCTTTTGATGAGGTGTTGCATTATCAAAAAATTTTGGTTGCCCTGAAAGAAACCATGCAGTTAATGGCAGAAATCGATCGCCTCATTCCCGGTTTTCCCATTCATTGATGAACTGACACGACTAAACTTGTAGCTAAGTCTCTCAAATGGGAATATTTTATCGTCACCGTTGCGGCTTGGTTTAATGTATCCGATACATCTCAGTCGCTGGGTATAGGCACGAATCAAAAGTTATCTGTTTGTTGTCAAAATTACCGGCGTACCTAACCCACCCTACCTCTATATAGCGGACATTTTTCAATAATTAGATATCGGTAGGGTGTTGTTCCGAGCAGTAACGCACCAATACCCTATATATAGAGTCGTTGCGTAAGTCCTAATTATCAGATTATCAGTTATTAGTTATTTGTGAAAAACTCCAAATAACTAATAACTAATAACTAATAACTATTCCTCCGGTTATAGTCCGGCAGATCGAAGTTGGGCGGCTAACCGTTCAGCCCGTTGGCTTTCCGCTTTATGATTCGCGCTTTACTCGCTTTACTATATGTTTATGACTTTATGATAGATGATTATAGGATAGATGATTTTATTCGGGGCAAGCACGACCCCAGATATATGATAGATTAGAAGCCGGTAAAAGCCTGCCCCCGCGATCGCCTTTTTTTCAGTTTGCGGCCAATCACCAAAATAGGAAATTAATTCAATGCCCACTATCTCTTTTGATGCTTATCTCAAATCGATTCAAAAGAATCTACAAAAAGGTAGCGAACGCAGCCATTATCCGGCATTAAAAAACTTGATCGACGATCGCGATCGAGGAATTGATGCGGTCATTGAAGAAACCGGGAATAAAGCAGGAGTTCCCGATTTTACGGTTAACCGTCGAGAATTACTGGTCGGTTATATTGAGGCCAAAGATATTGATTTAGATTTAGATCAAGTAGAAAAAACGGAGCAATTACAACGCTATCGAGAAGCTTTTCCCAATCTAATCTTAACCAATTATTTAGAATTTCGCTGGTATGTGAACGGTCAGCCAAGACTCAAGGAGGTTTTAGCCGAAAAAAATGAGCAAAAGCTGACATTAAAATCCCCCGATCAAGTAGCCGCATTACTAGAGCAGTTTCTCAATTATTCTGGCGAAATTATTAGTAGCCCTGGACAATTAGCGGAACAGATGGCTCGGTTAACTAAGGCGATTCGGTTAGCGGTGACAACGGCGATGGAATTAGAAAAAAAAGATGGGGAATTGCATCAATTAAAACAGGGATTTAGCGAGGTGTTATTGCCCGATTTAAATGATTCTGACTTTGCCGATATGTATGCTCAAACAATTTCTTATGGGCTATTTGCGGCTAGAGTTGGTCATACTCAAAATCCAACGGCTGACAAGTTTACTCGACGCACCGCAGGCACCTATATTCCGGCAACCAATCCATTTTTAAAGCGATTATTTAATACCATTGTGGAAACCGATGCACTGAGTCAGATTGATTGGGCGATCGATGATTTGGTGCAAGTGTTGTCCCAAGTAGATATGGGCAGCATCTTAGAAAATTTTGGCCAACAGCAAGAAGATCCAGTAGTGCATTTTTATGAGACATTTTTGGCGGCATATAATGCCAAATTGCGTAAAAGTCGCGGGGTTTATTATACCCCAGAACCAGTAGTATCTTTTATTGTCCGTTCTGTGGATGCTATCCTCAAAGAAGATTTTGATTTACCGTTAGGTTTAGCGGATACGGCTAAAGATAGCAAAACCCAAAAGCCCAGAGTCCAAATTCTCGATCCGGCAACGGGAACCGGCACATTTTTATATGAAGTGATTAAGCAGATTTACCGCAATTTAGCCGATATTGGCATGGCTTCTCAGTGGGATAGTTATGTCCGGGAAAATTTGCTGAATCGGCTATTTGGGTTTGAGTTGTTGATGGCACCTTATGCGATCGCGCATCTGAAATTAGGGCTACAACTTCAGGAATTAGGCTATAAGTTTACCCACAAACAACGGTTAGGCATCTATTTAACCAATACCTTGGATGAAGCCATGAAAAAATCCGATATTTTATTCGGTCAATTTGTTGCCCAAGAAGCCAACGAAGCCTCGTCAATTAAACGGGATGCCCCGGTAATGGTAGTGTTAGGAAATCCCCCTTATGCTGGACATTCTGCCAATAAAAGCGAATGGATTGCCGGATTAATCAAAGATTATTATTTTGTGGATGGCAAACCTTTAGACGAAAAAAATCCCAAATGGTTACAAGATGACTATGTAAAATTTATCCGGTTTGGGCAATGGCGGATTGATCAAACTGGTTCTGGTATTCTCGCTTTTATTACCAATCATGGTTATTTAGATAACCCTACTTTTCGGGGAATGCGTCAAAGTTTAGCAAAAACCTTTGACAAAATCTATCTGCTAGACTTGCATGGGAATAGTAAGAAAAAAGAAGTAGCCCCCGATGGTTCACAGGATAAGAATGTGTTTGACATTCAGCAAGGGGTGGCCGTTGCTATAATGGTAAAATATCCCAAATCGCCAAGCTAATGGAGGTGCATATTTATGGAAACTCAAGAAATTATCACCAACCCTGAATCTAACCCAGTCTCGGTTAAAGAACAACTGCGCCAAGAAATTGAACAAACACCGGATGAAATATTGGCGATCGCCTTAGAATTTCTGCTTTTTCTCAAGTCCCGGTCTTCTGATTCATCCATCATAGTAAAACCTAAGCCTTCTACTGCCGCATCAATTTTAAACACCCTGGAAAACATTGGTCAATGGCAGGGGGATGACTTTGATGAATGTTTAGAGTTAGTCCATCAATCTCGGAGCAAGTTCTATATTGCTACTGATGACAATGAGACGGAAGAATTGAAATAAGACTAAGAAATTTTATGTATTTATTAGATACCAATCACTGTAGTTTAGCTATTCAGCATCAGCCTGATATTATCGCTCAGTTATCAGCCCTCGGTCAAGCGCAGGTTTCAACTTGTGTCATTGTACAAGCTGAATTGATTTATATGGCCGAAAATTCTCAAAATCAGCAGAATAATCTTCAGCTAGTCGAAAAATTTTTGCAGAATGTATTCATCTATGCGATCGACTCAAGCACTGCTAAAATTTATGGCGCAGTTCAGGCAGAGTTGATGCGACGTTTTGGGCCAAAAGAGAAAAGTAAACGCCGAAGAACTCGACTAATCGATCTGGGAGTCAGTCAAAATGATCTATGGATTGCCGCGATCGCCCTGCAACACAATTTAATTTTGGTGTCTGCGGATAGCGACTTTCAGCGGATTCAAACCGTGCGGGATTTACCTATAGAAAGTTGGTACAATCCCACAACATCAACTTAAAATATTGCTATAATGGTTCAAAATTAACCAATTTTTAACAGAGTAAAGAATATGAAATGGCGTGTCATTCTAGAACTCGACTCGGAAACAGGTGATTGGGCGGTTTGGTGTCCAGAATTGCCCGGTTGTGTGTCAGCAGGAGAAACTGAATCAGAAGCTTTAGAAAATATTCGGGAAGCGATCGCGCTTTATTTAGAACCCGATAGCATTTAAACCTCATTGGCTAAATTTTGCTTTGCACAATATAAATCACAGCACAGGTATTTTGCTATAATAGTATAATACAATTGATTATAGTAAAAAAATTCAGGAGTGACTTTGATGACAGAAATTATTTTTTGGGTTGAAAACGATCCTGAAGGTGGTTATTTTGCTAGGGCGATCGGTCAGCCTATCTTTACTCAAGCGGACAGCCTTCCAGAACTTAGAGCAATGGTAAAAGATGCTGTTGAGTGTCATTACCCGGATGAAGCAAATCGCCCAAAAATGATTCGTTTACATATCGTTTATGATGAGGTCATTGCTTCATGAAGTTGCCCAGAGACTTGTCGGGTGAATCTTTGGCGAAGGCTTTAGAAAAATTAGGCTACGTTGTCGATCGCCAAACTGGAAGTCATATCCGATTAACCACTCAACAAAATGGAGAACATCACATTACCATACCCAATCATAGCCCAATTAAGATTGGGATTCTCAGCGCCATTTTACGAGATGTTGAAACTCATTTTGATCTAACTCGTGACGATCTAATTAACCAACTATTTTCTTAAAAAATTACCATGACTAAAATTTATCACGCCCATCTTTACGGTTCGCGAGAAAATAAGTATCGCTATCTGGAAGAACATGATGTCACCACAGTTGATTGGACAGAACTCAATCCCCAATCGCCATTTTATCTGTTTATTCCCCAAGATACTGATTTATTAGGTGAATATAATCAGGGCTGGAAAATTACTGAAATCATGCCGGTCAATTCTGTGGGAATTGTCACCGCTAGGGATAGTTTAACAATCAAATGGTCATCGCAGGAAGTGATGGATACGGTGACAGACTTTGCCTCTCTCCCGGTTGAAACAGCACGAAATAAATATAATCTTGGGAAAGATGCACGAGACTGGAAAGTTGACCTGGCTCAAAAAGATTTAAACCGTAGTCCAATAGAAAATGATAAAATTGTTTCCGTATTATATCGCCCTTTTGATGTTAGGTTTACTTACTACACAGGACAAACAAGAGGTTTTATTTGTATGCCGCGTTCTGAATTGATGAGACATCTGCTCGCTGGGAATAATCTTGCTCTGATAACATCGCGACTAACCAAAGGGGAAACGTTTGCTCATGCACAAGTTGCTTCTAGTATTGTAGAAGTAATCTGTATGTCACCCAAAACATCAAATAATGGTTTTGTTTTTCCCCTCTATACCTATCCTGATACGCAAAATCAACAAGGGAATCTTTTCGTTGAAAAATCCGCCAATCTTTCTAAAGGATTTTTGGAAGCTATTCGAGAAAAACTGGGCTACGTCCCCACCCCAGAAGCCATTTTTTACTATATTTACGGGATTTTCCACAGTCCTACCTATCGCCAACGCTATGCCGAATTTCTGAAAATCGACTTTCCCCGCGTTCCTTTAACCAGCAATGACCAATTATTTAGAGACTTGGGGACAAAAGGGGAGGAATTAGTCAATTTACATTTAATGAAATCCAAAAAACTCAATAAATTAATTACCAAAGTTGGTGGTGAGGGGGATAATGCCGTGACGGAGGTAACTTACCAAGCTAAAGAACAGCGGGTTTATATTAATAAAACTCGCTATTTTGCTGGGATTACCCCGGAATTGTGGGATTTTAAGATTGGCGGTTATCAGGTTTTAGATAAATGGCTGAAAGACCGTAAGAAAGCCAGCCGTATTTTATCTTTTGATGAGGTTTTGCATTATCAAAAAATTGCGATCGCCCTGAAAGAAACTATGCAGTTAATGGCAGAAATTGATCGCCTCATTCCTGGTTTTCCCATTCAGTAATCAACGGGAAAGTTATCTGTTAGTTGCTAAAATTACCGGCGGGTCTAACCCACCCTACCCCTTTTTTTCGGGAATGTGGCGAATAGGCAGAATAATTTCTATAGTAGTTCCCACCCCTAATTCTGAGCGACAAATTAAATCCCCATGATGCTTGTTGACGATTGTTTCATAGCAAACATAAAGCCCCAATCCCGTCCCTTGACCGACGGGTTTTGTAGTGAAAAATGGGTCAAAGATTTGCGATTGCGTAGCGACATCAATCCCTCCACCTTTGTCCGCGATCGCTACCAACACGCGCTCATCTTCTAACAAGCTAGTTTTAATTTTGATCTGGCCTTCTTTTGGTGGATTGCATTCTTCAATAGCATCGATCGCATTGGTTAAAATATTCATCAAAACCTGATTAATTTCCCCGGCAAAACATTCAACTTTGGGCAGAACACTGTAAGATTTAATCACCTCAATGGGCTGATGATTACTGCCGCTGGTTTTATCAGCGTTAAAACCCTCAAGACGATGTTGCAGAATCAACAGGGTGCTTTCAATTCCTTCATGGATATCTACTAACTTAAGTGCGGATTCGTCTAAGCGGGAAAAATTGCGGAGACTTAACACAATTTTTTGGATGCGATCGGCACCAAATTGCATTGATTCCAAAAGTTTCAAGCAATCTGTCTGGATAAATTCTAAATCAATTCCTTCTTCAAACTCAATAATTTCTGCCTCTGGTTCTGGGTATCTTTCTTGATAAAGGGATATCAGTTCGATTAAATCGCGGAAATATTCTTGGGCGGGCTGGAGGTTACTATAAATAAAACTGACTGGGTTGTTAATTTCGTGGGCAATTCCGGCGACTAATTGCCCCAAACTGGTCATTTTTTCATTTTGAATTAGTTGGGCTTGGGTTTGTTTCAGTTGCCGTAAAGTTTGGGCAAGAGATTCAGCTTTTTCTCTTAAATGCAGTTCTTGCCGTTGCAGTTGTTCATTGGCTTGCGAGAGTTCCTGGGTGCGTTCGATCACCCGCATTTCTAGCTCGTCTTTGGCTTTTTTTAACCCCGATAATGCATCACGGCGTTCTGTCAAAACCGCCATTAACACTAAGGTGGCGACGGAAATTACCCCAATAAATGATTCTAAAAAAAGCAGCGAGATATTCAGATCGTCCCGGACAAAGGAACTGCGCTGCAAAATTGTCCCCGCGATCGCCGTAAAAGCAGTTAGGGCGATCGCCAAGGTTGTCCCGCTTTCGGGAAACCGAAAAGCCGCCCAAACTAATAAGGGAATCGTTAAATATTCCACCGGGTAAGCCTGCCAAAACGCTAAAACACTTACAATTTCAAAAAGCAATAGCCAACTGAGAAGTTCCAGGCGAGAGAATTGACTTTTTGGCAAAAAAAGCTGGCAATACTTAAAAACCCTAGAGGCAAAATTTTCTGGTTCGATTTCTCGGTATATACTATATATACTAGGCAAAAAGCGATACCAAGTTAACAGTAACGGGGTAAAAATCAATACCCCTGCGGCATTAGAAACCCACCAAGTAATCCACGATGGGGCAAAATTTGACCAGGGGACAAATTGACCCAGACAGAGCGCCCCCACCCCCACAGTGGCACCAATCATTTGAGCGGCGATCGCGCCCCAACCCACAAAATGAAATACCTGAATTGCCCGATGAAAAGGATAACGACTGTGGGTAAAACGTTTAATAAAAAATGCCCCAAATAAAGGTGTCAAAGTATTGCCCACAGAGGTGACGGCACCGATCGCCAAACTGACCGGAGTGGGATTAAATACTAAAGAAATACTAAAAGAACCCAGGATAATTCCCGGCCAAATCTTTTTCCCCCAGACCAAAACAGCCCCCAGAGCAATTCCCGCTGGTATCCAAACCGCCGTCACATCTCCAGGAAGGACGGCTAACTTGAGTCCGAGTAAACCGAAAAGACAGTAGGAAAAGAGAACGGTAGCTATTAAGGGGAGGTTGTGCCGTAGTTGCCGGTGGCTGAGTCTTTTCTTCATCTCTAACTCCCTAGGGATTTAATCCCTTCTTTTGGGTTATTTTTCCTCATTTTTTTTCACATTCAGGACGATGTTGTTCACAAAAAAGTTGTTCAGCTTTGGCTAAGTCTTCAGCCGCTTTTTGTGCGTTGCCTTGGGCGGTATAGGCTAAACTGCGGGCTAGGTAAATTTCGCCGATGTTCAAGTTCATTTGTAAAGCTTGATTATAGTCCGCGATCGCCTCCGTATAGTTATGCATCAAATAATGAGCTACGCCTCGATTATAATAGGCAAACGGATGGGGTTTAATCTCGATCGCTTTACTATAGGCGGCGATCGCTTTTACATATTGTTTAGAGCGATAAAGCCAATTTCCATGCAACCAATGAAACATCAAATTTTTCTGATGGCTTTTAATCCCTTGCTCAATTGAGTTAACTGCTTTTGAGTATTCCCCTAACTCAGCCAAAATTTTCCCTTTTTCTGCCCAAACTTGAACAAATTTCGGCTCAAGCTTTAATACACGGTCGAAAGATGTCAAAGCTTCTGGATATTCTTGATTTTCTATTAATGCCAACCCCCGCAAATACCAAGCAGGATAAAAATCTGGCTGAATTTTAATTGCTTCGTCAAATGCCTGAATTCCCGCATCAGTTAGCCCCATGCGCCATAATTGATTGCCATAATTCACCCAGTGGCTATGATTGTTTTTATCCGCAGGCTGATTCACAGCTAAGACCGAATCCCTGGATAAATTTATCTTATTTTTTCCTTCAATTTTCTGGCTATTTTTAGTAATTTTAGCGGGCGGATTGACTTCTATTTTTAACGATTCTTGGGGCAGGTTTGTTTGATTCACTACATCAAGAAACCTTTTAATTGGCACTCCCAAACTATCCCCAAGCTGAACTTTATTCACGCGATCGACTCTCGCAGCGCCATGAATTCCTATCAGCCTTCCCTGGGTATCCAACACCGGCCCACCACTGACTCCGGCTTTACTAAAATTGCTATAAAGTAACTCATAACCTTGATTTACAGAATTAGCATCGGTAATATTTAATAAGGCAATTTCTTGACTAACAAGTTGGCCTAGATTAAACTCATAATGAGAGGGTTTATTTTCTGGCACAATTGGCCAACCAGAGAGAAAACCCCAGCGAGTTTCATCATAGTTTAATGGATCGTTTGCTAAGGTGGCAACTGGGTAATTTTCTTCGCTGGTAAACTGCAAGATTGCCAAATCTAACCCAGCAAATTTTTTTACCATATCATCATCAACTTGATAGCTTTTTCCATCTCTTGTCACCACGGAATAAGTATCGATTTTATTCACGACGTGCTTGGCAGTTAAAACATAGTATTGATTGCCAGATTTAGCGACGATCGCCCCTGAACCTTGATGCTTATTTTCGGTTTTAATTTGGATCGTAATTTTCCTGGCAATTCCCTCAACTTTTTTGGCTAATTCCTCGGAAACAGGGGCAGAGCGAACCGTTAAATCTTGTTCAATAATATCTAAACGAGCGAAAGCTTTAGATTGACTCATTGCCTCTCCACTTATTCCCTGATGGAGCAGCACTTGAGGATATCTGATAAAATATAAAGTTGATGGATTCAGCAATAAAAATGCGATCGCCGAACCACTGCACATCAATCCTAATAATTTCCCTAATTGGTTTTGAGCAAATATCTCAATTAAGCTGCCAGCTAAATCGATTTTTTTTTGCGATACAGTTTGATATGTTTTTTGAATAATTTTGATTGGTTTTAAACCTTTATAAATAACAACATCACGCGGCTTTTTGCCAACGCTGACCATATTATTTAAAAGCGATAATAACCGGCGATTTTTCACTTTTACTTTATCTTCCCAGATAACTTTATGGGTTTTATAATTTCTGGGGATTTGTTCAGCAGGAATTCCTGTGATTGCTTGAATGGCAATCATCCCCACCGCATAAATATCATCGCTAAATAGACAGGTTTCGGCTGTTAATTTAGGGCGTTGATAACCGGCCAATTTTCCCGCAATTTGCGGATTTTGACTGAGCATTTGTTTGAATACAGCAAAGTCCGTTAAAACTAACTGGTGATTTTGCTTACTGCGGATAATATTGTTAGGATGAATATTGCCATGATTGATATGGTAAAAATGAATCATGGCTAAAGTTTCTAATAGTTCAGCTAACAGGTTGATGACTTCTTCTTCACTCAGGGGCTTACCGGGCACCAGTTCATCTAGTAAAGGCCGACCTTCAATAAATTCTTGGACGAGATAAAACTTTCCTTGGTATTGAAAATATGCCAGTAACTTGGGAAAGCGATCGCTATGTCCGAGTTGTTTTAAGATTTCTGCTTCTTGTTGAAATAGACGAAAAATCTGCTGTAAAAATTCGCGATCGCCCTCTCTTAAAAAATTTGCACAAGGAACGAATTCTTTGACCAAACAAACCGGAGAACCATGTCCTTTTTTATCCTGGGCAAGATAAGTCTGGCTGAACTCATCTTGGCTGAATTCTTGGATAATTTCATAACGGCCACTGAATACCTGTCCAATCATCGGAAATATAGATATCAATTATTTGAGTAAGTTACAAAAAAAGAGGGCAACAATTGCCCTCTATTACTTTTTAGCACAAAGTGGTGAATGCAGAGAAACCCGGTAACTTCTACGAAACCGGGTTTGTTTCTCCAGGCTTCGTTTTACGCCCCTAGGATCGTCCCAATAATCCCGCCGATTAAACTTTGCATATTCTCCGCCAACACCGTATTGAAGTGATGGATTACCGGCAAGCTATCCACCACCATACCCGCACAAAGTAACATCAGATAATAGATGGAATATTTAAACAATCCTCTAGCCATATCTTGATCGTCGGGATTTTTCAACAGTTGCCAAGCTTTCAGGGCAAAAATACCTCCCAGCCAAAGAGCGATCGCCCCATAAACCAGGCCACTAGCTTGCAAAGGAAACACCAGCAAAAATGTGGCGGGGAGCATAATTAAGGTATAAAGCCAAATCTGATAAGCGGTAGTTTCATTACCAGAAATTACCGGCAACATGGGCACATTCACTTCCGCATATTCATTGCGAATATACATAGCCAAAGCCCAAAAATGAGGCGGTGTCCAGAGGAAAATAATGGCAAACATTACCCAAGGCGCCCAAGTCAAATCCCCGGTCACTGCGGCCCAACCCACCAAGGGCGGAATAGCACCGGCAGCCCCACCAATGACAATATTTTGCGTACTATGGCGTTTTAACCAATGAGTATAGATGAGGACATAAAAGACAATGCCGGACATGGCCAATAGCGCCGCCAGCAAGTTAGCAAAAGTGGTCAGCAAGGTGAACGAGGCAGCGGCTAAGGCGATCGCAAAAATCAAAGCATCGCGAGGTTGAATCCGACCGGAAGGCAAGGGACGATGCCTGGTGCGTTCCATAATATAGTCAATATCCCGGTCATACAGACAATTGATCGTATTCGCCGCAGCCGCAGCCAACGCACCCCCAGTCACCGTCACCAGGACTAACAGCGGATCGACTTCTCCTTTAGCGGCTACCCACATACTTGACGAGGTGGTAATTAACAGCAGCAGGATAATTCTCGGTTTGGTCAGTTGGTAGTAACTTTTAACGACTTGCCAAAAGTTTTCATGGTGTCGTTGAGCATTGTTATTGATGATTTCTTGCATAGATTATTTTCCCGATCTGCGGTCAAAAAGTTTTATAGGAATGGAGATTGGTGCGTTACGGCGGTGATTTAATTTCTCGGATTTTGCTCAAAATATTCACCCACCGCCTAACACACCCTACCTTTTTTGGCCTCGCGTTCAAGGAGGAATCGAGATTGGTACGTTACGGCGGTGATTTAATTTCTCGGATTTTGCTCAAAATATTCACCCACCGCCTAACACACCCTACCTTTTTTGGCCTCGCGTTCAAGGAGGAATCGAGATTGGTACGTTACAACAGTGATTTAGTTTCTCTGATTTTGGTCTGACGATCGTCCCGAATAGCCAAAACCGTAAACGCCACCAGGGTGCCCAATAAAGTGGCGCCGGTGGTTTGGTGGGCTACGGTCAGGGGTTCCACTTGCAAACGCAGATAAAAAGTGGCCACACCGAGGAGAATTTGCAACCCTAATAAAGCCCCCGTCCAGAAAGCTAGTTTTCTTAAGGTGGGATGAAGGGCCGCAGTCCGCCACGCCATCACGACTAAGGTAATCACTGCCACTGTCGGCGGCACTACTCCGGCAATATGACTATGCATCACCCCACAAAGCTGTTGATAGCCAAAGCATTGATGCAATGCCCATTTAGAACCGACCAACCCTCCAAGTAGGCTTTGGAAATAAGTTAAAATGGCAGCGGTTAAACCGACCCAGCGCAATTTTCCCGTCACTCCAGTGCCTTGGTAGGGCAAGAGACTTAGACCAATAACTAAAACCGTGGTGAAAAATAGCAACGCGGTTCCCAAGTGGGCGGTGACAATATCAAATCTGAGTAGTTGTGTCACCGTGAGTCCGCCGAGCACTCCCTGAAAGACGATTAAACCCAGGGCGCCGGTGCAAGCCCAAGGCAACCAACCGGGTAAATGTCGCCGATCCCACCAAGATAAACCCGCTAGGGCGATCGCCATTAGGCCAATTAACGAGGCGTCTAAGCGATGAAACCATTCTAAAAATACTTGTAGGTTCATTTGCTTGGTGGGCACCAACTCACCATAACAAAGCGGCCAGTCTGGGCAAGCCAGTCCCGCGTTCATTACCCGTGTGGCGCTGCCCACAGCCATCAGCATAAGGGTGGCGATCGCAATTTTCCAGACCAAACGACGAATTCGGTCTTGGGGGGTTGATGCCGATTTAGTGTTTGTGGTTAATTGACTCCACACTGGATTTGTCATAAGCTTTCTTGCTATCTACAGGTATCTTCATACAAATGTAACTATATACTCGCTTTTCTCATAAACCCAAGGATAGCAAAGTCTTAGAATGGGTAAGTTCGCCAATCACTTTCCCGATGAAAGGATTTAATTGTCAGGAAAAATTTATATTTTTGACAGATTTTGCTCATTTTTTGCTCATTTAGCGACCTTACGTTATTGATTTTTAACATAACTTTTACCGCAAAGAAACCCGGTTTCTTCAAGAAACCGGGTTTCTCATTCATTCTCCCAGAAACCGGGTTTCTCATTCATTCACGCGATCCCAAATAAAAGCTAAAGATTTATGGGAATCGCCAGTGGGATCTGGGGCGATCTGGCGCGATCGAGAGCGATCGCGGGTCGATCTGGGGGGATATTGGGGCGATATTGGGACGATATTGGGACGATATTGGGGCGCGATCGCAGAAATGAACGAGAAAAATTGTTAAGCTATCGGATAAAACCCTAAACTTGCCGAACCGAAGGGCCGAAAAAATGTCTGAATCAAGCCCAAGGTAGCAGGAGCAAACAGGGCAATGGGTTGATATTGGGAGGAAAAATAACTTGAAAATCCCCAGCGCCATTACCGCAATGATTGCAGGCATCGTCCTGACTTTGGCGAGTCTGTGGATTGGCCAAAATCATGGACTAATGCCAGTAGCGGCATCTGACGAAGCCCCTTTAGTAGACGGGCTGTTTAACACCATGATGACGATTTCAGCCGCACTCTTTTTCTTAGTAGAAGGGGCGCTGATTATTTCCGTATTCAAATTTCGCAAGTCTCCAGGGGACGAAACCGACGGGCCCCCGGTAGAAGGCAACCTGTCTCTGGAAATTCTCTGGACAGCCATTCCCGTGGTGATTGTCATGGGACTTTCTGTTTATAGCTATGAAGTCTATAACGCAATGGGCGGCTTGGATCCGATGGCCTCCCATGACCACGGTCATAAAATGGTGGCCATGAAACCTGGGGCGGCGAAAGTGCTCCGCACCGCTTACGCGATCGCTGCCCCCTTACCGGGAAGCGAAGCAGCCGAAGCCATGACCACCGAGGAAAAAATCGCCCTCGGTGTCGGTGCTTCCCCCGAAAACCAAGGCAAACCCCCTGATGTCGAAGTCAACGTCTTGGGTCTACAATTTGCCTGGATTTTTACCTACCCAGAAACCGGCGTAGTCTCTGGAGAATTGCATATCCCCGCAGGCAAAGACGTGCAACTCAACATCAACGCCCAAGATGTGCTCCATGCTTTTTGGGTGCCACAGTTCCGCCTTAAACAGGATGCCATTCCCGGTCGTCCCACGGAATTACGCTTTAAGCCGAAAACCCCTGGCGATTATCCGCTAATTTGCGCTGAACTTTGTGGCGCTTACCACGGGGCAATGCAAACGCGAGTCATTGTCCATACTCCAGAAGACTATGACGCTTGGATGCAAAGTCAAATCGCCATGCAGCAGGATGAACAAAATCCCGCCGTCACCCTGGCAATGAACCCAGCAGACAAATCTCCGGCGGAATTTCTTGCCCCATATACCTCAGATTTGGGCATCACTTCCGAAACCGTAAAACAACTGCATTCCCATAATCATCATTAATTGTTTCTTGTTGATTGTTGATTGTTGATTGTTCTTTGTTCTTTGTTCTTTGTTGATTGTTGATGGTTATTTGTTCTTTGTTCTTTGTTCTTTGTTCTTTGTTAATTTTTTACCAACAACCAAAGAATCCCTACCCAACAACCAACAACAACCAACAACAACCAACAACCAACAACAACCAACAACAACAAAAAACATCCGTAGAGACTTATCGCAATCATTCAATATGACATCACCCGCACAAGTTGAACACAATACCAACCCATCCAATCCCCACGGGGAGGAAGAAGGAAATTGGCTCAAATATTTTGGTTTTAGTACCGACCACAAGGTAATCGGGATTCAATATCTCGTCACCAGCTTTATTTTTTATTTGATTGGCGGTCTGTTAGCGGAAGGGGTGCGGGTCGAACTTGCCACCCCAGACCCCGATTTTGTCAGCCCTGACTTATACAATGGGCTGTTTACCGTCCATGCCACCGTGATGATTTTCCTCTGGATCGTCCCGGCGGGGGCTGGTTTGGCCAATTATCTGATTCCTTTGATGATTGGTGCCAAAGATATGGCTTTTCCCCGCTTAAATGGGGTGGCTTTTTGGCTAATTCCCCCTGGGGGCGTTTTGCTGATGGCCAGCTTTTTTGTCGGAGCTCCCGGCGCTGGTTGGACTTCTTATCCTCCGTTGAGTTTGGTGACTAACCAAGCGGGTCAATTAATTTGGATTTTGAGCGTTTTATTGTTGGGAACTTCTTCCATTTTGGGGGCGGTGAACTTTGTCACCACTATCCTGAGAATGAGAATTCCTGAGATGACCATGAATGATATGCCCTTGTTTTGTTGGGCAATGCTGGCAGCTTCGTCGCTGATTCTGGTTTCTACTCCAGTTTTGGCCGGGGCTTTGATTTTGCTGGCGTTTGACTTGGTGGCAGGGACGGCATTTTTTAACCCCACAGGGGGCGGCGACCCGGTGGTTTACCAGCATATGTTCTGGTTTTATTCCCACCCAGCGGTTTACATTATGATTCTGCCGGTGTTTGGGCTGATTTCAGAAATTTTGCCGGTGCATTCCCGCAAACCGATTTTTGGTTATCAAGCGATCGCCTATTCCAGTATGGCGATCGCCTTTTTGGGCCTGATCGTCTGGGCGCACCATATGTTTACCAGTGGCACTCCGGGCTGGTTGCGGATGTTCTTTATGATTGCCACAATGGCGATCGCTGTCCCCACCGGCATCAAAGTCTTTAGCTGGGTTGCCACCATTTGGGGTGGAAAACTCCGCCTCAACAGTGCCATGCTGTTTGGCATGGGCTTTGTCTCCATGTTCCTAGTCGGTGGACTCAGCGGCGTCATGTTAGCCTCCGTCCCCTTCGACATTCACGTTCACGACACCTACTTCGTCGTTGCCCACCTGCACTACGTCCTCTTTGGGGGCAGTGTCTTTGGCATTTACTCCGCCTTATATCACTGGTTCCCCAAAATGACCGGGCGCATGATGAACGAAACTTGGGGCAAAATTCACTTTGTTCTCACCTTTTTGGGCTTTAACCTTTGCTTCCTACCAATGCACTGGTTAGGGCTCCAAGGAATGCCCCGACGGGTGGCCCAATATAACCCCGAATTTGCCACCATCAACATGGTTTGTACCATCGGTTCCATCCTGTTAGCCATTTCCACCATTCCATTTATTATTAATGCCGTTTGGTCTTGGGTTGCTGGGCCAAAAGCCACCGCAAATCCTTGGAAAGGTTTAACCCTAGAATGGCTGACCAGTTCACCCCCTCCAGTGGAAAACTTCCTGGAAGAACCAATCTTATGGTCTGGTCCTTATGACTACGGCATTGATACGGTCAATGAAGGCAGCGATCGATCCGTTGAGGACTTGCTGGCAGAAGTGAAAGGAAGTGTCTAATTGTTATTAGTTATTGGTTGATTGTTGTTGGGTAGGGATTCTACTGTTGATTGTTGTTGGGTAGGGATTCTATTGTTGATTGTTGTTGGGTAGGGATTCTATTGTTGATTGTTGTTGGTTGATTGTTTTTTATAATCATCAATTATCAATTACTGTCAACCACCAACCAACAACCAAAGAATCCCTACCCACCAACCAACAACCAACAACAATCAACCAATAACTAAAATTTGTTGTTTCAAAAAGTGAAAAATATTCCCAGAAATTTATGCAAGGTTCAACGGTTGAAACATTTAATACCCCCGTGGGCGATCGCGTAATAGCTACCAGCCATCACGAAGCCCATCCCGATCATCGAATTTTTGGCATCATCATGTTCCTGATTGCTGAATCGATGATTTTTCTGGGATTATTTGCCGCTTATGGCACCTTCCGCTTAGTTGCCCCCGAATGGCCGCCGGAAGGCACCCCAGAAATGGAATTATTAGTCCCCGGAATTAACACCATTATTCTGATTTCTAGTAGTTTTGTGATGAACCGGGGCAACGCCGCCATTAAACAAAATAATGTGGCGGGAATGCGGGCTTGGTTTGCCGCCACTGCTGCAATGGGGGCGATTTTCTTATGTGGCCAACTTTATGAATATTTTCATACGGGTTTTGGCTTAACCGATAATATTTTCACCAGTACCTTTTATGTGTTAACTGGGTTTCACGGTTTGCACGTTACCTTTGGTTTGCTGCTGATTTTAGCGGTGTTATTCCGCAGTTTGAAAGGCGATCGCTACTCCAGTACATATCACTTTGGCCCCGAAGCTGCCGAAATTTACTGGCACTTTGTTGATGTGGTCTGGATTGTTTTGTTCACCATTCTCTATTTGATCTAATTGCAGGAGTAGGGTGTGTTAGGCGGCCATAATTTTGGTTAAAAAATCAACCGATAAAAAATGCCGCCTAGACGCACCGCCTCAAAGTAATACCAATTTCAAAAATTATTGCTAAGATTTCGAGGTTAATTTGGGCGCAAGCATTGCGCCCCTACAAGCATCTGGTGATTTATCTGTAGGGACGCAATGCTTGCGCCCCTAATGTTGCATATTTAATTAGAAATGGTATAAAATAAAAGTAAGGTGTCTTAGACGGCCAGAATTTTTGGTAAAAAATTAACCGATAAAAAATGCCGCCTAGACGCACCGACTAGCTAGAAAAATTTCTATTCCTTTCCCGTAAGCTACCCTAAAAAAGGAAATCAATAAATTGTAAAATAAAATTGTAAAATCGGGAGAGTCTTGCTATGACTACTGAGGCGATCAAAGAAATTATCTCCCCCACAGAGTCGTTGCCCCCAGATGTGCCAGAGTGGGAACCGCCGATGCCTCCCACGGACTTGATTTTTGATGATGGTAAACCCTTGGAAACTAATCGACATCGGACGGCGATGAATGCCCTCATTCGGTCGTTGGAATATGCGTGGCGCGATCGCAACGACTTTTTTACCGGGGGCAATATGTTTATGTACTACAGTAGCGCCCAGGCAAGAAATCGGGACTTTCGCGGGCCGGATTTTTTTGCGGTTTTAAACATTGACGGCAGTTACTCTCGTGAAGGCTGGGTAGTCTGGGAAGAAAACGGACGCTATCCTGATGCGATCGTTGAACTCATGTCGAACAGCACTGCCTATATCGACAAAGTGGAGAAAAAGCAGCTTTACGAACAAGTTTTTCGCACCCCAGATTACTTTGTCTATCATCCCTTCGATCCCAATTCTTTACAAGGATGGCATTTAGATTCTGGTCAAAAATACCAGCCCCTTGTCCCCAATGAACGAGGATGGCTTTGGTCAGAAACATTAGGCTTATGGTTAGGAACTTGGGAAGGGACAATTCAGCGACAATCATCGATTTGGCTGCGATTTTATGACCCCGAAGGCAATTTAGTTTTATTGCCAGAGGAAGCTGCCGAACAAAAACTCTCGGAAGCCGAACAAAAGGCTTCCCAAGCTGAACAAAAACTCTCGGAAGCTGAACAAAAGGCTTCCCAAGCTGAACAAAAACTCTCGGAGGCTGAACAAAAAGCACAACGTTTAGCTGAACAGTTAAGAGCAATGGGTATTGACCCAGAAACCCTGTAAACTAACTTGGATCTATCACAAGTGCTTGTAGGGGCGCGATCTTGACCCTAGATAATAGGGCGAAGCATTCGGGTAAAGAGTTAATTGTAAAAACCGATAAGTTCACTGCCAGAATGCTTCGCCCCTACAAAATTCTCAAAATCCCCCCTAGACCCCGCCTTCCATTTACAAAAGACAAACGCTATCAAGGCAACAGGCAAAGGTTATCTGCTCCTTCCCGTTCCCTGATAACTGTTCCCCGTTCCCCTTTTTAACCCTATATCCCCAAATTAATCCCATGACAATTCCTCTAGATTTACCCCCGGAATTAGAAGCAGAACTAGCTAAAGAAGCGGCACAAATTAAGTTACCTTTATCGGAATATATTGTGCATCTGCTCTCAGTCCGACAAGTTTTTAATCATCCACCCAAAAACGGCAGAGAATTAATTGCTTACTGGCAAGCAGCGGGCGTGATTGGTTCTCGTCCTGACATTACAAATCCTCAAAAATATGCTAGTCAACTCCGCAGTCAAGCGGAATTTCTTTAACCATAAAAAAGCAATGTTATGTATATATTAAATACGGATATTTTACTGGATGTATTGAAAGGTAATAAACAGGCGATCGCTTGGTTTAGCACCTTAACCGAAGTGCCGATGATTACCTATACGGTTTTCCAGGAGTTAATGGAAATCGTCAGAAATCAGGAACAAGTCCATCAGATGTTTCAGTTCATTGCCCCTTTACCGATTATTTGGCCAACGCGGGAAGAATCCGCCAAAGCTTCCGCTTATTATCCTCAATGTTTATCCTATGGCTTAGGGTCAATTGACGCAGAAATTGCCGTTTGTGCCATAGAAAGATCCGCCACTCTTTGCACCTTAAATGTAAAAAAATATCAGGTTATTCCCAATCTGAAAGTGATTAAACCTTATGGTCGTTCCGTGAAAGAAAAAACTGCATAACCTTCGCGGTAGTGCCACGGGCTAAAATAAGCTTTATTCTTAGGTTGGGTCCGCCATCGACGAAACCCAACATTAGACAATTCCGGCAAACAAGACGGATTAATCCCCCAATCCGTCTTGTTTGCCTTCTATTTTATGGATAGAATTTTTGGATAGCAGAAAAACGCGATCGCTTCTTTCTGCTAGATAATTATCTATCGCTAACTTACGATCAATTAAGGAAAATCAACTAATCTAAATTAACTAAATTTAACTTAGTTTTTTGTTGTTTCATATCAACAGCAATTTGAACTTTCTCTAAAAGTTCTGTAGTCATTTTTTTGAAAGCTTTAGAGGCTGATGAGGTGGGATCGCTGAAAACCACCGGCAAAAAACTATCCACCGACTTAGACACCTTAAAATCCATCGGGATGCGAGTTTTAAAAATTTTGCTTTGGCCGAAATCTTCATAAACTCTCTGCATCACTTGTTTATAATACTTCCCAGTCATTAAATTTCCCGACATCGTAAAGGCAATCCCCAAGAGTTCTAGCTGGAGAGGCTGGGTATATTTATAAATCTCTTTCAATTGTTTTAATCTTCTTTCAAGTAACTGAATGCCAATAATTGATAAAGGCTCAGGACGTGCAGGCATCAAGTAAAAATCACTACAAACCAAAGCACTCCGAGTAATCAAATTGTAGCCGGGAGCACAATCTAAAATAATAAAATCATAATCAGAAAAGACTGGCTTTAAAATATCAAAGATTAAACTGCTTTCCAAAATATTCCAAACCGTATCAAATTTATCTTTACCCAAGCGGATGGCTTTCTCGTGTAGCATTTCCGATACCAAATATTCATCATACAAGTCAATATCTCCGGGCAATAAATCAAATCCTTTCACATTGGATATATATGACTTAATCACATCGTGAATATTAATCTTTGTCTGATTAATCGGTTGGATAATTTGGTTGACCAAATGTTTTAAAGTGCGGTTTTCTTGACGCAGTTTGGCAAATTCCTGGGTTGACACCAGACTCAGGGTAGCACTGATTTGGGTGTCTAAATCAACCACTAAAACCCGTTTGCCGTGATCTTTCGCTAAACTTGCCCCTAAATTAACGGTTAATGTGGTTTTACCCACTCCACCCTTCATGTTCGTCGTGGCAATGATATAAGTCATTGGGAATTCCTCTTTCTGAATAAACGCACACCTATGATCGGTAAGGGAATCAAATACAGGCAATCAAACAAATATCTGCCATGATAAACGGCGATCGCAAATCTCACCAGTCAGCGATCGCTCAAAGCGCACTAGGCAGTGTAATCAAGGGTTTTGGCGGATTCAAGATTCCCTAAGCGTCTGTCTGAAAGTCCTCTGTCTGAAAGTCCATTGTCCGAAAGTCCATTGTCTGAAAGTCCATTGTCCTTTGTTGATTGTTTACTGTTCAAGGACATCAAGGACAAAAGATATTGGAATTTTGACCAGGGGTTATGGATCTAGCAAGGGTTTAGATGAACACCGATCGCCTCTGTAGTACCCTCACCCCTGGAGAGAATCTCGGCTGACACAGATAGCAGGAATGCCCATATACCAAAGGTTTATGGCTTGTTTGCCATACGCTAAAAAAATTTTTGCCCAACCCCTTGACCGTTTTGTAGTATTAATGTAGTATATAGATGTAGCCAAGAAAGCCAAGGGCGATTTCGCGAAAGATCGGATCCCGAAGCTTGCCCCCGCCTTCGCGGGGGGGGAATCGCGCTCTTTGCTGTGGCCAAGTTATCCATACTGAACCTAGACAATTTAATCAAATTAATTAAATTAATCAAATTAATCAAATCTTTGGGTTGGTCAAGGAACATTGACTAGAAAGGGCGATCGCGCCCATAGACCGACGGCAATGCCTGATGAGAAAATGAGCAAAAAATCAGGACTGGCATTGTTTTCTCATGGCAAACATTAAATTAATATTAAATCAATATTAAATCAAGATAAGGAGGTGTCAGCATGATTCACATTCGCTTTGAAGGACGATCTTATGATTTAGGCGATCGCGAGCTAGGCATCTCCCCAAATATGACCGAAGTTGCCATCAAAGAACGTCTGGCACAATATTTTGACCTGCCCATTAATCGCTTTAACGATTATGTGATTGATCATCGTCCCAGCGGCGACATGATTGTCAGACCAGAAGCGGTTTACGGTTAAATATTTACCGAATTTTTCCATGATTTATCTAAAAATTGAATTACCAGAAAAGCATCAAGATATGCGTTGATTATCTGCCAGATTACAGATAGCTAGACTTCGCGCCCTGACGCAAAAAGCTTACATACTTGCCTAGTGGTTTAAGGCGCTTGACAGTCAATCAAGTAACTCAATCGTGAGTTCGTAGGTTCAAATCCTGCCTATGAAACAACAGCTTTTTGAACTTGCGCGAAGTCTTTTTTTCCTCGCTGCCAATTATCTGATCAAATATGTGACATTATATGTGACATTATGTGTGACATTATGTGAGTGATTATGTGATTAATTCTGCGATCTGAGTTTGACCCCTAGAAATCCGTTTGCCTTTGGATGGTTCAGGGTTCAGATAATCAGCATATATACTCAGAAAACGGGCTTTCAGGTAGCGGGATTTTGCCAAATGCCAAAAAGTCCCCTATTGCCAGTCAGCAGTGAGAAAGGGAAAAATTTGTTCCGGCATTTGTTCCGGCCAATTTGTCAACAAAGCTTTACATAATTACCGAGAGAATGTGCTATGGTTGAAATATACATCTCGCGCCCTAACTAAAAAAGCTTACATACTAGCCAAATGGTATAGGCGCTTGACTTAAGATCAGGATGATGCAGGTTCAATTCCTGCGTATGAAACCACGGCTTTTTTTACTTGCGCGGGGTGTCTTTTAATCATCCACTCGGTTAATGTTGTTTAGATTCTTTAACAACTTGCTGATGTTTGATCGCACTGATTTGCTCAGAAATATCTGCGATAGGCGAATCATAAACAGAAGAACCTTTTAAAATCAATCAGGAACAATGACTCCGTACCCTAACCCAGAAAGCTTACACCCTTGATTTCCATTCGAGCCAATAGCTTTCTAAACTTGTACGGAGTCACCTATTTAATTTGGCTTGATTTTGCTTGAATTTTCAATATTTGCCAAACAATATTTGCCAAACAATATTTGCCAAACAATATTTGCCAAACAATATTTGCCAAACAATATTTGCCAAGCAATATTTACCAAGCAATATTTACCAAACAATATTTACCAAACAATATTTACCAAACAATATTTACCAAGCAATATTTACCAAGCAATATTTACCAAGCAATATTTACCAAGCAATATTTACCAAGCAATATTTACCAAACACTAAACCCGATCGCTCCTGGAAGCCGCTCAATTCCATGTCGCGTCAGCCGATTATCACCTTTTATTTTGTCCTAGTTGTTGTCCGTTATCACCATCGGTTTCTGTTAATTCAGGAACCGAAATACGGTCAGAATTGGTATTTTCCGCATGGAAAAGTGGATCCAGGAGAAACTTTGATGGCAGCGGCAGTCAGGGAAACGCTAGAAGAAGGGGGAATTCCCATTGCCCTGGATGGAATTTTAAGAATCGAGCATACTCCTGTTAAGGATAAAGCCCGGTTTCGGGTGATTTTTTTGGCGCATCCCTTGGACGATACGGCGCCAAAAAGTATTGCGGATCACGAATCCTTAAGGGCTGGTTGGTTTTGTCGAGAAGAGATGAAAAAATTACCCTTGAGAGCCCAGGAAGTGTGCGAAATTTGTGATTATTTGGCCAGCGGCGGGCCAATTTATCCTTTGCGACTCCTGACCGACAAAGGATCACCGTTTGGCTGTCCGCATTAAAAAATAATTCACAAATATTGTCAAATTGTCAAATTGTCAAATTGTCAAATTATTTTCACCAAAACATATTGTCGCTGCGCCCAAATTAGGAAGGTTTACAGGGCTGAACGATTTAATTTTATAAACCGGGTTTTTTTGTCTCATCTGAGGATGAAATTGTTTTTTTTCAGAAACCCGGTTTCTATGTCAGCACAGGCTAATACTTTCCGGCTAAAACTTGCGCGGCACTCTTTTTTTAGAGTGGGCGACATCTGCTTCCTTAGTTATTTTGAACCATAAGAGGTGACAGATGAATACCGCAGAACGCGATTTACGATTAGAAATGCTGAATAGTTTGTTGATCACCCCACACCGCAAGCTGGAAGATGTGGCAGAAACTCACCAGTTGATGATCGATGTCGATCCAATTTTTTATGGTCATTTGGCCGTTTGGTATCAGAAAAATGGGGAGGTGCGGGATCATCAAGAAGTGTTTTTAAGCTATTTGCTGACCAGTGCTTTGACAGAACATCGCGATGCGGGTTTTGTGATGTTACAAGAGTTTCCGCCTTACCAGGTGTCAAGAATTGTTGATTTTATGAAACGACATCGAGGGAAGATGCCGCGATCGGCTCGGACAGCGGTGACTCGCTATTTGAAGGAACGGGAAAAGAATCCCCAGTTTTTCGATCGCGCTGCCCTGCGTAACCGGAAAGCGATGAAGCACTTATATGCCACCCTGCATATTAAACCACTACCTCGCGCTGATGCGATTTTGTTTAAGGATCAGCCTCCAGTGGATAGTCTGGCTTTTATGGTCAAGCAGTTGGCGAAAGGGAAAACTCCCGGAGAACAAGCGGCGCTGATTGTAGAACACAATATTCCTTATCCGATCGCAATTGGGGCGATCGCCCAATTGACCCCAACGGTTTTGGTAGCCTTGATTAACTCCATGTCTCCCCAGGAGGTGATTAATAACCTCAAGTCCCTGCAAGGACGGGGGGCAATGGATCACCCAGAGGTGAAGGCTTTGATCGATGAAAAACTGAAAGCAGCCCAAAAGTGCGATCGCGTTTCTGCCTATAAAGCGCGGGTCGCAGCGGCAGCCACCCAGCTAGACACCGCCACCATTGCCCAGTTGGAACAAATCACTAACGAGCAGGTCAAGAAACGCGGTAAAATTACTAAGTCCACTGGTTTGCTAGTAGACAAAAGTGGCAGTATGGAGAAAGCGCTCGAAGTCGGTAAGCATTTAGCTGCTTTAATTTCTGGAATCTCTGATGCTGACTTGTTCGTGTACGCTTTCGACACCATACCTTACTACGTGGAAGCCAAAGGTCCAGAGTTGAGCGACTGGGAACGTGCTTTTGAGCATATTCGCGCCGGTGGTGGCACCAGCATCGGCTGTGCGATGGAAGCACTACGACGCAAGCAGCAAATAGTAGACCAAATCATTCTTGTCACCGACGAAGGAGAAAATGCTGTACCTTATTTCCATGATGCTTACCAAACTTATTGCCGCGAAATGGCAGTGATGCCAAATGTGGTTATAGTAAAAGTAGGGTATGCTTATGATTGGACTGAAACTCAGCTAAAAAATAAGCACTTGCCGGTGGAAACTTTCACCTTTTCTGGAGACTACTACTCGCTACCGAATCTCGTCCCACTCCTGTCTCGTCCATCGCGTCTGGAGTTGTTGATGGAAATAATGGAAACACCGTTGCCGGTACGTGATGATCGGTAGTTCACTTCAAGGGGAGAAGGCTCATAATATGCCAAAAGTGTATTAACTCTCAGCATTTTCTCTCCTTGACACGATCGCTTGTCCACTGACATTTCCATAAGGAAAAACACCGTGGGAAAAAAAACCAAGGTCAAAAAATCAAATCTCCTCTATCAAAGACTACAAGAAGCACTTGATCGAGGTACTCAAGTTTGGATTGAAACAGAAGAAAGAAGTTTTAGTGGTGTACCAATCAATCTCAATCGAGAATTTCTGGAAATTCTGGTGTTAGGAACGTTTTACGAAGACGAACAAGAAGAAGCGTCCTATGAAAGTACCGCTTGGTTAATCCGCTTGTCCTCCATTTCTGCGATCGCCTACCGCACAGAATCTTGGTCAACGGACCAACTGGAAAATCTATTTGGGATTAATGCCAGCAGCTTATCCCCAGAGGATTAACCCCCATAGATTAACCCCATAGATTAACCCTATCAGGTGGCGGAAATTTCCCCACCTGATTTGTTTTAATCTATACTTCCGAAGGGCAAATAACTAATTACAAAAAAAGATTAAATTTGTAGTTTATTTAACCAAAAAGGTGATATGAAATTAGCAGAAGCCTTAATTATAAGAGCGGATTATCAGAAGCGGATCGAAAAGTGGCGATCGCGCGAAAGCTCAGGCGAGGGAATCGCGCTTAGTCAATGCCGCCAAAATCCAAGAGGAGGAAGCACCCCCAGAAAATCCCCAAAGCCTAGCAGAATTAGAAACAAAGAGTAAAGAGTAAAACTTCAAAATTCAAAATTCAAAATTCAAAATTCAAAATTCAAAATTCAAAATTCAAAATTCAAAATTCAAAATTCAAAATTCAAAATTCAAAATTCAAAATTCAAAATTCAAAATTCAAAATTCAAAATTCAAAATTCAAAATTAAAGATTAAAAAGGGAATCTGTAATCACTATTCACCATAAACAAATAATTAATTATGGGGCTTTGGGGGAGGGGGGATTTTGTAATGGTAATTGGTTGATGTCCGGCAAGGATGTGGCTTGATCGTTGACGATTTTAACGATGGGATCGAGATTCTGCGCGATCGCGGTTTGTTCTTCTAATTGTTCGGTCACGGATAATAAATTATTCAGACTGTCGATCAACTGGCGCAAATCATTAAAAAATGTCGGATCTCCGGTTAAACGATCTAAATCCGAGGTAATTTTCTCAGCATTTTCAAACGTAGCCCTGGCCGAATCGAGGGTTTGTTGCAACAAGATTAAATTGGTGGGATTGGATAAGTCTTTTAAATTAGCCGTCGCTTGGGCGGCATCATTGGAAACTTGAACCGCATTAGCGGAGACTTGCTGTAAGTTGGTCAGCAGTTGAGGGATTTGAGCTTGATTTAATCCGGTTTCTACCTGGGAGATGGCGGGATCGAGACGATTGACCGCCACCCGGAGGTCTTCACTGGTTTGACTCAAGTTATTTAAAGTTTGCACTAAGGTGGAACGGTTGGCGACCACCAATCCATTTACATTTCGGACTAAACTGTTGAGTTCATTGGCGGTGGTTTGGAGTTGACCAACGGTATTGCCAATTTGATTGGCGGTGCTGCCAAACTGATCGATGGTATTGCCAACCTGATTGGCCGTGTCGCCAAATTGACTAATGGTATTGCCAACCTGATTGGCGGTGCTGCTAATCCGATCAATGGAAGCGGTGACTTGTTTGGCGGTGGTGCCTAATTCGTTGACGGTGCCACTAATTTGAGTGACCGCTTGATTAATGGTATTTGCTGATTGAACTGCGGTGGTGGAAACCCTGGCCAATTCTTTTTCGGTTAATTGGGTTAACTGTTGAAGATCGCGACTTAGGGCTGTCACCTCGGCGGTGACAACGGTGGTGTTTTGGATCAGTTGGTTGAGGTTGCCAAAAAATTGGGGATTGGCAAATAACTTGCTCAAGCCTAGGGAGTTGCGTAATAGTTCATCAAAGGTGACACCGATTTCTCCTTGAAGCCGATCGCGATCGCAGATAATTAACTCTGATTTACAGTTTTTGTCTAAAGGATTCGTATTTCTAGCGGAGATCGAAACCTCTTGGAAAGGAAAAATATCAATCGAAGTTTCCCCAATAAATCCCGCCTGACTGACTTCAATCCTCACTTGTCTAGGAATCCGTAGGGTCGCTGGGCTAATTTGAATCTCCACATCCACTTGATTAGAACGAGCATTAATCTCGGAAACCGCACCAATTTGTACCCCACGGTATCGCACGGGTGCGCCTAGTTGCAGTTTGGCAATATCCCGAAATTCAACCACTACCGTGTAATATTGTCTGCCGAAACTAAATCCTCGCAACCACAGGAAAAAACTGCCAAATAAACCCAGACCCAATAAAATTAACAAGCCCAATGAGCCTTCTCTGATCATTCGTCGCGACACAATATTTCCTCCTGAATAACACGCTCTGTTTTATTTTCTCTAGAATTAAACCAAGATTTAATCTAATATTTAAATTAACATTTAATCTAATACTTGAATTAACATTTTATTTAATACTTCACTTAATATTTAACGCAATATTTTATGATTTCACCGATTTCAGTCGGGGCAATTGAGGAATTGCTCCTACCAATTTTGAACTGGGTGGTACTGGGACGAGATCCACTTGATTTACCCGACCACTTGAATCGGTCCACTCACACTGCCACTAAAAAATTGTTTAACTAATGGATTGGTTTCACGATCGATTTGCTCCACACTTCCTTGCCATTGGACTTTGCCCTGATACAAAAAGATAATTCTATCGGTGGTACGACGAATGGTGCTATCTTGATGTGTCACCATGACGTATGTACTACAACCGCCTTTTGCCGCTTGCAAATCTCGGATTAAGTCTTCAATCACCGTTGAGGCGATCGGGTCGAGTCCTGCGGTCGGTTCATCGTACAGTAACACCTCTGGGTTGGCTCTGGGATTGTGGGGGTTGGTCATAATCGCTCTGGCAAAACTGACTCGCTTCCGCATCCCCCCGGAAAGTTCAGCGGGATAGCGATCGCCGATTCCCGGCAAACCCACCATTTCCAGTTTTTGATTCACCAACTCTCTAATTTGTTTACGGGATAGCCTAGAATGCTGATAAAGCAAAAAGCCAATATTTTCATCAACGGTTAACGAATCAAACAAAGCCGCATTTTGAAACACCATCCCAATCCCAATCGGATCCTGGAGATCGTCGAGCCAATGCTTCCGCAAAGTCCCCTGGACATAAACCTCACCACTATCCGGTTCCAGCAAACCGGCGATAATCCTCAGAATTGTTGATTTTCCCGTCCCAGATGGGCCGATAATTCCCAAAGCTTCATGCTTTTTTATAATCAAATTGACATCATCTAAGATGGCCTTCCCGCCAAACGCCTTAGATACTCCTTTTAATTCAATTAAAGGCTCGTCGATCATTTGATGTTGTCCTATCCTGAGCGGAAACTCAAAGATTAGTATAGTGGTCTGTACCGTTTAAAGATGGCAGTCTTGCGCCAGAGAGGATTGAATCTTCTTTAGTCCCCTACTTTTTTGAGGTTAGCACTGACAAGCGAGGGACGGCCTAACCTTGGTTATTGATGGGTTTTGATTAAACAGTTAAATTATATAAATTTGATCGCCGCTCATCAAGAGAACATCAACAGAACATCAACAGATTATCAACAGGTAATTTACGATAATTACGATAATTACGAGAATTATTAGCTGTTTGTTAAAGAAATCACAATTTTTAGCCAGATTTTCTCTAATCTAAAAGAACTTGATCTAAAAATGCAAACTAAATGCTAATTATTCTAAAATAATCAACCGTCAACCGTCAACCGTCAGCCGTCAACCGGCACGCCAGCATAGCCGTCAACTCCCCGAACTCCCGGATACTCAGGTGGTGGGAAGGGATGCCTGAAGATCAAACGGTCATCAGTCAACCATTGTATGTGTAGTGTAAAGTTTTGTATATCGTTTTTTTTATCCTGTAAAGTCAAAATTAATTATGGCCAACGGTTTCTTGAGAAAAGCAATTCAAGCAATTGAGTTTGAAACCCGCTCATTTGCTGCCGGAAGTACCCAGAATTTGTATTCCCGCCGACCTTCAAATCGGGTTAATCAGTGGGCCAAATGGCTTTCCCCTGGATTATTTGTGAAGCGCTGGTTACTGATTAGTGTTTTGGGAGTGATCCTCAGTCTGTTGGGTCTAGCGATTTGGATTAGATTGAACCCCATTTTTCGGGTGATGCAATTTCTGGAGACGTTTCTGTCTACTCTGACTACGGTGATCCCTAATTATATTAGTGGCCCGTTGGTTCTTGTGATGGGGATTTTGTTGTTGCTGTGGGCTCACGGGCGGACTGTGGGTGCGATCGCCGGGGCTTTAAGACCCGATAATGATGAGGAATTGGTGGATTTGTTGCTGAATCATCGCCGATTAAATCGCGGGCCAAAAATTGTGGTGGTTGGCGGTGGGACTGGTCTTTCGACGTTGCTTAGGGGATTGAAACATTACAGTAGTAATATTACGGCGATCGTCACCGTGGCCGATGATGGGGGATCTTCTGGCCGTCTGCGGCGAGAAAATGGTGTGTTGCCCCCTGGAGATATTCGTAACTGTTTATCTGCGTTAGCGGCAGAGGAAAAGTTATTAACTGAGTTGTTTAAATATCGTTTTCGTGCCGGTAAAGGTTTAGAAGGTCATAGTTTTGGTAATCTATTTCTTACAGCTATGACTGATATTACCGGAGACTTGGAACGAGCGATCGCTGCTAGTTCTCAGGTTTTAGCCGTGCGGGGGGAAGTGCTGCCAGCCACTCTTTGTGATGTGAATCTTTGGGCGGAATTAGCCGATGGACGTTGCATTACTGGGGAGTCGAGTATTTCTGAAGCGGGGGGCAAAATTGTCAAAATTGGCTGCATTCCAGCTAATCCCCCAGCGTTACCGAAAGCCCTTCAAGCCATTGAGGAAGCTGATTTTATTATTCTCGGCCCAGGTAGTTTATATACGAGTGTGATTCCTAATCTTTTGGTGCCGCAAATTACTGAGGCGATCGACCGAAAAGATATCCCGAAAATCTATGTGTGCAATATTATGACTCAACCGGGAGAAACCCAAGATTACAGCGTTGCCGATCATATTAAGGCGATCGATCTTGCCTGTGGTCGTCAGTTATTTAATGCCGTATTAGTGCAGTCACAATCCCCATCGGCTCAAGCCTTAATTCGCTATGCTCAAGATAATTCTCATCCGGTTTTTTTAGATCGCGAAGCTATCAAAAATTCTGGGAGACAAATTGTGAATGCTAATGTGATGGAAGAAGACCCTGACACGGGTTATGTTCGGCATAATCCTCAACTGCTGGCTCGGGTTTTATTGCGTTGGTACAGTCGAATGCAACTACTTAAAACGAAAGTGTAAAGCTGAATAAAGAGCGTCAGGTTTTTGCCGCGTAGATGAAGATATTAGATCCAGGGAAGGGTAATACATTCAGGGAATTTTAGCAAGAATCAATTTCTGATACAATATCTAATATCATCCGGCCTATCACACGGCAAAAGATTGAATAAACTGCCATTATATTTCCATAATATTTACTATTGTTTACCGAGATATGCGTCAACAGGGAAAGAGAATTTTTTTAGCCGATCCTACGGCGACTATTGAATTAGGAATGTTTTTAGGGCGATCGCTCAAACCACGCAGTATTCTTTTGCTGTCAGGGGACTTGGGTGCGGGAAAAACAACCTTAGTTCAAGGAATTGGGGCAGGTTTGAATATTACTGAACCGATTGTTAGCCCAACTTTTACCTTAATCACAGAATATCTAGAAGGCAGAATTCCCCTTTACCATCTCGACTTATATCGTTTAGAACCTGCCCAAATACCGAGTCTTAACCCAGAAATTTATTGGGAAGGGATAGAAGTTGAACCAGGAATTGTCGCGATCGAATGGGCGGAAAGATTACCATATTTGCCAGAGAATTATTGGCAAATTCGTTTAGCCCATCAGCCAGAGGGACGGTGGGTAGAGTTAATTTCTATTGGTCAATTTGATTTAAATTTAGAACAGATTAATGATTTATTTACTGATTACCAGATATTTGACATCGATTGAATCAAAATGCATTATTGTCGGGTTCATCTCAGATTGGCCAATGCCTACACATGGTTGATTTTTCCAAACTCTTTCCTATTCCCCCTTCCCTCTTTCCTCTATCCTGTTCTTAACACATTCTATATTTAATCAATGAAAATTTGGCAAGTTGACTGCTATCGTCGTCCCCTGAAAAATGAATCGGGACAACCTTTATGGGAATTACTGGTTTGTGATGCCAGTGATTCAGCCCCTTTATTTTCTAATTTATGTCCGCAATCCGAGGTCAATGCTGATTGGGTTCGGGCGCAATTCCCGCAAGTTAATCATGGGAAACTACCGGATAAAATCCAAGTATTTCGACCTCAGAGTTTGAGTTTAATTGAGACTGTGGCTCAAAGCTTCGGGATTCCCGTAGAACCAACACGGCGCACTTTGGCTTTGAAGCGATCGCTCATTGACAGGGCAAAAGAATATCCCAGCGATCCTCGTTATATCCGAGAAAATTATGAACCATTAGCCATAGATAAACCGCCTCCATTACCATTACCAGAAAACCTCTGGGGAGAACAATGGCGTATGGCAACGGTAAAAGCTGGGGATTTAATTGATACCTTTGCCGATTTGCCGATTCCCGTCAAAGAAATTCCCGAATTTATTACCCCGATTCAGTTAGGATTAGCCTCAACGGTGGCCGTCCCTGGGATTGTGATTTATGGCGGTCGGTCATCGATGCAATTAGCCCGATGGCTGCAAGAAATTAATCCGGTATCGATTAATTATATCCCCGGTCAACCAGATGGATTAATCTTAGAGGCTGGTTTGTGCGATCGCTGGGTTATTGCCACCTTTGAAGACCAAGAAGTTGCGGCAGCAGCCCAAAATTATCAAACCCGGAAACAACTGATTAAAGGGTTACATTTTCTCCTGGTTCAACCGGATGATTCGGGTATGACTTATAGTGGCTTTTGGCTATTGCAAGATTAGCAATAAACTGGGTTTTTTGAACTAAATTCGGTTCTCAAGTAGGGGCGATTCGCGAATCGCCCCTACTTGAGCCCGCGGATTTGGTTTGGTATTGTAAAGTTTCAATAAAAATATAGTCAGATATGGCAATTTTTGGTAATATATTGACATGAAACTATCAGACTATGCCAAACAAACCGGAATCAGTTATCGAACTGGAGGTGGTGGAAACAAGGAAATTTGACACACTTTCGGCAATCTCAGTGGTAACTTTATCATAAAAAGGCATTAAAGGCAACCTATGACGATCAAGTTTAGGATCATTTAGCCGGGACAATTAGCGCACCGTTTGCAGCAGGTGAGCATAAAAAAATTGCTGTCAAGGCGATCGATGACCGAGGCAATGAATTGTTAGTAGTCAAAAGTTTGTGAGGAAAATCACATGAAAAACATGGACGCTTTTTTGAATGATCGGAATCAACCAAAACCGCAACCTCCTTTCCAAGAACCCGATCTTAAAAGTTTAGATGACTTTATTACATATTGCTCTATCTTCGATCCAACGATTTCGACGCAATCAGGAAGATTCATAGATCGGGCTAATTTATTGTTTTGCGATCGGCTATATCGAGATGAATTAATCATAAATTTATTTAATAAATTTAGTGATATTCGCTGTGCAATTGAAGTATTGGAAAATTTTATATTATTTATTTGTGATGCTCCATTATATTCCGAAAATCCGAAAGAGTATTCACTTGAAATTATTGAAGATAGATTTTCTAAAAAACCCAAATTAAATACATCGTGGAAAAATCTAAAAAACTCACAAGTTCATAGCCTAAAAACTTATGCTTATTTGCGGGGTTCATTTGACAATGAAACATTTCAAAGTTGGCTGATTTTAAAAACACCTACGAAGAATACTAAATATGCAAAATCACCAAAAAATATGATGGGCTATGGAAATACTTTACCAGAAGCTGATTTAGAATTTCATAAAGCCAGAATAAAAACATTTACTAATTCTCAGATAATCATCGATTCTTTTATTGAACAAAAAATTCCGTTGACCAAGCAGCGAATGTTTGATACTTGCAAAAAAATCGACCCTATGGTTAACCCCAATACCGTTACATTCGCTTACCATGAAAATGGCTTTTCATATATTGAGTTATCTTATTTTGAATTGTCATGTCAATCAAATACTCATAAATTTACTCTTAATGTTGGGAGACAAAAAATTACATGGGAAGTAGTAAAAATTCTAGCTATTGAAGATGAAGAACACCCCGTAAATATCAATTTTTTAGGTAAAGGAAAAACATTACAAGAAGCCATTAATATGTGTGAATTTCAATATCAAAAATGTATCAATAATAATAAAAAAATAGCTGAAAAAATTGCTTTAAAACAACAAGAAGAAATCCAACAAAGTTTAATGATAGATAATCTAGAAGGGGAAGAATTTTTCAATGAGTTGATTGCAGAATATGGAGAAGATATTTTTCCCGATCGTGATTAATTTAGTAACAATAGCCTGATTATTAAGTAGGTGAACATAATTAATTGCACTTTTCTTTTCCCGACGTAAATCCTGGGATTCCCGCATTCGCGGGAATGACAGATTTTTAGCTAATAGACATCTCCAATAATTGCCAGTCACAAAGCCATATCAAGGCTTTATAGCTGATTTTTGGAGATGTCTAATCAATCAATATTTCTAAACGCGATAATCTGCGCCAGAAGATGATGCACTATCCAAATCGGCTGGTTAAATCGCTAATTCACTAACAACGATAATTTTTAATTCTGTTACCCGTTTCAGTTGCACGTCATTAGTTAAAAACGCCTCACAGCCAGCATCGATCGCGGCGGCAATTTGCAATGCGTCAGGAAGTTGCAGATTGTATCGGACTCTCACCCTTGCAGCCTCACGAGCGATCGTCAGGGTATTCTCCACAAACAGTACATCATCTCGTGTAAAGATAGCCATATATGCTTGTTCTAAATTCGTTAAGCCCATCTGCAACGCACCCACTAAGCACTCGGCAACCGTCACCGATCCCACTACTGGGGTAATCCCAGACTCTAATCGATCGAATATTGGATCGACCCGATCAATAAAGCTAGGATTCCGTTCTACAAAGTAAATGACAGGAGCCGTATCTAAAAACAGCCGCGATACCCCAGAAAGAGCCTCATCAATTCTCATCATTCGCCTCGCAAAACTTGGCTTCGATGCTCATCGGCTTCTCGTCGAGTACGCGAAACCCACTCTTGAGCATCTTCTCCCATCATTGGATAGGGAGCCATTCCTTTTAAATCGCTCCATCGAGGCTTGGGTCTGACGACCACCTCTGACTTTTTCAGCCCTTGTGCAATCTGTCGAATTAACTCTAAGCGCTCTTCAGGGGCTAGTTGTTCGACTTGCTGCAATAGCTGTTGTAGTAAAGGACTCATAACTCCAACCTCCAGAGATTTTCCCGATTGGCGCTTTCAGTAAACTGTGCGGCCAATTTTTTCGTCAACCGTTCCATCTGCCGAAGGGTGGTCGCCCCGCGTCCAGAAGAGTTGCACTTTTGATGGGAAACGGTATTAATATATATTAAATCACAATTAAAATTAATTGACTGGTGAATGATGAAAATTACTCTTGAACCCCAACTAAGTAGGTGAACATAATTAATTGCTCTTTTCGTTCCCCGCCGATAGGCTGTGGATTCCCGCCTGCGCGGGAATGACAGTTTTTCTTCTAATGGGGTCTGTGGTGCATTTATTTCTGCCAGTCTACTTAGAAGCACAATTAAAAGCAATTGCCAAGCAAACCAACAAAACCGAACAAGAACTTATTATCGAGGCAATTACAAAACATCTTCAAGAACTAAATCAATCCCAAAATTGCTACGATCTGGCTTTACAACTAGGGGTCATTGGCAGGGCTGAAAACCTTCCCGCCGATCTCAGCACTAACCCCAATTATTTAGAATGATTTGGCCAATTGTTTTTCAAAATGGCGGTTAAAATATTCGTATCCAACAAATAGTCCATTACCAAGTTCTCCTGACATCTTTAACAGCAGCTTCATATTCGGCAATTTCTTCGGGAGTCCAATCATCAAACAAATGAGACAAGGCTTCTAACCCTAAAACGCTTCTGATTTTCGCCGTTAAAGTTTCATCGGACATATTTTCTAATTGCTCGGCGGAAAAATTTTTGCTAAACGCATCAACCATGACCTCGATCATTTCATCCCGATTCAAATTCTCAAACAATGTATCAGTCGAGAGAAAATGCTCCACAATCGGATTTACTCGATGTTTGAACATTTCTTTAGTTTCATTGGTGATTCCCCAGTTATTTGTTGACACCATATAATTAACTCCTTTTCTTTGTCAGACTGAATGTATTGTTACTATTGTAGCCAATTCATAATCAAATTACATTGGTTGTTGGGTAGGGATTCTTTGGGTAGGGATTCTTTGGGTAGGGATTCTTTGGTTGGTTGGTTGTTGGGTAGGGATTCTTTGGGTAGGGATTCTTTGGGTAGGGATTCTTTGGTTGTTAGTTGTTAGTTGTTTGTTCCTCTGCTCCTCTGCTCCTCTGCCGACGGCGGGCTCCTCTGCTCCCCTGCTCCTCTGCTCCTCGTGACATAATTTTTTATCTGACAAACCGGGCTGGTTTGGCTTAAAGCACTTTCAAAAAACCACTATTTACTGCATCAAATACTCGATCGATTTGATATTTTTCCTCTGGACTAATCGATTCTTTGGCTAACAATGCTGACATCAGGAGATGTTGGTCATTCCTGGTAATTTTTTTCCATCTAAAGATCCGGTTGACGATGCTTTCGACTGAAGTTCTGGATATGTGGTTAGTTCCTGGCATATAGAATCCCTCTGAAGTCTATATCACAACTTTATCTTTCTATTCTTAAAGATTTTATAAAGATTCAGAAGCGATCGCGCTCATGGAAGTATTGTGATATTTTCTAGCAAACTTAGTGACAAAAATCACTGACACCATGTATTAACTGAGCAAATTTCCTATACAATAACCAAGTATGTTGGTAAAAATTTGGTGACAGGGATTACTCATGGCACAAGCAAAAATTGGCATTATTGGTGGTAGCGGGCTGTACAAAATGGATGGCCTGACAGAAGTAGAAGAAATCAAAATTGATACTCCTTTCGGCGATCCTTCTGATGTACTCATTGTGGGCACATTAGAGCAAACTCGTGTGGCTTTTTTAGCGCGGCATGGCCGTCACCATACTTTCTTACCTTCGGAAGTTCCCTACCGGGCTAATATTTATGCCATGAAAAGTTTAGGGGTGGAGTATTTAATCTCCGCATCAGCGGTCGGTTCCCTGAAAAAAAAGGTGAAGCCATTGGATATGGTCGTCCCGGATCAGTTTATCGATCGCACCAAAAATCGGATTGCCACTTTCTTCGGGGATGGGATTGTGGCTCACATTGCTTTTGCGGATCCAGTTTGCGGCCATCTGGCTAAAATTATTGGCGATGCGGTAGCTAGTTTAAACTTACCCGATGTCACCCTGCATCGTGGGGGCACTTATGTCTGTATGGAAGGGCCGGCATTTTCCACCAAAGCTGAATCGCATCTTTATCGGAGTTGGGATGCCACGATTATCGGCATGACTAATTTAACCGAAGCCAAATTAGCGCGGGAAGCGGAAATCGCTTATGCCACCTTAGCCTTAGTCACGGATTACGATTGCTGGCACCCAGACCACGATAGTGTCACAGTAGATATGGTTATTGGCAATTTGCAACGCAATGCGGTGAATGCTCAAAAAGTGATTCAAGAAACAGTCAGACGTTTACAAGCAAATCCGCCCATTTCTGAGGCGCATTCGGCCTTGAAATATGCAATTTTAACCCCTTTAAATCACGCACCAGCAGCCACCAAGGAAAAGTTAGCCTTGTTATTAAGTAAATATTTCGCTTGAAAATTTTGCTGATTATTGGTTATTGGTTGTTGGTTATTGGTGGGTAGGGATTTTTTTGTTGGTTATTGGTTGTTGGTTATTTGACCAAACAATCAATCAATAATTATTGATCGCTAAATGTAGGGTGGGCAAGAATTTGCCCACCCTACGATCGCTGAGTCAAATTCGCAAATCCGCATCAAAATTAAAAAAAGTTATAAAACCTATAAGAAAAAAAACGCTGTCTTATTGGCAATTGGCGAAGTTTTTTTCTTAAACTCGCAGCACTTAGCCTCTGCCGTAGCCGCTCTCGTGGCGAATCCCGTAGCGCCGCCAACCGCAACAGGAGTGGGGTCTGTTTCTACCTGTGGGAAAAAATATTCCTCAAGATAAAAAAATCATTGCTTTTGATGGCACACAAACCAATAGAATGTTATTCCGACTGGATAAAACAATAAGTGAAGCCAAACAGTGAAGTTATATATTTACCATACTCCTGAATTAACTCCGAGCGATCGCGTCCCAGATTGTGCGATCGCTGTTGATGTTTTACGGGCTACCAGTACGATGGCAACGGCCTTGAATGCGGGCGCCGAAGCCGTGCAAGTTTTCAGTGATATAAATGAGTTGATGCAAGTCAGTGAAGCTTGGCCTGCCCACAAGCGGCTGCGGGCTGGGGAACGCGGGGGCGCTCAGGTAGAAGGTTGCGACATGGGCAACTCTCCCTTTGATTGCACTCCAGAACGGGTGAAAGAATCCCGCTTATTTATCAGTACCACCAATGGCACCAGAGCCCTGCAATGCATTCAAAAAGCCCCCATTGTGCTGGCAGCGGCTTTAATTAATCGTCAGGCTGTGGTGGACTTTATTCTAGAGCAAAAACCAGAAACAGTCTGGATTGTTGCATCAGGTTGGGAAGGCAGTTTTTCCCTGGAAGATACGGTTTGTGCCGGGGCGATCGCCCATAGTTTGATCGCAGCAACAGGTCTGAAAATTGGCGAATTCGCTGGCAATGATGAAGTGATTGGCGCGATCGCTCTTTATGAGCAATGGAAAGACGATCTCTTACAACTGATGCGTTTAGCTAGTCATGGTCAACGGCTGCTTAGACTGAATCGAGATGAAGACCTTAAATATTGCTGCGACATGGATATTTTAGATGTAGTTCCCATTCAAAAAGAACCAGGGGTATTAGTGAAAAATTAATATTTGTTGTTAGTTGTTGGTTGTTAGTTGTTGGTTGTTGGTTGTTGGTTGTTTGTTGTTGGTTGTTTGTCTAACGAATAAAGAATAACTAATAAATAATAACAAATAGCAAGTAGCCAATAATTAATAATTAATAACTAATAACTATTAACCATTAACCATTAACGGCGATCTGCTCCATTAAATAGCGGGCAATTCGATGGGCAGCCCCCGGTTCGCCCATCCGTCTTCGGCCATTTTGTCTAATTAATTCCAGGCGATCGGGGTCACGAAAAAGTTGCTGGACGGCGGCGCCCACCTGTGAGGGACGATTGACTAAAATTAATGATGCCCCCAGTAACCGGCTTTGGGCCTCGGCAAATGCGGGGGTAAATTGTGGACCCCGTCCGGAAATGGCGATCGCCGGTTTACCCAGACCGACAAATTGCTCCGTGGCAGTTCCTGCCATCGCGATCGCCAGGTCAGCTTTTTGCAGACAAGAGACAAAACTTTGCTGAGTTAAAATTAATGAAGTATTTTTTTGTTGGAAATAGAGGGCATTGGGGTCTTTAATCCCTAACTCAGTAATTCCTAACTCAGTTGCAGATGATGGCTGAGGTCTGGCTTGCAGGTTCCAGCCATAAATCTGGAGCACTTTTTGCAGAGGTTCTAAACTGACCCCAGGGGCGATCGCACCCAGCAAAATTATTGGGCGATCGCCTAATGCCGCCAGCAAATCCGTCACACCGGCCATAATTATTTCCCAATTCTCTGCTGCTTCCGGCGATCGCGACCCAGGCAGCAGCACCACCACCAAAGGTCTTTGACTTTCTTTCAATTCTGCGTTTAATACTTTTTTGGGATCATAAAATATCCCTGGGGGATTTTCTTCCTCCAAGTCATCCATCATCGGATTTCCCAAATTCAACGCGGGAATCGCGAATTTCTGTAAAGTTGTCGCCGTCAAAGTATCTCTGGGAAAAACTCCCTTACAACGTTTTTGCCGCATCAGCACCCGTTCCCACGGCAGATACACCGACCCAGACCAACTTTCCAACCGCTCAAACCAAGACTGACGGGGTAACAGACCCACTTCATCCCGCAAATAATATTCTGATTTCGCCGTCCCCACAAAAGCATAGTCAGCCCCACTTAACCAGGCAAACAACAGGGGCACAATATCTCCCACCGCTAAAATAAATTTCTTTTCTGGCTTTTCTGGGGCAGAACCATCCTGAACCCAACTGCGAATCACTTTAATTTGCTCCCAAGTTAGTTTCAGCAAGCCACTTTGTAAATCTCCCCAAAGTTGCTGACCATCCATATAAATAAAACCACCAGAAGGCATCCGCTTCACCGGCCCGGCGATCGGCACTTGCTGGTTTTTGTACGCCAGTCCATCCCCGACCAAAGGCAAAGCCACGATTTCTGGGGGCTGCGGTTGCTGCTGAAGTTGCTTGATAATGCGAATTGCGATCGCATCCTCTCCATGACCATTACTTAAACACAGTAACTTCAATTTCAAATATCTCCATTTATCCTATTGTTGGTTGTTGGTTGTTGGTTATTTGTTCTTGGTTGTTGGTTGTTGGTTGTTTGTTGTTGGTTGTTCTTGGTTGTTTGTTCTTGGTTGTTTGTTCTTGGTTGTTTGTTGGTTGTTCTTGGTTAAATGCTCCTCTGCTCCCCCGCTCCTCTGCTCCTCTGCTCCCCCGCTCCCCCACACCCCACACGCCACACCGATGGCGGCCCCACAGCCCACACCGATGGCGGCCGATGGCGGCCCCACACCCCGCTCCCACGACTTCTTGACAATTGAGAATTTTTTATTATAATAGAAAGTGCTAGGGGCTGTTTTGGTTTCGACGGGAAATTGAAAGCTGGTCCTGTGATTCAGGCCGAGAGTGAGTCTCCTCTCGATAATCCAAGGCTCAAACAAAAAAGTAACTGCGAACAACATCGTTCCATTTGCTCGTAAAGCGGCCACTGTTGCTGCCTAATAACCTCTCATAGGTTCGAGCGTCTGTAGTTTGACTCCGTTAAGGACTATAGACCAACCCCCAACGGATGCTCTAACAAGATTACTCTGGTTGCTTGTTAGCTAAGACTTAACCATTGCATCCTATCATCCGGGATAATGGATGGTTCCCGCCTTGAGGATTAGAAAGGCTACGCCTGTGAACGAGTGGGAAGTTAATAGGTTTTTCGGAAAGCGGTTCGATTCCGCTCAGCTCCATTAACTATTAAATAAAGAAAAAAACCCGGTTTTTCCAAAAAAACCGGGTTTTTTTGCGGATAATTAACCGGCAAAAACCTATCAGTAATCAGGGATTTAAAATGCCTGGGGACATCAAACCAGTCAAATTTTATAAACTCTTATAAAATCTTGGGTCAATAGGATGTTTTTTATTGCTATATTCTTATTGCTATATTCTTATTGCTATAGTTGGAGTCGAATAATAATGAAACATCGCGGTGTCACAGTTTGGTTTACAGGGTTGAGTGGAGCCGGAAAAACCACCATTAGCGCTCAGGTAGAGAAATATCTCCGAGATAACCAATGTAAAATTGAGCTACTTGATGGTGATATCGTGCGGGAAAACCTGACCAAAGGATTAGGTTTTAGCAAAGAAGACCGAGATATCAATATTCGCCGCATTGGTTTTGTGGCACATCTGTTGACTCGTAATGGTGTGATTGTGCTGGTTTCGGCGATTTCCCCATATCGAGAAATCCGCCGGGAAGTTAAACGCCAGATTGGTGATTTCGTTGAGGTTTTCGTCAATGCGCCTTTGGCTGAGTGTGAAAAGCGGGATGTCAAAGGACTATACAAAAAAGCACGGGCTGGAGAAATTAAACACTTTACGGGGATTGACGATCCTTATGAAGTCCCAGAACATCCGGATCTTGAGTGTCGCACTGACCTAGAAACTGTGGACGAATGTGTCAATAAGGTTTTGCAAAAGCTTAGAGACGATGGTTATATTGAATAGTTAAACTCATCGTTATATGAGTAACTTATAGGGATCTACATAAACAGGCACCCGCTGATACGGGTTTAATCGCCTTCTGAGTCCGCCCTTCGGCGGACTTGCTTTTTGTAGCCACGGGTTTAAACCCCGATATTGTAAGGGGGATATCTTGGTGACAAATTGTTGAGAGAGAAAATTTTAAGTTAGGATTTCTGATTAATGCCCTCTGCAAAAGGCACTCACGGGGGGTGGATAGTCAAAATTTTCATTTCGAGGTATTTTCATTTCGAGGTATGTTTCTGCTGCTAATATTTAATGATTTATCCTAAAAAACCGTTATTTTGTCAATTAGTTTAGTTTTAGTTTAGTTAAAAACGGCAAATGATTCAATTGGGGAATATGTTTGGTAATTCTAGTTTAAGTAATCGGATTTTTTGGTGATGTTCAACTCCTATCGGGTTTCTCCTTGCTTTAAGTATTACGGTATATGTGAACGCCCAAAATTTATTAAAATTTGATCAAAGCACTAAACTGACAACAAAAAGTCTGTTATAAGTGAAGAATTTTATCAATAAAATCGATCAATTAGCGCTAAATATTATTAGAGTATATGTGTTGGATTATAAAAGACAAAATTTTTGGCAAATATATGAAAATATTTTTTATTTTTTTGATTTTTCCGATATTAATAGCTTATGTTTAGCCAGCAACTATGCCAGATTTACTCCAGAGGTAAAATCGTTGCTAAAACAGTTTATTGATGAGACAGAAATATTTTTTAATCAATGTGAAGATATTAATTAAAAAACTCATATAAGAAAACAAACTACAAGAAGCGAGACAGTTAACCTAACAGTTAACAATGACAGAAATCGCTCAACTGGGAAATAGATTAATTGAAGAGATGCTCGATAGTTATCTAGATAATCAACAAAAATTGGCAGATTCTCATCAATTTATGCTTGGGGTGGGGCTGGTCGGTACGGCTGTATCTATTCCCCTCGGTATCCTGGTTGCCCTGGGGATTACTCTCAAGTTAAAAAATCAGATGGCACCAGTCAAATCTGACAAATCTGATGGAGAAACTATTTCAGACAATAATTTAATTAATAATTTAATCAATTTGAAATTTATAGCGATCGCCGCCAAATAAGTGATGTAAATGCTCAGTTTACCGAGAGGCAAAATCAGCTAAATTAAGTGATATTAGAAGGAAAAAATTCAGCGATGCAAATCAGTACAGCGATCGCCTCATCCAGCCAAGAATTAGAAGAAACTTGCCGTGAACAATTAGCATCGATTAATCAAGAGGTGGCGATCGCCCAGGAAATTGAATTGCCCTCAACTCGAAGTAATTATCTCAGATAGTCAATGAAATCGCCTCAGTATCTCATTTTATGGCCAGTGCTGCCTGTAATGGTCAAGTCAAAATAATTTGCTTTGCTAAAAATTGAAAAAATAATGGGTCAATTAGCCCAAAATATGACTTTAATATCCTCATAAATTGGCATAATTAGTGAAAAATTGAATAATATCAATACAGTGTCCACGACGATTTCAGAGATAGCAGATCGCGCCAATTTACTCTCACTAAATGCGGCAATTAAAGCGGAAAAAGCGGGCGCTTATGGCAGGGTAAACGCATCAAAATTGGTATAAATTGTACTTGACAAAAGAGCCAGAGTTAAAAATGCCGTTAAAAAGTAGGACTGCCGTAGGTTTCGGATTAATCCACTGGCTCTCACTGTAGGACAATGGCATAAACCATTACGTGCCACCCCATGTCTAACTCATTAAGTCTGTCCTCCTCCCTTTATGCTCATTTTGGCTCCCTCGATGACCCCAGAGTACAAGGCCGCTGTGCTCATCAGCTATTTGATATCGTGGTGATTGCCCTGTTGGCGGTCCTGGCTGGTGCAGAAGGCTGGGATGGTATGGAGACCTATGGCAAAGCCAAAGAAGCTTGGTTAACCACTTTTCTCTCCTTACCCAACGGAATTCCCTCCCATGATACCTTCAGGCGGGTTTTGTCTCGACTTGACCCCACCCAACTTGAAGCTCGATTTCAGAATTGGATTGGTAGTCTGCTCGAAACACTGGGCGCAACAGTAGTAGCCATTGACGGCAAAACCCTCAGAGGCTCCTATGACCGAGAGCATAACCTCAAAGCCTTACAACTCGTCAGTGCTTGGTGTACAGAACACCGATTGGTTTTAGGTCAAACCCCCGTGGATTCAAAATCCAATGAGATGACAGCGATCCCGATCCTCCTAGCACAGCTGCACTTAACTGGAACCATTATCACCATTGATGCGATGGGAACTCAGACTGCTATTGCCAAACAAATTCACGACGCTGATGCCGATTATATTTTGGCTCTTAAAGGTAATCAGGGTAATCTGCATACTACCGCAGGCGCTTGGTTTGAGGATTTTGAGCAACAAGACTGTCCCGAAGAGCGGCTGGTTGACCACTGCCACTTGGTGGGGAGTGAACATCACCCCATTGAGAGTCGGTCTTGTTGGGTCTTTCGCGCCTCAGAGGTTTTTGAAGCCTCGGTTTGTCAGCGTTGGCCGGGACTCAAGTCTGTTGTGGTAATTCGCTCACTCCGTCAGTTGTGGAACAAGACTACTTGTGAGACCCGCTTTTTTCTGAGTTCTTTGGCTGTTGATGCCCCGTCCTTTGCTGGCTATATTCGCTCCCACTGGGAGATTGAGAATGCTCTGCATTGGTCTTTGGATGTGGTGAATGCCTTCGGATCGTAGTCGTATTCGTAGCCAGCATGGGGCGCGTAACCTGAGTATCTTGAGGCGATTGGCATTGAATCTGTTGCGGCGGCACCAAGGTAAGGGGAGTTTGAAGATGAAGCGTTATCGAGCGGGTCTGGATCATCATTTTCTGCTCGAAATCCTCGCGGCTTCTCTTTCTCTGCCCTTATCACATTCTCTCTCCTAATTTGATGCGTTTACCCTGCTGAACCATCGCGACCAATTCACCGCTTGTCTGAATAAGCCGATTAAAAAATCTTTGATGTTTAATGTGGTCAGTCGAATTTTCGACGGACAACCCCTGGAGTCAATCTCAGAAGAACCGCCGATAAATTTAGCCAATCGATCGCTAAGTCAAGTGATGCCGCTAAAAATTTTGTTAGCCGAAGACCATCTCGTGAATCAAAAAGTGGCGCTACAAATGTTAGAACGCATGGGGCATCAAACGGATATTGCCACCAATGGCTTAGAAGCGATCGCCGCCCCAGAACAAAAAACCTATGATGTGGTATTAATGGACGTACAAATGCCAGAAATGAATGATTTAGACGCCGCCCAAAAGATTCGCGAAGCCTTGGAATCGGGAACCATTACTTATAAACCGCGAATTATTGCCATGACCGCTAATGCTATGAGTGGCGATCGCGAAGCCTGTTTAGCTGCGCGAATGGACGACTACATCTACTCTTACCCATCCGCATGATCGAACTGAGTCAAGCCCTTTCGGTCTGTCAACCCCTAGATCCCACTCAACGGAGCATTCAGACAAACCAGCCAGATTCATCCAGCTTAACTTCCTTCAATGCACCCCGATCCCAAGCACTGCCCCAAGCACTGCCCCAAGACTCTCCGCAATTCAATATACCTGTATGGCAGCAAAACCCGGAGTCTTTACTGGATGCGAATATCCTCAACTCCCTGCGGGAAATCGACTTCCTGGAAGAAGTAATTGAAATTTACTTAACCGAGTCTCCCAAACTGCTGCACAAGATGACTGAAGCCATCAATCAGGGTGATATAAGCCAATTACGAGATGCCGCACATTCCTTAAAATCCACCAGTGGGGCGATCGGTGCCAATACCTTAGCGCAACTCAGCCAAACCCTAGAACTTATGACTCGGATCGGCAATAGCGCAGAAGCCCCCGCCCTGATCGCCAAAATAGAAACCGAATATCGTCTAGTCAAAGCCGCCTTAAAACAAGAAATTCAAACCAGTTAATTTTGCCAGTTAATTTTGGCTCTAAACGCAGACTATCACGGTGGTTTCAACCACGAAATTATCACTCACCACCAGGGCGGATTCTGAATTTATCTGAATTTATCGGTCTCCCCCCCTTGTCAACAATCCCCCACAGTCGGACACTGGATTTGAACCTTAAAGCTGATGAATGCGAGGTGTTTTCGTGAAACGAGTCTTAGGGATTATTCTTGGAGGTGGCGCTGGTAGCCGCCTTTATCCACTGACCAAAATGCGGGCGAAACCCGCTGTACCACTCGCCGGGAAATATCGCTTAATTGATATTCCTGTGAGTAACTGTATTAACTCAGACATCCTCAAAATCTATGTGATGACGCAATTCAACTCTGCGTCTCTGAATCGTCACATTGCCCGCGCTTATAACTTTTCCGGTTTCAGTGACGGCTTTGTGGAAGTGCTGGCCGCGCAGCAAACCGCCAGCGACCCTAGCTGGTTCCAGGGAACTGCTGACGCAGTACGCAAATATCTCTGGCTGTTGGATGAATGGGATGTTGATGAATATTTGATTCTCTCTGGGGATCATCTCTACCGGATGGACTATCGCGAATTTTTAAACCGTCACCGGGAAACCAACGCCGATATTACTCTCTCGGTATTACCCATTGACGAAAAACGCGCCTCTGATTTTGGCTTGATGAAAATCAACGACCAAGGGCGAGTGGTTGATTTCAGCGAGAAACCCAAAGGGGAAGCCTTAAAAGCCATGCAAGTGGATACAACCGCCTTGGGGTTAACTCCAGAAGAAGCGGAGAAAAGTCCATATATTGCCTCAATGGGCATTTACGTCTTTAAAAAAGAGGTTCTCAAAAAGCTGCTCCTAGAAGCCCCAGAACGGACAGATTTTGGTAAAGAAATTATCCCTGCTTCGGCAAAGAACTATAATGTTCAAGCTTATTTATTTAAAGGTTACTGGGAAGATATCGGAACCATTGAAGCGTTCTACGATGCTAACCTAGCTTTAACCAAGCAACCACAGCCGCCTTTTAGTTTCTACGACGAACAGGCCCCAATCTATACTCGTTCTCGTTATTTACCCCCGACCAAGCTATTAGATTGTCATGTCACCGAGTCCATTATTGGCGAAGGCTGCATTCTCAAAGAATGTCGGGTGGAACATTCGGTCTTGGGAGTCCGCACCCGGATTGAGTCCAACTGCAATATCCAAGATGCTTTGATTATGGGTTCGGACTATTACCAACCTTATGCCGAACGGCATTCGTCCGAAAACAGTGGCAAAGTTCCTATGGGAATTGGTGCGGGAAGTACCGTTCGCCGCGCCATTATTGATAAGAATGCTTGCATTGGCCGCAATGTGCAAATTATCAATAAAGATCGCGTGGAAGAAGCAGACCGAGAAAACCAAGGATTTTACATCCGTAATGGCATTGTCGTGGTGCTGAAAAATGGTGTGATTCCCAATGGCACCGTGATTTAGTCGTTGATTTAGTCGTTAGTCAGTATTCAGGCTTCACGGTCAGGAATTAGCCGATTCCCGTCCTCCATTCTGAACCTTTCTGAATGCTAATTTCTGAACCCTGACTGCTCATCGTTAAATATCTCTAAATGTCGATCGCTGATTGCTTACAGAGGTGATTTTAGATGAGTGATGTTAGCGGTTCAATTAGGGCTCTAAATGCCCATCTCTAAAATTAGAATACCTCCGTTAATCTTGCTGATGAGATTTTCTGGTCACGGTTCTTTTCTTTATTTGGCGATGCAGCTTCCCAGGAGTCTTGGGGATTAAGTGGGCAAAAAATAGAATGCTGATTTCTTTAACCAGTGACCCCTGAACGGGGTCACTTTCTCTATGAATTCTCTGTAAATCTGCCAAATTATTTTTCCCCCTTGGGCTGACTGACGCTCCGATCGCGCGTTGCTCAGGAGGGGAATCGCTTTGAAATAGCCTACACCCCTTACCAGCATCAAATTACCAGCATTAGAAATTTTTAATCAGCCCAACAATAACAAATAACAGATAACAATGTCAATAACAGGTTAATATTTGATTGATTTGACATTGGAAAAGACCAATAACCAATGCCAGTCATAGTTGGTGTCACTCATAAAGGGAATAACCTAGGCTTGTTGCTTAAATAAATTTAAGAAATTTAATAAAAATTATTGCTGAATCTAGTCTTAAAAATTTACAATAACCTTTGGTCAACATCCTTAAAGTGATTATGAACAGAAATCCAAGTATTATAGAGACTTATGAGCAGTATAGATCGCAGATGAAGACCGGAGACTTAATTGCTTTCTCCGGCAATGCGGGATTTTCTAATGTGATTAAGTGGGTGACCAAATCCCAGTATTCTCATGTGGGTATGGTATTAAAAGCAGACCTAGGCACTGGTTTCGGTGACAGTATCTTAATTGTGGAATCGACCCTAGAAACTCAATTCTTAGATGCTCATAACAAACAAGCAATTAAGGGAGTACAAATGCACTGGCTCTCTAAACGCATTGAATCCTATAATGGGTCAGTTTACTGGTTAAAACTCACCAATCCAATGGCTCCCGAAAAACAAGCCGAAATGGAAGCATGGCTGAGAGAAACTCATAACAAAAAAGTGCCTTATGATTATATACAAATTTACGGAGCAGCGATTGATTGGTTCGATCAGCTAGGGTTAACCAATCAACAGGATTTTTCTACCCTATTTTGTTCTGAATTAGTCGCCAAAGCCCTGCGAATTGGGGGAGTCATCGATCCGAACCTTAATCCTGCGGAAAAAACCCCGGATGATGTGGTGAAATTTGCTTGTTTTGGGGAACCCGTAGTCCTCAAACCAATGGACTTTAGCAAACCACAAGAACCATCGGGACTATGGGGTTATATTCAGCTATTTTTTAATCGACTTTTAGAGTTATTTAACCCCGAACCTGCAACCGAGGCAAACCCACCCGCAATTTTGCCTGAATCGCGAGTTATTGAACCATCAGAGCAACATATAATTCCCAGAATTGGGAGTAATTTAGAAACTTATGAACAATATCGAACCCAGATGCAAACCGGCGATGTGATTGCTTTTTCTGGTAATGCGGGATTTTCTAATGTGATTAAATGGGCGACTAAATCCCAGTATTCTCATGTGGGGATTGTGGTTAAAGCTGAACTGGGTAGTGGTTTGGGTGACAGTATCTTAATTATTGAATCTACCCTAGAAACTCAAATGTTAGATGCCCAGAAAAAACAAGCCATTAAAGGAATGCAAATGCACTGGCTATCTAAGCGGATTGAGATGTATAAGGGCTCGGTTTATTGGTTAGGCTTGAAAAATCCTCTCCATCCACAGAAGCAAGCGGAAATGGAAGCTTGGTTACGGGAAACGCACAACAAGAAAGTTCGGTATGATTATCTGCAAATTTATAATGCGGCAATTGATTGGTTTGATGAGTTAGGATTAACCAATCAGCCAGATTTTTCTACTATATTTTGTTCTGAGTTAGTGGCTAAATCTTTGCAAATCGCTGGGGCGGTTGATCCGAGTCTGAATCCTTCGGAAAAAACCCCTGGGGATGTGGTGAATTTTCCTTGTTTTAAAGACCCGGTGGTGCTGAAAGCTTAGTAATTTTTGGACACGGCATTGCCGTGTCCTTTGCCGGTTAAGGCTGTTAAACTTAGTCTGGTGGATGATTTCAGGATGGGGTGAAAATTTGACTAAAAATATCAACAGCATCAACAACAGCATCGACAGCGATCGCGCTGGGAAAAAACGGGGAACAGGAAACAGGGAACAGTTTGTATTACGGGCGTTTCGAGAATTAAACTGTATTCCATAACAGAGTGAATTGCTGTATAGGCATAATGAAATAATCGGGATATACTTCCCAATATGGCTTTATGAGTGACTCCAAATTTAACACAAAAACTCTCAAAACTATCCTGGAAATTGGCTTAATTCTTGCCATTGCCGGTTGTACCCTTTTTTCCCTGGCCGGTTATTTCGGAAGCTTCCACCTTTTTTTAGAACTTACATCTCATTTTCGCCTGCAATATCTGATTGTGTCTATGGGGCTAATGGGTCTGTTTTTATTGTTAGCCCGCAAGTCAAAAATCGGTCTGGCAATTTGTGCTTTTTGCCTAGTGATTAATCTCCCTGAAATTCTGCATTGGTATCTGCCAGTACCGGACAATAACCCCACCATCGCTACCCAAAATCTGCGGGTTTTATCCGCCAACGTGCGTCGGCGGAATCAAGACTACGATCGCGTCATATCCTTGGTGCGCGAAGAACAGCCAGACTTGGCCTTATTTATGGAAGTGAATGATGCCTGGTCGGATACTTTATTAGCACAGCTAAAAAATATTTTGCCTTATGCTTTATCCTATCCCCAGGATAGCTATCATGGCATCGCTTTATATAGCAAATTTCCCCTAGAAAATGGGGTTTTTCAAGAGTTTGGCGTTAAGCGAATTGTCAGTATTGTGGCTCAGGTCACGGTGGGCGGGGAAAAACTCAACGTTATCGGCACTCATCCTTTTCCACCTATCAGTTTCGGTCTGGAGAAAGCCCGGAATAAACAATTAGCAGAAATCAGCAGCTATCTGCAAACAATCGCTACGCCGAAAATCGTTTTCGGGGATTTGAATATTACCATGTGGTCTCCTTATTATAAAGATTTTGTGGCAACTACGGGAATGCGAAATGCTCGCGCTGGTTTTGGGGTGCAGCCCACATGGTACATGAAATCACCGATTTTTTATATTCCCATTGACCACTGTTTGGTCAGCCCGGATATTCGGGTGCAAAATAGTCGCGTTGGCGATCCGGTGGGGTCAGATCATTTGCCGATTATTGTGGATTTGGCTATTCCCCAGAAAAGCGATCGCGCTTTCCTTAATGCCGCCCCGGACTAAGCAAGAGACTTGGGGCAAAAACGAGGACAAGGCAATGTGCTGTCCTGACATTGATTTGGCGCAAGTTACCGGCGATCGCCTCCCAGGAAAGCAAAAGCAACCCGTTTTCTGATTTTCCGGCTATGATGGACTTAAGGGAAACCGGCTAAATTTAGACAAAAACTAAATAGGGATCATGGTTAACTCCATTTTTAATCATTTGAGTATTAATACTTATTTGGGGCGATCGCTTCTTCCCAGGACAAATCCCCAAATTTTTGTATTCATCCGTGTTTCTACGGATATCTTGATCTCATACATACAACTTGATGGTGAATTGTTACGATTTATACAAATGTCATCATTTCTTGACATTTTGAGTTAACCTAAAAATATAGCAACTGATTTAAAACTGCTCATCAAACTTCTCATCAAGGTTTAGCAAACTATGGTTTTAACAAAAACTGTCCTCAATGCGGCTCCCTCTCCTGCCTATATTTGCCCAACGGCTCGCACCTGTAGCTATCTGGGACAGGCAGCGGTAGATTTGCAAATGGATCCGAACATATTGCGGATGCTGGAACAGCCCCGCAAGGTGATTACGGTTTCCATTCCGGTGCAATTGGACAATGGGGAAGTGCAAGTTTTAGCGGGACACCGAGTCCAACATTGTGATGTGCTTGGCCCATATAAAGGAGGCATTCGCTATCATCCCGGTGTCACCCTGGAGGAGGTCTCATCTCTGGCCATGTTGATGACCTGGAAATGTGCATTGCTGGGAATTCCCTACGGTGGAGCGAAAGGGGGCATTGCCATTGACCCGGCTCAATATAGTGTCCGGGAATTGGAGAGAATTACCCGTCGCTATACCAGCGAATTAATTAAGGATATTGGCCCGGCGATCGATATTCCCGCCCCAGATGTCGGCACGTCGGAACGGGAAATGGCCTGGATGATGGATACTTATTCTATGAATAAGGGTTATGCGGTGCCGGGAGTTGTCACGGGAAAACCCTTGTCTATTGGCGGTTCCAAGGGTCGCAAGTTGGCCACCGGACGCGGGGTGATGATTGTGGTTCGCGAGGCGTTGGCGGAACGGGGGCAATCTTTTAAAGATGTGACGGTGGCGATCCAAGGGTTCGGCAAAGTGGGCAATGCGACGGCCTATTTGATGTATGAGGAAGGGGCGAAAATTTTGGCGGTTTCTGATGTGTCTGGTGGACTGTTTGACTCCAATGGGTTGGATATTCCCGCCCTGATGGACTATGCGGCCCGCAACCGAGGCAGTCTGGCTGGTTTTATGGGGGCGCAACGGATTTCTAATGAAGAGTTGCTGACTCTGCCTTGTGATGTGTTGGTGCCAGCCGCCCTGGAAGACCAAATTACTGAGGATAATTGCGATCGCATCCAAGCAAAAATTGTGGCGGAAGCGGCGAATGGCCCGGTGACTCTGGTGGCAGATCAGATGTTACATCATCGCGGAGTTATGGTGTTGCCGGATATTCTGGCGAATGCTGGCGGTGTGGTGGTTAGCTATCTGGAATGGGTGCAAGGTCAATCTTATGTGTTCTGGGATGAAGACCGGGTGAACCGGGAAATGGAAGGTTTGATGGTGAAAGCCTATCAACGAGTTAGCGAAAATGCTCGAAAAATGAGTGTTCCTATGCGTCGCGCTGCCTATATGTTGGGGGTGGGTCGCGTGGCGGAAGCTTTGAGCGATCGCGGTTTGTATCCATAATTCTCGTAGGGTGGGCTTGCCTAAAAGCCCACCCTTGCTTTGGTAGGGGCGTGATCTTTCCGGCATTAAATCTCTGCTTTTAACCTATAAATATTAGCCGGAAAGATCACGCCCCTACGGATAAACAAGAAGCTTTTTTACTTAAGTTATCGGAGAAACCCGGTTTCTCAAATCCTGCGCGATCGCCATATCCACTAAATGCTCAATTTGCTTAATATTCTGATCTCCAGCGAGATAGCCAATGCCGCGATGTAAATGCAGGCGAAATTGAGTGGCCAAGGTTTCTGGATCTGTGCCTAGTCCGTCTTGTTGGCAGCGCTGTTTTAAGGCAATGGTCAGAATATCCCCGATTTCCCCGCCAAATACTTGCCAAGCAATTTCTACATTACTATCGAAGGGAATGGGTATCGGTGAGGGAATGGTGGGTTCGGCAAGCGATCGACAAAAAGCCCAGCGGCAAAGAATATTCCACTGCTCGATTTTGGTGTAGCGCTTGAGTTTAATCAGTTGGTCTTTGGCGCTTTGTGATAGTTTAATTCGTTCGACGGGTGGTTCCATAATTTGATATTTCCGCGTAGTCAGCGACTCCAAGCTAAGATTTTAGGCTTTGCGGGGACGTTGCACCCATAAGTGAGAAGTTTATTAGACAATTCTGGCAAACAGGACGGAAGGATCCCCCCAACCCCCCCTTAAAACCGCGAACGGCTTTTTAGGGAGGTGTAAGAAGTCTATTTAAAAGCGTATTTAAAAGTCTATTGAAAAGCGATCGCCCATAATTTGCCGGTAATTTGCCGGTAATTTGCCGATAACTTGCCGGTAATTTGCCGATAATTTGCCCATAATTCGTTCAAGTGAGCCCACCGCCAGGTTAAGATTCGCTCTAGAAGTTCCAAGAATATTGTTCAGAATATTTTTTGTCTTATGACGAATCAAGAACCGATTCCGGTAATTGTCAATGGGGCAGCGGGCAAAATGGGTCGCGAAGTGATCAAAGCCGTGGCCGCTGCTGAGGATATGACTCTGTTTGGGGCGATTGATATCAATCCAGAGATTCAGGGTCAAGATGTGGGAGAGGTGATTGGATGTGGTGCCTTGGAAGTGCCGATTATGAACGATCCTCAACCCATTCTCTGTGCTGCTTCCCAGGAAAAACAGCCAGCGGTGATGGTGGATTTTACTCACCCGAAGTCTGTCTATGAAAATGTTCGGGCGGCGATCGCTTATGGAGTCCGTCCCGTGGTGGGCACCACAGGTCTGAGTTCCACACAAATTGACGAACTGGCGGAATTTGCCGATAAAGCCAGTATTGGTTGTTTAATTATTCCTAATTTCTCCATTGGCATGATTCTGCTGCAACAAGCGGCGATTCAAGCCAGCAAATACTTTGACCATGTAGAAATTATTGAACTGCACCACAACCAAAAAGCAGACGCCCCCAGTGGGACGGCGATTAAAACGGCGGAAATGCTGGCAGAAATGGGCAAAACCTACAATCCCCCCAAGGTGAAAGAAACTGAGACTCTGGCGGGTTCCCGTGGGGGACTGGCCGACGAAGGGATTCGGATTCACAGTGTCCGCTTGCCCGGTTTACTGGCTCACCAAGAGGTAATTTTTGGCGCACCGGGACAGATTTACACCCTACGCCATGATACGAGCGATCGCACCTGCTATATGCCCGGAGTCCTCCTGGCGATTCGTCAGGTCATCAAACTCAAATCCCTGGTTTATGGCCTAGAAAAGATTATTTAATCAGGATTACTTAATCAGCACCTAGCTGAATTCACGGGGTAGAATAGAAAAAAATGCGGTCAATTTTCTCACTGACTGGATAATTTCCGACAATTCTCAATAGACAATTCGGACTTTCCCAAGCTAAAAAGCCCCCCTTAAAAAGGGGGGTTGGGGGGATCGATCCGCTATGAAAGCCAGAATTGTCTAATTATCACGCTTGGCGAATTATTTAGGGTAATTATGCCCCGGTTATTCGCCCAAAATCATAGCTCACGCTGGTTAAGTCTTGGGGATTATGCTCATTCCACTAACAAGAGAAAGCTTTGAAGAATTGATTCCGATTATTGCCACCGGCCCTCAATATGTTTATTGCTGGGGTAAATTTTCTGATTTATTAAAACGATTGTTGATTTCGGTGGTTGGCGTATTAATATTATTAATTATCGCCAACTATTTGGCGGAAAACTTGAAACCCTTTTTATTTATTATCGGTATTTTTATGGGGTTTTATTGGCTCTGGGGGCCAATTTTTGACGCCAGTCGTCGGAATGCGGAATGTCGCCGCTATAAATATAGTGGCCTTTGGCAAGGAAAAGTTTTTGATGTTTTTGTCACTGAAGAATTAGTCGGCACCCAGGAAACTGTTAATAATAAAGGGGAACTGGTACTGCTAGAAAACTTGGAACGGCGACTAAATCTAGAAGTAGGAGATAAATCCGGCCCGCTGACCATTTTGCAAGTCGCTTTACAAAAAGAACATAAAGGCATCGCGGTGGGTGAAGCGGCGCAAATGGTCGTTATGTCCAATCTTCAGGATCTCAGTCGCATTAGCAAAGTTTCCGATATTTATCTGCCCCGGTTGGATCTGTGGGTGAGTGATTATCCTTATTTACGCCGAGATATTTTTCTGGCGATTGGGGACGAGTTACGGGCTGCCCGACGGCGAAACCCCGCTAGAAGCCCCAGAAACAGCGACCGATTGCGATCGCCCTAAAGTGCGCCCTAAATGCGCCCTTGCGCCGTTGCGCCGTTGCGCCGTTGCGCCCTTGCGCCGTTGCGCCGTTGCGCCGTAAAGTGCGATCGGGGGATGGAAAGCATGGTTGACCAATCCGAACAGTATATGGCAACTACATAGCAACCCATACACAGCAACCCATCCCTCTATCCATCCCTCGATCACTCAACCCACTGTCAAGGCATTCCTCGCCCTTCATGTCCGTAAGCTTGCCAAGCCAAATCCACCATACCATTTGCGATCGCCACCGCCACCACCGCACTTCCCTTGCGACCATCAACTCGAATATGGGGAATCATGGAATCATTCAACCTCGCTTTTGCCGCATCCACCCCCACAAAACCAGCGGGACTGCCAATCACCAAAGCCGGTCTAATTTCTTCCGCCTCAATCAGTTCTACAATTGCGGTTAACGCCGTTTGAGACTCCCCAATCACAAAAATCCCCTCTGGATAGCGTTTGGCCAAAGTTTCTATGCCCCATGCGGCGCGGCTTTTTTCTCTTTGGGGTCGAGTAATCGCTTCCATTGAACAATAAACGGGATTGGCAAAAGTTTTTTGAATCAGTGGGGCAATTCCCACCTGCACCATTGGCACATCGACTATAATAGTTGTCCGTGCAGCCAAAGCCGCCGCCCCCCGTTGCAAGGCTTGGTCAGAAAACCGAATCAGAGATTTATACTCAAAATCAGCGGTGGCATAAATCACCCGCCGGACAATTTCATACTCTGCGGGCGAAAACAGATGATCGCCGATTTCCCGGTCGATTATTCCTAAACTCTGGGCATCAGTGACGTGCCATTCCATAAGTTGCTGGATCCTGTGATGTTTTTCTATTTAAAAGCAGTATAATGCCGCTTCCAGACCAAGAAACCGGGTTTCGGCGATAATCTTTACCTGCAAACCCAGATTTTTGCCAGAAACCCGGTTTCTCAAGCCCCATGCTTTGTGTGCAAACCAAAAAACCGGGTTTCGCCGAAGTTACCCGGTTTTTCAGTCCCCATGCTTTGCCCCTACATGAGCTTAATATCGTAGTTGCGGCAAGTGGCCAGAATCTCTTGTTTAACCTCTTCACGGACGTTATCGGGAGATATGACTATGCAATCTTGGCCATAACGCAGGACTTCTCGCACTAGCCAGAAGGGGTGATTGACTCGGCGAACCACTTGGCGAACGTTGCCGGTGGTTTCGTCGCTGATGTCTTGCCCTACTCTGGGTTCATAAGCTTTGACCATGCCCCGATAAAAGTGTAAATACACTTTTATGTGATCTAAGCCTTCGCTGCGCCAATGGCCGGTGGCGGGTAGGATGCTTTGAATGCGATCGAACCGCAGACAGCGATTATGTTTGAGTTCGGCATAGGAGATGTTTTTGCTGTCTTTGATGTCTTCGGTTTCATCACACCAAATTTGCAAGTAAAACCGTTTCTCATAAAAGTTGATTTCGGCGTAACGCACGGTATAAGAAAGGTTTTCCCCTTGAGCATTGCGATAAAGAAGATGAAAGGGTTGTTGATTTTGGCGATACTCATCGACGGTGACACGCCAAGCTTGATTAGGCTGGCTGACTTGCTGCATGAGGGTTTGATGTTCTTGGGGGCTGAGGTTTCCCTGTTCGATCGCCAGGGTCGTCAGGATTTGAGCGTCTCCCAAGTGACCCGCATCGATTAGGGCTTTGATGGCTTGATTTAAAGATTGTACTTGCACTGTACTGAGGGCAAAAGGTTGTCCTACTTGCACGGTTTGCTCGGCGATCGCGACGATTAGCCCAGATGCACTGGGCTTTTTTCCCCACAATATCTTGAGTTTAGAGGCGATCGACTCTAGTTTTTCTTTGGTTCCAGGGGGAACCGACAGGGTTAGGGCTTCTTTTTTTCTGGGCATAGCTAAAAATTTTTATACTTGCACTATTGACATAATTGGCTTACTTGTTTATATTGTAAATGTACAAGCTGCCTGGGAGGATGTCCAGCCATGAGTTGCTGTATTACTTTGAAGCCAGTATTTTCTCGTCTTGCTGATGCTGTGCCGGTGGGGGTCATGCTTGCTAAGTGTGGATACAAAAATCTAGGCACTAAAAAAGCCAGAGTAAACCTCTGGCCGATAAACCCTGAAAGGGATTGCTTGAATAAAAGCCTCAGTTTTTCTACATGACATTACTTTCAATCCCTGTGAGGGATTCGGCGGGCGCTGAGGCAAGAACCTATTATAACTCATAAGGAGACGATTGGCTTTTAAAATTATTACATGACATTAGACATAAAAATAATATATACTGGGAGCAGGTAGAAAAACGTCCTGTAGGAGGTTAATCGTGAACTACTCAGTCGCACATACCGCTCTCAAGATTGCTGAATACGAGGATCAGATTGAATACCACGAGCATCAGATCCGTTACCACCAGGCTGAGATTAGCCGACGGAGAAAAGAAATCAAGGATTTGAGATCGGAACCAGTCCTTAGCGATGAAGGAGAAATCGTTAGCTATAGCGATATTGAGAGGTAAGTAAAAGTTCTCATTTATACTCTTATCCGACTCTCATTAACTTACTTTTGAATAGGAGAGTTAATCTATGAACAACCAACGCCGACTTTTAAACCCACTTCCCAAAACTTTAGGCGAGCGTTATTTTAGTAAAATTCGCCCTCAGCTTTATCTGCGCCATGCTCACCATCATCAGTATGGAAGCAGAATAGGAAGAACTCTGGCTGAACATTTAGACTCGGCTTGTCAATTTATTCTCACGGTTACAAAAATCGCAAAAGTCCCCGAAGATAAACGCGGTTTAATTTTAGCTGCAACCGCTGTTCACGACTTGAATAAATTAGACAAGCAAGAACGGAAAGTTAAAGTTTTAGCGAGAGATCGGCAATTTTTGCGAGAGCAATTAGACGAAGCTTGTGTTTTAGATTTGGTTAAAAATGACGATGATTTAGAATTAGTTAGGCGGCTAATTGAGCGCCATTCTGGTCATAATGTTAGCGATGGGGCAATACTTTTTCCTGAAGATCCAAACATTAAACGTTGGGCTGCAATGGTGACGGGGGCGGATTTATTTGACTTAGGAATTCCAGAAAGTGAAAGGTTGCGGAAAGTTAAAAATGAGTTAACAGTTGCTTTTGGCCGGCGTAGTAATCTTTTCCGAATTAGACTTTCGGAAGATCGGGGTTATATCACGGCTTTATTGCTGGGTGCCTGCGAGGAAATTTTGGCGGATTATGAATTAACTCCTTTGGCACTTTTTCCTGATGGGGTAATTTTTGAGGGTTCGGCTTGGCCTTCGGAAGATTTGACCTTAAAAATTGCTTCTCGCTGGCAAGCAAAAATTGATGAAGTTTTTGGGAATAATATTGAACAGTTGGTGCGTGCAACAAAAGATGGAATTAAAGTTTCTCAGCAAGCTATCCAGCAAAATGTTGATGAGGTAGTAAGCAATATTTTGGCGCTGTTGGAAAAGAAAAAAGCCAGTTTTAAACTTGACAAAATTAACAATGATGTGGAAAAATGGGGAGAAGAAGCAGGCACAGAAGCATTACAAAAAGCTCTGGAGGTTGGGTTATTGCCGGTGAGCAATGCTGAAGAATTTGGTATTGCCGAAGGGCTAAAAGCTGCTTATTTGAGCTACGGAGAAGCCGGTTTAAAGACAAATAATCGCTGGGAAAAAATTGCTGAAAAAGTGGGCATTTCAGAACAGCAAAAAATCGTCTTGGAAAGCTTTAACGCTCAATATGGCCGGCCTTTATTTGCGGCTAAAGCTGCGCTGAGAGGACTGGAGGGAATTGAATCAGCTTTGCGCGAATCTTTTGAATTGAGAAAAGAAAATTCGCAAAAATCTGAGACCTCTGAAGCTTCAGAAGAAATGGTGGCGGCTGTTGCTAGACTTTTGAGTTTACCGAATAGCGGTGCTTTAAATGGCATTGAATATTTGATGGCATATATTGAACCAAACCCCCGCAAACGTTGTTCTCTTGGATCAACTTTTGGCGAAACTGATGACCTAAGTTCTAACAGTATGCCACCGGGGACAAAAGTACAAGTTTTTTCTAACCGCTTGCCTGGGGGAATCAGTGCTGAACCAAAACGACAAGCAGATTCTTTAGCGGCATTATCTTATCAGCTTATGGCTGTAGGTGCAAATTTTCCGGGTAAAGTTAAAGAAAATCCGCTTTATTTGCACTTGGCTTTACCAAAAAACTCTTCTCCTGAATTGTTGCGAATTTGGCGAGAATTTTTGCAAAAACTTGCTGCAACAAATGCAGATGGAGGTGTTGTTACGGTTAATGAACTTAAGCTTTATAAAGATAATGAACTGGAATTTACAGCTAACAAAGTTGTGGGTTTTGCCTTTCCTAAACGGCCTAATTTTATCTACACAAGAGTTGTCATTCCTTTGCTATGGGGTGATGCTAATTCGTCTATGGCTTTACTTAAGTCCTTGCGATTAGCTTTAGAACTTTCCTTATCTTTAGAATTTGGTTTTCCTTTTACACTTAGTGGTAATTTGGAGGTAGAATTATCTGAAGATAGTTTTGCACGAGTAGAAGGAATACCGGCCTCCCTTCAATCTTTACTTACAACAGGACAATATAATCGCAGTGATGCTGATCAATCTTTACTTACAACAGGACAATATAATCGCAGTGATGCTGAGGACATTCTTAAGCGACTTCGGTGCATAGGAAAACTTGCAACGGCTGTTTCTACTATCCAAAAAGCTGATGATTGTTTGTACGATTTAGCACGGGCAACTACACAATCTTTCCGACTTTATTATGTGTTGTTGCGCTGGATTTTGCGCGAACAAGATGATCCGAATTTGGAGTACAACTGGAAGCAGATTAAAGAACCCTTAAACACTTTACTGGAGAGCCTTATGCCAAATGAAAATACGCTTTTAACGCAATATCTCAAAGAGGCGGCAAAAATTGCGGCTGAAGCACATCTCAAGGGAAGTTCTTTCAAACGCACGTCTTTAGCAGAGCCTTTTACAGCTTTTACGGCTGCGGTTCGTTCTCATAAATCTTACATGGATTTAGATTTTATGTTCGCGGCTTTAGCACAAAAGTATCACACTCGTTTAGACCGTATCCGTGATTATCAAGTAGGGGAAACCAAGTATGAGCAAATAAAGCAATATTACGCAGTTTTGCGTAAGCTCTATGAAGAAGTTTATCAAGGCCGGCCTGAGAAACTTCTTTCAGATCAAAACAACTTAGAAGCCGCTTATTTATTTTTCTGGCAAGAAGCTTATCAACAGCTACCCAAGCCAAAGAAAGATGAAAAATATAACGAAAATACTGCGTCTATTTAATTAGGAGATTACCCCATGTCTGTTGAAAAACTCAATGCTTTTCTCGCTCAAAGTTACGAAAATTTTCCCAAAGGCCGGTTTATTGGTTTGGTGGTTTTGAGGACAACAAAATCTGAAACTATTTTTCGCACAGAAGGTTCTGGCGAGCCAATGTGTAGTGAATTTGTGCAAGCCGGTGTGCAGGATCAAAGTTCGATTCAACGCTTGGTAATGACAAAACGCAAGCAAGTTGCACCAGAACGTCGGTATGGACGCGAATTTTTACGCTCCCACGAACTTTTATACACCAGTAAAGATGGGTCGGTGTGTTCTTTAAACACGAATTCTCCCTGTGAAATGTGTGTTGATTGTTTCCTTTACGGTTTTGCTGCCGGTGGTGGGGGTGCTCAAAAAAGCCGCATTTGGACAGAGGATGCTTTCAGTGTGCTACCGGCAACCGATGTGCTGGGCGATCGCACGATTAACGCTATCTATGAAAATGGCACAATGCGTCTGAAGCGAGAAGAAGAGACAAAGGCATCTACTGCTTTAAACACCAGTGAATACATTAAACCAGGCGTTCATTTTCTGGATGTTGTGACGCTAAAAGATATTACGGCTGATGAGTTGCGTTATGTGATTGGCAACATTTTATCAACCACTCGTTATGGCGCTGTTTCCAGTCGAGTTGGACGGATGGAAAATCAGATATTAGGAGTGTTTGCCGGTCGAGTAGAATTGCCAAGTTCTTTAGAATTAGTCCAAGCACTTTATGATACGTTGCCGAAGCCTTTAGAGCATCCCTTCAATACGGATACTCTTATTTCTGCTACTAAAGAAGTTATTTCACATTGGCAAAATCGGCGCGGAGTTTCTATGCAGTTATCAGACGAAGAATTAGCCGCATTAATTGCCGATGTTGATAATCATTGGTCAGAAAATCAGCGAGATGCTTTTCTCAAGCGTTTAAGTGATTCTTATGAACCATTCCGAGTTGCGTCTGAAGATAAAAAAGCCGGCAAAGGCGGCAAAGGTAAAAGCAAGAAAAACACGGTAGAAACAGAGAGTTAATTTATGTCTACACTTCCTTTTGGGCAGGCAAAACTTATTGAATTATGGTGTGCAGAACCGGTGTTTTTTGCCTCTAGGGAGTTGTCAGATACCTATTACACTGAAGGGGCGATCGGGAATTATGCTTTAGCCTATGCAATGGGTTGGGTAAATTCTCCCTATCGCCTCCAAGGTACAGCCACAGGAAGACCAACTTATAGGGAAGATTTGCAACCCGTAAGTCAAACTTGTTATGTGTTACCGGCATCCCCAAGCAACGGTAAAGTAACATTTCGGTTTGAAAGATTTAACGCTCTTTCTGATAGCTATTGGTATTCGATGACTAATAACCGAGTTGCCACCGCACGGGAAGATTTACCCTTGATACGGCAAGGCAAAAAACCTAATTCATTTAGACCGAGCAATTTTCCTCAAACCGGACGAATTCGCATGATTGAACGCCAGAATAAGTTTAAAACTTTGGTGTTAGGAGATTGCGAATTACCGGATTATATTCGCTTAGGAAAATTTGCCAGTAAAGTCAAAGTGAATGTCTTGGAAGAACTGCCGGTTAGTTTATTGCCGGTGGGTGAGTATCAAAGTGATTTTTATCTTAGCTTTGCTGACTTACCTCCTAGCTTAGAAATCTTGTCTTTTGATTTAATCTCTATGCCACCAGCACCCTTGCTAAAAAACTTGCATTTTCGCGGTGAAGCTTGGCGTATTGGTGACTTGACAGTACCGGCAAATTTATACTTTTGTGGTGGAGAAACTAACAAATGACCGCTAAAAATTTAGCTATTCAACTTGAACCCCGCAGCATTCCAAACTGCCTTTCACTCCCTGATGAACTGGCATTTATGGGAAACGCACTTCAACATCAAGTCGATGTATTTGAACAAGCGAGGGATGCAGATATTATTATTGATTTAGCGCCAACTGGCACGGGAAAAACAAAAGCCGGTTTAACAGTGGTGCTGCATAATCCTTCTCAAAATGCTATCTATATTGCTCCGACAAATGCCTTAGTTGAACAGCAAAAAGAAGCTGCCGAGAAATTTGTGCAAGATGCTGGTTTGCCTCATCTTGTCAAAGCCGTGACTGCCAGAGAAATTAAATCATGGCCTGATGACAGAGTAGGTAAACGTTCGGGGGAAAAGCTGTACAATGTGTTGCGAAATCCTGCTACATTTTTTGATGATGTTAGCCCCAACCAGCCGGTTTTGTTAGTCATCAACCCGGATATTTTTTATTACGCTACTTTTTTTGGTTACAACCGACTAGATAAAGTAAACTTAGCATCAACTTTTTTTACTTCTTTTGGCACTGTGATTGTTGATGAATTTCATCTTTATGATGCCAAGCAGTTAGTCGGATTATTGTTTTATCTGGCATATTCGCTAATTTTTGGTTTTTTCCAAAACGGACGCAAAATCGTTTTATTGACAGCAACCCCAGAAAAAGCCTGTGAAGCAGCAATGCAAAGTTTACAAAAAAAGGGTTTAAAAATTGCTCGCATTGATGGGGAAACAGGCCAGGAAAATTTATTACCCTCCCAAACAGCAGTTAATTTAGAATTGCGCCCACAACCATATGATAAAAATCAGTGGATGAACCAATTAGCCAATGAGATCATTAAACGCTTAAAAGAGCAACCGAAACAAAATGGCGCTGTTATTCTTGACTCTTTGGATAATATCAATTTGCTGTCTAAATTACTACAAACAAAAGGTTTTGGCAATGTGACCGGAAGAATCACCGGCCCTGCACCAAAACCAGATAGACAGCGAGCAATGCAGTGTCAAATTATTTTAGCAACCAGTACCGTAGATGTAGGATTTAACTTTGAACGCAACCCTGCACCGACAAGACAAAATTTAGACTGGTTAATTTTTTCAGCCCGCGATCGCGCCGCTTTTTGGCAAAGAATAGGAAGAGTTGGCCGTGTTTTGGGCAAGTCTGAAACCGATATTCCTTCAGAGGCGATCGCTTATTTACCGGCAATTGCTTGGGAACAAGGTTTAACCAATATTGATTGCTCTAAAGGACGGGATGCACTGACAGAAACTCTGAATAATTTATCATGTCTTGATAAGCCTTTTCTTGATGTTTACTGGCGTTCGGAATCATTTTTAGAAATTGCCCGCCCTTTATTAGAAATGGAAGAAATGCTTATAAACCTACCAGGCAAAGATGTCATTTTTCAACTTTTTGAAACTTTGCAAGAAACATTAGGAAGGGGACGTAGTTGGAAAGAATATCGTTACCGGATGCAAATTTTGCGAGCCGCCGAGCAGATTGTTAAAATAGGAGATAAACCTCTACAAGAAGAGTGGAAATATATTAAAGGCGGACAAGCTTTTGTAAAAAAGTTTATCCAACTTCATTACGCGCATGAATACGAAGAAATTGAAACAGGAATTGCTACCATAGAAAACTATGAAGAGGAATTTAAAAGCAATTTAAATGCAGCTAAAGAATTAAAAAAATTTGCGGAAATATGGGCAGCAAGTTATGCACCGCTGTTTCAATTCCGCTCAAGTTTGTTTGAAAGTCTGCCTATCCGCGATCCTCATGGTTTTTTACTTGATGAATCAGAAGAAACTGTTTTAGATCCAATTCATCTGTTACGATATTATGAATTTGGGCAAAACGGTGATTACATTGAAATAACTAATCGCGCTCAAAAAATTTATCAATTAAGTTTTCGTTTGCGCTACTATGGAAATCAATCAGAATTTGTGAGTAAAGAACTCAATAAATTAACGGCTTTTCGAGATTGCCGAATTAGTCGCACCTTAGAAGGTGCGATCGCACCAACTCCTTTAGTTAAAAAACTTGAAAAAATATTGCTACCAGGAGTCATTATTTCCCCTATTTCAAATGCTGCTGTTTTTTATCAACTGCGACGAGAAGGAATCGGATCTTATCCCATTGTAGTGTCTTGCAATGATAAGGAAAAAGAATACAGATTTTTACCTGGGATTTATGGAATTTTAGCAATGGCTATGAAAAGTAAGTCGGTACGTCTTCCTGATGACGAGCCTTTGATTGTTTAACAATAATTAAAATTGAGCGATCGCACCATTGCCGCCCTAAAATTACCTTTTATAACCCAAAATAACCCTAAATCTTCAACCCAAAATAAGCCAATGCCTCACAGTCTTGTCCTCAACATCCAACCTAAATCTTGGATTCCTCCCCAATACCTCACCGGCAGACATTTACACGCCCTATTTCTCACCTTGGTCAGCGCGGGAGATCGAGAATTAGGCGACTATCTCCATGAGCAAAAAAATGATAAAGCTTTCACCCTCAGTCCTTTACAAATTAGCGGAAAAATGCGGAGTGCATTCGGCATTGATTCGTTAGAATGGGAGTATCATCAAGGCATTAGTGGGGGGACTCGTTGCTGGTGGCGGATTTCTTTATTAGATGATACATTGTTTTCTCGCTTGACTAAGCTTTGGTTGAATTTAAACCCAGAGCATTCTTGGCATTTAGGGCCAGCAGATTTACACATTACCAGTATTTTAGGCACGGCGCAACCTCAGCAACCTTGGGCAAATTTTAGCTCTTATTCTACTTTATATGAAAAGGCTTCCGATCGCGATCGCCAACTGGCTTTTACCATTGCCACACCGACCTCTTTTCGTCAGGGACAGTACGATGCCTCTTTGCCAACCAGGGATTGTGTCTTTAATAGTTTGCTGCACCGCTGGAATAAATACAGTGGCATAGAGTTTTCCCCTGATTTGTTAGGGATGATTTTTCCCAGTTTTTTTAATATTCGTACCGAAGTAGTGGGGGATTCTCGGAGCACTTTTATCGGCTGTATTGGGGAGATTAGTTTCCGAATTTTGGGAGAGGTTGAACCCACTGCAATTAAACAACTAAATGCCTTGGCGGATTTTGCTTTATATGCCGGTTTGGGACGCAAAACTACGATGGGTATGGGAATGGTGCGGCGAGTTAATTTTTCTCTGGTTAATTGACCGTAAAAATAGGCATCTATGTGAAATGCTCCCTAGAAATAACCCAGAATAGCCGGATTTCAAAAATAGATGGTCTGGGCAAAAACCACCCAGACATCATTTTCTCGATTTTTCCCTAAGATAAGACTGACCCAGGATATCGAATAAACTTAGAGGGGATCCCCTGGTTGCCTTGATTTTGCCAATGATTTTGCCAATGACTCTGTGAATGACCCTGTGAATGTACCCTGTAAGACTGATAAAAAGCAGAGGAACACCACCAAGCCAATTAGCAATCAGATGTGATAACCTGTGGGCAAAGTCTTCACCCCATAAGCAGATAAATTAAACGGTGGAACCAGGCAAACTCCAAACAATTAGCATATTCACGTCCTTGAATAAAATTCCGTCTTGGGCTTTATTATCCTTGGCAGCGAATGGGTTGCTGCTTTTGACGGTCAGTTTGCTGCTGGCAAAAGGCTCAGGATCTTCCGCTGACTGGTCAAAATCGGCCAAATTGAATAATGAACAAACCCTAGAAAGCATCAAGGTATCCCCCAGTCAACTCCAGTTAGGGCCAAAACATCGCTGGAATTATGACCAATGGGTTGCCCAGTTGGGCCGGGAAGCCAAAGCGGTGGCGAAAAATCCGCCCGAACGGTTGTTTATTTTAGCTGGGGATTCGATAACTCTGTGGTTTCCTCCAGAGTTATTGCCACCGGGTAAAACTTGGCTGAATCAAGGGATTTCGGGAGAAACTTCTCAGGGCTTATTGAAGCGATTAAAAATCCTGGATGAAACTAATCCCGAAACGGTGTTTGTTTTGATTGGAATTAATGACTTGATTCGCGGGGAGTCACCGGAAACGGTGCTGGAAAATTCCCGTTTAATTATCCGCGATATTCTTTGGGCTCATCCTAATGCTCAAGTGGTGGTGCAGTCAATTTTACCCCACAGTTCAGAAGATGCGACTTGGGAAAGACGCGATCGCCTCTTAGCAATTCCCAATGAGACTATTCGCGAGATGAACAGTCAACTAAAAGCGATCGCAGAGGAAGAAAATGTTTATTTCCTAGATTTACATCCTTTATTTGCCGATGCTAATGGAAATCTACGGTTAGAGTTAACCACCGATGGTCTACATTTAAGCCGTCAAGGATATTTAGTTTGGCGATCGGCGATCGATTTATTTACTCAAATGAAATTAGAATAAAATAACCGTGGGCAAAATAAGAGCTTTTGCCCACCCTAAATAATTTCCCCCTAGATTAATCTATCGGATAAATTTTTAATATATTGGGGACTGACTCCACAACAGCCCCCAATAAAATGCGCCCCTAGTTTCACCCATTCTAAGGCAAAATTAGTGTAAACTTTTTCGGTGATATCCTCTCTGGTTGGGGCAGCAGATTCACTTTTGGCTAATTCAAAATTTGCCTCTACTGGAACTAACCGATTCCCATAAGCCCCTAATTGAATTCCGCGCTGTTGTAAATCTTCGGTTAAGGCGCGATCGCCATGAATAGATTGCAAGGTTAATGTGATTGATTCCGGTTCGCTACAGTTAAACGCGATCGCCTTTAGTCTTCCCTCAATTCCGGGTAATTTCAGTAAAGAACGAATCGCCTCTGTTGCCGGTTCTCCACTTCGCAAACAGCCATCTTTTTGCACTGTCCAAGACACCCATAAAGGCATATCTGGACTGACTGAATTTGCCGCTGTTAATGCCCAGCTTGCTTCTGCCAAACAAGACATAGTTTCCGCCAGATAAATATCCACAAAAGGCAGTAAACTCAGCGCAATGCGGCGATAGTAATCCAGGGAAATTTCTTTGGGTAAAATCAGGTCGGGGCGGTAACTTTCTCCCAGCGGAGGTAGACAACCACAAATTTTCACTCTTAGATATCCTTCTTGGTGACATTTATCTCTAGCTTCCACCGCTAAATGACCCGCCAATCTGGTTAATTCTTCCAGGCGATCGGCTAATCCACAGTTAGGAGTCACCGCATAATTATTAGTAGTAATATAAAGCGCCCCTGCCCGAATAAAATTTTGATGAACGCGCCGCACTAAATCGTGATATTGCTGGTCTACTAGGGCACGGGCAGACCAAATTTTGCGATCGTCCGGCAGTCCCAGCCGTTGTAATTCTTCTCCCGTTCCTCCATCTAATATCTCTACGGATTTTCTTAGATCGGAATGTTTAGTCATCATAGATTTTTACCTGAAAAAACCAAACGCACATTTTTTGTTTTGCGTTATAATTGAATTATTATAGATAATAAACGGTTGTCGAAGCAAAATGCAACTTAAACAATTTAAATACCCGATAGAACAAAGAGAAACTCCTGTTTCTCCGAGAGAAACCCTGCCCACCATGTATGACTTACCTAGTGAAAACCCGGAGGAACCTGGTTTGCCTGACGAATTCCATGACTTTCAACCCGAACTTTTGCGCGTAACTTTTCGCCCCCCCAACTACCCAGCAGAAAAAGTGTTTTGCGGTAGTGATATGAACCTTTATTATGATGGGCGACACCATTCTTGGTATAAACGACCAGACTGGTTTGGAGTGGTCGGGGTGTCACGGCTTTATGACGAAAAGGATTTACGGTTAAGTTATGTGATTTGGCAAGAAGTGGTTGCCCCGACGGTGGTGGTAGAATTACTATCACCCGGAACGGAAAAAGAAGACTTAGGCAGAAGTACGAGATTAAGCAATCAACCCCCGACAAAATGGGAAGTTTACGAGCAAATTTTGAAGGTTCCTTATTATATCGTATTCGATCGCTATACGGATACATTAAAAGCCTTTGAAATCCGGGCTGGGTTTTATCAGGAAATCGAGTTAAAAGAACCCAGAATTTGGATGCCTCAATTAGAATTAGGTTTGGGTTTGTGGTCGGGAGAATATGAAGGACTTAATCGCGTTTGGTTGCGTTGGTATGATGCCCAAGGTAATTGGATTTTAACACCAACGGAACAAGCCCAAGCAAATTTTGAAGCAGAACGGCAAAAATCCCAGCGTTTAGAAGAATTGCTGCGATCGCATGGCATTGACCCAGATAATTAATCTCACCACAAAGGCACAAAGAACACAAAGAAATCTCCTCTGTGTTCTTTGTGCCTTTGTGGTTTATAATGTTATATAATCATCAAAAATGGAGTTATTTATGGTTTCAGTTAAAGGCACATTTAATAACGGCGTAGTTCATCCATTAGAGGCGATCGCAGCCAAAGAAGGGCAGCAAGTCATCATTACATTCGTGGAACAAGAGAATCCCTCAGAAGATTTGGAGGGTTCTGATTGGGAAGAACTCAATCAAATATTAGCAGATTGCCAAGTAGATACGGGCATTGAAGATTTAGCCCACCAGCATGACCATTATATTCACGGAACCCCGAAGCGAGAAGCATACCCATAATGAAAAAATATTTGTCGATACAGCCGTAAGGTTAATTTCACCACAAAGACACAAAGAGCACAAAGTAGAGTGGTTTTTTGCGATCGCCTTTTTATTCGCTGCCAATCCCCTGCCAAAAATTTCACCACAGAGACACAGAGAACACAAAGGAGATATCCTCTGTGTCCTCTGTGTCTCTGTGGTTCAGTCGTTATCTTACTTAAGTGATAAATAAATTGAAAGTGAGAAAGATTAATCTGATTGGCATTAACCCCGGAAAGCATTGCCAATAGTTCATCATTCGCGGCGTTCTTAATCCAGCTATCGGCATTAACATATACAATAGTAAGGCTTTTATAAGTGAGATAATCTGCCCGACCGATCGCATCTTTTTGGCCACCAGCAGCAGTGAAGTCGGCGATCGCGAGGGAGATTAGAAACCGGGTTTCTTAGAAAAGTCTTGGTGACTAAGCCAAAATCTTGCTAGAAACCCGGGACGAATGTCCAAATTTGTTGATTTAAGTATTGGTTATCTTCCGTAAAATTGTCAGATCACTTTTGTCGCTGAAATAGAGATATTTGAGAGGCAAACTGATCTAAAACTCAGGAAAAATTGAACCCAAGTGATCTAAAATTGAACCGCAATGAGCCACAACTGAGCTAAAATGACCGGGATACAGCGATCGCTCACTTTCCGAACCTACCAATATTGCCCCAGATCGTTCATTCAATCGGCGTTCTAGCCGCCGATTGACTCAGGGATATCGATTGTTTTTTATTTTCCTGCGAAATTTTTACATATTTTTACGGATAAATATATTTTTTTTGTATATTTTTGATACAGAAAATTATCATAAATTATTCAGGATACTTAGCAATAAAAACTGAATAATTTAATGCATTAATTTATTAAATTAATAGAAAAAAATACTGTAAGATATTAAAATCATGTTTTAATTATATTAAAAATTGAAAAAAAAGCGTAAAATTACTGATATACCCTACCAAATTGAATTGCACAAAAACTCCCAGATCGCATCAAAAAACCAGCAATTTACGAGTTTTTACGGAGAAGAATTGGAATTAATCCTTAATTTTTCAGAGGCGATTTCTTAATAAATTATTAATAAATATTAACATATCAATGTCACTCCAGGGGGACGGTTGAATTAAGGGTCAATAAGCGATCGCCCTTTCATCTCTTGCCCATCCGTTATCCGATCAGTCATCCCATCCGTTGCCCATCGCTATTCCAAAATAAAATAGTCAACAATACCGTTGCCCACATCCGCTTCGACACCCCACACCCTACACCCCATACCCCACCACACCCCACATCTCCACTCTCGATGAGCTATCCTGGTAGAAACACAGGCTCTACACCAAATTTTGACGATGAAAAAATTTTTCTTGCTCGGTTTATTTTTGGTTGGGCTAATTTGGGCGATCGCCTCCTTTCAGGGATTGGCGGCCCAAGGCGCTTACGAGTCCATTGTCTTGGATTTTCGTGAAGATATTTCTCCCAGCCAAATTGACAAAAAACTTAGCATACTCACTCAAGAGTATCAGCTTGCGCCTCGTTTAAATAGTGAATTTTCTCAGGCAGATAATCTATATATCGTGAAGGGCGATCGCACACTTTTTGATCGCCTGAAAAAATCGGAAATTGGTAGATATACCGAATATATAGAACCAAACTATATCTATAGTACCCTGGGAAGTCCCAACGACCCCGACTATAGCAAACAGTGGAATTTCCGCAGCATTAACGTAGAAAAAGCTTGGGAAGACACCAAAGGGGAAGGCGTCACCGTGGCAGTGATTGACACGGGGGTTTCTCGCGTTCCCGACCTAAAAGATACCAAATTTGTCAAAGGCTACGATTTCGTGAACGATCGCGAAGTAGCCGATGATGACAACGGACATGGCACCCACGTAGCCGGAACCATTGCCCAAACCACCAACAACGGTTATGGTGTTGCCGGTATTGCTTACCAAGCCAACATTATGCCGTTAAAAGTCCTCAGTGCTGGTGGTGGTGGCACGATCGCCGATATCGCCGAAGCGATTAAATTTGCTGCCGATAACGGCGCCGATGTAATTAACATGAGTCTCGGTGGTGGGGGCGAAAGCCAAGCCATGAAAGAGGCGATCGCCTACGCTCACAGCAAAGGAGTGGTCGTCGTTGCCGCCGCTGGCAACTCCAATGATAACAGCGCTTCCTATCCCGCTCGTTACTCTCATGTGATTGGGGTTTCCGCCATCAACGCTGCTGGCGTCAAATCTCCCTACTCCAACTATGGCGCGGGTGTAGACATTTCCGCCCCTGGTGGCGATACCTCAGAAACCGAAAGCGGGGGCATTCTCCAAGAAACCATTAACCCCCAAACCGGCCAGCCCATGTTTGCTTATTTCCAAGGCACCAGCATGGCATCCCCCCACGTTGCGGGAGTTGCGGCATTAATCAAAGCCTCTGGAGTGGATGACCCAGAACAAGTCACTGGCATTCTCAAACAGTCGGCGCGGGCAATTAAAGATGACCCCTTAAACCACTTTGGGGCCGGACAACTGGATGCCGCCAATGCCGTGGCGATCGCCACCAAAGGCCAAATCACCTTCCGGGACTTCTTCCGCTGGCTGCGGGATAACGGTTATTTGAATCCGCGTTTCTGGATTGATGGTGGCGCTTACGCACTGTTACCGAAACTGGCAATGGTACTCGGTTCCTATTTGCTGGCTTGGTTCTTACGGAACTATTTCCCCTTTGCTTGGAACTGGAACCTCGCTACCGGCTTAGTTTTTGGCAGTTCCGGGTTATTCGTCCTGCGCGGCTTCTATATCTTTGATTTACCTCAATGGCCCATGCGAATTATGGGTAGTTCCATCCCCGAACTGGGCACCGCCATTAGTGGCAGTAGCGCCCTGAACCCAATTTTTGCCAGTATCGCCATTCCCCTGGTTTTAGTCATCCTGCTGCTAGGACACCGAGACTGGAAATGGTTTGCGATCGGTTCAACCCTCGGCGTTGCTAGTTGTTTAGCCGTTAGCGCCTTATTATTCAACCCGCCCACATTATTGTGGATCGGTAGCGGTATCGGCGCCCGTCTATTCTTATTGGTGAATGCCCTGTTATGTTTCTCCTTAGCGCGTTTAGCCATGAAAGGAGAAGAAAAACTAGCATGAATATCACCGTAACCGGCACCATTCAACGAATTAACATGGGTACTGGGACTTGGGCTTTGAAAAGCGACGAGGGCAAAACCTATGAACTTTATGAACTTCCCTCGGAGTTATTGCAAAGCGGCCTCAAAGTCACCATAGATGCTCAAGTGCGAGATGATGTGATGACAATGGCCATGATTGGCCCAGTATTGGAAGTTTACAGCTTTCAAATTTTGAAATAGAGTAAAGCAAGTAGGGTGGGCAATTGCCCACCCTACTGATTTAAGACAAATTCGAGTTAATTCCTACTGATTTAAGACATCTTTTTTGTGTTGTGGGGCAGCCGCGATCGCCGCAACTTCTGCTAATAATTCATCAGAAACCCCCATTTCTTTGAGGGTTTCCATCAGGTCTTCTGCCACCGCATCAAAATGTTCGCTACTTAAACCTTCTTCTTCTACTAAGGCTTTATGGGCTTCTCGCATATAGCGCCCATCATATCGAGCGCTGCCACCAAAGGCATAGGTGAGAAATGCTTTCTGGTGCGATCGCTGTTTCGCCATATCTGTATTGGCAAAGAAATGCTTAATGCGATCGTCGTTTAAAACCCGTTCATAAAACTTATCTACAGCGAGGTCAACGGCAGCTTTGCCACCTAGTTTATCAAATAAAGTAGTCATTTTTTTCGCTTCAAATTCAGTTATGGTTTGCAATTTTGAGAGGGCGATCGCTCTAGTAAGTTTTTTCAAGGTGCGATCGAGATCCGATAGATCCAAATCAACCCTGGATAGATTTTCACCCAGAGCATTAGTATAAATTAGCCGCCTAGTATATTTAATTGACTTAAGTCAAAAACAATCTGAAGAAATCCTTAAGTTTATCATTTTAATTTATTTATGAGTAAATATATTTATCAGCATCTAGAATAATCAGCACAATTCCTGATTCATATCACTGAACTAAGACCACGATACTTAGATACTTAGTAGCACAGAAAACACAAAAAGCCCCCGGCGGTTGGCAAAACAGCCGGGGGTATAAACTTAGAGGATTATTGGATAGTCACCTTAACTACTTTGTTCTTTTCTTCTTCAGTTTTTGGTAAGGTCAGATGCAGAATTCCATCTTTATATTCCGCTTGAACATTGTTATTTTGAATTCGGGTAGGTAACGGAATCAATCGTTGGAATTTGCCATAGCGGAATTCACTGCGAACCATCCCTTGTTCTTCTGTACGGGTTTCGGATTTCCGTTCGCCGCTAATGCTGACGGCATCAGCGGTAACTTCTACATTTAGATCCTTCGGTTCTAGTCCGGGAACTTCCAGTTTGAGATGCAAAGCTTGCTCGGTTTCTTCAATTTCGGCGGCAGGAATAAAGGATGTATTGTACCCATCTTCAGTGAAACCGACTAGGTTGTCAAACAAACGGTTTATTTGCCGTTGCATGGTTTCAATTTCACGGAAGGGAGAATAAGGAGCGAGTCTCATAGTGTTAACCTCCAGTTCAATTAATCACTGTTACGATCCGTTTGTTTATGCCATTTAATATATCGGAAATTAACGGAGAGTAAAGTTCGGTTTTATGAACAAAAACAGTGTCAATTTCCCCACATTTTTTAAGAGTAGGGGCGTGGGGTGTAGGGCCGCCATCAGTGTAGGGTGTGGGGCGGGGGAAGCCGCCGTCGTGTAGGGTGTAGGGTGTAGGGTGTAGGGTGTAGGGAGCGGGGGAAGAGAGGGTGCGGGGGAGCGGAGGGGCTTCTGGTGCAAACAACCAACAACCAACAATCAACAATCAACAATCAACAACCACAGGCAACAGGCGACTACTGCTACAGGCAACTACT
>NZ_LIUQ01000002.1:18553-81945 GCF_001276715.1 Planktothricoides sp. SR001 | reverse complement strand
CGTTCCCCGTTCCCCGTTCCCCTTTCCCCGTTCCCCTTTCCCCGTTCCCCAACCAAAAACCAACAAATAACCGTCAACCAATAACGGTCAACGGTCAACAATGAATAGATTTTTCAGTCAGATTAAGCATTTTCTTGATAACCGGGTTCGCTTTATAGAGAAGACCCTGCTTCTTTGACCCAGTTAATCAGTGTATGACGACTCACTCCAGTTAGACGTTCTATACGACGGAATCCATTGCCTTCTAGGTAGAGATGGAGACACTTTTTTCTGACATCTTGAGAATAACCTTGATCGGCATAAACCTCTATAAATTCACGACTGTATTTGTGAGATACCCGGTTTTGGTTAGCTTGTTTCATGTCATGATTATTGAGATTATTTGACTGAGAATTGGGAGAAGTCGTAGACGGGGTTAGTTGACTCTCTCCTTCACTCGGATGATTAATGTGCAACGACATCCGGAAACTACTAATCAGAAATTCATAAAAACTCGGTGAACATTTCTCTGATTCAGAAGTTTGTGGGGAACTTTTGCGCTGGTCCTGGGTTTCGCAGGCGGCAACTAGCATCGAATCAGCCGAACGGACAATCATTTCCCCTCGACTGAGTGATTCTTTTAACTGTTGCCCAGTTTTCCATGCATGAAATTTGGCAGCGGTCCACCGTGGATTAGTAGGATAACCGGCAAAACCACACCGAAGTGCTGCGTGATTTTCGCTGGGGATGAGAGTGTGAACTTTCACGCCCTCTTTCAGATCAACGACCATGAAGTTTTGTTGCTTGACTACCTCTAGCACAAACCTCACCCCCTATTTTGTATTTTAAATAACATTATGCTTGATTTAATCATAATACATCCCTTGAGAAAGTCAAGCCGGAATATCAAGATTCAGGGACTTAAATCCAGGGTGAATTTTGTTAGTTAAATTGGCCTAATAAATTTGCCCAAAACTTATTATTGTAATTCACTGACGTTAAATAATGATTAAATCATAACAGCCTTGGATGCGGATATCTAGTAGCCATTAGCCCGATCGCCCTTCGATCCCATAGATGAGATGATTCCGTTTGATGGTCGATCGCCGGTTGCTGATTAGGTATTTTTTCTGAGAATTGTCTGATATTTGAGTAATGACCACAGATATGTTGGCGAAGGATTCTCAGACTCTGGTTCAAGAGGCGATCGCCCCCCGATAGACCGATCGCGGTGATGGGAAAATTGCCGAGAATTTCAGGAAAAGAGACGGAAACACTTGCACTTTATAACGAGTGATATAGCGATCGTTATATAGCGGTTATTATCGTTCGGGAAGTACAGAGGTTTTCACAGATTCCCGCCTTTACCCCCGCGAAGGCCGCCATCGGCTGGAATGACAGGGTTTTTTTGTACTTCATAACTCTGACAAGTGCTGTAACGATCGATATAACGAGCGATATATTGATCGGTAGTGATTAATATGAAAACGCGGCAAAGGAGGCGATCGCTTTTGAGGATCCGATAGAATTTGCCACGAGTGATGATTTATAGGAGAAAAGGTGATATGGGGATTTGGCCGTTGTTTAACAAGACAGGAAACCGACATCGGGCTTTGGAGGACTCTACACCCAAGGGTCCACTTCCTCCTCTGGAGGATGCGGATTATCTTTTATTGTTTAATCAGATTCTTGAAGGGTTGCGTTTGGGTTGGGAACGACAGGATGTGGTCAAATACCTGGAAGCGTTGGGCGATCGCGGCAATTTTGCTTTATGGGCGGCTTGGTTACAGCGGTTTGGCGAGACTAAGCTGAAGAAAAATACTCAGAATATGGATTTAGGCAGACGACTGGTGAAGCTGGGACAGTTCAATTGTGGGGAATTCAGTACCGTAGCTTATCACCTCGGCAGTCAGTTGTTATCTCAACGGGTGACAACTTCGCCATCTTCATCTCAACCAGGGGCAGCAACTTCTCCGGTTTCAAAGGAAAAGGAAACCACAGGGACAGAAGCGGGTCAAGGGTCGTGGACTTCTACACCGACGGACGAGGAAGCAGGAGTGGATCGTTCGGAAGCCGAAACATCAGAAAATCTGACATCAGAAAATCTGACACCAGAGAATCTGGAAGTGGTCAAGACTTTGTTTGAGGAGGGCAACCAGAAATTTCAGGCCGGGGATTTTGCCGGGGCGATCGCCGCTTATCAGCAGTCGTTGAAGCTAAAGCCAGATTTTATTGAAGCTTGGAGTAATTTAGGGGCGGTACTGTTTAATTTACAAGAATATGAAGATGCGTTGATTATCTTTAATACGGCGATCGATTTGAGTCCTGATAACCCGAATTTATGGTTCAATCGGGGATTTACCTTTACTTTACTGAAGCGTCCCCAAGAAGCGAATGATTCTTATGAGAAATGCTTGCAAATCAAGCCCGATTTTATGAATGCGTGGCAAAATCGCGGGGTTGTTCTTTGCCAATTAGAACGATATGATGAGGCGATTTATTCTCACGAACAAGCGCTAAAGTTAAAGCCAGATTTTGCCGAAGCTTGGAGTAATCGAGGTAATGCTTTATTGCATTTGGGCAGATATGCGGAGGCGATCGCTTCTTACGATCAAGCTATTGCCCATCAACCGCATTATCCCGATGCTTGGTTTAACCGAGGTATGTGTTTTATGAATGACAAAAATTACCCAGAGGCGATCGCTTCTTTGGATCGAGTGATTGAGCAACAACCGAATTACCATCCGGCTTGGGTGGTGCGTGGTTTGGCCTTGATGAACTGTCAGCAACCCCAAGAGGCGATCGGCTCTTTCGATCAAGCCTTGGCCTTGCAACCCAATGATGCAGATGTGCTCGGTTATCGTCAAGAAGCATTGCAACAATTAGAATCAGAAAGAGAATAAATTTACGGCAAGAATATGCAAAAATCTGCAAAAATCTGCAAAAATCTGCAAAAATATATTTTCACTGCTGATTTTTGGGCTTGGATTTCCCTATTTTCTATGGGAATATGATTTGTTCTGCTGTACAATAAGAAATCATTAAAAACCAGTGAAACAACCGGGTTTATGAAAAAACCCGGTTTTCGATCGGATTAAAGAAATCCGTCATCTCACCAGAGCAGCAATGCACATATTTTCCAGACACCAATGATTGAGTCTAGAGAGAAAGTTAACGAATATATTCTGAAGCCACAATCATCGAACCAATGCCCTTATCGGTGAAAATTTCTAAGAGGAGAGAATGGGGAATCCGACCATCAATAATATGACCAGCACGAACCCCTTGGGCCAGCGATCGCACGCAGCAATTCACCTTGGGAATCATCCCCCCAGAAACTATCCCATCTTGAATTAAAGTGCGGGCTTTATTAATATCTAATTTATCCAGTAAAGTAGAAGGATCGTGGTAATCCTCCAAAATCCCCACCGTATCGGTCATTAAAATCAATTTTTCGGCATTTAAAGCGGCGGCAATTTCTCCGGCCACCGTATCCGCATTAATATTATATGCTTGGCCACTTTCATCAGCAGCGACACTGGAAACCACGGGGATATAACCGTTATTCACCAAGCAATCTAAAATTTTGATATCCACCGAATTGACTTCCCCCACAAAACCAATTCCTTTACGACCTTCTGGCCGTGCTTTAATCAAATTGCCATCTTTGCCACAAATACCGACGGCTTTGCCCCCAGCTTGATTAATTAATGACACAATTTCTTTATTAACTCTGCCCACGAGCACCATTTCTACCACATCCATTGTGGCCGCATCAGTTACTCGTAAACCATCTTTAAACTGCGGTTCAATATTTAATTTGGCCAGCCAAGAATTAATTTCTGGGCCGCCCCCATGAACGAGTACCGGACGCACTCCCACACAGGAGAGAAATACCAAGTCCCGCATGACTTGATCTTTGAGAGTGCTATCTTTCATGGCCGCGCCGCCATATTTTACCACCACCGTCCGACCGGAAAACTTTTGAATGTAAGGCAGTGCTTCACTGAGCACTTTCACGCGCACGCTATCCGGCAAGTTTTTCAGGGATTGATTTTCATTCATCGTATCAGTCATCATATTTGTCTACATTCCTTAAAATGAGCATTCAAGATTGTCACTAAGTCTTGTCACTAATTCTTGATGTGAATCGACTCATGGGATGATTTCGCTTATCTCAGAGATAATAAGAGATTATAAAGGAAAAAACGGCAAAATCTTAACCAATTATGATAATTTTCCATTCTGGTTTTCAGACTTGAAAGCTTGGGGAATTTCTTGTAAGATTCGGGCGGCTAATTCATCGGCAGTTTCATGGCTGTCCACTTGGATGTGGAGATCCGCTTGAGCATACATATTGAGGCGATCGCTTAAAAGACGCTTTAATTTGCCCAATGGGTCAGGATCTCTTAACAAAGGTCGCGTTGTATCTTCTTGAAGACGGGCATAAAGTTGCTCCACAGGTACATCCAACCATACCACCACCCCATGTTGTAGATAGCTCCAGTTTTTTTGTCGGATAATCAGACCGCCCCCCGTAGCTACCACCAAATTTTTATAGGCACAAAGTTCGCTAATTACCTGAGTTTCTAAATCCCGAAAACCCTCTTCCCCAGCGGTGGCAAAAATTTCATTAATTGATTGTCCGGCTACTTGAGAAATTAAGCCATCAGTATCAAAAAAGTGATAGTCTAGCTGATTGGCGATCAGCCGTCCTACGGTACTTTTTCCCGCACCCATCATGCCAATGAGATAGATATTCAGTCCTTTGACTACGTTACTCATAATCTTGAGATTTTTTTATTTTTATGAATATTATGACATATTGAGCATATTTAAATTATTTAATTTTGGAAATTTTTATTAACTTTACTCAATATCTTGATGCCAAATTCTCATCAACCATATCATCAAACAGAAGAATTGCTGGCTGAAGCATTAGGCGATCGCTCCATCAGACTATGGCAAATGGCAAGTTACAGACCACTCTCAAAGGGCATAAATCTGCTGTATTAACCATAGCTTTTAGTCCCGATCGCAATTTATTAGTTTCTGGCAGTGCTGATGGCCAAATCAAAATTTGGCGGTGGAATTTGTTTACCAGTAATTATGTATTTGAGCGAACATTGAACAGCCATCGTGATGCCGTATTTGCCCTAAATTTTAGTCCAGATGGACAAAAAATTGCTTCAGGCAGTGCTGACGATACCATAAAAATTTGGCGTTTAAATGGCGATTTAAGCAAAACGATTAAAGCTCAAATGAATGGAGTTTTTGGCCTCAGTTTCATGCCCGCAGGAAAATTAATTGCCACTGGAGGAGCAGATGGAACCGTGAAAATTTGCTATCTAGATGGTATTTGTTTAAGAACTTTATCCGGTCATCAAGATATCGTTTACTCGGTAAATTTTAGCCCCGAAGGTGAAAAAATTGTTTCTGGGAGTCGGGACAACACCGTAAAATTATGGCTCAGAGATCGAGTTTGGGGTAGGGGTGGACAGGTGCAAACATTCCGGGGACATGATAATGCGGCGATCGCTACTTCTTTTCATCCTGATGGGGATTTAATCGCCTCTGCTGGGGCTGATGGAATTGTGAATATTTGGCGTTTAGATGGCACATTACTCCAGAAAATTCCCGCCCATGAACATATTATATATAGTGTTAGTTTTAATGGGGCAGGAAATTTACTGGCAACTACCAGTGAAGACCGGACGATTAAACTTTGGCAGGGTAAAAATTTGGCTTTGTTAAAAACCATCAAAATTGACCAATCCCCCGTTTACTGCATCCGGTTTAGAGGCGATCGCTAACTATTAACCAAAAACAGCGGTAATACCATTTACACAAAATTATGCAACAATCAGTATTTATATTGTAGGGTGGGCAAAAGTCCACACTTATGGGAGGAAAGAGGAGAGAGGAGAGAGGAGAGAGGAGAGAGGAAAGAGGAAAGAGGAAAGAGGATGCTAATGTTAGGGTATCTTGGATGAATTTTTGTAAATAGTATTATTTTCAGCAAATTAAAGGGGCGATCGCGCTTATGTTATCTCCCGATTAATTAATTGACTAATTCATTGACATAAAATTGTAATCTTGGGCAGAAATCACGCGCCATGTTTCATCATTATGGACTTCCAAAACTTTGTGGTGATATTGCAACAAAGTCGGACGGTGACCCACACTAAGATAAATCGTAGATAGCTTTTGCAAATGGTTATAAAGACTTTGCTCATTCTTCACATCTAGCGCACTCGTAGCTTCGTCTAAAATGGCATAACGAGGATGTGTCAGCAACAAACGAGCAAAAGCCACCCGCTGTTGTTCTCCCATTGACAACACATGATCCCAGTCTTCGATCGCATCTAAACCACCGAACCTTTCCGCTAACTCTGGCAAGTTAACTTGTTTTAATACCTGATATATTTCTTCCTCGGAAATATTCAGGTTTGTGCTGGGATAAAGCAGTTGATCGCGCAGAGAACCTAAAATCATATAAGGACGTTGGGGTAAGAAAAGAATCTCCCCTAATTTCGGTCGGTGAATTGCCCCAGTTCCAGAGTTCCACAAACCGGCGATCGCTCGTAAAATCGAACTCTTACCGCAACCACTTACCCCGACAATGAGCAATCTTTCTCCCGGTTGCATCTCTACAGATACATCCTTAACTAAAGTCCGTTGATAGTTGGGAGTTTGCAAAGTCAGATGTTCTAGACTTAAACTGGCATCTTCAATCGTATCAATCGCTGGATTGCCATCACTGGGCGATACTTTTGGTTCTTCTAGGACTTTTTCCAAGCTTTCTAAACGCTCAATTCCTGCCACAAACTGAGTCGTTTTTTCAAACTCTCTGATAATCACAATGAGAGAGTTAAATACAGTGATAAAAGCCCCTCCTGCTTCGATCAAAATTCCTACCTCCGTTTCACCAGCTAAGATCCTCGGACCGAGAATTACCGCCGGTAATATCCAAGTAATTACCTGATAGCCACTGCTAAAAAATTCTAAGTTTCTCTCCCAGAGGATAATTTTGTTGTAATTACTTAAAACCGCCTTAAATATCTGCTTAACATTATTTAACTCCCGATTATCTCCTTCATAAAAGGCGATCGCCTCAGCATTTTCCCGAATGCGTACCAAGCCAAATCTGAAATTAGCTTCTCGTTTGAGTTGCTCGGTTTTTAGGGGAATTAAAATCCGGCCAAATCCCACCGTCGCGATCAGCATTCCCACACCCGCATAAACGATCAGTAAAATCACCAGATTGTGAGACATTGACCAGAGAACGACCCCAAAAGCAATAAGATTAACCAAAGATGAGCTAAAGTGCATAAACAAAACCAGAGACATATAGCAAAAATTTTCAATATCTTGAGAAATTCGCTGATCGGGATTATCAATTTTTGCCCTCCAATCTCCTAACCAATAAAAGTTGCGATTATTCATGTATTTCTGAAGATATAAATTCGTCAGCCAACCGCGCCAAAACCAGCGAATCTTATCTTCTAAATAGTGACCAAAAGTTTGCAGAATCACAAAAATCATACAAGCCACGAGATATGTCAGGACAGATTGCCAAAATCTGCCTGCATTTTTTTCAGCCAGGGCTGATGTGAACTCTCCTCTTTGGGCATTTTGGAGAACATTCATCTTGGCTTGGAGCATTAATAAAAATATCAACAATAACAGTAACCCAATGGCTTTCCATCTTTCTTGAGAATCCCACCAGTATGGTTTGGCTACCGCCCAAAAACGCCTGCAAGCACTAAAGTCAATTTTTAACGTCTTCATTGGTTTTATTTGAATGATTTATCAACCCTTATATTTTAACTGCATTTACTTAAACTGTCCAAATGAATTAAAGATATTTTATTAAGAATCATAAATATAGCATTTACATTTAGCATTTACATTTAAGGTGGGAATAAAAGGAGTGTAGGGAATGAGTGTAGGGAATAGGGAAGTGGGACTCTCTTCCCGCGCATTTTTGGCTTGGGGCGGCGGATTTGTCCGATAAATTTGGTCAAAAATGGGCGGGCATTGGTTCAGCCGATAGAAAATTGCGTTAGGCTGAATTAATCATAAAAGTGATTCAACTGACTGGTATCCCTGAAAAAATCATGGTCTCAACTTTAGTCAATCCTTATCTGGACGGCAATTTTGCCCCAATTCACCAAGAAATTACGGCAGAAAACCTCAAAGTCATTGGTGAACTGCCTGCGGATCTTTCTGGGATGTTTGTTCGCAATGGCCCAAATCCTCAATTTCCGGCGATCGGGCAATATCACTGGTTTGATGGCGATGGAATGTTACATGGGGTGAGAATTCACAACGGCAAAGCCTCCTATCGTAACCGCTATGTCCGCACCCAAGGATATCAAATCGAACATCAAGCCGGAAAAGCCATCTGGTCAGGACTTTTAGAACCACCGCAAATGGATAATCCCTATGGCCCGGTGAAAAATGTCGCCAACACCGCCTTAGTCTGGCATTCCGGGCAACTGCTGGCCCTTTGGGAAGCTGGAGCCCCCCACGCCATTCGGCTACCAGACTTAGACACCATCGGCGCATATAATTACAATGGCAAATTAGCATCGGCCTTTACCGCCCATCCGAAAGTAGACCCCGTGACGGGGGAAATGATGTTTTTTGGGTATTCATTAGCCCAACCACCCTACTTAAAATATAGTGTGGTTTCTGCCGCTGGCGAACTGTTACAGACTGTCCCCATTGAGTTGCCAACCCCAGTAATGATGCACGATTTTGCTATTACTGAAAATTACACTATCTTTATGGACTTGCCCCTGACTTTTCGCCCCGAACGGATGCAAAAAGGGCAACCTTTTTTAATGTTTGAACGGGATTTACCCAGTCGTTTTGGCATCGTTCCCCGTCATGGCGATAACGATAATATTCGCTGGTTTGAAAGTTCTAGTTGCTTCCTGTTTCATATTCTCAACGCTTACGAGGCAGGAGATGAAGTAATCTTGATCGCCTGTCGCATGAGTGCGATGAATATTGTGCCAATTCCAGAGGCAAATAGTGACCCGGATGCGGGGATTCCTCGTTTATATCAGTGGCGATTTAATCTCAAAACCGGCAATGTTAGCGAACAAATGCTTGATGATGTGGCTTCAGAGTTTCCTCGGATGAATGAAACCTTAGTAGGACGTAAAAACCGATATGGTTACACCGGAAAAATGGCCAATAATCCCATGCCTTTGTTTGAAGGTTTGATTAAGTATGACCTAGAAAAAGGTCAGTCAGAAACTCATCACTTTGGGGCTGGTCGTTATGGGGGAGAAGCAGTATTTGCCCCTCGTCCCGGTGCGACGGTTGAAGATGATGGTTGGTTAATCACTTTTGTCCATGACGAGAATGAGCAGCAATCAGAATTGGTGGTTTTTGATGCTCAAAATTTGACCGATGCACCTGTGGCCAGGGTGATGATTCCCCAGCGAGTTCCTTATGGATTCCATGCCATTTGGGTGGCGGAATAATCGGGGTAATTTGTGTTAATTTGAGGTAAAATCAGCGATTATCAGCGATAATTTATGCCCCACCATATGTGATAATTTAGTATGAGAAATGGTGGGGCATAAGTGGGGCATAAATTGTTATTATATGGTTTTTACTCTACCGGAACGATTTCTCCCCCTTTCTTGGGGGTGGCCAATACAGTTAATGCATTAGGAATACATTGGATTTCTATGGGAGTGGTGCCAATAATTTCCCCATCTAGCACAACTTTTTGCGAGGGGTTTGTCCGCACTTTAATTTTTTGAGTTCGCAAGTTAATAATATCTAGGCGATTTGTGGGAGTTCCCAGTAAGGCAGCGCCCAACAGATCCACCATTGTGTTGACAATTTTTAGTTCATTTTCTGGGGCGGCAATGGTGACATTTAATAAGCCATCAGTTGCTATTACTTCGCCCATGCCTTGTGCCATAATTGAACTGGGGGGCGCTGCATTGGCAATGGTGACTGCCGCTGCTTTAAGGGTTCTAACTACCTCTTTGATTTCTATTTCTGTTTCAAAGAGTTGTTGCTGATTTAACTGTTGAAAACCAGCGATAATATAAGCCAATGGCCCCCAGCGGTTTTTGGCTTCCCGCGAAGCCCGTTCAACGGTTTCTGCTTCAAAGCCAATACCGGCCAGTAATATCATGGGTAAATCGTTGCAGTAAGCGGCATCAACGACCACAGTTTTGCCGGCTAAAATAACTTCACAAGCACTTCTAATCGGGGTAATTGTGGTGGGAATTCCTAGGGCTGCGGCAAAGGCATTGGCGGTTCCCCTGGGAATAATTCCTAACGGGATGTTGGTGTTAATTAATTGGCCTGCTACCGCAGAAATTGTGCCATCTCCTCCAGAGGCAATGATGATATCCGGTTGAGCCACGATCGCCCGGTTAGCTAATTCTTCGGCGCTAATTTCTGGGGTGGTTAAGTGAACTTCTAAATGGAGTTGCGGTTCTAATATTTTTTGGATTAAATTTAAGTCTTCTTCCGCATTGCCTTGACCGGCAATCGGGTTATAAATTAAGTGGGCGACATAAGATTTGGCTAAGGCGGAAGCGATCGCCTCTGCGGTGGCTAAATTAATCGCCAATGGCACATTATGAACCGCTGCCAGCCGCTGTAATGGTTGAATATCTGGTTCGTGGGGTTGTGCGTAGAGGGGATCGATTAAAAAGATCGCGGCGGCTAGTTGTCCTGTGACTAGGCGATCGGCGATTTGAATATCCCCTCCCATTGACCCGGATAATAATCGCTCAACTTCTAACCCTGTTCCTTGTTGAATGCGTTGTCCGGTGGTTCCTGTGGCGATCAATTTATACCGAGCAAAGACGGCTGAATATTTTTTCACAAAAGCGACTAATTCGTCTTTTTTCCGGTCATGGGCAATTAATGCAATCGTCGCAGACATAAATTAAGTTTTAGAATTGATGATGGAAATGGTAGTTCCTGATACTTTTTAATAAAAAAACCCCTCACTGCCCGTACAGTTTCTCTGTGTAATCAGAGATCGGATCGGGGTGAGGGGTTCAACGATTTAATCAAATGTTTTATGCTCCAACCAGAGGCGATCGCTTTTGGCGATGACTCGCTTATTCACTTTAACCGGCGACTCACAATTAAATCACCTTTGGCAGCCAAAGCAAATATTTATGGGCGTTTATAGGCGAAAGCAGATCGACGAGTTACGATCTGCCACCCCCACCGCGACGACCGCCACCACCCGATCGGTTATTCTCTTTTGGACGAGCTTTATTGACTCGCAAGACACGCCCCATCCACTCAGCTTCGTTTAATTCTTCGATCGCTACATCTTCTTGAGCTTCATCTGTCATTTCTACAAAAGCAAAGCCCCGCATCTTGCCTGTGTCGCGATCGGTGGGAAGCACCACTCGCTTAACTGAGCCGTATTCGGCAAAAACAGTTTTCAAGTCCTCTTCAGTTGCCTGGTAGGACAGGTTGCCAACGTAAATTGTCACAAAAAACCCTCAACCTTAACAAGCCATTCCGATGATTGGTCGTGGGAAATTACTCAGAAATTTTAAATAGATTTACTATTTAGTTAGCAAACCGACGCCAATTTCTAGTGAATTTCTGACGGTTTCTATTCGTTCAGCAAAAAAGCTTTCCTTTAAAGACCGGCCAACGACGAACATTCATCTTTTTTTCGTAAAGATAGCTTGTTTGTGTCAATTTGTCAACTCCGATCGCTCAATACAGGGCTAATTTTTGGGGAGTTTGATCCAAGGCCGACCAACACCAGAGAGAATCAAAATCGGATCCTAAATCAGAAAAGCCATTCCCCTTGATTTTTGTGATTTTGCTCCTAATTTGATACTATAGTGATATAAATTCACACTTTAGTATAAAAATTTTTCTCTACAATCTGGTAGGCGCTATCGTTGATCGCTTCGATAAAATCAATCATCAATCAATAATCAGCGTTTTAAATTGCAATCCTTTGGTCTATTTTCTTACAAAAGTTGGGTTTTAGTAATTCTCACTTAAAGTTTCACGATAAATTTTTTTACAAAATCCCCTGGGTGGGATTGGCCGCGATCGCTCATCGGTGTTAATACTCGGTATTGATACTCGGCGTTTATACTTATAATTAGCGATGAATGAGCGATGAGTGAGCGATCGCGCTCATTTCTTGAAGCTTTCCAGGGCGATCGCCCCCAACAAGCGAGTCAATCCCTCGCTAAAATGAGCATAGTCTTTATTATTGGAGTCTGTTGTCATGGCCACGATGACCGTCAAAGACTTAGAACAAGTTCAAGCAACCTTACGGGAAGCCGGATTAGATTATCAATTAGAACTGGAAAAAGGACAAATTTCTGTTATGGGGCCGTCAGATATTATATCGAGTGAAGTGGGCGTTCAATTAATTAGATTGCTAGGTAACTGGATTTATCCGCGTCGGTTGGGCCGCGTGTTTGACTCTGCGGGAGGTTTTATTCTGCCAGATGCTAATTTAAAAGCCCCGGATGTTTCTTTTGTCAAAGCGGAACGGTTGCGCCGTAGCGTGCGGTATTTTGGCGAATTAGTTCCTGATTTGGTGGTAGAAATTAAGTCCCAAAGCGACAGGATAAAACCCTTAGAACAAAAATTGCTTTCCTTTATAGAATTAGGGGCAAAGGTGGGGATGTTGATTGACCCGGATGAGGAAACATTAACTATTTATCGTCCGACGGGAGAAGCTGTTACATTGGGTAATGAAGACACATTAACCATCCCCGAATTATTCCCCGGTTGGGAGTTGCCCATTGTGGAACTTTGGCCGCCAGTTTTTGATGAGATCGAAAATGATGATTAAATTTTGCGATTATATATGGTTAAAAAACATCCCGTAGGGAAACGGCAATGCCGTGTCCTGGCATTGCCGTTTCCTGATATTTTTTGGACTTATATTTTTTAACCTAATCATCAAATGTGCGATCGCGCTTCAAAGCCACCCCCAACTGCCGCAGGTAATGACTGACCTCTACATTAAACTCTTGGGGTTGTAAACTTTCTGGTAACTGGGACAACAACGCGGGATTTTTTCTATACCATTCATTCATCGCCACCCCACTCCAAACCCCTTCTTTTTCCCGGAAATTATCCACTAAACCGCGCAACTCTTGAATACAATAAGACTCAAAATTCGCAGCAGCAAAAATAGCAAACATTAAAGATTCCTGAAACGCCGCCAGATCCGTGGTCACTTCCCGCACAACTTTCTCTGGGGGAGGGATTTGACTTTCAGCAATATCCTCTTTAATTTCTAAGGCAATTCCGGCAACTTGTTGGGCGACTTCTGCCACCCCTAAAATATCTTTTCTTAGCTGAGAACTAATCAATAACTCAACCCCATATTTAACATATCGTTTTAGAACCTCAAAAGCCGGTTCCTTCCCGGTATAGTAGTTATCAACAATTTCAATATCAACCCCCAAACTTTTCACGATTTCATTCCGAGTATCACTATTAACTGGCCCGCGAATTAACGCTTCAGCCACCGGACGGGCAAACCGTAAAAATAGCACACTCAAACTATTCTCTAATTTTTCTAGATATGCTTGTGAATTTTTGCTCAGTCTGGCTTCTACTTCCTTGCTGCCCCACAACAACTTAGTCATATAAGCAATTAACTTAACCGCCTCTTGTTGTAATTCCAATGCTAGGTTATTGGCGATCGTATTTAAAACTTTAGTCAAGTCATTATATAAATCTTCCCGCCATAATATATTGGCCTTATCTCGGTCAAACACGGGATTCGAGTTGGCCGCAAAAATTATATCTTTTTTCTTTAAAGTTTGCTGGCGTAGTGCTTGCATTTCCTCCTGGACAACTTGCAAATATCGTTGCTTAAAGTTTTCCAGACTCTTCAAAGAATCAAGGCTATTTTTTTGCTGACCGCCCACCACAGAAGAATTATAAAAATTCTGAAGGTCTGCTTTAATCTCTTCCCATTTGTGGTGCCACCATTCTGTAAAAGCAATTCGCCGATGTTCTTCGGCTAGTTGCTTGGCTTCTTCAGGATTTTCTGGATATCTTTGACGCACTAGGCGATAAATTTCCTCAGAGGTGTCAAGAATTTTATGAATGGAAGATTCGCAGCGTTTTTTTAATACATGAACCCGTTCATTGTTAATATAATCCTCAATCCGCTGTTTAATTTCAGGAATACCCGTGGCTTCGGTATTTAACCCACTTTCCTCATTAATATTGGTTAAATCTTGTAACTTGCGGCGAATCGTCTCAGGGTTGCCAATTTCTAATTTTGTTTGTTCTCCTGCGAGATTATTTAAAATCAAATAAGCCCCAGCAGAACCAGCAACAATCCGTTTTTTTGGTAACTTCGCCCGTTTCTGCCAATCTTGCGAAGCTTCGGCGATATGTTGTTGTAAAGCGGCAGCAGTTCCCAGGGCATCAATATGACTCAAAAAGACAAACAGCTTATCAGCAATCTTGACATTTTTATCGCCAATTTCTGTAAACTCGATAATCTCTAGTTCTGCCTCACGAATACTCCGAAACCGCTGAATGACAATTACCGCATCACAATCAGAAAGAATTGCTTTGGCTTCATCACTATGTTTAGCCAAACCAGAGTCAGAACCGGGAACATCATAAAACACAATGCCATCGGCTTGGGCTAATTTATTGGTATAAAGTCGCGCTTCTAAGACCGCATAAGCATATTTTTCATCAGCTACATATTTTTTTAAGGGTTCGCGAATATCTTCTAAACGAGTAAAGGGAATTGTCTGGGTGCCTGCTCGTTTGACTTGCTCTAAAGTCTCTTGATTAGCTTCTATGGTTTTCAAATCCTCTTGAGCACCCACTGCTTCGAGTTCTTGTAAAAAACTTTGAAATTCTTTTTCAGTTCTCACTTGAACTTCTAGCCGTTGGTCAGACTCGTTGGCAACGGAATAAATTTGAGTGGTGGTAAAGGTACATCTGCCGCCTTTTGCTGGTAGCAAGTCGCATTCTAGCCACGCATTAATAAAGGTACTTTTGCCCGCTTTTTCCAAGCCCACCACGGCGATGCGAAATTCCCCTTTTTGGAGTCTTTCTAATTGACGCCGCGTAGGGTCAGCTTCTTCGATCAGAATTTGCTTTAAGTTATCAGGAACCTGTGCTTGAGGTAATTTGGCTAAATCAAGCGCATGGCGATGAACGGTGAGAGTCTCGCTAAGACGCGCTGCATAATGTGATGATGCTGTTTTCCAGTCCATTGTTGCTATTTTTTAACTCCCTAAATGCGATTAAATTTTTCCATAATTGGATCGATTTTTTTGGATTTTTTTGTGATTCACTCCTCTAATTCGTTAATTTTTGCCCAGCTAATATCTAATAGTTTTTCAGTCATTTGGTCAGAGATACTTCTAATTTTATCATAAAGTTCTCTTTGTACTTGATAATCTAATTGAATTTCTTGATATGCTTTTTTTAGTCTATCTTCATAGTGATCGACAATTTCTCTTTGTACGTTATCTACATTTTTTATTAAATCATCAATTTGTCTTAATAACCATTCTGCAAGTTGATTAACAATCTCAATTTCTACTTGTTTAGCTTGCAGTATCCAGCCACCTAGTAGATCCAGTGTACTCGGAAGATTTGCATTATCAATATAAAATTTTTTATATTGAATTTTGCTAACAGGAACTTCTATTAGCCATAAACTCCACCAAGTTCTACATAGTTTCATCATTGGGATCCGTTCTTCTTCCAATTTTTCTAAGATCGCAAAATTAGCTTTCAAATCAAAATTAAATTTTAAATCACGCTCTACTTGACTGAGTTGATAATGAGGAAATTGGATAGATAAGTTCTGGGCGGTTGTTTCTAATTCTTTTTGTAAATAATCTAAATAGCAATTAAACAGTTGATTAACAGCATCATAAATTTTATTTACTGCCTGATTACAAATAGAATTTATAATATTCTTCATCACTCGATTTAAATGTTCTGGTAAATTATTAAATTCATTATTTAATTGCTGAAGTCGTTCTTTTTCAGAATTTGTTTTGGCTTTCACTGTTTTACCATTTTTAGCAATTTCTCCTGTATAACCTAAGTTGACTAAGCGATTTAAGTGATCTTCCAGTAATCTGCGAGCATGAGAATCTGCTTTGTTAAAAATTGGATCCGATAGATTTATTTTGCCTTCTTCTACAGAATTGGCAATCTCTGTTAAGACTTTATCAATTTCTTTCCCTAATTCGTCATGCCATAAATAAAGAGGATATAGCTGTTCTTCTAAAGTAGTAAAAGGAGTAATTCCTTGAATTGAATTTCAAGAATAGTATTTTGTATTGCTTACGAAATAGTATTTTCAGGGACTATTTCTGAGTTTTGGTTCTTTTTTTTATTTAAACAATGCTTAATTTTTTCTTCAAGATTGTTAAAAGAATTTCTTAATTGTTTTCCACTATTTTCAATAAATTCTTTAACATAGATTTTGATATGTTTAAGGTTCTCAATTTCTTGCTGGTAACGGGCTTCTGAACTATTCAAAATCGCGCTACTGGTTTGTATTGCCCACTCTTGAATTGTGTTCCCTGCCGTCGTTTTAAACTGATCGAGCAGTTGCGGGATCACTAATTGGGGAAAATGCTGGGTAATATGTTCCCTCAAATGTTGCTCAAATTCTGCGGCATAGGATTTTTCCCATAAAGCATCAGCCACTCGTTGGCGATCGTGTTCAGACCATTTTTCTTGCTTGCGGGGTAAATCTTCTAAGACTTCTTCAATTAAGGCATTAAAATGATTATCCGCTTTTTTACAAGCTTGATTACTATCATTGAGATTATCAGATTGAATCTGAAGCGCCAATAACGCTGGCCATGAACTCAGTTTTGACACCTGTAAATGCTCAATCTCCTGAGTATATTCGCGTAATCGGTCTTTTAATTCAGTTTTAATCTTAGCGGTAGTTTTTTCAATAAATCCTCGTTGTGATTCAGGCCAATGATTATCAGCCCGAAACACATCAATTCGATTTAACACAAATAGCATCCGCGCTGGCGAACCGCCTAATTCTTTGACTTGTTCTACAACTTCTTGTAATAAACTATTGATTTTTTTCGGATCGGTTTCGGCGCTATTATATGTCACGAGACATAACGCTTCACGACATTGGCGAATTAAATTAGCATTTCCTTCATCCCCCACATAAGCTAAACCCGGTAAATCCATGATTTTTACCTTTGTGCCTGGGGGTAATTGTAACTGAGACTGAAGCCGGAAAGGATAACGAATTAGCGAAATTGGACAAGCAATCTGAGGGTCGCTTTGTTTGCGATCGAGATAACTTGTCATTACTCGATTTAAGCGTTGACAAATTTCTGTTTCACTAATCCCTTGCCATTCCCCACATTCCCAAGTAGCGCCCGGTGTTTGCTGAATGACTAAGGATTTTTCTAGACTATATTCTATTGTGACAACTCCGGCACTCATTTCACTTACCGCAACTGGGGCAATTTCCGCCCCACAAAGTAAATTGACCAGAGTGCTTTTACCACTGCTAGTGGTGCCCGTGGTGGCGATCGCTAGGGTAGGATGATGCAGTTCATTTAACAACTTTTCTGTTGCTTTTGCTAACTGGGTCGAAATTTCTTGAATTTCTGGCTGATAAGTCTCTGGTAAATACTGAGAAATTTCTTGAGAAAATTTCTGCCAAGACTGACCTAAATGGTTGACTCGGTTTTCAACCGCTGCAAAGATTTCGGGGAGATTTTTATTCATGTGTCTCCTGAGATATGAAGATGTTACAGCCACGTTTCTCAGTAAGCTGCCATTGCCCTGTAGTCGCAGGTGTCGCAGGTATATTATCCCATAGTTTCCCTAAATTAATCAAAAATTTGAAACTTATTTCTAAACATAGAATCTCCCGATCGCTGCTCAAAAAAACTGATTCCCTCATCTGCGCTCATTTTATGGCGCAAACATTGCGCCCCTACGAACTGACCTAGACCGAGTTAAAGTTAGACATCAACAAGATACGCAAAATCCTTGTTTTGTTGATAATTGATAATTCGTAACAGCTAAACACCCTGAAAACGGGTTTTCTTCTGATAGGAACGGGTTTAAATCCGTCCCTATGTTTGATTTCCGATCGAATAGGAATTATTATAGCGATCGCCCCTAATGAAATAGTTGTTTCAAGTAATAGAATCCGGGTCAATTCCTTGGGTACGCAATAATTCTGCTAAACGCTCACTACGCGATCGTTCCGCTTCCGCACGTTGCCGTTCGATTGCTAGTTCTTGCTGAACAACCGCAGCACGTTCTCGTTCGGTTTCTAGTTCTTGCTGAACAACGGCAGCACGTTCACTGGGAGTCAAAATCCAATTACCTTGGGCATCGTACCAGCGCAACCAGCGGCAAGTAATTCCCTCATAGTCTCCCCACCACAAACCCAAACCTAATTCTAATTGGGGCATCCAAATTTTCGGTTCTTGTAGCGAAATCTGCTGATAAGATCCAGCCATCAGAACAAACGCTTTTAACTCATCGGTGTAGCGATCGAACACTATATAATAGGGCACCCCTAAAATCCGCTCATAAACTTCCCATTTCGTCGGTGGGTCGCTACTTAAGCGGACTGTTGAACCCAAGTCTTCTTTTTCCGTTCCTGGTGACAATAACTCCACCACCACTGTCGGACGGACTGCTTCTTGCCACATCACATAACTTAAGCGTAAATCCTGATTTTCATAAAGTCTGGACACTCCGACTACCGCAAACCAATCTGGTCTTTTATACCAGTAAGGGTGTCGTGGATCGTAGTACAAATTCATATTTCCAATATTAAATACTTCCTCTGGTGAGTAGTTACTCGGACGGAAAGTTAAACTAAGAAAATTAGGTTGGAGGTAATGGAATTCGTCAGGCAAACCAGGTTCCTCCGGATTTTCACTAGGTAAATCATACATGGTGGGCAAAGTTTCTCTCGCCGGACGTGGCGGTTCACTTTGTTCCACTGGGTATTTAAATTGTTTGATTTGCATATCTGGCCTCAACAGTTTATATCTATGATAATTCATACCAAATCCCGTTCTCATATAGCGAGTCTAAATGAATTTGACAAATCGGCTCCCCTCTCCCATGCATGGGAGAGGGGGCCGCCATCGTGAGGGTTTATTTGCCAACTGATTTAGACGCGCTATATATTGACTATGGTAATCCCCTAAAACGCCTGTGGATTCCCGCATTCGCGGGAATGACATCTAGCTTTATCAGTGGGTTTTGAGAATCGGATTTGGTATCAATTAATCAATTCAGCCCAGGAACAGGCCAAAAAACGAGAATCCAGTAGTCAAAAGTTTAAATTTTTGGCTACTGGATTCTGGGAACTAGGAATATTTTTATGTTCTTTATGTTCTTTATGTCTTTGTGTTCTTTGTGTCTTTGTGGTGATTAACCTTTCCCCGACTGACGCAAAAACGAGATTAATTCCCGATTGACTAAATGGGGGACTTCTTGTTGAATCCAATGCCCACATTGCGGCACTAATTTTAATTCAAACGGCGCTTGAATTAACTTATCCAAACCTTCAGTAAACTTTGGCGAGAGGAAAGAATCATTTTCACCCCAAAGGACTAAGGTAGGGGATTTTACTGGTTTGGGCGATCGCGCCAAAGTCTGCAATAAATTCCCCGGAGACATTAACTGTCGGTAATAATTCAACGCCGCCGATAAAGCACCCGGTTTTGCCAGAGCATCTTGATAAATCTTAGTTAAATCAGCAGTAAAAGCCCCTTTGCGAATCGCTTCGTTTTGAAAAATATTCTTTACAAATTCGCGTAAATTTAACTGAATTAACCATTCGGGCAATGCGGGCAATTGACAAGCGAGGATAAACCAACTGCGCTGAAGTTGATCGAAATTGCCGCCAATTTCTGTTAACCACCGTTGGGGATGTGGGGCATTTAAAATCGCTAACCGATCCAAAGATTGGGGAAACTTTTGCGCCAAGTTCCAGGCGATCGCCCCACCCCAATCATGTCCCACAATATGGGCTTTCACATAACCTAACTGTTTAATTAACCCTTGGATATCCGCCGTTAACGTATCGAGATCGTAGCCACTTTCCGGCTTATCGGAATCATTATATCCCCGTAAATCGGGAACTACAACCTTAAAATATCGAGCCAGGGCTGGTATTTGATATCGCCAGGAATACCAAAACTCTGGAAATCCATGTAACAAAACCACCAATTCACCTTCTCCTTGACTCACACAGTGCAAACGGATCCGGTTGGTTTCAATAAAATGGTGTTGCCAATCAGCTTCTAGCACAGTCATAAGTTATTTTTCTCTTGACCAGTAGGCATAATCAGGAACTTACTTAGGGATTACCGGGATCAATCTAAATCCATCAAGCAAGATGCCCGCTGTGCGATCGCGCCAGAAATCTGTTTGGGATTTTCCGGGTCATTCAGCACAGACTATTGATGAAACATTTTTCCCAGCCCTATTTCCACAGTAGCATTTTTCTTAAAGCACTGATAACCTCACCCAGATTCATTCAACCTTTTCTCTGGTGAAATCGGCAAATTTACTTATGTTTGTTGTTTGTTGTTTGTTGTTTGTTGTTTGTTGTTTGTTGTTTGTTGTTTATTATCTGTTATCTGTTATGGTTGGTTTTTTTAGCGTTTCTTAGATATAAGATTCCTTTACAATCTGCCGATCGCCCATTAATATCTAAATTGACGTGGTTTTTTACTGAACACCCATGCAAAGATTATTTTGCTTATTTCGCTTATTTCGCTTAAAAATTGTGCCGATTTGCCTTGCTTTTGTATTGACCATCGGCGGTTTTTTAGGCTCAACTTTTCCGGCAATCGCCAACGATCGCTTACCAGAAACAATGGTGGCTAGTCTATTTTCTTTTTCCGGCGATCGCCCCAGAAATTTAGGAGTAAAAAATGGTGCCTTAGCCACTTGTCCCGCTTCTCCCAACTGCGTGTCTAGTCAAAGCGGAGATGGGGAACATCAAATTGCCCCGCTGACCTATCAAGGAACTCCCGCAGAGGCGATCGGGCAACTAAAGGAAATTATAGAAGCGAGCGAAAATGCCAAAATCATTACCGCTGAACACAACTATATCTATGCCGAATTTACCAGTAAATTAATGGGATTTGTCGATGATGTAGAATTTTATTTAGACCCCGAAGCAGCAACCATTCAAGTTCGTTCCGCTTCCCGTCTCGGTGAATCAGACTTAGGGGTCAACCGGAAAAGAATCGAAGCCATTCGCAGTAAATTTAACCCCTAATTTTTCCTCATGGTGGGCATAGCCCACCGATTTTATTATATAAATATACATATTTATCATATCTCTTTTATTTGGAAATTTTTACTCGTGAAATAAGATGATCGGATTAATTTTTATTGTTTAAGCCTGCCTGATGCTCGCATTTAAATCCCCGTTTTTTCCAAGCAGAAAAATCAACCACTGGTAAATGTTTTAACTGGGAACATTCAGGATTATAATATTGACTGACTCTTGCCCAAATTAGACTACGAATCACATCTAGGCTAGTTTTCAGCCATGTTTCCCGATTTCCGGGTATGCCTTTTTCTTCAACCACATCGACTTCTGTCCAAATTCCATGAGAACCCAAAATAATTTGGGCTAACCATTTTGCTCTGGGTAAATGACTGGCAGAAGTAATAATCTTTAAATGATGCACATTCCACTGTTTTAATAACGGCAGAGCAAAATAGTAATTTTTAAAAGTAGAAGTGGCACAATTTTGCAACCAAACGTGGTGAATGGGGGCGGCGGCTGTCTGAAAAATTAACCAAATACAAGGATCTGAAGAACCACGGGAAATTAAAATCGGTACTTGGGGAAATTTTTTGGCAAGTTGTGCCACATAGATTTCTCGACTAATGCTGCCGCCTAAGACTAAAATACTATCAATCGGTCTATTCGCTGATTCTCGTAACATTGGGCGATCGAGCAGTAACCACCAACTGCCCACCAAACCAATCAAAATCAGAATCGCCACCAGAAAAAAACTGCATAAAAGCGAAATAAATTTAGGGATTAACTTACGGATTTTCCCTTGATTTTTTAATCCATAATGGTTTGGCCATATTTTACAAGAGGAAATCCACCGAGGAAGCTTATGATTAAGCCAGTAAAAAAAACGGCGTTTTTTTCGGGGATTTTCTTTCATTACCGCTGTTTATTATTCGACACTGGCAGAGCAAAATATATATTTCCATCTTCGTCAACCCTTTTATTGGCACCGAGTTTTAAGAGTTCCGCCTCAGCCCGTGCTTTCACATTTTTATCCACTGTACTATAATAAACTTCACTCCAAGCCCAAAACCGCACATCAGTATTATCTGGGTTACTTTTGAGAAATTCAGCGGTTTGTGCGTAGATAGAGGCAAATTTTTCATCGGGAGTTCCTTTCACCCATTCGGCGGCGATTTCGTGAGATTTAATTGCCCCAGGAATATCATTAACTAACAATAACTGGTCGATGCCTTTATAGCGCCAGAGGAGATAGGATCTAGGGTTGATTTCTGGGGAAAGCACTTCGGTTCCCCGCTGCATTAACTTCACCCCTAATTCCGGCTTGGCTTGCATGAAAGAAACCGCAGAAGAAATAAATAGGTAAGCTTCCATGAAGCGTGGATCCCTTTGGGTCAGCAAGTCAAAATAATCATCATTGAGTTCATACCCAGTCTGGTCACGCAGTTCCTCGTCACCGAAGTAGCCAATAAACTTAATGAATGCCCAGTTGGCGATCGCATTATCAAACCCTAACGTGGGCGATCGCTTCATCAGTTCGATCTGTAACGCCTCTTGTTGATCCGCTTGCTGTGGGCTCAGAGGGTTCAGGGCAGCCCGATCCAAACGACTTTGCTGCATAAACACTACACCGCAAAGGGCTGCTAGTGCGATTCCCGAAGGGATCGCTGCGCGAATCGCGCCATTACTGGCGACCTCCCACCACCTTGGGTAAACCGTTTTGAGTTGTGATCCGATCATAATTTTGTTCAGACTGCTGCTTTTTATGATTATTTTAGCTACACTAGAAACAAGGGCAGCGATTCACAGCGCCAGCCATAATCAGTAAAAAATACCAGTGTTTGACAGCTTGCGCCAATTCACTGACTGGAGCTTTCCGTATTTCTACCGGGAAAATCCCTGGCGGTTATGTGGACATAATTTCTGGTGTAATTCTGGTGTAATTCTGGTGTAATTTTACTGTACTCTATTGCTTCTCACACAGACTAAACCGAAAAAATCTGCTAAGTCAAGTTGGAGATTTTACGGAAAATCTGATTTGACTGTTGAAGTTAGGATAAACTAGGCCACCCAATAAAATGGCTGAAACAATCCTTTCATCGCTCATAAGTAATTATATTGCCTGAAAACACCTCCTGGGTTGTACCAAAAATCACACCCTAGGGCTGAAGAGCCAAGCGCAATGTTTGACAAGTTAAATCTATTTAATCTTAAAACATTGAGCGGCATTGCCAAATTTAGTCATTGATTTAAATTTGGGTTTAAATTTGAATCTTGATTAATGATACTGCTAAATTTTTAGTAACTTAAATTTATATTTTCCAAAGCCAGATAGACTTTGAAAATATAAAGTATGCTCATCACCAGATGAAATCACAACCCCTAAAAAAATCTAGGAAGTTTCAAAAATTACAAGGTTTTCCTAGGTTTTACCTGGTGTTGTCACCCACTGCTTAATCAAGTCCACTCCGTCAGAGCGAATTTTCATGAATCAATATTCAAGAGGCTTTCGTTTTCTTCAAGTTGCCTTATTTACTGGAACCCTTGCCACCACTGCAACTTTATCCTCGTTGAGTTCGGGCTGGAATCGTTCTGTGTTAGCCGCCCTGGAAGATAGTCCGAAAACTGTTTTGGATGAAGCGTGGCAAATTGTTAACCAAAGATATGTCGATCCTGATTTTAATCAAGTAGATTGGCAATCGGTGAGAACTCGGTTGCTCAATACTGAATACAGTTCCACCGAGCAAGCTTATGCCGCATTACGCCAAGCACTCGCTGAATTGGGCGATCGCTACACCCGATTTTTAGACCCAGAGCAATATCAAGCCCTGAGCAACCAGACCGCTGGGGAACTGACTGGGGTAGGGATGCGGCTGCAACTGGATCAACAGAGCAATCGGATCACCGTAGCAGAACCGATGGAAAACTCTCCGGCAATGTTAGCCGGAATTAAATCAGGGGATCACATTCTGCAAATTGACGGTCAATCCACCGATAACATGAAGGTGGATCAAGCCGCCCAATTGATTAGAGGCGAAGTCGGCACCCAAATTCAACTAAAACTATTTCGCCCTGGATCCCACGAATTTGAAGTCACCCTGACTCGTGCCCGAATTGCCTTGCCAGCGGTGCATTATACCTTACAACAAGAAGGATCGAACAAAATCGGCTATATCCGCTTGAAAGAATTTAGTTCCCATGCGGCAGAACAAATGAAAAGCGCGATCCAAAATTTGCAGCAGCAGAATGTGGACGCCTTTGTCCTTGACCTGCGGGGAAATCCTGGAGGTCTATTATATGCCAGCATTGACATTGCCAAAATGTGGCTGAGTGAAGGGGACATCGTGCGGACGGTCAACCGCAATGGATTTGGGGAGGATTTTGCAGCCAAAGGTAAAGCTTTAACCAACTTGCCCTTAGCGGTTTTGGTGGATAATAACTCCGCCAGTGCTAGTGAAATTTTAGCCGGTGCCCTCCAAGATAATGGCAGAGCCACGATTATTGGGGGTCAAACCTTTGGCAAAGCCTTGGTGCAATCGGTGCATAAACTTTCTGACGGTTCCGGTTTAGCGGTGACGATCGCCCACTACTACACTCCTAATGGCACTGATATTAGCCACAAGGGAATTACCCCGGATATTCAGGTGGACATGAACAGTGCCGAACAACTGCGGGCTTCCACTAATACATCTCTCCTCGGTACTCACGAAGATCCTTGTTATCTGCAAGCCGTATCCAATTTACAAGCCCAAATTAGACCGCAACCTTTTGCCGTCCAAGATTCACTGTATCGCTAGATGCTTAAATCCAATTATTTACAATAGCAAGAGAAATTTCTTGCTATTGTATTTTTTTTGGTAAATTTTGAAGACGCCGATCCAAGGTCAGATCAAAAGTCAGCAATGTTTGCCGATCGCTCGCCTAAAAAGCAAAAAACTAGGAAAAACTAGGACAAAGGGACTAGGGGCAATCGCTCGACTGCCCTTTAATATGACTAATGTCTCCTAATATTACCAATTACTAGAAGCAGCGGCGGCTGACATTTTTGGTTCAGCAGCAAACGCTAACCATAAAGGAAATTGCAGCACTCCTAAGTTAATTTGCCCTTCAGTTTCATCAATTAAAATTAGTGGCATTAAACCATCTTTAATCAATCTTTCGGCTTTTTGAACTAAGGCTTCCGCATCCTCAAACAATACCACCCCACGTTCAGGGCCAAAATCACTGCGGGAAATGCCTAAACAATCTTGCAAACCTCGGCGCCATTCTCCTAAGCGTTCTGGACTATCCGCTAAGACTAAAGTCCGAAAACGGTTGCCATAGATTTTCCGCAAGCAGGACATCACCGCTGAGGCAACCAAGATATTTTGTAAGCGACTGCCCATTGTCCGTAAAGCCCCACGTCCTCCTTGGGTGAAAAACCAGTTAGAGACTCGTTCCGCGTGAATGGGTTCAAAGGTGCGCCGCAGTTGCCACGGTGGGCCGTAGTAGTCCGGTTGAGTGCGAAATTGCTTTAAAATTCGCCGAATTAGCTGGGCTTGTTCTTCAAAAGACGAATTCCCAAATTCGGGGTTATTCGGACCGCTGGCGGCTGGTTGCCCGGAGGAACGCGATTCCCTTGAGGGATCCGCTTCGCGGAATCGCTCATCAGAAGCTGGTTCAGGCGATCGCTGTTTCGGAGACATCTCCAAGTCTTCCGCTGCCCTGACCAAATCCTGCAAACTCCCCACCAAATAATCTTTAAACCCTTGAACCCGAATCGCTAAGTCTTGGGAAACACCGGCAAAAGTGGTCTGCATTTCCTTGCGAATGCGTTCTTGCCGTCGTTCAAGTTGTTCCACAGAAATTTGTAAAGCCTGTTTGCGTTGTTGCAACTCACCTAAAGACTCTTGGATCATTTGCCCCAGAGTGTTCTGGAGTTCCGCGATATTTTCTTGCAGCAAGCGCCCCCGGTTCGCTTCTAACTGCAAAATCTCTTCTTGCAAGGCTTTTTTTTGCCGTTGTAATTCCGCCACATCATTGACCAAACGATCTCTTTGATCCTCGATATCTTTATAGGCTTCCCCTTGAGCAATTTCTGGCGATTGCCCCTGAAGTGCGATCGCTTCCACAGGGGTGGGTGCCGCGATCGGTTCAGCCTTATTCACTTCCGGGGGTTCCGCTGCGGAGGGCGAGGCGATCGCCGAAGCTGTGCCTAAATCTTCATCCGGCAACTCTTTGTCTTCGACTAAATCAGTCAGCGGTAAAGACTCTGCCGGAGAAACCGATGCTTCGGTTTCTGATGCCTCAACTTCTGACGAGGGGGTCAAATTCACCACAACCTTTTCCTCGTTTTCCGCCGCCTTTACCACAACTTCTGGCCCCGGTTCGTCTGCGGGGGCATCCGCCCAAACGTCCGCTGTGGAAAAATCTAGATTATTTGCCAATGAATCTGGGTTTTGACTTGGCTCTGAAATCATAAGTCAACAGTAAAAATCTTTAATAGTTTAAGCAATTTCTCACCCTTGCGTATATATAGATGCATCTAGATGCATCTATATATACGCAAGTCATTACTCAGGTTTGAGCAATCATTTTCATCTCGAATCGCCGCTTTTTCTGCCCCTCGAAACCCTGACGATTGCCCGTTTGGAATTTACCGATTCTTTACTTAATTTTTCTCGGACAGCGTTCTTCTAGACAGGTTTGCAGCATTTTGGGATTAAACAAAATTGGCAGAAAGTGAATGCTGTTCACTTCGCGAAAATAAAATAGAATCGGCACCGGAGGCCAAAAGATTTCCCAGTGAGACCAGTCTTGGTAGGGAAACTGGCGAATTCTTTGATTTGAGCGGTAAATATCCAAAGCGGTTTGAGTAAACTCCAAGCGAATTGTGGCGGTTTGAAACAACAAAAATACAGCCAATACCTCAACGGGCAAGCCAATCCAAACTTGAACCAGCAGTAGAGGAATGGCTGCGATCGCCAATACCAAAGGAATCACAAAACTAGGAGCCAGTCGAATCGTTTCTCTAATTTGGGGGGTATTCGTCGTAGTCACAAGCAATCCTCTCTTAACTGGTAAACACAGATTACGCTTTTATCAATAAAATAGATGGTCAATGCTTTTATATTCAATCATAATCCAACCATCCCTTTAGTCACCGCAAGCTTTATGACTCCCGGCCAAAAACTTCGACAACTGCTCCAAGAACCCGGACTGTTAATCTGTCCCGGCGTTCACGACTGTCTCAGCGCTCAAATCGCCGAACAAGTCGGTTTTGAAGTAATTTTTACCAGTGGGTTTGGCATCTCCGCCTCCACTTTGGGGCGGCCAGACTACGGTTTCCTCACCGCCACGGAAATGCTTTACAGTGTCAGTCGCATGGTTCAAGGGGTGAAAATTCCCTTAGTTGCGGATATTGACACCGGCTATGGCAATCCCCTCAACGTGATTCGCACTGTCACCGAAGCGGTACTTCTCGGTGTAGCTGGTGTGATCTTAGAAGATCAAGAATGGCCGAAAAAATGCGGGCATTTCCAAGGCAAACGGGTGATTCCGGCAGAGGACCATATTGAAAAAATTAAAGCAGCGGTCAAAGCAAGAGGCGAAAGTGGTTTAGTGATTATTGGTCGCACCGATGCTCGGGCGCCCCTAGGACTTGAAGAGGCCATTCGCCGAGGTCGGGCTTATTTTGAAGCCGGGGCCGATATTGTATTTATTGAGGCGCCCCAATCTGTTGAGGAGTTAAAAGCGATCGCCGCAGCTTTTCCCGATGCCCCGTTATTTGCCAACGCCATTGAAGGTGGCAAAACTCCCCTCATGTCGCCCCCGGAACTAGAAGCCCTCGGCTATAAAATCGCGGTATTTCCCTTGGCGGGTTTATTTTCTGCCACCAAAGCGATCGCCGACTGTTACAAATATCTGAAAGAACATGGCACCACCGTGGGCTTCGATCGCTTGCTCAACTTCCAGCAATTCGAGCAAATCATCAACATTTCCCAATATCGTCAACTCGAACAAGAATTTTCTGTCAACCCAACCACAAACCCAACTACAAACCCAACCACAAACCCAACTACAAACTCAACCACAAAGCCCCACCCCGAAGCCTCGGAACATTAGAAAGCAAACTGGATCGGCAACTGGGCAGCGGCGATTTCTACATTTCTACATCACCCCTGAAAAACCCAGTTTCCGAATCCATCACTCACTATTCGATCACTCACTATTAATTAAATCAATTTGCAGCGCTGGGCCAAAGCGAGCTAACTTGATAATTTCCCCACCATTTACCACTGCTTGCTCAACTTCTCTGTCATTAATATAGGTTCCATTTTGGCCGAAACTTTGTAATTCCCATGTCTGGCCAACCCACTGTAACTTCAGATGGTGTCTCGACACCAGGGGATGATATAACACAACATCATTATCCGCTGCCCGACCAATTCTAATCATGGACTTTTTCTCAAAAGACCAATGAATCATTATAGTGCGGTTAATATTTTCGATTTCTTTCAATGTGAGAGAAATTTTTTCACCTTGATTTTGTTGACAAGTCTGACAATTCATAGAATATTTGACACAATTGCGTCCAGACTGTTTCGCTTCATATAATTTGGCATCTGCCTCCGCTAACAACTGTTCCGGTGAAGATGCCTGATTGGGAATCATACTCGACAGACCCAAACTTAAGGTGACATATTCACTTACACTCGACTGACTATGGGGAATCCGAAGTTGTTCTGCTGCTGAACGAATGGTTGAAGCCACTTTAATCGCCCCAGATAGATCGGTTCCCGGCAAAACCACCACAAATTCTTCTCCCCCATAACGGGCAACTAAATCCGTAGAACGTTTGACAGCCCCGCGAATCGCTTGGGCTACTTTTTGTAAACATTTATCTCCGGCTGGATGTCCGTACTTATCGTTATACTGCTTAAAAAAATCTATATCACAGAAAATTAATGATAACGGTCTTTGATAGCGAATCAAACGATGCCATTCATGGTCAAGATATCGATCAAAGCAGTACCGATTAGCTACCTGGGTTAATCTGTCAATCGTCGCAAATCGATGCAATTTTTCATTTAGTTCTAGTAAATATTGTTCTTCTTCTTGATGTTTAAATATCTCTTGATTTAGTTTTTCTATTTTGGCTTCTAAATTTTGCAATATTTGATATTTTCGTGAATCAAATAAACGGGAGTATTCTCCTCTATAGTGATCGATTTGGTTTTTGATATCATCGATTAATTGAAACAATTGTTGCCAATTTTGATGATTTTGGCTATATCTGATGAAAGTAGCACTTTTTTTTTCTGGAGGATATTTTTGACTTAAATGAATTAAATTAGACATATTTAATCCTCAAACTCTCTCAGTATAATTTAACACATTTTCTCGGTTTTTGGTGCGATCCACATCAGGCTATGACTTGTTTTTCCTGACTGATTCAGAGGCGATCGCCCACCAAAATTCGCCCCAATCCGTATATCCTCTGATATTCGGCAAAATCATGTTTTCCCCATAACCATGTTTTCCCTAATCTCATCTCCGAGATTTTACTGAGATAAAATCTCTCAAATCTTCAATAATCTCAGTAAAATTGCGTAGACAAATGAGACTGAGTGATTAGGGCGATCGCGAAGCATTGCGGATGCAACTTCGCCTATTTCTTAGGGTCAGAGCCAAAATTTTAGGAGATATTTTATAGACTACTTTAAAAGATTGATAGTTCACGATTTTTCGTGAGGAGACAGAAAAGAGTGAAAAGTGAAGAGTGAAAAGTGATGCATTTCAATGAAATACCACTATTCACTATTCACTATTCACTATTCACTATTCACTATTCACTATTCACTTTTGACCAATAGCTCTAAAGAGTGAAAAGTGAAGAGTGAAAAGTGATGCATTTCAATGAAATATCACTATTCACTATTCACTATTCACTATTCACTTTTGACCAATAGCTCTATTTTGACTGTTTAATTTTCAAATAGGCAGCAGCCCGCAGCACTTCGGCGACGGTCCAAGCTTGGGCGATCGCCCCTTTGGGACGCATGGGGGGATTGCCATCAAAAATTTCGCTGAGACTACCGACACAAGCATCCATTAAATGATGAGCCATTGGTTCGAGAAACATCAGAGCTTGTTTTGGCTGGTGATAAACCCGAAGATAGGCGAGGACAAAAGGCCCCAGCAGCCACCCCCAAACCGTTCCCTGGTGATAAGCCCCATCCCGTTCAAAGGCATCGCCCTTGTAATAACCTTTATAGGCATGATGATCTGGACTGAGGCTGCGGAGTCCGTAGGAAGTCAGGAGCGATCGCGCACAGCTATCAACCACCCCGCGTTGTTTGGCTGGAGTTAAAGGACTATGACACAAAGACACGGCAAAAATCTGATTCGGTCGCAAAGAGTCATCGTGGTCTTGCGGCCCATCAACTACATCGTAACAGTAGTTTAATTCGGGATTCCAGAATCGGGCAAACCCGGCGATCGCTTGTTCGGCCATTTGCTGATATTCGGCAGCCGGATAATACATCAAGTCGGCAAATTCCACCATAATTTGCAGGGCGTTGTACCACAGGGCATTTACTTCTACGGGTTTGCCGATCCGAGGTGTCACCACCCAATCCCCGACTTTGGCATCCATCCAAGTGAGTTGAGTCCCGGACTCCCCACAATAAATTAAGCCATCACAGGGATCGACATGAATGTTATAGCGGGTGCCCCGACGATGCCAGTCAATAATATCCTTTAACACCGGCCAAAGTTCTCGCACCAACTGGATATCACCCGTCGCCTCATGGTAAGCGCGAATCGCCTCAAAATACCATAAAGTAGCATCTGCGGTGTTGTAATGGGGAGTTTGTCCGGCTTCGGGAAAGGTATTGGGCAACATCCCCCGATCAACTAAGGTCGCAAAGGTCTGTAGAATGGTGCGAGCAATTTCTGGTCGTCCGGTACAGAGGGTTAAACCGGGCAGGGCGATCATGGTATCTCGTCCCCAGTCACTAAACCAGGGATAACCGGCAATGATGGTTTTCCCTTCCGGGACATTTGGTAAAGGACGATTGACAATAAATTGGTCAGCGGCTAAGACTAATTGTTTAATCCAATTCGGGGCTTTTTTGGCTAAACGATAAGCTTTTGTCTCTTTGCTTTTTCCTTGCTTTTGGTAAGAACGTCTAATCAGATGTTTATGGTATTTTTTTTGGGCTTTTAAGCTTTGCTCTGGATCTAAATTCGCGAATTCTTCCGTACTGGCGACAATAGTGAAAGACTCTTCCGGTTGCAGTTCCGCCCGAAAGGTGGCAACTTGCAGATGATCTTCGCAATAGTCTAGTCCGCGATCGTGTTCTTGATTCAGGCAAAAGCCATAATACCACCGATGCACGGGTTCGATTTTCACCCCGGTTGCTTTTTCTGGTGCAAAGGAAGTACAACTGCGTAAATATAAAGATATCTCATTATTGGCCGAACAACTGATACAAACGCCGTTTTCTACAGAGGTCATGGTCATTTGCCAGTCATGGGCATGGGTTTGCTGATGGTGTTCCCGGTAATTGACTAAGGTGGCGATCGCCAGTTTCATTGGTTTAGTGGACCGGCGTAACCGATAAGAAATGTAAGTGGTATTTTCCCCTTGCTGCATCCAAATCCGTTTTTCTAACAAAGCATCTGCCAAAGCAAATCGCCAAACGGGAATATTTCCATCCAGGTGGAAGCTTTCTAAATATAAATTCCCTTGGGGACTGATGCTGCCATCAGCCCAACGATTGGTAAACAGGGGATAAAATTGACCGTTGTACTCAACGGTTTCATCTAATTTAGTCAGAAATAAAGTTCGCTCCACGGGTGGTTTGAGTGCGGCAATGAGTAACCCGTGATACCGTCGAGTCAGCATCCCGGCGATCGTGCCGGAAGCATAACCCCCAATGCCATTGGTGACAAGCCATTCCCTTGTTTCAGCCAATATGGTATTGCCACAAATTTCTCGTCCAAATTTCATAAGATTTACTCGCGATCGCCTCTATCTCCTTGTAGTTTGTTGCGTTTCAGGTAGACGGTTAAGAATTTACCCTCGCAAAACTATTGTAAACCAAACTTTTATGGTTAACGATATTTTTTTTCGGCCAAAATTCCGGTTTTTGTTCCGCATTAATACTCAGGAGTAAATTATATCATTGTTGTGTTTGTTTATTTCTGGCTAAAAGCGATCGACTTCCTGGAATTACCCGTACAAGTAACTAATTATGGAGATATCCCCCCTTGAATAGACTTTTGCCATCATCCGACGGGCTGATTTGGGAGGATATCTTCAGCATTTTCCGATAATTACAGCGGTTTCGCCCCTACTGAACCACGGTAGGACCCGCGCATTCCGTAGGGGCTTTCTGGCCATAAGGCATAAGGGCTGACGGATTATGCTTCGCAAGGACGTCCGTACATTAATATTTTAAGCATCAAACTTCTGCCGGAATGCTTCGCGCCTACAAATACTTTGTGGTTTACTCGCGGAGAAAATTGCTGTATGCTAAAATTGGGCTAATGCTAAAATTAGCTAATCATTTTCCCCTTCATTGCTTTCTGGGATTAGTAACGCTAACTGATAAATCTTGCGCCGAGAAACAGAGGTTCGTTCGGCCATGATTTTTGTAGCTTCAGATCGGGATATTCCTTGTTTTAATAAGTTTTCTAACTCGGTTTTCAGGGTGGTGTCAGAAATTTCCTCTGTTGCTTCACTTTTCCCGGCAATAACTAATGTAAATTCCCCTTGCGGTGGCACGGATTGATAGTAGGATAATGCCTCTCCAATGGTGCCGCGCCAAAATTCTTCATGGAGTTTGGTTAATTCTCGACCCAGGGCGATCGGGCGATCGCTTCCTAAACAATTAGCCAAATCTGCCAAAGTTTTCTCTAAGCGGTGGGGCGACTCATATAAAATAATCGTCCGGGACTCAGTTTCTAGCAAATCTAATCGCTGTTGGCGCTCTTTTCCTTTCGTCGGCAAAAAACCTTCAAACACAAATCTTTCGCTGGGTAATCCTGCCGCACTGATAGCAGTAATTGCCGCATTTGCCCCCGGAATGGGCACCACATTCACCCCCGCATCAATACAAGCTGTCACCATTTCATAGCCCGGATCGGAAATTCCCGGCATTCCCGCATCGGTGACTACCGCAATATTTTTCCCTGCTTTTAACTTATCCAGCAATTCGGGAATTCTTTGTTTTTGGTTATGTTCGTGATAACTAATTTGCGGCACTTTAATTTGAAAATGATTCAGTAATTTTCCTGTATGCCGCGTATCTTCCGCCGCAATATAATCTACTGACTGCAAAATTCGGACAGCCCGAAAACTGATATCTTCCAAATTGCCAATCGGTGTGGCGACAATATAGAGAATTCCTGCGGTTACTTCACTGTTCATGTTCTTGGTTATTGGTTCTTTGTTCTTGGTTTATAGAGATAAAAATAATGTAGGGTGTGTTAGGCGGTGAGATGAAAATTAGGCATCAACCAGAATCATCGGCATTTCACCGCCGTAACGCACCGGATTAATGCTTTACATCAAACATGAAAACCCTAGATAGGCTTTAACAATAGAATTTAGCTGAAATTTTGCAGGTTCTTGTCCGGCGACTTTTTCTACTAAACAGCGTCTATTTAAAGATTGCATAATCTGCCAAAATTTACTTTGAGATACTTCCAGATTAGCATAGGTTTGGGAAATTGCGATCGCCTCATCTTGAATTGCCAACCAGTGAACCACCTTCTTTTCTAATTCTGATAACCGCTCTAACTGAAACTCTAATTTTGCTTCTATATCACCTAAAAACAACTCCTCTCTTTCAATCAAATGAGCAGCCCTGCCGTCAAATAACTCCAGAATTGTTGCCGAGATAATATTTAACCAACCCGGATGACCTTGATATCGCTGGATTAATTCATCCCAGATTGACTCATCTTGTAACTTTTTTTGTCTAAAAATATCTTTAGCCGATGCTCCTAAGCCTTCAATCTTTAAGGATTTTGTGTACTCGTTTTCCTTTTCTAAAGTCTCGATATCTCCAGGTTTCTCCCAACTACTTAAAATCAAACAACTTTGATGAGAGGAGGTCGCCACTTGCTGAAAAAAATTATGATAATCTTTATATTCTGCTAAATAATGACCCGCTAAATGACCTGGTTTAAAAAGATGCTGCACGTTATCCAGGATTACTAAACAACGAGATGAACGAAAATAATCAATAATTTCTGGCAAGGGACTGGCTGAGGATTCAGCCAAAAAATGCGTCAGGTGGTCTTTCAGCTTCCCCAGTTTAGGCAAAGGTTCAAGACCCCGATAAATAATATAATCAAATTTTCTCTGAATTTCTGAGATTAATTTAAGAATCAAAGCGGTTTTCCCCATCCCACTTAAGCCATAAATTGTAATTAACCGAGCCCGATCATCGACCATCCATGATTTCAGAGTATAAATTTCTGAATCGCGCCCGTAATTATAGTTTAATTCTGGGGCGGTGGTTAGATCCACAAGCGGAACTTTATTGGGAACTGGCACAGAGGGCGATCGCTTTTCTGTATCCTCTAAAATCTGGGGATTCCCCCTACAAATATTCACATGATTTTTCTTAATATTATGATTACTAATAATTAACGATGAATCCCCAAAACTGTAAATAGTAGATCCAGCTTTATTTTCTAAAATCGCCCGCACATTGCTTTGCTCAATAGCTTCATCAAAAACGCCAGAGAGAAGTTTCCATAATTTTGCCCCCTCTTTTTTGACATGATCGTAACTATATCCATTTTGGTTGGCAATGTTTTGAAAATTTTTATATTGTAAAACACTTTCTAATATAGATTTTTGTAAAGAATCAAGATGTTGTCTGGTTTTAGCGAATACCTGCTCATCCGTCCATTTTGACAATTCTTGAATATCCATAGATGTTTTTCCCTCCTCATTTTTTTATTTTTGACACCAAAACCCACTGTTTGCCACTAATTTTTAACTTTTGTAAACCGAGAACTAAACCGCCCCACTAAATCCCACTATATCACACTAAATCCCGCCAATCTAATTTTCCCACTAAATGCCACTTCAATTTCAACCCAATCTAAAAATGACAAAGTATAATGTCAGATATTAAGCAAATCATCCTAAATTGACTGATTTGCTTAAGAAAAAATTCGGATACTGCATTCACAGTGGAATTATAGGTTTATTAGACTTGGAGGCATAATTATGAGTGAGAGTGATGATTTGGCCAAAGAAGTTGGAAAAGAAGTTGCAAAAACAACTGCTAGAGTTGTTACAACCGCAGTGGTAGGAGCTGCAACAGTCGGACTTGTTGGATTTTTCTTCGGAGGTCCTGCAGGGGCGGTTGTGGGTGCTAAGATTGGAGCCGCAAAAGGAGCAGCGCTTGGCGGATTGGGCGGAGACGGAGGAGCTTCTGTCTAGTAATCAAGAAAGTCAGCCGTAGGGTGTGCAGCTATTATAAATTAATATTTTTACCAACAATTATAATAGCTGTACATCCTACATACTATTTTACATATTTAAATCATAGTAAATTTTATTCTGAATAAAATTTACTATGATTTATGTTTTTACTTTGTTAAATTAAGTTAAATTAATCTATTTTTTTATTGTTTTACTCAATAATTTTTGCCGTAAATGTAGGGGCGAAGCATAAAGCCTGACGGCATAGCTTCGCTTACCGGGCAATAAATATGGGTTTTCACAGTAGTTGTTACCCGAATGCTTCGCCCCTACTGGTTAAATATGATTTAAATAAAAGTATTTATTCCTTCTTTGATCGCATTACAGAAATTTTCTATTGCCTGAATCACAAATATTGGTAGGGCGTTAGCGAAGCATTACCGCAGTGAGGGCGAAGCATTCCGGGATAAAGTTTCTGCTTTTAACCAATAATTTATCTGCCGGAATGCTTCGCCCCTACAGGTTTACGCTATTAACCAATTTTCTAGCTGTAAGTCTTTAACCCTAGTTAAGTCAGAATCGTGGGAAACTAAAATTAATCCATGAGCGATCGCAGTAGCGGCGATCAAAATATCTGCATCTTGAATAATCCTCCCTTGACGGGTTAAATCTGCATCAATTTCTGATGCTTTTTGAAAAATCCTCAGATCATCTAAAAATAAAATGGGATAATCTTGACAAAATTGTTCAAATAAAGCCAGTTTTTTGGTGGCATTAGTTCTGAGCAGACCTCTTTGGATTTCATAGTAAGTTATCCCACTAATACCAATAAATTGACCTTGATACCTGAGTTCTCTGATTTTTAATCCGATTTCTGGATTTTGTTTGAGAAAAGCGGAAACAATGTTAGTATCTAATAAATAACCCATTTACCCTCGCTTAACTGATTCATCAAAAAGTCGCATTTGCTCTGGAGTAAAATCATTGAGCATTCCTGAGACTAAATTTAAAGACAAAATACTTTTAATCCGTTTGGTTAATTCTTCCTCTGAAATACTATTCAGGTCGGGAATGGCTACCGGATTAAAATTTTGATTAATCATCAGAATCATTTCCTGGCGATCCAAGTTTTCTTGGTAAATCGGATTATTGTTAATTAAGGTTTCGACAATTTGGGTTAATTTTTGACTATTCGTTTGATGGTTAGTAACTTGAGTCATGTTCAAGCCTCCGCAAAATAATATTGTTGACTGGAAAAATGATTGTTTTGTCCGGGTCTGTAAGGGCGAAGCATACTCTTCGATAAAGCTTCGCCTACGGGCAGTTAATTCTCGGTTTTCACCATTAAGATAATTACCCGAATGCTTCGCCCCTACTATCTGATTTGCAAATATGGGATGCTGCCAAATACCAAAGCATTTACTCTGGAATCATTATAACTCTTAACAGGATTTTCTCCAATTTTTGATGGTTATGGGTGATGACTGATTCGTGGTGAGTGTTTCGTTTCTCTCCCTATCAGCGACGACCAACAAATAACAAATAACCAACAACAAACAACAAACAACAAGCAACAAAAGAATCCCTACCCAATAACAAAATAATTCGTGAGAGTCCGATCGCACATAACAGTCTTGTCGATCGCTTTTCACTATACTAAATCCGAATAAGGCATTGAAATTATGATGAGAGGAACTGCCGGTGACTCCAGAAACTTTAACTCAAAAACCTTCTGTCACCTCGACTTCAAAGGAGTTTAACTCCTTTAGTGCGGCTGAATTTGACGATGCGGTGATGGAAACTTATGGCCGTTTTCCCATTGCTTTGACCAAAGGCGACGGCTGTCGCGTATGGGATACGGACGGGAAAGAATATCTAGATTTTGTGGCGGGAATTGCTACTTGTACCCTAGGACACGCTCACCCGGCAATGGTGGCGGCAGTGACGCAGCAAATGCAAACATTGCACCATGTTTCTAATTTGTACTATATCCCGGTACAAGGTCAGTTGGCTCAGTGGTTGGTGGATCGTTCTTGCGCCGATCGCGCTTTTTTCTGCAATTCCGGGGCCGAAGCGAACGAGGGGGCGATTAAATTGGCCCGCAAATACGCCCATACGGTGTTAAATATTGACGACCCAGTGATTTTAACTGCCCATGCGAGTTTCCACGGGCGGACTTTGGCCACTATTACAGCTACGGGTCAACCTAAATATCAGAAGAATTTCGATCCCCTGGTGCCCGGATTTTGCTATGTGCCGTTTAATGACTTGGAAGCGATTAAAGCCGCGATCGCCCAACTCGACGGGGGCGAAAAACGGCGCGTGGCGGCCATTATGCTGGAAGCTTTGCAAGGAGAGGGGGGTGTCCGTCCCGGTGACGTGGCTTATTTCCAAGCAATTCGCCAAATTTGCGATGAAAAAGGCATTTTGCTGATTTTGGATGAAGTCCAAGTGGGAATGGGACGTTCTGGCAAACTTTGGGGTTATGAAAATCTGGGCATTGAACCGGATATTTTTACTTCTGCCAAAGGGTTGGGCGGTGGCATTCCCATTGGGGCGCTGTTGTGCAAATCCCATTGTGATGTGTTTAAACCGGGGGATCATGCCAGCACTTTTGGCGGCAACCCCTTTGCTTGTGCGGTCGCTTTGGCGGTTTGTCATACTTTGGAAAGCGAAAATTTACTGGCGAATGTCCAAGACCGGGGGCAACAGTTGCGCCAAGGTTTACAGGCGATCGCCGCTAAATATCCCACTCTGGTGGAGGAAGTGCGCGGCTGGGGTTTGATTAATGGTTTGGAATTAAAGGCAGATAGCCCGATCGCTTCTACTGACCTGGTGAAAGCGGCAATTTCTCAAGGATTGCTGTTAGTTCCCGCAGGCCCGAAAGTGGTGCGCTTTGTTCCTCCGTTAATTGTTTCTGCCGCAGAAATCGATCGAGCTTTGCAACTGTTTGAAAGTGCGATCGCGCAACTGGTCTAAAGGGTCTTCTAAAGGGTCTAAAGCTTTTTGGTGGTGATTCACTAATTCATTCTAGCTATCAGCAGTCAGCGATCAGGTATCAGGGGCTAATAGCTGACTGCTGAAGATAGTTATAAAGTCGATATGACTTGAGTCAGTTGGAGAAAAATAGAGCGTGAAAGGGTGATCGCTCACGAATAGAAACCGGGTTTTTACCCAACATCTAGGTTGACAAGCATACATTTATCGAAAAAACCCGGTTCTCTCCTTGTGGGAAAAGAGGCGATCGCTGTTTAGTTGAGAAACCGGGTTTTTATTCCATTGCAGGGATTAACTAACAAAATTTATCGAAAAAACCCGGTTCTTTCCTTGTGGGAAAAGAGGCGATTCCGCGCAGCGGATCCAGAGACGGGAATCGCACATCATAATTATGACTTAGATGGAATAATCGGCAAAATTTTAACTCGAGAACGAGCGGGATCGATCGTAATTAAAGCACCGCGATCTAATTCGGATTCAAACTGACGCAGAACTTGAATTACGATATTTTCCAAGGTAGTAGGTAAGATATCTTGCGTTCTTACTTGAATTACACTTGGAGCGGTAGCTTGGGTAGTGGCTAGAAGTATGCCAAAATCCAGGTCGTGAGTGAAAACAATATAGCCGTTAGTATTAGCCCAATTCATAATTATTTGGTCTATGGCGGCTGGATCTCCCACATTTAACCAGTGAACTGACTCAATTGAATATTTAGCAAAAATCCCAACTCAATCCGGTGATAGGTTCATGTCTATTAATATTTTCATGTCACCATCAGGGGTACTTCTTGTTCTTCTACTCGCCAAGCTGCATAAGCTAGGGCTTCATATATATCGGCTTCTTCTAAATAAGGATAGGCTTTCAAAATGTCAGCGGGGGTGTGACCGGAGGCCATTAGACCAACGATCGCTCCTACGGTTACTCTCATCCCTCGAATGCAAGGTTTACCACCCATAACTTGGGGATTAAGAGTAATTCTAGTTAATGTTTTCATAGTAAAAATTAGGGCTTTGATTAAGCTTTGATTAAATTATATCATCAGGCGATCGCTGTTTGGGGGGAAAGAGGCGATCGCACATATTCAGGGTAGGGTGTGTTAGGCGCGAAACTATCTTTAACTCAAACCAACCCTTGAAAATCGCGCCGTAACGCACCATATTTTCTTCTAAAAATAAATGCGATAATTCAGCGTAGGGTGTGTTAGGCGCGAAATAATTTCAAACTTCAACCAATAATTTACAATCGCGCCGTAACGCACCTAATTATATAATATTAATCCGATAATTTAATCAATAAAAATTTTCGATAATGGGTCGATGATTATGCCGATGATTTGGTGCGTTAGGCGGACTTAGAGATTATTTATTTTCCGCAAAATATTATCCCCGCCTAACGCACCCTACCATTACTTAAAAACCGTTATAAACCCCAATGTAAATCAATCTCTATCTGGGATATTACACTCAGGACATTCTCCAAAATACCACTGACCCTCGTCTTCATTGTACCAACTTTCCCAAACATCTCCCGAATCGAATGTTTCAAATTCATCCTGACTTTCAAAGATTCCCGAAACTTGTAAGAGAGAAGGTTTATTTTTTTGTTCTTGTTTTTGCTGAAAAATTTTTAATGCTTCACAAGGATCTTCCTTAGAAGATTCAATATTCCAGACTTCCTCAAAAGAAGCAGTAGAATATTCGTCTTCGTCTGCGGTTTTTCTAGCATAAACTTTCACTATTTCTCCATAAAAAAAGCTGGCAATATAAGCTGATGGCGTTTTAATCCGATCATAGCCACGTACCACTTCATTATCATATTCGACAACCACATCATAACCACCAGGTTCATGTGACTGAATATTTGTTCGATATATATCTGCAACCCAAAATACACGATTGACAAAATTTTCTGGCAAACCAATATAAACCCGTTGAGGTTCTTCATTGCTCCTTGCCTCAAGTCTATATTTTCTAATTTTTTCAAGTATAGATGGCTGGCTTGTTTGATTTTTTTGCTCTAATTCTTGCCGCTGATTAATTAGGTCATTACGTTTCTGAGTTAACTCATTTTTTTGATTTTCTCCAACTAAAGCAATTGTAATTTCACCTAGCCATTCTGGTGCCGAATTGTCAATATCACACCAAATTTTCTCCATATAGGCAACTAAATCAGTTTTATGAGGTTCGGGGATATCCTTAGCATCTAGCCAAATTAGACTAACTTTTTCGCGTTCGGTATGCTCGATTTCGTACCAGAAGCTAACATTTTCTACACACCCAGAGTCTAACTGTTCCGCCAGTTGTGGATAATCATACTTAATTTTACTTATGTGAAACCAAACACCTTTACTACTGCGTTGATTTGTTTTCTTAAGGGTGCGGCTTACAAAGCCAAAGCCTCTTCCATTATATTCCTGAACCTGACCAAATTCGATATTCATTAATTTAACTACCCTGTAAGTTTGATTTTAGACCGGATCATTTTCTGTATTGTAAGAAAGAGGAGAGAGGATAGAGAAAAGAGTAAGAATAAGTCTTTTTACAAAGATGGGATGCCCGCAGTTTAGACTATTATAATCAGATTTAATCGCGACCAGAAAGAAAACCATTCCAGTCAAAATCGGGTATAATATCTCAAATTCGACCTGTCACCAATGCCAATGGCAGCACGATATCCTGTAAGATATCTTCTCTCCCAGTGCCGTTATCACCTATGATAAGATCATAAGTTATGAGCCTTGTCCCGCGCTACTTTAATCTTTGGGTATCTAGGCGAGTTTTTCTGCACCCCCTTCTATTTTCTAACAATATTTTTCTAGACAGGTTGCATATTCTGGATTTTCCTTGGATTTCTGCATCAACAATCAAAAATAATGACAGATTAATTATCTGTCTGATTGAAAAATGCTATACGCTCACATAATCTCTATTGTCATCTGACACAGACACAATCGACAAGACGGAAAAGGGCGGAAAAAGACTGATAAAGACGGGACTTTTATTAAAAAATGTTAAGCGGGCGGATAATGACGGATAATGGCGGATAATGGCGGGTAAAATTTCAGAGGAGTCATCATAAAGGAATGGACTGGGAAACTGTGTTGCAGTCAATTGATGAATTGGTCTTTAAACAAACCAGGAAACACCTTGATAGTCTGCAAGTGGAAATTTTGAAGGGAGTGCTCAATGGTCAGAAGTATCCCGAAATTGCCAAACAGTATAAATGCACCAAAGGTCATGTTAAAGATGAAGCCTATAAACTTTGGCAAGTTCTGTCAAAGACTTTTGGGGAAGATGTTAATAGGTCGAATTTTTGCGCTACAGTTCAACGGTTAGGATTCGCAAATTATCAGTCTACTCTCATTGGAAATCGTGTTCGTGTTGGTAATATTAATCTTTGTCCTAATTCCGATCGCCCAAGATTAGAAAATGAAGATGCGGGAAATCAAGAATTAATTCAAGACAAGACAAAAACCAGTGGCGATTCCCGGACGCTTCGCGATCGCGCATCGGAACCCCTTCGCGATGTTGCATCCGCGCCGCTTCGCGATGTTGCATCCGCAACGCTTCGCGAACGCGCCTTTGAAACTCTTTTATACGAAACCAAATTAAATAGTTTATCCAAATTAATCCAACTGGGTTTAAGCGCAGAACAAATTGCCGAAGTGCTAGATTTACCCTTAGAGAAAGTGCGTGAATTAATGGAATAGAGGAACGATTCATGGGATACATTTTTAGTAAAGTAATATTACCCCTTGGCCATTGCCTGATGTAAAAAGCTTGCCCGGTTGATTTTGGGGTAGGAGGCGATTATATTTAATGATTAACTGCTAATTACAGCAATTTTATATTGGATCTACCACAAGTGCCTGTAGGGGCGAAGCATTTCGGCAGATAACCTATTGCTTAGAACACTAAATGGACTGCCGAAATGCTTCGCCCCTACGGAATGCAACGCCGCCCTGAAAACCGCTGTATTTGTAGTGGAAATTTTACAGTAAATTAATTATTTGTGATTACGCCCTATGTCCGAACAATTACAAATCCTGCTAAAGCAACTGCGATCAGATTTATTGGAATTATATGGAACTCGACTCGATCGCCTAATTTTATTTGGTTCTCAAGCGCGGGGAACTGCCACAGAAAATTCCGATATTGATGTATTGATTATCCTCAAAGGTCAAGTTAATCCGGGGGAAGAAATCAAACGAACGGGACATTTGATTTCTGACTTATCTCTGCAATATGATCTCACAATCAGTCGTCTATTTATGGATTCGGAAAAATTCTCTACAGCCAATACTCCATTACTGCTCAATATCAGAAAAGAGGGAATTACATTTTGACCCCAGAACAAGAAAACTTACTGCAAAAATCTATCACCAGCTTAGAAGCAGCCAAAATTCTCCAAACTAATGAATTTCCAGATTATGCGGCATCTCGCGCTTATTACAGTATGTTTTATGCTGTTGAAGCCATTCTTTTACAGAAAGATTTATCATTTTCGAGTCATGCAGCCGTGATTTCTGCTTTTGGTCGGGAATTTGTCAAAAGCGGTATAGTTCCGAAGGAATTTCATCGTCTGGTAATTGATGCCCAAGATTTAAGAAATACTGGCGATTATGGAGAATTAAATGCTGTAAGGATCGCCCAATCCCAAGTGCAGATTAACAATAAAAAATCCTAGAATTTACCAAAAAATTTCTCCAGTAGTTTCATCTACCATCCTCTTTTATATTGTTTTTAGTCCGCCAGAAAGCGGACTTGGTTCTTGTAGCCACGGATTTAAATCCCTGCCTGGATTTACCCTTAGATTGCGCGAATTAATGGAATAAAGAAACGACTCATGGGATACATCGTTGCCCAGTAGACTACTATATTATTAATACCCACTCCAATGGTTAACGAACATGACTATATCTTTGGCCAAATGGACAATGGAAGACTATCACCAGATCGTCGAAACTGGCTTACTCGACGATCGCCCCGTGGAACTACTCAATGGAGAAATTGTAGAAATGTCCCCAGAAGGAGTTCCTCACGCTTATTTCAGCACTAAAGCTGGCGAATATTTGACCCGTTTACTGGGCGATAAGCCTGACGGCATAGCTGACGCTTACCGCGCCTTAGTCAGTCCAGCTAAACCCATCACATTGCCCAACGACTCCGAACCCGAACCAGACATTGCTATTGTGCAACGTTTGGGACGAGAATATCTCAACCACCATCCCTATCCTGAAAATATTTTTTGGTTAATTGAATATGCCAATAGCAGTTTAGAAAAAGACTCAACCTTAAAATATCGTATCTATGCGGAACGGGAATTCCTGAATATTGGTTAGTGAATTTAAAGCGTGGGGAACTCATCGTATTTCGCGAACCCAGACATGGGGAATATGCCTCAAAAATGACCTTAACCGACGGTGAAATTACCCCATTAGCATTTCCCGATGTCAAAATTTCTGTGGCTGCTTTGATTTCCGACTAAAATGCGATCGCGGAATCTCATATAAAGTAGTGGTAGTGTTAGCAGCGACACCACGCCTAACGCAACCTACCACTACTTTGTGTTCTCTGTGTCTCTGTGGTGATTATCTGAGTAATTTTTATCGGATTTAAGATAACTCAAAATTCCCTTAATTTTACCTAACCCAACTGCGCGATTCCGCAAGGCGGATCGCTTTAGCGAATCGCGCAGCAAAAACCATAAACCATTTAACCCTAATCTGAGCAATCTCAACCAGAAAACAACTGGATGACAATACTTGTTAATCGTGAATAAATAACTATAGGTACTATGATAATACTTATGGAATAAATTTTGATTAGTAATTTGCGAAGGTTGGTGAAACACTGCCAGATGATTCGTCATGGCTATAACATGACCTTTTTGAGCATAACGCTGACAAAAATCAAAATCCTCGTAATATAAAAAATAATCTGGGTCAAATTCGGGACAAGTATCAAACTTTCTTAAATTCAGTAAAAAACTACAGCCTGTCACCCAAGCACAAGAAATATATTCAGCATCGGGATTGTGCAAAAATAAATTATCTTTAATAATAATCGACCCAGTATAGCGATTAAATTCCCCTCCCCCAAACCAAACATCCCCACTGGGTTCATAAACCATTGTGCCTAAAATAGAAACTTCGGGATGATTGCTAAAAAAGTCCGGCACTTTTGCCAAAGAATCCGTCAGCATCAGGGTATCGGGATTAATCAGCCAAATAATAGCTTCTGGGTCTTGGTCATAAACCCAGTGGATGCCTAAATTACACCCTTTACCAAATCCTAGATTTTCCCCAGCCTGCAAAATTACCGTTTTTTCCTGATTTAATGCTTCAATTTCGGCATCATCCGGGGAATTATTTACGATAATTAGTTTATAGGGTATTTTGGCTTGTGTTTCCAGGGATTTTAAAAGATTGGTAATTAACTTTGATGAGTAATAGTTAACGGTCAAAAAGTAGATAAATGGTTTTAATTCTGCCTTATTTTCAGTCATAAATTATATCAATAAAGTTGTAATAATAAATTAAATTATTATTGTTTTTATTTATATCTTGGTTTAATTCATGGTTGACCAATTATTATTTTAATAGGATTAATAAACGCTGTAATTCCCCGCAAGCTGCCTGGAGAGACTCCGGTGCGTTTGTCGATAATTTATGAGAGCGGCATTCCTCGGCTAACTGCTCAACATCTGGTTTACAAAAAGCCTCATTATTCTCAAATTTTGCATAACTATCCTCCTCATTGACAAATTCTCCTTGTAAATAATGTATCCATGTTTCAATATTGCGTTTAGGAATAAAGATAGCGATCGCCTCATCTGATCGACGGTCTGGTTGGGCATCTGCGCTAAGAGCATCTGCTAACTGATTAAGTCGTTCTTGTAATGTTCCCTTATCTGCATCAATTAACACGACTAAGCCAATCGCAACCCGGTTTCTATTCTGACGATAGGCTTTGACTTCTGCTGCGTATTGACTGCGTACATACTGTTCTCCTGATTGGCTACCTAAAGGGCAAATTTTAGCTCTGATGATACCAGTAAAACCTCGCATTTTTAGGAAATGACGAGCAAAAACTTCCTGCTGTCTATCTTCACACAGGATAACGATTTGAACTCTATGCTGGCTCATTCAACCATCCCCTTGCAATTAATTCTGAAACAGGTAATCCAGAATTATCAGCCACTTCAATACTAATTCTTTTTAATCTTACAGGGGCATTACTTTGCCGGTCAAACCAATAACCAATCGGTGAAGCCAAAAGGTAGTTAATTAACTCAGGATGGTGAGAAATTAGTAAAGTTTGCAGTTTTCTTTCACTACAAAAGTCATAAAGCTGAATCAACCAAGGTTGAATTTCCGGCAAAGCTAAAAAGTTTTCCGGTTCATCAATACATAAAGTATAGTCTTCTGATCGCGTCCCATAAATCATGGTATATAAAGCAACTAAAGCTTTTTGACCGTCTGATAATTCTCCCAGCCGATATTCAATTAATTGGTTACTATTATTTCCACCGGCTAAACGTAATTTTAACACTTGATTTTGTTCGCTAACTCGTTCAAACTTAAAGCTGTTGAAACCATCCAGAACATCTTTTAAAACATTGCTGATTTCAGCGACTTTGCCTTGGTCTTGAGAAAGATACCGATACCAAGAAACAAAATTTTCCATCTGGGTATTTAGCCGCATTTCTTCTTGGTTGCTTTCATCAGCCATTAAGCTAGGAATCATTCGGACAATAATAATTCGTTGGATTCTTTCTCTAAACCAAGTTAACTTTGTATTGTCATTTCTTGGCATCAACGAAGGCAGCATGGACTGCGACCAGTCAAATGAGTATTGAGGACCTTCTGAATGATTGTCTCGATACAGTTGAACTTCGCCTAACTCAAATTTTAGTAAAGGCTGGTTATCATACCACAAACGCTCATATTCAACCCGACATCGATCGCGCTCATGTCCAATCCCCAACTCATATTTATAGCTGCCGCCATTGCCGATAATCTCTAACTCAAACCGTTGTAATGGTGCAATTTGCCAACGAGTGCAATCTGAGGATTTAAAAATTCCTTCTATCTTGCGATCGCCGCTAACAAATGCTTGAATTTTCTGCAATACTTCAAAAACCGTTGATTTCCCGGAGCCGTTAGCACCGAGAAATAAATTAATTGCATCAACATTAAGCTCAAAATTGACCAAGCAGCGAAAATTATCAATGTAGATCCGTTTGAGCATAAGATTTTGTGATTAAAATGAAACTGCCGTAACCATCTAATACTTACTCTAGCATTAGTCATGGGTCCAATGCGGGGAAACGCCCCCTCCTCCTGAAGAAGCCGGATTTTTTGCTCTGGAGGAATGGGGGGCTGTTTAAAGATCGGGAGGCAGCGCCTCCAGGAAGGCATTCCCAGGCAGAGCCTGGGAACGAGGAACAATCAACCAACAACAATCAACGAACAACAATCAACGAACAACAATCAACGAACAACAATCAACAATTAAAATAACTCTACTTGAGAGTCATCGCCAATCATAAATCGTAAGGCTTTGGGACGGCGAGAAGCTACCGTTAAATTGGCTCGACGACCAATCACACTATCGACTAAACGTTGCTGAATGCGATCGATTTTTGCCCCGCGTAAAATAACGCTATGTTCTAGGTCAGCATCAATTAAGGTTGCTTCATTGGCGATACTGCTATAAGGGCCGATAAAGCAGTTTTCTAAATAACAATTTTCGCCAATAATTGCTGGGCCACGGATGGAAGAGTTGATTACTTTGGTTCCGGCGCCAATTTTGACTCGGCCAATTACTTGACTCCGGTCATCTATTTCCCCTTCTACAGAAGGAGTAATTTGCGTATCGAGAATAATTCTATTGGCTTCGAGGAGGTCATCTTTTTTCCCGGTATCCAGCCACCAACCTTGTAATGTACAAGCTTCTACAGGTTTTTCTAGGTCAATTAACCGCTGGATCGCATCGGTAATTTCTAATTCACCCCGGGCGGAAGGTTTGATTTGTGCGATCGCCTCATGGATAGCACTAGAAAATAAATAAACCCCTACCAATGCTAAATTAGACGGGGGTTCTTTGGGCTTTTCAATTAACTGTAAAACTCGACCTTTTTCATCTACTTTCGCTACCCCAAAAGCGCTGGGATTAGACACTGCCCGCAACAAAATTAAAGCATCAAGATTTTGCTGATTAAACTGGGTCAAAAACGAGTCAACGCTGCCTTCAATAATGTTATCCCCCAGATACATAATAAAAGGAGAATCACCTAAGAAAGGTTGGGCGATTTTGACTGCATGAGCCAATCCTGCGGGTTGTTCTTGGAGAATATAAGTAATCTTGGCGCCAAAGCTATCGCCATTCCCAGTCACCTGTTTAACTTCTTCTCCAGTTTCGGGACTAATAATAATCCCAATGTCCGTAATTCCAGCGGCAACAATGCTTTCAATTCCATACCAAAGAATCGGTTTATTCGCCACGGGTACCAGTTGTTTTGCCCCAGAATAAGTCAGCGGTCTTAACCGGGTGCCTTTGCCCCCAGAAAGAATGATTGCTTTCATGTTTTTTGCCAAAATAAAGAGTATAAACAGCTTAGTGGTTGGTGGTTGTTAGTTGGTGGTTATTTGGAGCAGCCAAACAACTTTCCAACAAGCAACAAAAGAATCCCTACCCAACAACAATTATCAATTATCAATTGTTAATTATCTTGATAATCTTTCAGCATAAGACGCAATGATTGCCGCCAATGGGGGGGATGAGTACCGATAACAGCAGAGATTTTGCGATGAGAAAGAACGGAATAAGCGGGACGTTTTGCCGGGGTGGGATATTCAGCGGTGGTAATGGGCACCACCCGTTGCACTTGCAAGGGAAAACCCAGGGCTTTGGCTTCTTCAAAGATGGCGATCGCGAAATCATACCAGCTACAAACCCCACTATTGGTATAGTGGTAAATCCCGGATTCTGGGGAATTTTGAATCATACAGACGATCGCCTCAGCCAAATCCTTCGTCCAAGTGGGACTGCCCACTTGATCCGTCACCACCCGCAACTCGTCCCGACTACTGCCCAAACGCAGCATAGTCTTAACAAAATTGCCAACTCCCCCGACACCATAGACCCAAGCGGTTCTGACAATAATATAGTCGCCCCCCACTTGCTGAATGGCCTCTTCTCCCGCTAATTTAGATTTGCCATAAACCCCAATGGGATTAGTAGGATCCGTTTCTTGGTAGGGATGACTTTGGCTGCCATCAAACACATAGTCCGTAGAAACATGAATCAACCGGGCGCCCAGTTTGAGGGCTTCTGCCGCTAAAATCCCCACCCCAGAGCCATTCACGGCCATCGCCAGATCCGGTTCGCTTTCCGCCTTGTCCACTGCCGTATAAGCGCAGGCATTGACGATCAAATCCGGTTTGACCTCACCGATTACCTGACGAATCATGTCTGGTTGCGATAAATCCAGGGTTTCGCGATCGACCCAGGTGACATCCCCCAATTTCACCAACATCGGGTGTAATTCTTGGCCAAGTTGACCGTTAATCCCAGCGAGTAAAATTTTCATTTCTGTCCCGGTTTGTTTGTTAATTTTTGCTTATTCGTCCTTACCGTAGCGGTCCATAAATGTCGGTTATTCCCTGACTTATGGGAACACCTCCGCAGAATTTAACCGTTGACCGGCTTGGTCTTTCGCCGATAAAATTGGCTCGGCACCATTTAACGGCCATTCGATGCCAATATCAGGGTCATTCCAGAGAATACAGCGATCGTACTGGGGAGCGTAGTAGTCCGTGGCTTTGTACAACACATCCGCCGAGTCGGAAACCACTAAAAAGCCGTGGGCAAAACCCGGTGGCACCCAAAATTGCCGTTTATTTTCCCCACTCAGCAGACAACCGACCCATTGACCAAAGGTGGGAGAACTTTTTCTAATATCTACGGCAATATCAAATATCTCACCGGCAACCACCCGGAGTAATTTGCCTTGGGTTTGTTGAATTTGGTAGTGCAGTCCCCGCAGGACGTTTTTGCCCGATCGCGAGTGATTATCTTGGACAAACTGAGTTTTAATGCCCGTTGTTTCCGCAAACACTCGCTCATTGAAGCTTTCAAAAAAAAATCCGCGATCGTCCCCAAAAACTTTGGGTTCAATAATTAATACATCTGGGATTTCCGTGGGAATAATATTCATGGATGCTCCAGCATAATTGTCACAGTGTCTTGTGAATTTTAACATCAAAATTTAACCAATTAATCCGAGCAAAAAAAGATAATTCATTTAATTTTTTTGGAAAAATCACTAATTCTAAAAAATTTGCTAAAAATTTATTTTACCGAAAAGCGAAATTTTGCTACAATTTGAATAGCGTAATGCTCCATGTCCAGCTAGGTATCCGCATGACCCAAGAACTGATTACAGAAATAGCACAAGAAGTAGAAAGACGCCGCAACTTTGCCATTATTTCCCACCCCGACGCCGGTAAAACGACTCTAACGGAAAAGCTGTTGCTTTACGGAGGGGCAATTAATGAAGCGGGAGCCGTGAAAGCGAAACGCGCCCAGCGGCAAGCTACCTCAGACTGGATGGCAATGGAGCAGCAACGGGGAATTTCCATTACCTCCACAGTTTTGCAGTTTGAATATCAAAACTATTATATAAATCTGCTGGATACTCCCGGTCACCAAGATTTTAGTGAAGATACTTACCGGACTTTGGCCGCTGCGGATAATGCGGTGATGCTGGAAGATGCCGCTAAAGGGTTGGAACCCCAGACCCGGAAACTGTTTGAAGTCTGTCGGATGCGAGAAATTCCCATTTTCACTTTTATGAATAAGCTGGATCGACCGACTAGGGAACCTCTGGAACTCCTGGACGAAATTGAGAAAGAACTGGGGATTAGTACCTATCCCGTAAACTGGCCAATTGGCATGGGCGATCGCTTCAAAGGAGTGTACGATCGCCTGCGTCGGCAGATTCACTTATTTGAACGCACCGCCCACGGCAGCAAAAAAGCCCAGGATACCGTAATCAACCTCGGCGATCCGCGCATTGAAGACCTCTTAGAACAAGAACTGTATTATCAACTGAAAGAAGAACTGGAAATTCTCGAAGAACTCGGAGCAGAACTGGATCTGCAAGCGGTTCATGCGGGCAAAATGACTCCGGTATTCTTTGGCAGTGCTGTAACCAATTTTGGGGTGAAGCTCTTTTTAGATAATTTTCTAGAATATGCCCTGAAACCAACGGTACGTCGGAGTAGTCTTGGGGACGTTCCCCCCACTCACCCGAACTTTACCGGCTTTGTCTTTAAGCTGCAAGCTAATATGGATCCCAAACACCGCGATCGCGTGGCCTTCGTGCGGGTCTGTACCGGCAAATTTGAAAAAGACATGACTGTCAGCCATGCTCGCACCGGCAAAAGCATTCGGTTATCTCGTCCCCAGAAACTCTTTGCCCAAGACCGAGAATCCATCGAAGTCGCTTATGCGGGGGATGCCATTGGTCTGAACAATCCGGGAATGTTTGCCATTGGGGACACTATATATATTGGAGAAAAATTGGAATACGAAGGGATCCCCTGTTTCTCTCCCGAACTCTTTGCCTATTTAAAAAATCCCAACCCTTCCAAGTTCAAGCAATTCCGCAAAGGGGTTTCAGAATTACGGGAAGAAGGCGCCGTACAAATTATGTATTCTACGGACGAATCCAAACGGGATCCCATTTTGGCAGCAGTGGGTCAGCTACAGTTTGAAGTGGTACAGTTTCGGCTGGAAAATGAATATGGGGTCGAAACCAGAATCGAAATGTTGCCCTTTACCGTAGCCCGTTGGGTAGCGGATGGTTGGGAAGCCTTAAATAAAGTAGGCCGTTTGTTTAACACTGTTACGGTCAAAGACAGTTGGGGGCGTCCCGTGCTACTGTTTAAAAATGAATGGAATTTACATCAAGTTCAAGGCGACCATCCAGAATTAAAACTGAATGCCACAGCCCCAGTGGTGGCAGGTCAAGAACCAGAATCTTTGTAAGTTGACAATTGATAATTGATAATTGATAATTAAGATAATTGATGATTTCTTAATTAACAATTGTTAATTATCAATTGTTAATTATTCTGAAACTTAATTATCATGGGCAACTCTAATCTAGAGATTGGTTTGGCAGCCTTAAAACAAGGAGATTACCAAACCGCGATCGCCACTTTAGAAAATATCTGTGAAACAGAACTGCACGAGTCCACAAGATTACGGGCACAGATCGCTTTGGTGCAAGCTTATCAGCAGATAGGCGATCGCTATCAAGCTTGCCAACTTTGTCAAACCCTGATTCACACCCAATCGACAACCAATGCCCCAGCGAAAAAATGGGCAATGGCCAAGTTACGGGAATTAAGCCCATCTCAGGATGTCGTAGCGGCATCCCCCCCGCCACCCAATTCAGGAAACAAGAATCCGGGCTTAATCAATGATCCCACAGGTTTTATGCCTTTTGAGAGTCCGGCAAATAGTCCGGCAAATAACCCAGTCAACCCGTCACCCACCGCAGACCCGACAGGTTTTGTCCCCTTATCTCCGGCGCCAGTAACCCCTAAACCTCCTCAACCCAGCAACCTACCCAGACCGGCAAATTCGGGAAAATTAACTAAATCTCAACCCACCACAGAAAATCAGCCCCCTAAAAACCCTGGGTCTGGGGTCAAGCGACCTCCCAAACCGCCAGCGCCGCCAAAATCTCCTTTACTCAAGGGGCAAGGATTATCGAATGGGGTAAGACCGGCCAAACCGCCCCTACCGCCAAAGATGAATATGCCCCCAAATTCTGTCTCGGTTGTGGCGCCCCCACCGCCCCCTGCACGACCGGCGGCACCAATTCCCCAGCAACCCAGATTTATGCAAAACGGATCGGATTCGCCGACTGCGGATCCGAGTCCGACCCAGAGTCTGACCCAGACCCAGCCCCCAGCCCCCAGCCCTGAAATTACTTGGCGGCAAGCAGGACGGGCAAAAAATTGGCGCAAAATGAAGCCAGTGAAGCAAGGGCAACTGTTTCTAGTGCAAGTCACCACGGCGATCGCTCTATTTTGGCTCATGGTCCAATTCGTCGAGTTTTCTTTCTTACTAATAAATGATGTTTTATTAAAAATGCCCTTGCTTTCGCCAGTGCAATGGTTTTATCAAGACCAGACTTGGACAGTTTTGCTCGGTCTAATCGGGTTATTCATGGCATCTCCCTGGTTGATGGATTTACTGCTGGAAAAGTGCTACGGTCTGCAACCGTTGTCCTGGAAAACTTTAAGCGATCGCAGTCCCGAAGCCTCCAAATTACTGCTCCAGTTTTCCCGTGAGCAAAATATTCCCCAATGCAAGCTGGGGCTATTACCCACCGATGCACCAATGGCCATCTCATTAGGTTGCTTACCCCGGTTTGCGCGAATCGTCGTCAGTCGGGGACTATTAGAAAAACTAGAACCGGATGAAATTGCCGCCATCTATGCCGGGGAATTAGGACATATTCTCAGTGGCACTTTACCCCTGATGTCCTTGGCCATGTTATTGTTACAGATTCCTTACAGTATTTATCTCCAAGTGGCTAAGGATGGTCAACCCTGGGAAAAAGTCTCCACCTCTCAAGGTCAGTTTATGACGGTCTGTGCCACCCTAATTTCTTCCGTTGCTTATGGGTTTTATTGGCTATTGCGTTGGCCAGTTTTATGGCTTTCCCGGTTGCGACTGTATCATAGCGATCGCGCAGCCGCCCAACTCACCGGCAACCCCAACGGCTTATCCAGAGCTTTATTAAAAATTGCCATCGGTATGGCAGAAAATATTCAAACGGTCGGAGAAACCAGTGGGTTATTAGAAGGATGGGAACTGCTGACCCCAGTGGGTGTCCGACAAGCGGTGACATTCGGCAGTTGTGCCGGTCGGACTTCTTGGGAAAATCTGCTCACATGGGAGCGGTCTAACCCTTGGCGCCCCTGGATGACCCTGAATAATTCTCATTTATTATTGGGCGATCGCCTCTATATTCTTTCGTTATATGCTAAGTTTTGGCAGCTAGAACCGGAGTTAGATTTTGTGGCTTCCCCCAAAGGAAAACTGGAAAAATCCGCAATTCAAAGGTTTATCCTCCAAGTAATCCCCTTTTTTGGCTTACCCTTGGGTTTGGCGATCGGCTTAGGTTTTTGGGCAATTGGTGGGATCGGTGGGATTTTGGGCATAGAGCAAGTCACCTGGCTATGGGGCGATCGGATAACTCTACTCAGTTGTCTGCCCATTGGCATCAGTATGGGAATCTTACTGCGGATTAATCAATTCTTTCCCGATCTACCCCCACCCACATCTTCTTTGCCTGAATTATCAGAACTACTGACTAATCCCACCAGCTTACCCATCGATAGTCAACCTATTTACCTAGAAGGGAAATTATTAGGGCGCTCTGGGATTAGCAATGCTTTAGCTCAAGATTTAATCTTGCAATCATCCGAGGGACTGATCAAATTGCACTGTTTCGCCAAATTAGGCCCATTTGCCTATCTTTGGCCGTTGCAAAATCGTCCCATTGACCTGGTGGGTTCTCAGGTAAAAATCACCGGCTGGTTTCGCCGAGGCGCCACCGTCTGGGTTGATGTGGAAAATATGGAAACGATCGCTGAAAGTCAACGCTCACGATTGTCTTTCCCAGGGGGACATCCGATTTGGTCTACGATTTTAGCCGCGATAGCCGCTATTTGGGGAGTTTATCTCAACCTGCAAGGGGGTGCGGTCTTCTAAGCATCATGGCCAGTTGTCCCTCAACTTCAAGCAAAAATACTAACTTTTTCCCAAACAGTGTTACAATTTTTAACAAAATTCCCCGCTGTGTCCCCCCATGCCTAAATCTAGGCTCGAAGAGTACAGATATCAAAGCTTTTGCAGCCAATTCAGGATCGCACCATTGATTATTAGCCTATGGGAAAACATCGATTAGAAGCCATAACCAGTCAAGACTGGCTGTTTACATATCCATCACAGATCCACAATTACAGGTTAAGTGTTTACCCACAATTAAAATGAGAAATTAACGAATCCGTTGGGTTTTTACGCCGATCCAGGATAAAATTTTTCCGCACCCAGGCAAAAAATATGCATCATCCCTAGAAAAATTCCCAAATAATGTGATAAGTTTAAACATGGTCAAATACTCGCCAAGTCCGCTGATTCACAAAATTATCCATCAACCATCATTCACCGCAAAGGTAAGATGTCGATTGGGAAAAAACCGGCTCATTACTCAGACAGATGAGTGGTCATCTCTGAGGCTAAGTGACTAAGCAACGTATAGCGACAGCCCCAGAACACAAAAATCCTGGGTTTCAGTGATTTATGATTAAACACCGAAAAAAAAATTCAAGGCTGCTTTTGTGATGGCTAAACATTCTTGTATCATTTTTTCAAACTGGATCAAAAATCGGAGAATATGCTTCTCTGGGTCTTAAGTGTGGTAATAATTACACGACTTCAGTTGAAAATATGAACAGCATTTGCCAAAAATGAGCGAAAAAGCTCAAAGGAAAAAATAGGCTCATTTCTGTTATAATTACAAAAGTCTATTGCCTCATAACAATAGATTTCTTTCACCAGCATCTATTGCAGTAATGAATAGGTTTATTAAAACCTGACTGCTAAAATTACTGGTATAAAATTACTGGTATGTGACCAAATCAGTGAATAGTTGTGAACCAACTCACTCCTATTCTTAATCCCGAATCTTGCCCTTTCACCAGCCGGGAATGCTCCAGAGTGAAGTCAAGCAAATCAAGCACAGAAATTTTGCGATCGTTTAATTTTCAATGTATTATTACAACCATAAAAATTCGCCACTTGCGAAAATTATCCCCCTTATGTTCTTATAGATAAGAGGGGTGCCTGTGTATGGGAAATTTTTACAAGAAAAAGGACTAAATTCACTGACTTACACCCAAGTAATGGTTAAAGTTTTTTCCCTAAATCAATCAAAATCCAAGCAAAGGAGATAACTTTTATGTCAATTCGTCTTTATGTTGGCAATTTGCCCAAGGAAATAGAACGCCAAGAGTTAGAGGCAGTTTTTGCAGATTGCGGCACCGCTGTCACCACTAAGGTCATTAAAGACCGCAAAACTGGTAAATGTCGCGGTTTTGGTTTTGTCACCGTGAAAAACGATGAAGAGGCCGATAAAATTATTGAACAATTTAACGGGCATATCTTTCAAGACAGTGCGCTGAAAATTGAGAAAGCATTACCGCGTGCCAAGAAAAAGAATGAAAGCGAAGCAGAAGAACAACCAGCGCCACGGGCTAATAAAGCACCGGCCAGTTCTTCTGCTTCTTCTTCTTCTCGTCGGGGCGGAAACAACAACAAGACTCGGCGAAATACTCAGACCACTCCTGAACCTGAAGCCATTCAGCCGGATCCCCGCTGGGCTGCTGACCTAGAAAAACTCAAAAAAATGTTAGCGGCTCAAGCCATGAATCCCTAATTTTTCTATCGGTCAAGATTCATCGGGGACAAGACCCGCGATCGCCACCAGAACTTTCCCATCACGAGGGTGATTTCTTCCAGGCAATAAGTAGCGCTTAATCAGCTAAGACTATTCAAAGACTTAGGTGATTAAGCGCTACTTTGGTGATGATGATAAAAACATCCTGAAACAGGAACCGTTTGCCGATTTGAGGGGTTTTTGTGGTTTTCTGTTGGCAACTCTTCTAAAGAGTTACCGGAAAAACCCGACCCTCTGATTTTCAAAAATGCGAGATAGATCAAACCATTTGTTTGTCAGCTTGTTTGTCAGCTTAGAGCGCTTGTGCTCTTAACCAAGCCACGGGTAAACAAGTAATTTTGCCTGGAGTAGGAACAAAGGCTCGCTTCCGAAAAACGTCATACTGATTCTTTTCAATCGCATCAAGAATCTTGCTATAAAGCATCGTCGCTGACCAAACAGGCCAACGAGCATCCCGACTTAGTGTACTAATCCCCTTTTCGGCTTCAACGTAGAACTTACGAGCTCGTTGAATTTGAAACCGCATCAATTCCCGCCAACGCTCATCAACTACACCATTCAATAAATCCTGCTCTGTGTAGTCAAATAAAGCTAACTCCTCCAGAGGCAGGTAGATGCGACCCCGACGAGCATCTTCTCCCACATCTCGCAGGATATTTGTGAGTTGATTGGCAATCCCAAGCGCGATCGCCCGTTCAGCGGGATTAGACAGTTCTTTGCTCCCAGACCAAGGCGCCGAGCGAGGCGAAGAATCCAACCCCATGACCGGCAGGGACATTAATCCCACTGTCCCGGCCACCCGGTAACAGTAGAGTTCCAAGTCTTCAAAAGTCTGGTAGCGACTGCGGGATAGATCCATACGCATCCCCGCAATCATATCCCGAAAGGGTTGAATCTCGATCTGAAAGCGTTCCAGAGTATCGACTAGGGCCACATCGGTATCTTCTACCGGATCACCAGCAAAGACAGATTCTAACTGGTGTTCCCATTGGTCAAGGGTTTCGGGGGTTGTTAATCGCGATCGAGGACCGTCCACCAGTTCATCAGTACGACGACACCAAGCGTATATGGCCCAAATGGCTCGGCGTTTCGACTCTGACATCAGTAAAGTACCCAGATAAAACGTTTTCGCGTAGGTCTGAGTAATTTGACGACAGAGTTCGTAGGCGTCCTCTCGGGCAGCCAGAGTTTTCATGCGAGGGCTTTGAGACAGTTGGAGCATTGATTGCAGGCTGGAAGGGTGAAGGCTATCAGCTATGAAAGAGACGCTTGATTATGGCGTCTCTATTTGTCCGTTGTCGATGATCCGTGATCAGTAGACTATTAACGCTTGACTTTTAACAGTACACAGTCAACGACCAACAATCAATATTTAACGATTGACCACTAAGGATTGACTATCGGATCCTGATGGGCGATCGTCATCAGCGGATCTAGGGTGGTTAACCTTCGGTTGCTGAACGCTGGAAATTGCCTGCGCTGTTAGCTTACCAGAAAGTACCGCCCCTTCCATACTGGCGAGGTAGCGTTGCATGGTGTAATCGCCGGTTAAATAGAAATTCGCAATCGGTGTCACCTGGGAAGGACGATGTGCTTGTCGTCCCGCCGTGGCTTTGTACACTGAACGGGGAGTTTTTACTACATGATATTTCAATAATTGCGCCCGTTTCTCTCCCCCAAAGTGATTTGGAAATAATTTTTCCAGTTCGGCGATCGTGGCATCAACAATTTCTTGATCGGATTTACTAATCCATTCTTTGGCTGGGGCTAAGACCAGTTCGAGCATCGATCGGTCTGGATTTTCATAGCCTCGGCAAGTGTTGCTCATATCCGCATAAACACTCAGTAGGGGTGATCGCGAAAATAATAAATGATCGATGTCCGTCAGTTTGCGGTCAAACCACAGATGCAGGTTGATTACCGGCACTCCTTCTAAACCATCAAGCTTTTGGAAAAACTCCATCCCCCGCCACGGTTCTGGCAGCATGGTTTTCAGTGGATCCACCGGCATAGCCGACACATACAGGTCAGCAGTCACCTGATAATCCGCTGCACCATTCAAGCCTCTAATCTCGAAGGCTCGCACTGTGCCATCGTCATTGAGTAAAAACTGCTTGATGGGTGCGTTTAAATGCACTTCCCCGCCCCGCTGGGTAATATAATCCACCAGAGGCTCACAAAGTCTTTCCGTGGGGGATCCGTCTAAAAATGCCATCTTAGAGCCATTTTTCTCTTGAAGAAAGCGATTGAGCGCTGTGAGGATGACCGTGGCGGAAATTTCATCTGGGTTGATAAAATTCAGTGCTTTGGACATGGCAATAAAGACTTCTGTCTCTACCCGGGGCGGCACGTTGTGTTTTTTCAACCATTCGGAGAAACTGTATTTGTCCATCTCTTCGACATATTTCTGTCCCTGAATCATCGCTGGAATCAGACCGATGCCAAAGCGAATTTTTTCCGGCCAGGTGAGCATATCGTTATTTTGGAGAATCGCCATGACCCCATTGAAGGGGGCTGGAATATCCGGAAAGTCAAACCGAGAGTAAGTTCCTGGCTTGTCCGGCTGGTTAAAAATCATGGTATGCTCTTTCCATTGCAGCCGGTCTTCAATGTTGAGCTCTTTAAATAGCTGCAACATATTCGGATAGGCTCCGAAGAAGATATGTAGACCAGTTTCATACCAGTCGCCATCAGAGTCCTTCCATGCCGCGACTTTGCCGCCTAATACGTCTCTTCGTTCCAGGACAATGGGGGTATGACCAGCGTCTGTGAGATATTTAGCGCAGGAAAGTCCTGCTAACCCTGCTCCCGCGATCGCAACTCGCATTTGATGGTACTGCCTTTTAAATTTTTTTAATTTTTCCGGTTTTTATTATATGTTACAATCCGTTACATTTTGCAGATTTTTTTAGGATTTTCCTCAAAAAATCTCAGACTCACGGAAAATCCACCGGAGTCAGACCCCTGAGAGACCAGATTCTCGCCCTTCTGTCACCGGATCCATGCCAAAAGATTCTCATCGGCGTTTGTTGCGGAAAGCCATTCTGATGGATGCCCCCGAATTCAGGGGGTGACTGATTTAGGATCCATCAATCCGGCATTTTTCTGGAGGCGATCACTTTCTGAAACCATCTGGACCCAAACGATGACCGTTTTTTTTTAATCACTGATACACTTTTAGTAATGAGATTTCCTAGGCCGGAGGTACGCTTGAATTATTTTAAGTATTGATTTTTTATAAAATTTGCTGATTTTATTTGATTTTTAAAATAAAAAATAGGAAAATGAATTAAGTAAGGCTAGGTTTAACATTGAGTCAGATTTATCATTTTTATAACTAATCTATTGCAATTAAAAGGAGAAAAGATCAAACAATGATTGCCCGAAAAACAATCAAAAATCAAATAAATAGTCATTGAGTAACAGAACCAAGAGCCAACCAAATTAAACGGCTGAAGCATAATCATGCTGAGAAATATGATAGCATTGAAAACCTGTATATCTGCTAATCATTGAGGAATGAAACCTAGGCATCTTGCTTACCAAAACTATAAAAATTTATAGCAATGATGGATCACTGGAGATGGAAATACTGATGCAGAAATCATAATACATTTTCTAGCCAATGTAAATTTTCCAAAACAAACAGTAAATTAAGGAGAAATAGATGAATACAATTCTGATTGTAGACGATAGTGCAACGGTACGCGAAATGGTATCAGAAATATTGAAAAAGAGTGGCCTCAATGTGATTGAGGCAATCAACGGCGACGAAGCTAAAAAAGAAATTCAAAAGCAAGTTCCAGATTTAGTTGTCACCGATATTGTGATGCCGGAAATGAATGGCTATGAACTGTGTCGGTGGATTAAAAATACTGCGGAATTTCAAAGTATTCCCGTGATTATGTGTACCAGTAAAGGTGAGGATTTTGATCGATATTGGGGTATGAAACAAGGAGCTGATGCCTATATTGCTAAACCATTTCGGCCTACAGAACTGCTGACCACTATAAAGCAATTGCTAAAAAAATAGTTTTTAAGGAGGCTGTTGTGGGTAATTATTAAATTGTTTAGGTAATTAGATGAAAATTCTATTACTCTGACAATGATATCAGTTAATTTTACCTTTAAAAATTGATCAAGATTCAAGAAATCAGGTTTACGATCAAAATCATGTTTGACCGTAAACCTCAAAAACTATTATATATATTATGGTTTGGTAATTTATCGTCGGTCATGGTTGTTTTTTACTAAACTAATATTTGACATACATAAATAAGCACAAACAAAATAGTAATTAAGCATTTATTTTTTGATATATATTGATGATTGGCAGCTATATGATCAGAATATAATATATTGGTTATTTAATTTTGATTGGTATTTGCTGCGCGAATATCCTTTGTGCTTTGTGCTTATCCTTGGCTGAGAATAAAAGAATAGGGAGGGATAGCCCCAATGAAAAGAATCTTGATTAAATCATAAGATATAATATTTATTATGATTTTTGCTGCTTCATAATAAATATTACATTTTTTACATAAGATAATAAGATAAGTTGAATTTTTTAAAGGATTTCGATTTAGGAGAAAATATATTGAGATGTTGAATCATATTGAGTCATAAGGAATGGCGCGTTGAGGTAGTAGAATCAATGTTTTAGTCTTTTAGTCGCTGAATGAATGGTGGAATCAATGGTGGAATGAAAGCGGTAAAGATGTTTCAAACAACATGGCTGCGGGGATTTTGGGTAATTCAGGGGTCTGATTGTCATCGGGATCCTAGAATTTCTATGGCCTGAGAGTGGGAATTACCCACCATGTTGGTTAAGTTTAGGTAGCGATCGCCGTACATCTGACCCCCCCTGCCCTCAAGAGTGACTTCTTGAAATAGATGACACTTCTACGGCAGGATACAATAATTATCAAATCAGCGTCTATAAAAAATCGATCGCGAGTCTTATGGATGCACAGAGCTTTCAGAATTCGCGGATCAGTTCAATGTCTAGGCGCTAAATGTAGCCAGACAAAAATAAAATTGATGTGCAACGCATTCTGACGATGCGATCGCGCTCCGAACGTTTAGGAAACAGTAAAAGGTAATTAGAACGACATGGGAAAGGTAGTCGGCATTGACTTGGGAACAACCAACTCAGTAGTGGCAGTGATGGAAGGCGGTAAGCCAGTGGTAATCGCAAATTCCGAGGGAATGCGGACGACCCCTTCCGTGGTTGCCTTTAGTAAAGACGGGGAGCGCCTGGTGGGACAGTTGGCCAGACGGCAAGCAGTTCTGAATCCCCAAAATACCTTTTATGGGTTCAAGCGCTTCATGGGTCGGAAGTACACAGAACTGTCTGGCGATTCTAAGCGAGTTCCTTATACGATTCGCCGCGATGAGCAAAATAATATTCGGATGAAATGTCCTCGATTGCAGCGGGACTTTGCCCCAGAGGAAATTTCGGCGATGGTGCTCAGAAAGTTGGCGGATGAAGCTAGTCGCTATTTGGGGGAACCCGTGACAGGGGCGGTGATTACGGTGCCCGCCTATTTTAATGATTCTCAACGTCAAGCGACCAGGGACGCGGGACGGATTGCCGGTCTAGAGGTTAAACGCATTCTGAATGAACCGACCGCAGCTTCTTTAGCTTATGGATTGGAGCGCAACGAGAGTCAGACGATTTTGGTGTTTGACCTGGGAGGCGGCACTTTTGATGTGTCGATTCTGGAAGTCGGGGATGGGGTGTTTGAGGTGAAATCTACCGCTGGGGATACTCAGTTGGGTGGGAATGATTTTGATAAAAAGATTGTCGATTGGTTGGCCGAAAAGTTTTTGGAGACAGAAGAGGTGGATTTGCGGCGCGATCGCCAAGCCCTGCAACGGCTGATGGAAGCGGCGGAGAAAGCGAAAATTGAACTCAGCGGGGTTCCTGTCACCGAGATTAATTTACCTTTTATTAGCGCTACCGCTGAAGGCCCCACACATTTAGAAACCCGATTAACCCGGGCAGAATTTGAAGGCTTATGTGGGGATTTAATTAATCGCTTACGTCGTCCGGTGAAACGAGCTCTGACCGATGCGGGTTTGAGTCCGATGCAAATTGATGAAGTGGTATTAGTCGGTGGTTCGACGCGAATTCCTTTGGTACAGCAGCTAGTCCGCAGCTTAATCGATCGCGAGCCGAATCAAAACGTTAACCCGGATGAAGTGGTCGCCGTCGGTGCGGCTATTCAAGCGGGAATTCTCGGCGGTGAAGTCAGAGATGTGTTGCTATTGGATGTGACTCCTTTATCTTTGGGGTTAGAAACCATTGGTGGGGTGATGAAAAAATTGATTCCCCGCAACACGACGATTCCCGTGCGCCGTTCTGATATCTTTTCCACGGCAGAAAATAATCAAACCCTGGTGGAGGTTCATATTTTACAGGGAGAACGGGAGATGGCGACAGACAATAAGTCTTTGGGTCGCTTTAAGTTAACCGGGATTCCCCCAGCCCCACGAGGGGTGCCACAAATTCAAGTGGCGTTTGATATTGATGCCAATGGAATTTTGCAGGTGAGCGCCCTGGACAGAATGACCGGGCGGGAGCAAAGTGTTGTGATTCAAGGGGCTTCCACTCTGAGTGAGGAAGAAGTCAATCGGATGATTCAGGATGCTTCGCTGTTTGCCCAAACTGACCGAGAACGCCGCGAACGAGTGGAAAAGCGCAATCGGATTGAAGGGTTAATCTTGAGTGCCCAACGGCAATTACGCGAAGCGACTCTGGATTATGGGATTCAATTTGTCAGTTCTTATCGACCCCGGATTGAGGCGTTGGTTCGCGAGTTACGCGAGAGTTTACAGCGCAATGATGAGCGCGGGATGGATTTGGCCCAGTCGGATTTACAAGATGCGATTTATGAGTTGAACCGAGAGGTTTATCAGCGATCGCGGGAGGAGGCAGAGGAGGATGATTTCTTCGGTTCTGTGCGGCGAGCATTTTCCGGGGATGAACTGGAACGCTCCCGGAAAAGGAACCCTTATGATGATTATGAAATCAACCCAGGTGGGTCAACTTACCGAGAATATTCTCGCAGTTCTTGGAATGAGTCTGGATCTTATTCTATTTCTAGCGATCGCTATGGAGGAGATCGCCCAATGGCAGATCGT
>NZ_LIUQ01000002.1:3121-18409 GCF_001276715.1 Planktothricoides sp. SR001 | reverse complement strand
CGTCCAATGGCAGACCGTCCGGTTTCTAGCGATCGTTCTGGTGGCGAGCGTCCGGGTAGCGATCGCTATCAATCAGATCGGAGTTATCGTCAACGGGGACGCTCTGGCGTCAATGAGTCAGTTCGTTACAATAATCCTTATCAGGATGAAGATTGGGGGGATGAAGATGATGATTGGTTGTAAAATTCTTTCTTCGCCCTCAAGAAAATCCCATCGGATGACCCGCAAGCATTGTCTCCTCGGCTGCTCTGGAAATCGGTAGTAGCCCAGGTGCAAAGCTAATTAATTTCGCAGAAACCGGGTTTCTATTGCAAATAACAGAGTTAACAGTTTGTTCTGGAAAAGAAGCCCGGTGACAGTAATGAAAACTTCCAGATGGGAACACTCATAAATGATGAACTCTCCAATTCAAAATCTAATATCTAACATTGATTGATGCAGAACTTTCGGAACTATTACGAGATTCTGGGAGTTCCCAGAGATGCCTCGAGTGATGAGATCAAGAAAATGTACCGCCGGTTAGCGCGGCAATATCACCCGGATTTAAATCCCGGGGACAAAGCGGCTGAAGAAAAATTTAAAGATATTGGCGAAGCTTATGAGGTCTTGTCAGATCCCAATAAGCGTTCTCAATATGACCAGTTCAGCCGCTTCTGGCAGCAGAAAGGATTTAAGGGTAAAACCCCCAGAGTCAAAACTTGGAATGCCCGCAATGGCACTCGCTCGGACATCGATCCGAGTCAATTTCCGGATTTTAATAGCTTTGTGGAAACTCTACTGGGTCATCAGCGGCAACAAGCCCCCAATGGGAGTGCCACCAGTAGTAGCTATCAAAGCAATCCGGTGAGAACCCCGGAAACGCCAAGTCAGCAGCGAAGTGCGGACGATTTTACCCCCGGTCGCACCAAGGTTGCCCGCACCGTGGCAACCACTCAAGCTCGTCGGGATATTGAGGCGCGACTGACTTTGCCTTTGGAAAAGGCTTATCTGGGCGGACATGAACGCATTCGCTTGGAAGATGGGCGATCGCTGGAAGTGGATATGCCCGCAGGCATGATTACCGGGCAGCGTCTCCGTCTAAGGGGTCAAGGAATTGGCGGCGGCGACCTCTATTTGAAAATTCAAGTGGCTCCCCATCCCTTTTTTAAGTTAGAAGGGGCGGATATTAGCTGTCAGGTGCCGGTGACTCCCAGTGAAGCGGTACTCGGTGGGGCGGTGGAAGTTCCTACTTTGGACGGATTGGTAAAAATGACCGTGCCTCCGGGACTGACTCATGGGAAGCGGTTGCGGTTAGCCAATAAAGGTTATCCCACAGGGAAAGGCGAACGGGGCGATCAACTTGTCGAAATTCAAATTGCTATTCCCAAGAATTTGACCGCTGAAGAAAAAGAACTCTATGAGAAGTTGCGTCAAATCGAGAGTTTTAAACCCCGGAAAAATTTGCCTGTTTGACCTCTAGAAAAAGTCAAAAGTTGAGAAAAATTATCGATATTTTAAGATAACTTTTGGCTTTTTCCAGTTTTAAATTTATTTAAGGGATAAATTAATAATTCACCATTCTCAATTGTCCATTATGCATTTTATTTCGATTCGGCCATAATATTTGCTGATAATAAAAAAACACCACGCTTCTTGGTAAAAATCAAGCGTGGTGTTTTCACAAATCGGATAATTAAATGAATCTATGGCGAGTCGGCTTGAGACAGACTCACCCCATCAAAGTTATTCAAAAATGTTTCAAAGGTGATAGCCACAAATCCATCATTAAGATTATCCACTGCTCCCTTGCTAGTATCTGTCCCCCAAGGATTCCGCACGAGAATCATCTTTCTACCGTTCATTTCATAAGCATTGTGGACACTGTAGGCATGGCCGCCAACTAACGCACCCTGAGAAAGCTTCTCTGCTTCTGAGATTGTGCCAGTCATCACATAGCGACCCTCGTTCAATGCAGTTTGAATGCGATTAAAGATTTCCTCCTGGGTAATACTCCCTAAATTATTATAGGAGCCGTCGATATCCTGCGAGAACTGGATCAAAGAATATTCTGGATCGGATTGAGAAGGATCCCAGGAAATTTCTTGGATAGCTTTACCTGTGACCCGTTTAAGGGATCTACCCCCAACATCGCCATTACCCATGACATCATAGCCATTTTTGCCCGTTTCTTGACCCCGCCACTTGGCATAAGCTCGTTCAAAAATGGCACCCCAGATCCGTTGGCCAGAAGCTTCCGTCGGTTCGACAGGGTTGAGATTGTCCCAGGTCGCCCCAAACAAGTTATCGTCTTTGGTGACTACTTGGTTGTTCACCATGACATTTCCCGGTTGACTCGTTAAGTAGTTGTAGAACTTGAGGGTATAGTTGCTGCCATCGGTAGTAATGGCACTATTGAGAACTTCACTCTGCTTCAAGTTAGCCGTGCTGGGATCTTCAATTTTACCGAAGGTAGCCGCTAGTGCTGCAATAAAGGCACAGTTACCAAAGTTGCCCTGGTTCAAGTTATTGAGTTGGATTGGAGTAATTAGACCACCTGTGAGGGGCTGATAGACTAAGTTATGGAGTACATCTTGTGTCAGCCCTGTATCAGCGCGATCGCCTTCCTCGTTAAAGATAGGGGGTGGCAGCTGATCGGAAATTGACGAGGCAGCGGTGGACACCACACTAGAACTTGATAAAGAATCGCTTCCTTCTTCAGACTGATCGTCACTGCTGGCGCTATCACTGCTGAAAACGGTTTGAGTGACGGTTCCTGTGAGCGTGGTATTTAGGGTGTATTCGCCAATACCCGGAGAATCGACACTAGAGGCATAGACCACATATTGTCCCCCTTGCTCGGAGGTGAAACTGACTTGAGCATTGAAGTTGCCTCCCTCAGTGTCTATGTCATCGTTTTCTGCAATCACTTCCCCAGTGATCAAATCCACCACAGTCAGATAGGCATCGAAATCCTTGGATTCCTGTGTGATGGTGACGGTTAACCCAGCCCCTATTTCTGAAAGGAGATAAGGATCGGCATAGTTTTCGTCATCGTTAAAATCAAAGGCATCGTTTTGATCCAGGGTGCCAGTGGTGGGAACGCCTGGGAAGAGTGGGTTATAGCTTTCAATCCCAACCCGGCTACCCGGTTCGGAAATAGAAAGAATTTCGTAGGCTGTTCCCGCGCCAAGGGCGGTGACATTGACGTAGTAGGTGCCAGGGCTGATGACATCCTGCTGGATTTCATTGGTTCCCTGGGCAATGGTTTCATCGGCGTCTAACTGGTTGTTGCCATTGGTATCGCTCCACAGAGTGAGGTTGAGATCCGCCTCCTGGTAGGTGGTGAACAGATCCAGATATCCCCCATTGAGGACTTCTAGGCGATAGGTATCTACCGCATCCGTGCCGCCAAGGTAGTCATGCAGTTCTACTTCCCCGTCGGGGGGCAGGAGACGAGCGGTACTGGGTTCAGACCCTGCCAAATCCCGCGCTACAGTTCCGGCGACCCCGGAAATACTCAGGTTGTAGCTGGTGTCTCCCTCAAATTGCTCTACGCCAATGAAATATCGGCCTTGGTCGAGGGTGACGTTTTCGATCGCTTCATCGGCATTGCCCCATCGACTTGATGCGGAGATAATTTCGTCTCCCCCTAATTCTCCATCGGCATCCAAATCCTGATAGAGAAATAAATCCGCATCAGCAGTTAAGCCGGTGAGACTGAGGTCAACAATACTGGTTTCCGTTACCTGGAGTTCAAAGAAGTCCTGATAATCGGTTTCCCCGACTTGCCCCTGAATGCTGGTTTGTCCCGGTAGGGCATTGAGTACCGTGGCTCCGGACTCTGTATCATCACGAGTGGCTCGCACGGTGCTGAATGTCCCGGTGAGTTCTTCTGCGGTTACTCCCTGAACTCGGGCGAGAAACTCTCCTGTGGCAGTTAAGGAAATAAATGTCTCGGTACCTACGGTTTCCAGGGTGAGATCCGCTTCGGTGAGGTTGTCATTTGCCCCATCAGTGACGGCAAATACATCACCATCTTCTACGCTAAAGTCGGTAATGACATCGGCTAGGTTGCGATCGCTGCTGCCATGTCGAATATCCAGAACAAAGGCATCGGAGCCATCCCCTCCGGTCAGGGTATCAGTTCCGGCATCTCCGGCGAGGAAATCATCCCCGACTCCGCCATCCAAGAGGTCATTACCTTGACCGCCAAAGATGACATCATTGCCCCGTTCCCCAAAGATCAGGTCGTCTCCCCGGTTGCCTAAAAGCAAATCGGATCCCCGACCCCCTTGGAGTGTGTCGTTTCCGTCCATGCCATAGAGGGTGTCAGCCCCAGTGTTGCCATGTATCGCATCTGGATTGCCGGAACCGACGATTAAATCTTGGCCACCCAGCCCCCGAATGATCGCGCCACTGGGTATTTCGGCACCAATGGTAAATAAATTTACCGAATCATCTAAGTCAAAAAAGTTGTCCGCCATAGATTAAACTCCTGTTGCAGCTACCTCTGATTTCCATTGCAGATGTATAGTCAGCCGGTTCAGGCTGAGAAAAAGGAGGCGATCTCGATTGATCGGGCGATCGCCTCCTTTTTCAGGCTGGCTTCCTGGGACAGTTTATCGGCGGAAATATTAAGTAATTCAGCAATTAAGCGGTTTTGCTGTTAAATTCCCAGGCGCTTGCCTCACTTAGGTGAGTGGAATCTCGCTGAAGTTTCCTCATATCTTGCCTTGATCTGTCACCGGATCCAAGCGACTAATGGAAACGCTTACCGTAGCTTATATTTATAAGTCTGATAAGATAAACTTAATTGTGTGTCATGTCAATTTCCATGTTCAAGAGATGGTGACAAAACTGATAGTTGCTTTTGGGTTGACAAAAAACACTCATTAATGTATAAAAAGCACAAATTTTTTGCTGGGAGATTAATCCCAGCGATCGCCTCTGAATCAGCCATTGATGAGCAATTAGGGATAAATTAGGGATAAATTAGGGATAACTTGCGATCGCCCCAGGGTAAAACATGGGATGATGTGGCTGGCAATTGTTACAATAAGTCGAATATTGTGACAATAAGTAGAATATTGATCAGTTATATGGCTACAGCACCGACTGTCGCTCCGAAACCGACTAATCAAGTTACCCGGAAACCTTATCCGAATTACAAGGTAATTGTACTCAACGATGATTTTAATACGTTTCAGCACGTTGCAGAATGCTTGGTGAAATATATTCCCGGCATGACTAGCGATCGGGCTTGGGCTTTGACGAATCAAGTTCACTTTGAAGGTCAAGCAATTGTCTGGGTTGGCCCCCAAGAACCCGCCGAACTGTATCATCAGCAGCTTAGTCGTGCTGGTTTGACGATGGCACCTTTAGAAGCGGCATAGTTACACAAATATAGTTAAATATAGTTAGACATGGCTAGATATACCTAGATATACATAGATATACCTAGATATACCTAGATATAGTTAGATAAATCAGGACAGAAAACGGGGCGATCGCCACCAAAAAGGTGCGGTTTTTTTGTCGCCAATGGTAGCCCCCATTCCATAAATTAAATTACTGGTGAATTTGGGAAAAATCTATGGGCAAGCCCTCTGGTGGTCGGATCGTTTTTAATCACTCAACCCACATACCCGGGTTGATTGCCATTCTAGAAAAATTGGCTCTTTACGAAGGGGTAAATACCATTACTCCCGGAGTGATTGGTCGAGCCAAAGGTCATTGTCCGAAGATGACATTAAAAATTTCCGTGCCGATTCGCGGTGGGTTTAAAGTGATTGCTCGGCAAGGAAAAACCGTGCAAGAAGTTTTTATTATTACTGAGTTAAGTCAAACAGAATTAGAATCGGCGATCGCGGCTTCTCTCACCCTTAAATAACCTACAGCGCTTCGCGTCCTTGGAACTTCGGATCTGGCACTATTGGAACCGTTTGTGGGCTTTTTGAGAATTAGACTACACTCCATAACAGAGGAACCTGCTGTAACAGGAAAATATAGCCTCTAATTATAGCCTCTAATTATAGCCTCTAATTTTTCTGACACCCATCTGAATGAAGGAATTTGAGAGAGAATCTAGCAAAAACCGCTCTTGAACCCGACCCAATTAAAAAGTGATTTTACTAGATAATACACTGAGATTGTTGGAGCGGTTTTCATGGAAGATTCATCAGGAATGACTAGGGGATAAAAATCAATTTCTCCTACAATTCCTCCTAATTGATTGTTGGGTCGAAAACTGAGGTTAATTGTTAGGATACCAAAACATTCCTTTAATCCCTTCTGGATCGGGAATAAACCCTAACAAACGGTAAAAATCAACCACTTGGGGATCGGCAAAAAGGGTGATATTACTAATATCTTCTCGACGCAGCTTTTGAATGGTATAATCCATTAAAGCTTTACCTAGACCTTTTCCTTGGTATTTCGGCAGAACGACGACATCCCAAATTGTGGCATTAAACGCATGGTCCGAAGTAGCCCTGGCGAAGCCAATCAGCCGGCGCCGGTTTCCTCGCACTTCCCATAAGGAAACCACAAGAAAACTATGCTGAATTGCTTTTTTGACTTTACGCAAAGGACGACGAGCCCAACCAACCGCATCACAGAGTTCTTCAAGTTCGTATAGGTCAATCTGTCGATCTGTACTGAAATAAATGCGAATGTTACTGTCAAGCAGATTTATCGTCCCATTCGGGGCATACAGATCCATTGACTCTATGTTGGCTGTGGCCGATTCAGGCGTGGTAAATAAGTTTTTCCAAAAACCCATGCAGGTTTGGTTCTTTGTGTAAATAAGATGGACGATTTCGATCCCATGACAGGATCCACAGACATTGGTGAGGTTAACCCATTCGCTAAATAGGATTACCCCAGGGAAGGCGATCGCCTATAACCGTTTTATTCGGTCTTTTCAGTGCTGATTGGTGACAGAGTGGCGCCACGCAACTGCGCTCTTTCCGGCGATCGCTCAATATGTTCTTCCAAGTCTAACAGCTTACCAAAGAAAGTCTTTGACTGTAAAATCTCTTTGGCTGAGATCGGATTTTTTTCCCGGATGCCGCTGACTTATATATATAATTTTTTTATAAAAATTAAAATGTTAGATAATATTTATTAAAATTTTACGGGGGCGGGTAGCGAAAAATCGCTCTCTGGGACAAGAATACGCTATGGTGTTCTTGGGAGGGTGCGACGATTGTGGTCTGAAATTTTAATCAATATCCTTTTTTCTCAGGCTGAGTCGGCACCTGCTGCTGGATTGGATTAAACAGCGTTTCGGGCTAGGCACCCCAAAAAAAGAGCCGACTAGGAAGAGCCGACTGGAAAGGCCGACTGTGCCAAACTGGGGTAGGAAAGAAATGACTGAGTGGTTTGACATCCTGGAATACCCTCTAATCAGTTAAAAAGAAGACAACAGGTATGCTTTTGAGTCTTCTGTGCAAAACACAAGGCTGCTACCTTTTATCTGTTGTTGATCGGGCAACCAACATTTCCCCCCAACTATGGCAACGGGTTTAAAATCCTCGACACTGGAACTTCTGAAGCGCTTTAACCGAGCGTTTCCCCAGTTTTACGAACAATTTGTGAATAATGAAACCCAACTTCAAAATCTGAAGCTGGCTTACCAACTTTACAAAACTAGGCAAGCAGTCATTGACCTCAGACCGGAAGGTAACAAGACGGTCTTGTATTTTGCTTATCGCAATCAGTCTTTTCTCCTGAGTGATATTTTTGGCGTGCTGGCAGCATACGGGTTAACGATTCATAATCTGAGTTTGCATGGCCAAATTTATCCGCCGATGCTGGTGTTTATCAATATGGTCTTGTCCCGTGGAGGCAAGCCTTTGAAGGAACAAACTTCAGAAAATGTCGCTCGCGCTATTCGAGAAGCTTTAGCGGGTTATTTTGAAGTTGAAGAAATGCTGGCAGTGGAGTTTAATCTAGACGCGGGTTTGAAGGATGTGGTGACAGAGTTTTATGTGGATCAGGTGTTCCATCTACCGGCGCTTTTGATTGAGGCGGAAAACCAGCCCGGTTTGTTTTATAAGGTGATGTATGCCATTTGGCAGGAAGATTTACTGGTGGTGAATGTGAATTTGTTTTTCTGGAGAGGGCGCACCCGTTTGATTCTCTACCTCCTCGGCCCGAATGAAAGTTTGATTCCCGATTATCTGGGACAAAAAATTGCCGAAGGGGTGCGCGATCGCCTTTTAGGGAGACGATTTTAATGTATAATATAATTATATGTTATATGTTATATGTTATCTGTTATTCGTTATTTGGTTTAGAGCAAAACTAACAAATAACAAACAACAAATAACAAACAACAAACAACAAATAACCATAAATTGACCAATCTGAGAACCGTTCAGGATAAAATAAGATTATGGCTATGATTGATATTCTCGGGGTTGGTCACGCTTACGATTTAACCGCTCCCACCGATTCTCCCGTTGTTTTGGTGTTTATCCACGGCTGGCTTCTCAGCCGTCAATATTGGCAACCCTTGATTTCTCGCCTTTCTCCTGAGTATCAATGTCTGGCGTATGATTTACGCGGATTTGGTGATTCTCAACCCCCTGGGGACTCGCCAACGGAATTTCATCGTGACTATACTCCTGCTGCTTATGCCAAAGATTTGGGCATTTTGTTGGATAAGTTGGGGATTGGTCATGCGTGGTTAATTGGTCACTCTTTGGGGGGCACGATCGCTCTCTGGACTGGGGTAAGTTTGCCCGAACAGGTGAAAGGTATCATTTGCATTAATTCTGGTGGGGGAATTTATATCAAAGAAGAGTTTGAACGGTTTCGTTCCGTCGGGGAGCAGTTGGTGAAACTGCGCCCCCGTTGGTTGTGCTATTTACCCTGGCTGGATTGGTTGTTTAGCCGGGACAGTGTGGCCCGTCCAGTGGAACGTTGCTGGGGACGGCAAAGACTGATTGATTTTGTCAGTGCTGACTCGGATGCCGCGAGGGGTACTTTGCTCGATTCCACTACGGAGGCGGAAGTCCATCGACTCCCCCAGTTAGTTTCCCAGCTAAAGCAGCCGGTTTATTTTTTGGCGGGCGACCAAGATCAAGTGATGGAACCCCGATATGTGAGACATTTGGCCAGTTTTCACTATCTGTTCGGCGGCTGTCACGAGAATGTGATTTCTATTCCCAATTGCGGTCATTTGTCTATGGTGGAACAGCCGGATTTTGTGGCTGACCAAATTCGCGATCGCCTGAAAACTCATTTGTAGGATTGGGTTCTTGGCAGAAACCGGGTTTCTGTTGTAAGCAACAGAGTTAACGGTTTCATGCGGGAAAGAAACCCGGTTTCTATTTGAGGCAAGGTTAGTGGTTTTGGTAAAGATTCATTACGTCGGCGATCGCCATCCGGGATTTTGCCCCCAAAGTTAAGGGGGAATGATGACCCCGGTTGAGGTGGGCTGCTGCCGCACAACCAATCATCGCCGCGTTGTCGGTGCAGTATTTCAATGGGGGAAAAATTACCCGCAAATTATGGGCGATCGCTGCGGTTTGTAAGTGACTGCGTAAGCTACTGTTGGCGGCGACGCCTCCGCCGACTACAATGGTATCCAGTCCGTAATCTGTGGCACAGGCGATCGCCCGTTTAGTCAGGGATTTGGCTACCGTAGCTTGAAAACTGGCGGCTAAATCGGCGATCGGCATTTCCCCCGGTTCTGCCTGTAATTTTTCCACCAATCGCATCACAGCGGTTTTTAAGCCGCTAAAACTGGAATCGTAGGGATGATATCCCCCTTCTGGCAAAGATATTTTTCCTTCCGGTAAAGCAAACGCCTTGGGATTGCCGGATCGGGCGATTTTGTCAATCACAGGCCCCCCTGGGTAGCCCAAATTTAATAATCTGGCGACTTTATCAAAGGCTTCTCCCGCTGCATCATCACGAGTTTGCCCTAGGGTTTGATAAGTCCCACAATCTTTCACATAAATTAGGCTGGTGTGACCCCCAGAAACCAACAGACAGAGAAATGGGGGCTGTAACTCCGGTTCGGCGAGGTAGGAGGCATGAATATGCCCTTCTAAGTGGTGAATGCCTAAAAATGGCTTACTGTGTACGATCGCCAGGGTTTTTCCGGCAGTTAACCCCACCAATAACGCCCCCACCAGACCTGGTGTACAGGTGGCGGCAATGCCGTCGATCGCCCCCCAGTCGGTTTGGGCATCGCGGAATGCTTGGGCGATCGCCTGATTCACCGTCTCTAAATGGCATCGGGATGCCACCTCTGGCACCACTCCACCATAGACTTGATGCTGAGAAATTTGAGATGTGACGACATTACTTAAAACTTGACAATTCTTAACAATTGCCACGGAAGTTTCATCACAACTTGTTTCGATTGCTAAAACTTGTGCCATTATCTGCTAATTTGGCTTGATATGTTGCCCATTTGTAGTAGCTTAAATTTTAATGGGTTAACAGTGCAGGGTACAATCAGTTTCCAGTTGTGGGAATAACGCTGATTTCAGTAAGTCTGCACATTTTGTAACACAACTTATCATTCCGTAACAAAAGGTAACAATCTCAATGAGAAAATTCTTAGCGCTCATCTTGGCGGTTTGCCTCTGGTTTAGTTTCGCTCCCATTGCTTCGGCGGATTATGCTAATCTGACCCCCTGTGCTGACAATGCTGCATTTATCCAACGGGCGAAAAGTGCCACCACTGAACAAGCCAAAGCACGCTTTGAACAATATTCTTCACTGTTGTGTGGCGAAGAGGGTTTACCTCACTTAATTGTGGATGGAAATTTAGCTCATGCTGGTGAATTTCTGATTCCTAGCATTCTATTTCTCTATATCGCTGGTTACATTGGTTGGGCTGGTCGTTCTTATCTCCAAGCGATCAAAAAAGAAGGCAATGCCGAGGAAAAAGAAATCATTATCGATATTCCTTTGGCGATTAAATGCTCTCTCGGTGCCGCCGCTTGGCCCGTTGCCGCTTTAGGCGAAATGACCAGTGGCGCCATGTTTGCCAAAGATAATGAGATTACTGTTTCCCCCCGTTAATCCCATTAGATGATGGTCCGAAACGCAAATTTCATTAATTCGTCAATGACTCAGCTATGATTTAACAAATCCACTCTAAAATTTGGAGAAGCCCTCATGCAAGATTTGCTCAAGTATCTGTCTACGGCTCCAGTTGTGTTAGCCATTTGGATGTTTATTACTGCGGGAATTTTAATTGAATTTAACCGCTTTTTCCCAGACTTACTGTTCCATCCCATGTAATTTCGCTCAAATTTAGCGGCGATTTTCCCGGTTGGAAAACGATTCTTAACATTTCTACTCTTGGTTGATTTTTTGGCGATCGCTTTTCTGATTCAGAAATAGCGATCGCTTTTTACTGAATTGGCGGATTCAAAATATTCCCAGGATTAGCTTATTTTATGGAACCGATTTTAATGATTTTGGTGTTTATGAAATGGCTGCAAGAAAAACCGGCCATGTTTTTACCAACTTCATGGCAAGATTTGCCGAATTTGAAACAAGATTTAGCAGAATTGAATGATGATGAAATTTTCCCCATTGCCCACACTATTGGTAAATGGTGTTCTAAACATAATCTGGGGGAAGCATTAAGTAAAGATACTGATTGGATGGAAGTGGCAGAACCCCTGGATGATAATTCTCGGTTCCCTGATGATATAGAGAATCCTTTGGAGTTACTTTGTCAATTGATTTCTCAGCAATATCAAGTTTTGGCAGGCGATCGCTAATTGTCTGGGGTTGATGGTGGGGGTATAGAAACCGGGTTTCTGTTGTGGGTATCAGGAGTTATCTGTGGAATGCGGAAAAGAAACCCGGTTTCTGGGTTTCTGGGGGTTTTGGGGTTGATGGTGGGGGTCGAGAAACCGGGTTTCTGTTGTGGGTATCAGAGGTTATCTGTGGAATGCGGAGAAGAAACCCGGTTTCTGGGTTATATGGGTTATATATAATGAAATTATCGCCAATTGGGACAATCACTATGAAATCAGCCCTAAATTTAGCCGAAACGATCGCCGCGAAAATGCAAGATTTATCCGATCGACGACAACAACAGGTACTCGATTTTATTGAGTTTCTGCTTCAGCAAGATGCACCCACTGAGAAATTCCTGCATCCTGATGGTCGTCCCATGTCCGCATTGGAAGCTGCGGGAGATTTGGTGGGTTCTGTGGATGGAGGACCAGGGGATTTATCAACTAATAAGAAATACTTGGAAGGACCGCAATTCGATGAAACAAAACGTATTGCTGGATACGGGACCCCTAGTGTCTCTAGTGAACCGTCGAGAAGCCTTTCATAATTGGGCGATCGCGCAGTTACAGGACATTAAACCTCCTTTGTTCACTTGTGAAGCGGTGGTAACAGAAGCGTGTTTTCTGTTATCACGGGTTTATCAAGGGGAAAAACAAGTCTTGTCCTTGCTTCGGAGTGAGGTTATTTGTCTCAAATTCAATCTGAACGATGAACTCAGAGAAATTGACGAATTGATGCAACGCTATCAGTCTGTACCCATGTCTCTAGCGGATGCTTGTTTAGTCAGAATGGCTGAATTAAATCCCGCTAGTGAGATATTAACATTAGATAGTGATTTTCTGATTTATCGGAAATTCCGCAGTCAAACGATTTCTCTGATTATGCCTTAAGTGGGGCTCTAGAAACCGGGTTTCTGTTGTGGGTATTAGGGGTTATCTGTGGGATGCAAAAAAGAAACCCGGTTTCTGGGAGTGTCTGCGGTCATGCTTCGCCCCTACAGGGGTAAACAAAAATTGTCGCAGAAACCCAATTTCTTAGTTATCTGTTTTTGAGGTTAAGATATGAATTCATGCGCGATCGAACGCGGGAAAGTTTTAGAAGTCCTGGGTCAACTCAAACCAATATTAAAAGACAAATATGGGGTGATTCGGTTAGGAATTTTTGGTTCTTTTGCTAGAAATGAAGCCACAGAGAGCAGCGATGTGGATGTGGTTTTGGAAATGGAAGAACCTAATCTATTTATGATAGTTCATATTAAGGCAGAAATCGAAAAAAATCTGGGTAAAACAGTTGATTTAGTGCGTTATCGAGAGCGGATGAACCCTTACTTAAAATGCCGAATTGACCGCGAGGCTATCTATGTCTGACCAATCTCTAATTTATGAAAAGTTGCTCCAAATTGAAGCCGCTTTAGAACGAATTAATCGGAGATTTTCCGGGATTGAATCTCCTGATGATTTTCTGGATAGCGATCTGGTTTTCTGGGGTTGATGGTGGGGGTCTAGAAACCGGGTTTCTGTTGTGGGTATCAGAGGTTATCTGTGGGATGCGGAGAAGAAACCCGGTTTCTGGGGCTGTTGTTTCTACCAATTATCTGTTTTTTGAGGATTTTCTGGGATATTTGGTGCGGTATTATTCAGGGAAGAGTGAATAAATAAACCCAAACTTATGCCAATAATTGCTGTTAAAAATACTGACAGATAAATTAATAATAAATTTTGCGGATTTGCCCCCTTGACAGTTGGCGGTGGTGGGGATATAATTGTGATAGTTATGGCTGACAAAGCTTCGGTAGCATTTTGATAACGTTTGGCCGAATTATATGCCACCATTTTATTTAAAACAGCCGCTAATTCGGCACTGACAGAAGCTTGATTTTGCCAGATAATTTCTAAGCTGTTGGGGTCGCGAGGTAATTGTTGGGGAAGTAGTCCGGTTAAGGCTTGAATTGCCAGCATTCCCACCGCATGAATATCGCTGGAAAAATTGGGATAACCTTTCTCTTGTTCGTCGGGCATATATCCGGGCGTACCAATGGGCAAGGTAAAGGTAATTGTTCCCTGTTGATTGGTGGGTTTTGTGGCAATTTGTTTCACAGCCCCAAAGTCAATTAAGACGATTTTTCCGTCACTGCTACGGCGACGGATATTCGCGGGTTTGATATCTCGATGAATGATGTTTTGTTTGTGGACAAATTCTAGTGTTTCTAGGATTTCTCGTAATAGTTGGCTTACTTCTGGTTCACTGAGTTTGTTCCTATTTTGCGGCGGTATTTCCTCGGTTAAATCATGGCCTTCAATATATTCTTGAACTAGATAAAATTCTTGGTTTTCCTCAAAGTGGGCGAATAATTTGGGGATTTGCCGAGGAACTTCAGAAGGTTCTCCGAGTTTGTACAGAACTTGCGCTTCTCTTTCAAATAAAATTTTCGCCGCTTGTAATACGAAGGGCTTGTTAGATTGGGGTTTAAGTTTCTTTACAATCCGATATGGGCGATCGGGAAGATGGGTATCTCGCGCTAGATAAGTTTCGCCAAATCCACCTTTGCCTAAGAATTTTTCTATTTGGTAATGTCCGCCAAGAATTTGTCCGGTTATCATATATAAGGGATGCACTGGGGGCATAATTCCACAAAATAATTACAGCTTACGCAATGCTTGCGCCCGCTTACGCAATGCTTGCGCCCGCTTATTTTATTTTGGCATAATAAAAAAATAGGAGCGCTACTTATATATCTTACCGATACCTAACCGATATTTGGCCGAGATGTCTTGTAGCTATAGTTATCCGATATTTTAACCGACATAACCAACCCTAGAGGACTGAAAATATTATGAAATTGTCATATTTGCTGTTGGTGCTGGTGGTTGCGGTTTTGGCTGGTTTTGGTTTAGGGGCTTTTTTAAATCAGGCGCCATTAAGTACCGCTGAAGGGCAAAATAGTCAGGAACCGGAAGAACCGACTACTTTTAAATGCGTTCAAGGGAACAGTGGTTGGGCAACGATCGCTGAACAGGGTAACGCGGTGTCCAAAACCCCCCTGTTTACTTGGAATAGCGAGGAGTTTGGGGACAACTGGACGCCAGAAAACCGTTGTTATGAGGTGACGAGAAGGCTAAACGTTTTCGTAGGGAAAAATGGCGGGAAGTTATCCAATTTGAATTTAACTTATGGGACGCTGCGCGGGGAAGAGGTGGTTTGTGTGGTGAATCAGCAGTCAAACTGCACCGATGATAACCTACTGTTTACCCTGAGTCAGAAAAACGCCGCAACTCCCAGAACGGCGATCGCGAAGATTACTGATTTTAGCCAAGGTAAGGCTAATGCTAAAGAGATAGACGAGGAGGGTTATCCCCAGTATTTTCCTTTAAAGGGCTTGGTGAATTTTTCGGGAAGCTGGTGAGAGAAACCGGGTTTCTGTTATGGGTATGTAGGGGCGAAGCATTCCGGCAAATAATTTGGGGCTCCAACAGAGAATATATTACCGGAATGCTTCGCCCTCTGTTATAGGGGTTATCTGTGGGGGTATAG
>NZ_LIUQ01000002.1:0-2978 GCF_001276715.1 Planktothricoides sp. SR001 | reverse complement strand
GGTTTCTGTTGTGGGTATCAGGGGTTATCTGTGGAATGCGGAGAAGAAACCCGGTTTCTGGGGTTTCTGGGTTTCAATCCATCCGCTGCCAACCGTTATCCTGAAATAAAATAGCAGCGGCGTTGCCATTCCGGGAATAAGTTACTGGTTAAGAGCGATAATATATCTGCCGGAATGCTTCGCCCCTACAATAAATCTCGATTATGATGCCAAAATTGTCGCAGAAACCCGGTTTCTTGATTATCGCCATCCTGACTCTGGGCCTCGGTGTGGGGGCCTGTGGGAAGCTGTCGTCCGAGGATGTGGCGAAAACAGCCCTGGAAGTCACCGTGATGGTGGATGGCTGTGCGGCGGGTTCGGGAATGATTTATCGTCGTGAGGGCAATACTTATTCGGTGTTGACGGCCCATCATGTGGTAAAAGATGCCCAGATTACTTGTTTGATTATCACTCCTGATGGCTTCCGGCACAATGCAAATCCCCAAGTCACTGTCCCAGTCCCGGATGTGGATTTGGCGGTGATGACTTTTACCAGTGACAAGGACTATAAACTGGCGAAGTGGGGAGACTCGGATAAGGTGGTGGCGGGGCAAACGGTCTATGTGGCGGGGGCTCCAGAACCGACCGAGGCCATCCCTAACCGCACCATAATAGCCCCCGATGGCAAAATTATCGGCAAAATTTCCCAGCCAAATCAGGGTTATAGCTTAATTTACAACAATATCACTCAACCGGGAATGAGCGGCGGGCCGGTATTGGATGACCGAGGCAAAGTGATTGGGGTTCACGGTCAGGGAGACAGGGATGATACTGGGAGAAAAACTGGGCAGAATTTGGCGATTCCTATTGCGACGTTTTTGGATGCTACCAAAACTGTCACAGCAAAAAAGGGGACTGACTCAAATCCCTTCCAGCTTCCCTTTGTGAAAAAGAATGTGACAAGTTTGCGCGGCGATTTCACCCTGCCCGCATTGCAGCAACAAGGGATGATCAAGCGACTGGGACGGGGAGAAGTCAGCGAAGTAATTGCCCTGAACCAGGAATTAACCGTGGTGATTTCTGGTGGTGGAGCAACTTTATTTAATCTCACCACTGGGGAAGCCCTCTGGGAAATTGATTGTCCGGCTTGGGGTGGGGCAGTGAGCGCCAATGGGCGGTTATTGGCATTATATAAGGACAAAGATATTTATCTGTGGGATTTAACCACGGGGCAGTTTTTGCGCCAAATCACCGGACATACAAAGGATGTGGATAGCGTCAGCTTCAGTCCCGATGGTAAAACCCTGGCTTCTGGGAGTGGGGATAATACAGTGCGACTGTGGGATGTGGCGACGGGACGGGAACTGCGCCAACTCACCGGACATACATGGTATGTGAATAGCGTCAGCTTCAGTCCAGATGGTAAAACCCTGGCTTCTGGGAGTGATGATAATACAGTGCGACTGTGGGATGTGGCTACGGGACAGGAACTGCGCCAACTCAGGGGACATACAAGCAGTGTGAGTAGCGTCAGCTTCAGTCCTGATGGTCAAACTCTGGCTTCTGGGAGTGAGGATGGGGTGGTGCGACTGTGGGATGTGGCGACGGGACGGGAACTGCGCCAACTCACCGGACATACATGGTATGTGAATAGCGTCAGCTTCAGTCCTGATGGTCAAACTCTGGCTTCTGGGAGTTGGGATAAAACAGTGCGACTGTGGGATGTGGCTACGGGACGGGAACTGCGCCAACTCACGGGATCTGTAGCCACCTTCAGTCCAGATGGTAAAACCCTGGCTTCTGGGAGTTGGGATAAAACAGTGCGACTGTGGGATGTGGTGACGGGACGGGAACTGCAACTGCGCCAACTCACCGGACATACAGACGATGTGAATAGCTTCAGCTTCAGTCCAGATGGTAAAACCCTGGCTTCTGGGAGTAAGGATAAAACAGTGCGACTGTGGGATGTGGCGACGGGAAGGGAACTGCGCCAACTCATCAGACATACATTCTGGGTGAATAGCGTCAGCTTCAGTCCCGATGGTCAAACCCTGGCTTCTGGGAGTTGGGATAAAACAGTGCGACTGTGGGATGTGGCTACGGGACGGGAATTGCGCCAACTCCAGGGACATACATGGTATGTGTATAGCGTCAGCTTCAGTCCTGATGGTAAAACCCTAGCTTCTGGGAGTTTGGGTACAGTGCGACTGTGGGATGTGGCGACGGGACGGGAACTGCGCCAACTCCAGGGACATACAGTGAGTAGCGTCAGCTTCAGTCCTGATGGTAAAACCCTGGCTTCTGGGGGTGAGGATAATACAGTGCGACTGTGGGATGTGGCGACGGGACGGGAACTGCGCCAACTCACCGGACATACAAGCAGGGTGGAAAGCGTCAGCTTCAGTCCTGATGGTAAAACCCTGGCTTCTGGGAGTTGGGATAAAACAGTGCGGCTGTGGGATGTGGCTACGGGACGGGAACTGCGCCAACTCACCGGACATACAGAGGATGTGAATAGTGTCAGCTTCAGTCCAGATGGTCAAACCCTGGCTTCTGGGAGTGATGATAATACAGTGCGACTGTGGGATGTGGCTACCGGACGGGAACTGCGCCAACTCACGGGATCTATAGCCACCTTCAGTCCCGATGGTCAAACCCTGGCTTCTGGGGATGGGGTGGTGCGGTTGTGGAGGGTGCGGTAGGGTGTGGGGAGGCAGGGGAGCAGGGGGGCAGGGGGGCAGGGGAGCAGGGGAGCAGGGGAGCAGGGGGGCAGGGGATATATTACCGGAATGCTTCGCCCATGTACGACACAAAGGGCGAAGCATCCCGGTAATAAGTTACTGGTTTTTAGCGATAGATATCTGCCGGGATGCTTCGCCCCTACAGGTAAACGTGGGGGTTGAGAAACCGGGTTTCTGTTATGGGTATCAGGGGTTATCGGTGGAATGCGGAGAAGAAACCCGGTTTCTGGGGGTTTTGGGGTTTTGGGGTTGATGGTG
>NZ_LIUQ01000102.1 GCF_001276715.1 Planktothricoides sp. SR001 | reverse complement strand
ACCGATGGGGTAGATCAGGAACACGGCGCTGGCAGCCGCCACAGGAGCGCTGTAAGCGACGCAGATCCAAGGACGCATACCCAAGCGGTAGGATAATTCCCACTCACGACCCATGTAGCAGAAGATGCCGATCAGGAAGTGGAAAATCACTAACTGGTATGGGCCACCATTGTACAGCCACTCATCGAGAGAAGCGGCTTCCCAAATGGGGTAGAAGTGCAGACCGATCGCATTGCTGGAAGGAACAACGGCACCAGAGATGATGTTGTTGCCTAACAGTAAGGAACCCGCCACAGGTTCACGGATACCGTCGATGTCCACTGGAGGAGCAGCGACGAAAGCAATGATGTAGCAGATGGTTGCGGTCAAAAGGGTGGGGATCATCAGGACGCCGAACCAGCCCACATACAGGCGGTTATCGGTGCTCGTGACCCAGGAGCAGAAGCGCTGCCACAGAGAAGCGCTCTCGCGCTGTTGCAGAGTAGTGGTCATGTGTTTATGAGTGCTATGTATTTTTCTAGGTTCTATTTATTGGGCTTTTTGTTTGCCCATTTTTAATATAACACACAATTCTTTACATTTCAACCCTGATTAAGATTAAGCTTTTTTATGTAAAGAGTAAGTTTTTTTGATTAAAGCGCGATCGCCTATTTCCATCGAAACCAGGGGCGCGATCGCCGCTAGGGAATCATGGCTGAATTTGCCCGTGAATCATATTTTACTGAAGGCTGGGTTGTGGTGAATCACTCTCGGGGTCGCAAAAAAGCGGGCAAATCAACAGAAAAAATAAATCCCCATCCATGATTTCCCCTTGTTTTTGATGAATACATGACACAAGCTGAGTCAGTCAAAAATAGAGAAAAACTGTCTTAACCAAAAGCAGAGATTAAACAACAACCATGTTGTTTTTTTGAAATAAATCTTAAACAAATCTTAAGTTTTTCAACTGGCAAAACTGAAAATATAAATAAATCAAGCCGATGTCTGTATCTCATATTACTTCACATAATTTAATCTGTTTAGGGAATGGTTTTGACTATAATTCATAGAATAGCTTACAAAAAATCTAATGTCAGAGGAATTTAACTAATAAATCGGCAAAAAATCAGATCGATCGAATAACCAGCGGGGAGAAAATTTAACGGATAAATTATAAAAACATTCTGGAATCAGGCAATATATTCCTAAAAAATATGTCAGGATATAGAGTGAGCAGTCAACCAGAAGTTTGAGCATAATGAAAAACCTGTCTCAACCGCCTCAATTAGCTAGGAGGTTAAAACCATAAACGATTATCTGGGGAGATAAATACCGACTCAACATGGGAAGTGGAAATCTTTCTCAACGGGTAATTTACGCGGTCAACCTAATAGAGAAGCATTACCTGATCGCGACCCGCAAAAGCCGAATAACCCAACCCATAGAATCCCTTATTTCGAGCGAAAAAAAGGAATAAATTAGCTATGCAAACCAAAGAAGTGAAAAGTGAAGCGGCCAAAGCCAAAAAAAGCCCATCAGACCATCCTAGCGGGGATAAACGCTTCAAAGTGCTAGACATGACGATGAAGCGGAATCAATATCGTCAAGATGCGTTGATTGAGGTATTGCATAAAGCTCAAGAAGCTTTTGGCTACCTAGAAGAAGATGTATTGCTCTATGTAGCAAGAGGTCTGAAACTGCCCCTGAGTCGTGTATATGGCGTGGCGACCTTTTACCATCTCTTCACCCTGAAACCCAGTGGGGCGCATACTTGCGTCGTTTGCTTGGGCACTGCTTGTTATGTCAAAGGTGGGGGTGAAATTGTCAAAGAAATTGAGCAGAAATTCGGCATTCGCCCCGGTGAAACAACCCCCGATGGCCAGGTATCGGTGATGGCCGCCCGGTGTATTGGGGCTTGTGGCATTGCCCCGGCGGTGGTTTTTGACGGCACAGTGGCGAGTAAACAAACTCCAGAAGTGGTGGTGAATCGACTGGCGCAATACCAGAAAACTGAATGATAGAAAGAACATCACCTCCTGAATTTTGCCGAGGAATTGAAACAGAGGAGTAAGTAATATGGATTTAATTGAACTGCGTGAAATAGCCGCTAAAGAACGGGCAAGACAGAAGAACATTCGGGTACATTGCTGTACATCGACGGGTTGCCAAGCGTCTAATTCAGTGGAACTGAAGAAAAATCTGGAAACCGCCGCCACCGAAGCGGGCTTAGATGCGACGGTGGAAGTGGTCGGGGTTGGCTGCATGGGCTTTTGCGGTCGCGGGCCATTAGTCCAAATTGACCCAGACAATATTTTGTATGAAGAGGTGAAGCCAGAACAAGCCACCCTGATTATTGACGCCCTGAAAAACAATACGGAAGCAGACTTGCTTAAAGGCGACCCGAATCACCCATTTTTTAGCCGTCAAGTTCAGATTGTCAGAGAAAATAGCGGCAAAATTGACCCAGAACGGATTGAAGAATATATTGCCGTGGGTGGTTATGAGTCTTTATATAAGGTGATCCATGACATGAGTCCTGCGGAAGTGGTGCAGGAAATTACCAAGAGTGGATTGCGCGGACGTGGGGGCGGGGGTTTTCCCACGGGTCTGAAGTGGGCAACGGTGGCGAAGATGCCCGGAGATCAGAAATATGTGGTCTGCAATGGAGATGAAGGCGACCCTGGTGCGTTTATGGATCGCAGTGTCCTAGAAAGTGACCCCCATTTGGTCATCGAAGGGATGGCGATCGCCGGTTATGCTTTGGGTGCCAACCACGGGTTTATCTATGTGCGGGCGGAATATCCCCTGGCGATCAAACGCTTAGAAAAAGCCATTCAACAAGGCAAGAAATATGGTGTCCTCGGCAGTCAAATCTTTGGCTCACCGTTTGACTTCAAAATTGATATTCGCATGGGGGCGGGAGCCTTTGTCTGTGGGGAAGAAACCGCGCTGATCGCCTCTGTAGAAGGCGAACGGGGCAATCCTCGTCCTCGTCCTCCCTACCCGGCCCAGTCAGGACTATGGGAATGTCCCACCCTGATTAACAACGTGGAAACTTTTGCCAATATCGCCACGATTATTAATAAAGGGGCTGAGTGGTATGCCAGCATTGGCACCGAAAAGAGCAAAGGCACGAAAATTTTCGCCCTCACGGGCAAAATCCGCAACAATGGCCTGATTGAAGTGCCGATGGGGATTACCCTGCGGGAAATTGTGGAAGAAATGGGCGGCGGCGTTCCCAATGGCAGCGTCAAAGCGGTGCAAACCGGCGGCCCTTCCGGTGGTTGTATTCCGGCTCATTTGCTCGATACGCCCGTGGATTACGATTCCCTGACCAAACTGGGTTCGATGATGGGTTCCGGCGGTATGGTGGTCATGGATCAAAACACCAACATGGTAGACGTGGCGCAATTCTATATGGAGTTCTGCCGGGAAGAATCCTGCGGTAAATGTATTCCTTGCCGTGCGGGTACAGTGCAAATGCACGAAGCCCTGACCAAAATCCTCAAGGGACAAGCAACTTTGGCAGATATCGAAAAATTAGAAGCCCTCTGCCTGATGGTCAAAGAAACCAGCTTGTGTGGACTGGGGATGAGCGCACCGAACCCGATCCTCAGTACCCTCCGCTATTTCCGCGATGAGTATTTAGTGCTGCTTCAGGACAGTCCTAATGGAAAAGTGGCAGTGAGTTGTTAGTTATTGGCTGGTGGTTGTTGGTTGTTGGGTAGGGATTCTTTGGTTGGTGGGGGGAAACTGTACAAAATAACGAATAACGAATAACGAATCACTAACAACAAATAACCAACAACAATTAACCAATAACAAATAAAAGGAGAAATTAGGTCTTATGTCAGTTATCACTTTAACGATCAATGGTGAGATGGTCAGCGCTCGCGAGGGGGAAACAGTCCTACAAGTAGCGCGAGAGACCGGGATTCGGATTCCCACGTTGTGTCACTTGGAAGGTATCACCGATGTGGGCGCTTGTCGGGTTTGTTTGGTGGAAGTGGAAGGCATCCCCAAGTTGTTGCCCGCTTGTACCACCCAGCCCACGGAAGGGATGGTGATCCATACAAATAGTCCGAAGCTTCAAGAATATCGGCGCATGATTTTGGAGTTGCTGTTTGCGGAAGGCAACCATGTTTGTGCGGTTTGTGTGGCGAATGGCAATTGTGAGTTGCAAGATTTAGCGATCGAAGTGGGGATGGATCACAGCCGCTTTGAGTACCGTTTCCCCAAACGGGACGTGGATATGTCTCATGCTCAGTTTGGCATCGACCACAACCGCTGCATTATGTGTACACGGTGCGTGCGGGTGTGCGATGAAATTGAAGGGGCGCACGTTTGGGATGTGGCAAATCGTGGCGGCAATTCACGTCTGATTACGGGATTGAATCAACCTTGGGGTGAGGTAGATGCTTGTACTTCCTGCGGTAAGTGCGTGGAAGCTTGCCCCACGGGGTCGATTTTCCGTAAGGGTTCTACCACAGGAGAAATGACCCACGATCGCGACAAACTCGAATTTTTGGTCAACGCACGGGAGAATAAGCAATGGACAAGATAAGATTTGCTACGGTTTGGCTGGCTGGCTGTTCCGGCTGTCATATGTCTTTTCTAGACTTGGATGAGTGGCTGTTTGAAGTCGCCAAATATGTAGATGTGGTGTACAGCCCGGTGGGGTCTGATATCAAAGAATATCCCGAAAACGTTGATGTTTGTTTGGTGGAAGGCGCTGTTGCCAATGAAGATAATTTGGAACTACTCAAGTTAGTTCGAGAACGTACTAAGTTCCTGATTTCTTTTGGGGATTGTGCGGTGACGGCGAATGTGCCCGCGATGCGGAATATGTTGGGTTCCGCTGAACCTGTGTTGAAACGGGGTTATCTGGAATTGGGCGATATTACGCCACAGTTGCCCGATGAACCGGGGATTGTGCCAGAGTTACTTGACCGGGTGAGTCCGGTACATGAGGTGGTGTCGGTAGATTTGTATTTGCCCGGTTGTCCCCCGGATGCGGCTCGGATTAAAGCGGCGATCGCACCACTCCTGAATGGCGAAAAACCCGTGATGGCAGGACGAGAAATGATTAAGTTTGGTTAAAAATTTGGTTAGGGGTTATTGGTTATTTGTTATTTTTGATGCAAAAGTGCCAATCACAAACCACCAATAACCACTAACAAATAACCAGTTAAAAATCACAAGAATTCAGGCAAGTTATTATGGCGAAAACAGTAGTAATTGATCCGGTGACGCGGATTGAAGGTCACGCAAAAATATCGATTTTTCTAGATGATGCCGGTGAAGTCGATGATGTTCGATTTCATGTGGTCGAATATCGCGGTTTTGAGAAGTTCTGCGAAGGTAGACCTTTTACAGAAATGGCTGGGATTACCGCTCGGATTTGCGGAATTTGTCCAGTAAGTCATTTGTTGGCAGCGGCAAAAACTGGGGATAAAATTCTGGCGGTGAAGGTGCCGGTAGCTGCGGAAAAATTGCGGCGCATGATGAATTTGGCCCAGTTTACCCAATCTCATGCTTTGTCGTTTTTCCACTTAAGTAGTCCTGACTTTTTGTTAGGATGGGATAGCGATCCTGCGACCCGAAATGTGTTTGGTTTGATGGCGGCAGACCCGGATTTAGCCAGGGCAGGGATTCGTTTGCGGCAGTTTGGCCAAACGATTATTGAGTTGCTGGGGGCGAAAAAGATTCACGCTGCTTGGGCGGTTCCCGGTGGGGTGCGATCGCCTCTGAATGACGAAAAATGCCAGTGGATTCGCGATCGCCTACCAGAATCTTTCGCGACCATTGAAACAGCTTTGAGTTTGTTTAAGCGTCTTTTAGATCAACTGACCACAGAAGTAGCAGAGTTTGGTAATTTCCCCTCCCTATTTATGGGATTAGTGGGCAAAAATGGCGAATGGGAACATTATGGCGGTCATCTGCGCTTTACCGATAGTCAAGGCAATATTGTGGCCGATAATTTGAGTGAAGATAATTATCGGGACTTTATCGGTGAGTCCGTGGAAAAATGGTCTTATCTGAAATTCCCCTATTACAAACCTTTGGGTTATCCTGATGGGATTTATCGGGTTGGGCCTTTGGCGCGGGTGAATATTTGCTCTAATTTTGGTACTCCTCTCGCCGATCGCGAGTTACAAGAATTCCGCGATCGGGCTGGTGGTGTGGCGACTTCTTCCTTCTTCTATCACTATGCCCGGTTGCTAGAAATCGTCGCTTCGTTAGAGAAAATTGAACAGCTAGTTAACGATCCCGATGTGGTTTCTAGCCGAGTTCGGGCTACGGGTGGAGTGAATGAATTGGATGCGATCGGGGTCAGCGAAGCCCCACGGGGTACTTTATTCCATCATTACCAAGTAGATGAAAATGGTTTGCTGCAAAAAGTCAACCTGATTGTTGCCACCGGCAATAATAACTTGGCGATGAATAAAACCGTGGCCCAAATTGCCAAGCATTATATTCACGGGAATGACATTCCTGAAGAAATGCTCAACCGCGTAGAAGCGGGGATTCGTTGCTACGATCCTTGCTTGAGTTGTTCCACCCACGCTGCCGGACAAATGCCTCTGCATATCGAATTAGTTGGGGCAAATGGCCAAGTTTTGGATCGAGTTTTGCGCGATTAATCTCAGCAACCCGGTTTCTTGAAGCAACCCGGTTTCTTGAAGAAACCGGGTTTATTTGTCCGCTAACTTTTATATAACTATTACACTATATAGTTGTATGACTTACCACAAATACTTATACTGAACTAGGAACGGCTAAAGTCACCGCTTCACCGACCACCCACAAGATATTCCTAAACCAGAAGACAAAAACCTATGGAAACATTGCCTTCACTACAAATTGGTCAACATATCGCCCGTTATCCCATCATCCAGGGGGGAATGGGGATCCGCATTTCGGGATCGCATCTGGCCGCTGCCGTTGCCAATGCGGGAGGAGTCGGCGTCGTCTCCGGGGTGGGATTAGGGTTAAATTCGCCCTACTTTGACCCCAACGAAAGCAACCCTCGGATCAGACGAGAACAGTTTTTTGAGGCCAATCGATTGGCGTTGATTGACGAACTGCAAACCGCCCGCCAACTGAGTCCCGATGGGATTATCGGCGTCAACGTGATGGTGGTGGCTAGAGATTATGAAACTCTAGTTCGCACTTCGGCGGAACAGGGGGTAAACCTGATTATTTCCGGCGCCGGTTTGCCCCCGAACCCCCACAAGATTAGCTTAAAAAGAGGGGTTGGGGGTATATTCCTAGGGATGCCACCACTCTAATCATAAGTGCAAATTATCAGACTGATGAGAATAAATATTTATTAAACCCCTTTACAAAGCTTAACAATCGGGTTAATCTATAAACATCATCCGAACATTGAAAACTACATAGCACTCATAAAGCACATGACTACTACTCTGCAACAACGCGAAAGCGCTTCTCTGTGGCAGCGCTTCTGTTCTTGGGTCACGAGCACCGATAACCGCCTGTATGTGGGCTGGTTCGGCGTCCTGATGATCCCCACCCTTCTGACCGCAACCATCTGCTACATCATTGCTTTCGTCGCTGCTCCTCCCGTGGACATCGACGGTATCCGTGAACCTGTGGCGGGTTCCTTACTGTTAGGCAACAACATCATCTCTGGTGCCGTTGTTCCTTCTTCTAACGCCATTGGCTTACACTTCTACCCCATTTGGGAAGCCGCTTCTCTCGATGAGTGGCTGTACAATGGTGGCCCATACCAGTTGGTGATTTTCCACTTCCTGATCGGCATCTTCTGCTACATGGGTCGTGAGTGGGAATTATCCTACCGCTTGGGTATGCGTCCTTGGATCTGCGTCGCTTACAGCGCTCCTGTGGCGGCTGCCAGCGCCGTGTTCCTGATCTACCCCATCGGTCAAGGTTCTTTCTCTGACGGTATGCCTCTGGGTATCTCTGGAACCTTCAACTTCATGTTGGTATTCCAAGCTGAACACAATATCCTGATGCACCCCTTCCATATGTTAGGTGTGGCCGGTGTGTTCGGTGGCGCTCTGTTCTCCGCTATGCACGGTTCTTTGGTGACTTCTTCCTTGGTTCGTGAAACCACCGAAGTGGAAAGCCAAAACTATGGTTACAAGTTCGGTCAAGAAGAAGAAACCTACAACATCGTTGCCGCTCACGGTTACTTTGGTCGTTTGATCTTCCAATACGCTTCTTTCAACAACAGCCGCTCCTTGCACTTCTTCTTGGGTGCATGGCCGGTGATTGGGATCTGGTTCACCGCTCTGGGTG